>JBEKRX010000015.1:0-87020 GCA_049518415.1 Verrucomicrobiota bacterium
AGAGGGGGTGGAGGAAACGTTCGGCATGGCCTGGCGGTTGTTTGCCACGATGCTCGAAAGAGCAGAAACAACGGAAGCCGTCGGCCTAAACTGGGCGCGCCTCCACTCCACTCGACCCCGTGGCGTGCGGTCAAGATCACCCCGGCGATCAGTCGTGAGCTAGCTGCCTTCATGGCCGACTCCAAGGCGAAGCCGGAAGTCGGACTGGCGGTGTAAGGGCCTATAAACCATGCGGGATGTCTTGCCCAACTGGGTGGCGGATTTCCTGCAGACGCTCTAACAGGCGGAACAGCCGGGTGGTTGTCACCCTGCGTTCAACAACGCAAAGTATGGGCTGGCCAAGTTGGCTGGGTTAGTCCATCTTGTGAACAGTATGAGCCCAAGCTGTCATGCAGGCGCCTGAACCATCGTCCGGCAGCCGGAAGCAGGACATCCTCCGGCAGGCGTTGACGCGGAAACCACCGCTCGAGCGGGCCGCGTTCCTGGATGGCGCATGTGGCGGTGATGCGGCCTTGCGCGTGGAGATGGACGCTTTGCTGGCCAGCCATGAGGCAGGCAAGACAGGCCCCGCGCTGAATGCGGAGCCTGGCAACGCCCCGCCCACGCTCCTGGATGAAACACCCCTGACGGAGGGGCCGGGGACGGTCATTGGCCGCTACAAGCTGCTGGAGCAAATCGGGGAGGGCGGCTTTGGGGTGGTGTATGTGGCCGAGCAGCAGGAGCCGGTTCGCCGCCAGGTGGCCCTGAAGATCATCAAGCTGGGGATGGACACCCGGCAGGTCGTGGCCCGATTCGAGGCGGAGCGGCAGGCGCTGGCGCTGATGGACCATCCCAACATCGCCAAGGTGTTCGATGCGGGCGCGACCGAAAGCGGGCGGCCATTCTTTGTGATGGAACTGGTCAAAGGTATTCGCATCCCTCAATACTGCGACCAGGAGAAGCTGGCGACCCGGGACCGGCTCAATTTGTTCATCGGGGTTTGCCAGGCCATTCAACACGCGCACCAGAAGGGCATCATCCACCGCGACATCAAACCTTCCAACATCCTGGTGACGATGCAGGAGGGGAAGCCGGTGCCGAAGGTCATCGACTTTGGGATCGCCAAGGCGACCCAGCAGCGGCTTACGGAGAAGACGCTCCACACGGAGTTGCAGCAGTTTATTGGGACACCCGCCTACATGAGCCCGGAGCAGGCGGAGATGAGCGGGTTGGACATCGACACGCGCAGCGACATCTACAGCTTGGGGGTGTTGCTGTATGAGTTGCTGGTAGGCAAGACGCCCTTTGACGCGAAGGAATTGCTGGCGGCGGGTTTGGATGAGATTCGGCGGACGATTCGGGAGAAGGAACCGGCGCGGCCCTCGACGCGGCTGAGCCTGATGGGGAAGGAGGAGTTGACGACGACCACGCAACGTCGTGGCACGGAGGCGCCCAAGCTCATCAGCCTTTTGCGCGGGGACCTGGATTGGATCGTGATGAAGTGCCTGGAGAAGGACCGGACACGGCGTTACGAGACGGCGAACGGGTTGGCGAGGGATATCGAGCGGCACCTGAACAACGAGCCGGTTGTCGCCCGGCCGCCGAGCGTGGGATATCGGCTCCAGAAGAGTCTTCGGAGGAACAAGCTGGCGTTCACCGCCGCGACGGCAGTGGCGATCGCACTCGTGGTAGGGATTGCGGTCAGCACCTGGCAGGCAATTCGAGCGGAAAAGGCCCGTGCCGGTGAGGCCACTCAACGCCAGATGGCCCAAGACAACGAGCAAAGGGCCCAGCGGGCGCAAGCGGACGAGGCCAGGCAGCGCAAGATAGCCCAAGCTCAAGCCTATGCGGCCGACGTGAACCTCGCACACCAGGCCCTGGAGGATGAAAACCTTGGACGAGCTTTGGAATTGCTGGAACGGCACCGGCCAAGGCCCGGAGAGAAAGATATACGCAGATGGGAATGGCGTTATCTCTGGCGGTTGTGCCGCAGCGACGAGAGTTTTTCACTCGCTGGACACCCCAATACGGTCTCAGTTGTGGCGTTTTGTCCTGATGGCAAGCTATTGGCCTCCTCCGGTCATGACGGCAAAATCAGACTGTGGGACCTGGCAACGCGACACGAGACCACCGTCTTGACTCACGGCAACGTTGTAAGGTCTCTGGCTTGGTCGCCGGACGGAAAGGTCCTGGCCACGGGAGCCAGTGACGGAACGGCGAGATTGTGGGACGTAATGACGAGCAAGCAAATCCGAAGCTTTCCGTGCAGCCAGGATACTCACGTTGGGGCGGTTGCTTTTTCTCCTGACGGCCGCGTGCTGGCCACCGGAGGGCGGGATGGAAAGATCAGCCTCTGGGATTGGGAGCACATCTCTCTGCTTGCCACACTTCCGGGGCATTCGCCGGACCCGATCGGCTCATTGGTCTTCTCGCCGGATGGCAAGACACTGGCCTCAGCCTCCGGTTGGAGCAAGGATCATGTGATCTGCCTATGGGACGTTGATGCTCGTCGGGCACGGAAGAAACTACCCGTGAACACACGCCACGTTCATTCACTCGCGTATTCGCCGGATGGCAAGTTACTGGCCTCGGGCAATTGGGATAAGACGGTCAGCCTGTGGAATGCGGTCACTCTCCAAGAGATGCCCGACCTGGCTGGGCACAACGCCTGGGTATCTTCGGTTGCGTTCTCGCCCGACGGCAGAATCCTGGCCACTGCCAGCGCCGATCAGACCGTTAAACTTTGGGAAGTGGGAACTTGGCGGATTACCGGCACGCTCAAGGGGCACCTATATGAAATATGGACGGTCGCATTTTCACCCGATGGCAAGACCCTGGCTACCGGCAGCAAGGACGGCGCGGTGAAATTGTGGAGCACTGCCCCAAATCATAGTAAGAACACTCGGTTGCCGCTTCCCTCGAATCTCGCGCAAATCAGCTTTTCACCTGACGGGCATGCTTTCGTCACCATGACCCGCGACGGTACGACCATACTCTGGGACGCGCCATCGCTGCGTGAGCAAGCATCCCTCCGGGTGAGCATGTCAAATGTGAGCGGAATAGCGCTTTCACCTCTGAAAGACAGGCTGTTGGCGATAGGGGGACAGGATGGGAACATCTCGCTTTTCGATGTGGAATCGAAGCGAGCGGCAGGGGTGCTTCAGGGACACGTTGGAGCCGTTGGTGATCTGGCTTTTTCGCCTGATGGCAAGATACTGGCCACCGTCGGCGATGATCGGACGCTTAGGCTCTGGGATGTGGCGGGGCGGCGAGAACGCATCACGCTCGAACACAACATGAACCCCGCATGGAGCCTGCTTCGCTTCTCTTCCACTGGTGACATCCTGGGTGCGTGTCTGGGCGATTTTACAGTGACGTTGTGGGACATTGCCAACAGGCAAAAGCTGGGTGTCCTTCAGGGCCACAAGGCAGAGGTCCTGGGGGTGGCGTTTTCCACTGGCGAGAAGTGGGTGGCGACCGCAAGCAATGACGGAACAGCAAAGCTGTGGAATCTGGAAACCAAGAAGTCATTGAGAAGTTACAAAGGGCAGCTACTGGGCTTGACTGCTGTGTCCATTTCCCCAGATACGCAGAGACTGGTCGCAGGCACCGGTGAGGGCACGCTCAAGTTCTGGGACATCGACACAAGCCAAGAGGTTTTGACTCTCAAAGGCCACAGCTACTACCCGTGGTACGCATTTTTCCTCGACGGCGACACAATCGTCAGTTGTAGCCATGATGATGTGATCGTGTGGAGGGCCGCCGGCCTCGCGGAAATTGAGGCTGCGGAAAAGGGCCAACCAAGAGCACCCTGAGGGGGAGCGCCCATGGACATGAGCCCGGTCCTAGCCTGCAACCGTCATTGCCTCCAAATCTGATCCTGATCAATCCGCCCAAGAAGTCTGCGTCAGCGGTTCCCGCCGTCTTGCCGCGTAGCTTTGTTGAGGACCATGATATAGCGCCAGACATCGCTCTGGACGCGGGGCTGAACGTGCCGGTGTTCAAAGTGGTGAATGAATTCGGCTACTGGCTCGGGTCCATTCGGTTGACCGGTGCCCAGGGCAATCCGGTCAAGGGGATCAAGGTGACGCTGGACCCGGAGGCGAAGGATTGATCATGAACGCGAGCCGCGAAGAACTCTTGTTTGCGCTGGCGTTGGAGAAGCAGGCAGAGAAACGCCCCGCTTTTCTAGACGCGATGTGCCAGGGCGACTCCGCTCTCCGCCTCTGCCGGGACCAGACGGCGGTTCATCCCCTCGACCAGAGCGACAGCAAACGGTGCCTCAGTCCACTCCGTCCTTACAGGATGGATTGGACTTGACCTTCTTCACGCCTTCCAGGTCGTTACGTAGTCCGCCCCCTCCCGATTCGGAATCGGGATTCAACGACAAATCACCATTTCTCAATACTCAATTGCCATTGAACCGCCACGCCTGACGCCGCTAAGCGCCCGAGCAAAAAACAAATTCCGATTTTCTCCAACCCGGAGGGTTGGTAGAAAGTAGCCGGTGGTCGTTCGGGGTAAAGGGGGAACGACCACCGGGCTCCCGATTCCGAATCGGGACTGGCGCTCGCACGCCGGAGGTCGCTGCGCAGTGCGCCCCCGAGGGCGGCCCTTCAATGACAAATCACCATTTCTCAACACTCAATTACCATTGAACCGCCACGCCTGACGCCGCCAGGGGCGGCGGTTCATTGAGAAATCCCGATTCGGAATCGGGATTGAGTAATGGTAATTTGTCATTCGACTGAGGCGGCGGGCTGCGCATTTGGGGGCGCAGGCAGCGCCGCTAGCCGCCGCCCGATTTGCCCCCGGCCCCCCGCTTCATTCGACGCGCGCCGCCCCTTTGCCCTTGGTCACTTCCCCGATCTGCCAGGCCCGCTGCCCCTGGGCGAGGGTGAATTGGAGGATCGGCTCCGCCTTTTCGGCGGCGACCATCAGGGCCAGGCCGATGCCCATGTTGAAGACCTGGTACAACTCGGGTTCCGGCACGCCGCCACGGGCGCGGAGCAGTTCAAAGATCGGCAGCGTGTCCCAGCTCCCCTTGCGGATGCGGGCGTCGCAGTTCTTGGGCAGCACGCGCGGAAAGTTGTCCACGAACCCGCCGCCGGTAATGTGGACCAGGCCCTTGATGGCAGGGCGCGCAGTTCGCAATTGGCCGGCGGCGGGGTTGAACTTGCGCAGCAGCTTCCGGAGCAGCGGGCCGTAGCTGAGGTGCACCTTGAGCAACTCGGCGCCGATCGTGTTGCGCAACTCCGGCACGTAGCTCGTTGGCTTGAGTTGGAGTTGCTCGAAGAAAATCTTCCGGGCCAGCGAGTAACCGTTGGTGTGCAACCCGCTGGAGGCAAGGCCCAAAATCGCGTCCCCCGGCCGAATGCCTCGGCCATCCACGATCTGCGATTTTTCGACCACGCCGACGATCGTGCCGCTGAGGTCGTATTCGCCCGGTTGGTAGAAGCCGGGCATCTGGGCGGTTTCGCCGCCGATGAGCGCGCAACGGTTTTGGGCGCAGGCCTTGGCGAAGCCCCGGATGATGGCCCGAAAGACGCGCGGCTCCAGTTTGCCGGTCCCCAGGTAGTCCAGGAAGAACAGCGGTTCGGCGCCAAGGACGGCGATATCGTTGACGCAATGATTGACCAGGTCCTGGCCGATGGTGTCATGCCGGTCCAGGGCGAAGGCCAGCTTGAGTTTGGTGCCGACGCCATCGACGCTGGCGACCAGCACCGGTTGGCGGTAGCGGCGAACGTCCAGCGCGAACAGGCCGCCGAACCCGCCCACCTGGCCGAGCACCCCGGGCCGATGCGTCGAGGCGAGCAGCGCCGGCAAAGTGCCTTTGACTTTGTTGCCCAAATCGATGTCCACGCCCGCGCGGGCGTAAGCTTTCGGTCTCATGTTCTTTCGGTCCCGGTCATAAGTCTTTCTGCCTGCCGGGCTTCTTGGCCATTGGCTGTTTATTGGCTATCGCCGTCGTGTCCGAATACTCCGGGCTGGTCCGGCCAATCACTCCAGCCAGCCATTTCAGATCCGGCCTTTGCCGGCCCGCCGACGCACCACAAAAGCGGCATCGCCCGCCGCAGGTCAACTGCGAAGTTGCCGGGACACTTTTCTCGGCGCAAATTTCAGCCGGCCACTCGGCCGGCGCCGCCGGCTTGCGCGGACCGATATGAATTGCTGGCGGGCCACAGGGAGCGATTCGGCGGCGCTGGCGGCCGGGCCGCCCAGGCCGCCCGATGACCCGCGCCTTGATTACCGCTTACGGCCATCGAGGCAACGGGCCGTTAAGTGGAAATAAGTGGAAATAACTGCAAAAACCGCCGGCGCGCGCGTGGAAACGGGCAGGAACCGGTTCCTGGCCGAGCCCGAAGCGAGGCGGCGCTGTCAGCTTGTCATTCACCCGGTGCTGGTTATAGCGCGTTTTGGGCGGGATGCCAAATGCTGCATTGGCTGTATTGGCTGTATTGGGAATTTTGGCGGTGTTTTTGCTCTTGAGGTCGCAAGGAACAAGCGTCTTTTGTGCGGAAAGTCGAGCACTGGGGCAAGCGTCGCGCCGGCAGGCATTGGCCTTGGCGGGATGAGCGTTTCCGCTGCCCACAGCCGGGCCGCTGCCGCCAGGTGTAATCCTAAAACCCGCCATCGAAATACCAGCGCCGGGTTGTTGGGTCGTGTCCCACGCTCAACCGAAATTCTTTCTCGCTGCCATCCTTAAGGCGGATTTTGTATGGCACCCACCACTTATTCGGAGCGAAACTATTCGTGGGCTGGCCAATGCTCACGATTTCCATGCCCACCAAATTGCTTTTCATTTGGTCAGTGAAAACCTGGTCATAGAACTCGCGCGGCACCCCCGGTTGCGCGAAGTTGGTAACAAAGGCATTCCAGTCACCGCGCGCCCAGGCCTCGAAGATGCCCTTGGTAGCGCCGTCGGGGGTCTTCGGATAATCATCAGGCAATGCCGACGATGCTTGTTGTTCAGCGGCTGGATTTGGGCCCTGCGGCTGAAGTTTCGGCGCATTGGCAAGCAACTTTCCGAGTTCATTTGTTTGACGCCGCAAAACCCCCACTTGGCCGCGCAGCCGCAACAGTTCATTGAATTGCCCCTCCGGGAGGGATTTGGAATCGGGAGCCGGCACGACACGATTGGAAAGGGTTTCGTTGTCCGTTTCCAGTTGCGCGATTTGCTGCCGCAGCGATTCGTTTTCCACGCGCAGTTTTTCCTGCGTTTGATGTTGCACCACCAGCGCCGTCGCCGCGCCAATCGAGACGAGGGCACCGAGGCCGAATTTCAATTTTGTCGCCGTCATAAATTTCAAAAGGGATAACGCTACTCCTGTTTTGGCAGCCGCCATCGAAGTTGTCGCCAGTGTGGCGGCCAGATTCGCGGGCGCCAGTTGAACCGCATTCGCAGAAATGAGGGATGCCAGCGCCGCCGATGTCGCAATAGCGCGTTTTGCAAGCAGGGCGCGCAGCTTCTCCAGCGCGCGTTCTACGCGCATCCGCGCGGCGTTTTCATTCAAACCCAGCTTCGCGCCAACTTCGGCGAAAGGCCGATTTTCAAAATAGCGCAGCAAAACGGCCTCGCGCTCGGGGGCTTCGAGCTCGTGCATGACGTCGTCCAGGACGGGCCGGATTTTCTCCCAATCAGTTTCTGGCGCGGATTCGTTGGTTGGTTCGCGCATAAATTTTTCCTCGCGTTCGCGCCGGCGGTTTTCAGTTCGAACGATTTTTGCGGCGGCGAAGTGCGCGCTGGTGTAAAGCCAGGCGGTCAAACTTTCGCGGCGGGAGAGTGAATTCGCCTTGCGTGCGAGGTCGGTGAAAACGCTTTGCGCGACGTCCTGCGCAAGGTGGGCGTCGCCGGCGGCCCGCCGGAGCGCGGTGGAATAGACGAGATTGACATGCCGCCGGACGAGTTCGGCAAAAGCGTCCTCGGAATGGGTTTGAGCAAATTGCCGGAGCAATTCTGGATCGGATGTCATTTTCAATTTCAATTTATAGCACCCGCCGGAACCCAAATCGCACAAGAAAAATTGGATTGAGAAAGGGTCACCGGCCACCCTCGTTGGCGCCGGAGCCCCGGCAGGATTCGCTGGCGGTGCGGGACTCGCGCGCGCTCAGGCGAGGAGGCGTTTGGCGTTGCCCTGACAAATGGCCCGACGCTGCTCCGGAGTGAGGAGCGATTCCCTGAGCTTGAGCGCCGCGGCTTCGAAGTAGAACAGCGGGGCATGGGAGCCAAACAAGATTCGTTCCGCGGGCACTTGCTCCAATAGGCCGCCGATGCCGCCAACGCCTTCCAGCATCGAAATCTCAACGCAAATGTCGCCCGCCGTGATAAGCTCTCGCAGCGATTGGCCGCGCAGGGCGCCAAGGGCGTTGATCAGCATAAGTCGCAGTCCGGGTATTTGCCCGGCGAGCTGCGCGAGGGGCGCGGGGTCGACCGGTTCGGCTCGCAGCCGGGGGTGCATCATCCGCTCGTCTTCCATGAGGAGAGCGAGTTGCACGATGAGCCGGTGCTCGGCGGCCAGCTTCAGGAGGCGGGCGAAGGCCGGGTCATCGAGCCGATAGCCATGATAATTGGGATGCAGGCGAAGGCCGCGCATGTGGTGGACCTCGAGGCAACGCTGAAAGTCCTTTTCCCAGCCGGGCAGCTTGGGATTGACCGACCCGAAGGGGAGCAGGAGTCCGCGTCCATGCCGTTGGCAATCGTCTGCCAGGCGGGCGTTAACGGCGCCAAGGTCCTTGTGGAGCAGCCCGTCGAAACTGCCTGCCCACGCCCGGCTAACCCCACGCGAGCGCAGTTTGGCTACCAGGCGTCCCGGCTCGTCGCACGGCAACCGGCGCACCGGCCAGCGGCCAAGGTTGACGTTCACGTCAGCCAGCTCCTGGTTTTCCTGCTCGCCCCCGAGGGCTGCTGGAGCTTGGGCGGCGATAATCGCTGCGCCACTCGTGGCCGCGACGAACTTCAGGAACTCGCGACGTGTCGAAGTCTGGGACGCTCGGGGCGGCCGGTTGGAGGTCGTGGAGTTCACAGGGTCACCCCTTTGTCCTTCAGAATCGGTCGCAGGAGGCGCTGCAGGTTCTCCGCGAGGATCAGCCGCCGGGCGCGCTCCGGGATGTCCGCCCCGAAGACCTTTGCGAGCTGGGAGGCGAAGCTGCGTCCACCGGCGTCACTGCCGTAGAGCACACGCTCGGGGCCCAGTTCGCGTACCGCCATCTCGGTGAGGCCCGCGGCGGGATCGCCGCCCGCCAGATCAGCATACACGTTGTGGTACGGACGTATCACGCGGATGCCCACCTCCCAATCGCCGCCGGTGTGGCCACAGACGAGCGTCGCCTCCGGATGGCGCGCAGCCAGCTCGGCCAGGTCCATCGGGGTCGATTCGCCCGGCAGGTTGCCGGTGATCTTGATCCAGGTGTGCTGCAGCACCGGCGCCTTGAGTTGGGCTGCCCGTGCGATGATCGGGTCCAGTTGCGGCGCGTTGCAGCGCTGCGCGACCCAGAGCTTGACCCCTACCATGGGCCCGTCGCGCACGCAGCGATTCAACTCGTCGAGGCTGGCCTGCGTGTGCTTCGGATTGAGATAGACCAGGCCGAACGCGCGGTCAGGATGCGCGCGGAGGGCGCGGAGCACTTCGTCGTTATCCTGCTGCATCTTCTCCGGCGGCGGATCGTAGCTCCACTCCATGCCCATGGACACGCAGAGCCGCGCGATGCCCAGGCGATCGGCGTACTCGAGCAGCTTGCCGAGCCGCCGCTCGGGTGTGTTCCCTGGCACGCCGCTCAAGTGACAATGAAAGTCCCAGATATTCATCAACGTGGCGCGGCGCCAGGTTCTCCGGCGGATATGGGCTTGGGCAAGCGGTAGCGCCAGAGCTCGGCGTTCGATCCGAAATAGACACTATCGTCCAGCAGCGCGAACCCACAGCGCACGGGGACCGGCGCTTGAGCGGTGTGGACAATTTCACCGCGTCGCAGGTCGTACACGTACACGCCCTTCGTCGTCAGGCCGACGAGCGGGCCGGCGGGAAGTTGTCCCAGTGAAATCTCCACTTGGGGGCCGGGAAGTGGAACGGTCTTGGTCACTCGCATCGTCGCCGGATCGAAGACGAACAGTCGGTCGCCGACGGTGGTGAAGACCTGTCCCTCGGTGGCGAAGGTGGCGGGATAATTGTGCGCGCCGGGCGACAGGGTCGTCTCAAAGACCTTCTCTTTCTTCTGCGGATCGAAGGCGAAAAACCGCGCCTCCTTTTCCACGGGGCGGGTGCCGCCGCCGCCGTAGTTGCCGCTGCCGCCGAACAGCAGCCCGCTCTTCGGTTCCCAGGCCAGGGAGACGATGCTCTGGTTGGTGATCACGTGGCGGTAGTTCTCGATGGTCCGGTTCTGTTTCGGGTCCCACACGCCAAGGGCGCCGCCCAGTTCGCCGTAGGGTGGTTCACTGCCGATATAGATCAGGCCGTTCGGCCCATAGACCATCGCGCGCGGACGCAGGTGACCGTCGCCCACGCCGCCGAACGACACCGGGTTGGCGTCGGCCGCGGTACCGAATTTCCAGAACGGTTTCGCTGGATCGTAGAGGTTCATCACGGCGCCGCCGTAGTAACAGAGGTAGAGCTTCCGCTGGTGCTCGAGCATCGAATAGACCTCGCCACCCGGCATGTGGCCCAGATGCTCGCTCCGGTTCGAGGCCGGATCGTAGCGGAAGACTTCCAGGGGCATCACGGTGCTGCCATAGACACAGTTGGACGGGCCGACGCCCAGTATGAAAATGTGGTCGCCGTTGGCGGCGTACCGAAACGCGCGCTCGACGCTCTGGCCCGTCTTCGGCTCGAGCAAGGTGAAGCGGCCGCGCTCGAAGGACGTGACGACGCGACCGTCCCGAAGCTTCAGCGGCGGCCGCTCCGGCGCTACGGCGACGCGCGCCACGGTTTCATCGTCCAGGCGCATCAGGTTCGTGCCGAACTCCGCATAGACATTGCCGTCGCTTCGCCGCGAGACGGCGACGGTCTTCCAGCCCGCCGCGCCGCGCAGTCCCGGGGGAATGAGACTGCGATGTTCCTTGGTCGCCGGATCGAACACGACCAGATCGCCTTTCTCAGTGCCGATGCCCACATACACCTTGCCGTTCGGTCCGACCGCGACACTCCGCGCATACATCTCGGTCGGATGCAGGCGGCCGAGGTCCTCCATCGCGCCGGTCTTGGGATCGAAGCTGACGAGTTTCGCCTGCGGATAGGTGCAGGCGTAAAGTCTGCCGTCCTTGCCGAGGTCGTATTGCCAGAGATACTCCTCGGTGGCTGACGGTTTGCCGACGACTTCGATGCCCTTGTCCGGTTGCTTCGGATCGAAACGCAGAATCAACCCGCCGTCCCAGGTGCCCAGGTAAATCTGCTCATCCGGCCCGGCGATGAGCGCCCAGGCGCCCGGGCCCTGCGGCGCGTTGAACTGACGCGCCTCGCCAGTGTCGGGGTCCACTTGGACGAGGAACAACTTGCCGCTGATCTGATTGAAGTTGAAATAGAGGGCGTCGCCCCCGCGACCATTCGAGCCGACCACGCACCCCATCAAGCCGCCGAGGCGGACAGGGATGCCGAGCGATTCAAACCGGCCAGGCAGCGAGGTTTCCGCCACCAGCGGAGCGGCAAGCAGAAAGGCCAGACCGAGTGTGGGGAGATTGAGTTTCACGGGCCAACGTAATCGTGCGGAAAAGGAGCGACCAGGCCGCCCTGGCATCGCGACGACGGGCATCTGTTGATTGGCGGTTGATCTTTCGTGTTGCTGCCAACCGTAGGCCGCCGAGTCTATTGGGACAAGCGGAAAGTGGGTTCGCGGCGCTCTGAGCCGCGGCGCGGCCAGTTTTTTGGAAAAAATGGCCAATGTAGCCAATGCAGCCAATGTGGCCAATAGTCCAGCCAATGTGGCCGATGCAACCAGTGTGGCCAATCCAGCCAATGCAGCCAATGTGGCCAATGGGGTGTTCCGCTCGGCTGCGGTCCCGCCGCGGCGGGACGCCGCCGTGCTTGTCCGGCCTGCTTTATTTGCTGCTGATTCTCTTGCTTTAGAGGCGTCGGGAAAAGGGGTCTGGAGAGCAACGGCAGGGCCGGAAAACGCTTTCCAGATAATTGAGGGACCAGAGCGGACGTCTCTCACGAGCCGTGAGGAAAATGGCCCCGCTTTGCCTCAACTGCGCCGGCGGCGCTCAAGTCGCCCCGCACGCGCGCGGGGCGCGGATTGAAACAAAGAGGCGAAGGGCGAACGGCGAACGGCGAACGGCGAAGGGCGGGCGGGCGCCCCGCGCGCGCGCGGGGCGCGGATTGAAACGCCCTCGCCGATGCCTAGGCCGGCGGCCAAGCGCTCAGGCGGCTTATCCACGAGCAGCGCCACAACATCCAAGAGTTTGATGGCTTCTGGCCGCGGCAGGAAGTTTCGTAGCACGCAACAGGCGACAAGGCGACGAGCATTTTCACCTGGCCGGACGTTCCGCACGCTGCGGACTTGCGCCCGCTTGTCAACCCTGGTCACGGGTAAACCAACTGTGCACCTTTGCCCGAAGGGCGTTTTTCTGCCGAGCTCGCAGCCGTACCGGCGCACGTCATACAGGAAGCGGCCGAGTCGGGTGGCGGTTGAGGCAAATCCCGCCCGACCGCGTAGGGGCCGGGCAGGCGCTGGCAGAGGTCCGGGCGACGGCTGGCCAACAGACCGTGCAGCCAGTGACGCATGAAAGCCGAGAGCCAGTCGCGGGCGGCGTGTCCTCGTTCTCGCAGGAGTTGGCGGAACCTGACATTGTGCTGATAGACCAGGTTGGCCCGCTCGGCCAACTCGGCCACCCACTGGCGCGGAAACGGCTCGCCCAACCACCGGGAAGCCTCCTCGCATACATGCTCCGCGGCGGCGCGGGGAACGATGGGTGTGTCGTCCTCGATCCGGGTGCGCCGGCGCCAAGGCGGGCGGTCTGTCTCGCCGGCTTCATCGGGGCGCATTTGGATCTCTTTGCAGAGTCGAGCGCTTGCATCCCACTCACCCCACCCCCGGTGCTCGGGCAAGGGGAGCGGCCCCGGTCGCTGATAAGGACGGCGGGCGCTGCGAACAGAGCGGGGCTGTCGGTTCCAACGAGTGTCGCCGGAGCGCGCCAGGCGGCCGTGGACCATTTCGTCTGCGATCATGACGCCAGTTGGTAGATCGCCGGCCGATAGGCCGGGGGAGGAACCGGCTTGCCTTCCTTCTTGGCCGCCGCGAGCCAGGCTCGCTTGGCTTCTTGGACTTCCTGCAGGGCCTCGTGCGGTGTGCGGCCGAAGGCAGAGCAGGCCACGAGGTCGGGAATGTCGGCAATGTACCCCCCGTCCTCTTCGCTGTAGAAGATGTTGATATGGTAATCTTTCATGGCTTGTCCATCAACCGCAGGTTGTAACGTTCCACAATCTTAATAAACTGTCGAATTTGATAGGGCTTGGCCTCTCCGCGCACCTCCTGTAAATTCACCAACTCGGGGATGCCGGCGCGGCTGAAAATGTGATGGCTGCCGCTGGTCCTGGACAGCCGGAACCCGAAACCCTGCGCCAAGTTCTCCATGTCGGCGAAACGGATGTTCCTCGACCCAGCAAGGATTCTTGCGAGGGTTTTGCGAGGATTCATGGTGCGGCTCCTTCCACCATTTTGATTTCGTCGCCGGTCAGACCGTAAAGGTCATAGACGAGTCGGTCGAGTTGGGTGCCGGTGGCGGTGATCTGGCGCTCCAGGGCGGTTTTTTCCTGAGGGGTCTTGGCCGTCGAGAGGCGCTGGTGGAGGGTAAGCATCTGCTCGGCCAGTTGGACCATCTGGTCACGACGGGATTTATCGGCCGGGTTATCGGCGTCGATGGGGCGGATGGGGACTTTCTCCATGTACTGGTATATCAGCCGGTAACGGTATTTCCCGGCCCGGATGCCGAACGGGATGCTAATATTGCTGATGGCGAACCAGAATAGGCGACTGTTCAGGATGCCAAGCAGGTACGGGTCACCGGTGCCGAGACAGTAGGCCGTATTGGCAATGTAGATGCCGGTGCGGTCGAGGTAAAAGCGTGGGGCTTTGCAGATGTCCGGGAAGATGATCTTCGGGCTGTCAAAGTACTCGTAGTAATCGCAGGGCCGCAACTCCCACCAGTAGTCACCCTGGTCCTGGCGCTTCCGAAGCGATTCGGCGAAGTTCTTAAGGTGATCGGCGATTGCCGGATGCTCGCGCGAAAGGCAGTTCCAAGCTTCTCTTTCTGAATAGTCGCCCGCGCCATTTTTCACCCTTGTCATCTGCTGTTGAGTCCAGCCCGAGGGAATGACGATTAGGTGGCGTCCGTTATCTTCGATTACGTATCGGCGAATGTCCTGGCCGCCCAGAAACGGTTTGATCAGCGCGGCGCTTTCAGGCGAAACTTTGAGAATGGCAGCGCGCTGCTGCTCGGAAATCTCAAATGCCTCATTAAAGCCCGTCTTCAGGCCGTAGAACATTGCGCCTTCGAGGTACGTGCCCAAGGGCTTGCCCATTTGCATCACTTTGGCAAAGACGGCGGCTTCCTCGTCGGACTTGAGCGCCCAAGCTGCGGGTGAAAGGCGGTCATGGGGAATGGTGAAGTGATGTGCGGTCACATGCCGGCCGAGGTCACGGATGGCGAGCGAGTCCACGCGGGACACTTCGAGCCGGTAGGGCTGCGGGGTTTTGGCGAGCAGCGGGATGCAGACATAGGTGTCTTTGGCATTAGCGAAGACCGGCAGGCCGCCGAAGTCCACGATGCGGAGCACCGCGGCGTTCCTTTTGAGGACCCGGCGAAGCGGTTCGGCGTACGTGGTCCGCAAAAAGCTGCTGGAGACGATAAAGCTGAAGTGCCCGCCGGGCGCCAGGAGTTTGGCCGCCTTTTCCATGAAGTAGGCGAACAGGTCAGCGACGCCATCAAAGGCTTCGTAGTGGCTCTCGAAATAGGCTTTGAGATCGGACAGGGACTCCTGGCGGACGTAGGGGGGATTGCCGATGACGGCATCGAAGCCACCTCCCCATTCGGACTCAAGCGATGGTGGGGACGGCGCAGGCACCGCGCCCTTCTTTTTTCTGTAGCTGTAAGTGCCATGAAGCGGCACGCCGGGCAGCGTGTAGTCCAGGGGCGAAGCAGCGGCGGTCTCTCGGAACTCGCCTGGTACAGTCGTCCGCCGGAAGATTTGAGGAAACTCCGCGTGCCAGTCGAAGACGTTGATGCGGTAGCGTTCTTCTTCGCCAAGCAGAGGCATCTGCTGCTGTTGGTAGAAGTCCGGGCCGATGAGGGAATTGCCGCATTTGATGTTGTCGCCGAGGTCGGGCAAGGCGCGTTCGTGGAAGAGCCGCAGGACCGGCTGCAGGCTTTGTTGGGTCTCGCCTTCCAGGACTTTGAGGAGCAGCGAGAGCTTGGTCGTCTCGACGGCCTGGCTGTCGATGTCCACGCCGAAAATGTTGTCCAGGAGGATGCGTTTGCGTTCGGCGATGGTGAGTTTCCAATTGCCGGCACCGACCTGGACGAGCACCGGCTTGGGGCCTTTGGTCCACCTGGCGGGGTCGTGCCTGGTGTAGAAGTCGCGGTGCCATTTGAGGAGGTGCTCGTAGGCGCCGATCAGAAAGGAGCCGGAACCGCAAGCGGGATCGAGGATCTTGAGCTTGGCGGCCTGCTTGGGGGTTTTGCCCTCGAGGAGGGCCCCGACCGTGGTCTGGACGATGTAGTCCACGACGTAGGTGGGGGTATAGTACACACCGCCCGCTTTTTTAACCTCGGGTTTCTCCTCGACGACGGCGCGGTGGCCTTCGGTGAGGCGGATGACCTTGCCGAGGAACTGCTCGTACACCTGGCCGAGGATGTCCGCCGGGAGCGCCGAGAAAACGTAGGGTGACTCCGGGTAGTAGAGGCCCTTGATGAGGTCGCGGAGGAGTTTGTCGTCGATCTCCAGGGCCAGTGTCAGTTCGTCCGGGGCTTCGTGCCGGTCCTTTTCGGGCTTGAAGTGGAACAGGCCGGAGTTGTACCGCGTGTCCGCCTCCTCGAAAATCTGGCAAAGCCGCGGATAGATGCGGTCCCCGTTGATGAGGGCGCGGAGGCGTCCGTAGTTTTCGATGCCGCGGCCTTCGCAGATGCGGAGGAAGATGATGCGGTCGATAGTGCGCTGGACAGCGAAATTGAGTTCGCGCTGGGAGAGCTTCGGGTTGCGAAGGGCAAGGTTGCGAGCGAGGTCGGCGCGCCAGCCTTCGATGGTCTTGAGGAACTCGTCGTCAACGTCGGCGGTCCCGCGCTTGGCTTTGGTGGATTCGGCGAACTTGTCGAAGGAACCTTTGAGGACCGCGTCACGAGAGAAAACGCCCGCGATTTCATCCCAGCGCCTGGCGTACTCGGTGTACGGGATGTAAAGGACGCGGCCGATGGCGGCACCGTCCCGGTGGTGCGGCTTGAAGCGACAGTCGTACACCGCGAACTCCTCGAAGTCGCTGAGCACGCTGAGCGGGAGTTTGGTGGTCCAGGCGTAGCGGCGGAGTTGGAAGGCGGGACTTGCGTCGTTTTTGATGTCAACCGAAGGCCGCTTGGCTTCGAGGAAGAATTTGCGGGTGCCGCCAACGCGAAAGCAGTAGTCAGGCGCTTTGGTGGCCTCGCCGACCTTGATGGCGTCTTCGTGGACGACGTCTTTGTACGCCTCCGCGTAGCCCTCCTCGTTGTCGATGTCCCAGCCGAGCGCTTTGAACAGCGGGTCGAGGAATTCGCGGCGGAGCTGCGCTTCGTTGTAATGGGGCGAGCGGTAGGCCTCGCGGTTGCGGTCGAACCGCTGGACCAGTTCCAGGACTTGCGGCGGTGGCTGAGCCATCTCAAAGGAGATTGTCTTTACGGATGGCGCAAAATTCAAGATTTTTGACGGGTGGGAGCGAGTTCCGGGCGCGGATCGGTTTTTTGGACACAGGAAAGGCAGCAAAGGCATCAAACCATAGCTTGTCGCCTTCTTGGCTCGCTCGCTGCGGTTCTGTTGCGCAGGTACAGCTTGTGGTTCGAGGCTTTCCAACTTCCCAGGCGCGGGCGCGCGGGGCGCGGATTGAAACCTGGGCAGGCTGGAGGCTGGAGGCTGGAGGCTGGAGTCGCCGCGCGCGCGCGGGGCGCGGATTGAAAGGGCATAGGCGAACGGCGAATGGCGAACGGCGAATAGTCGCCCCGCGCGCGCGCGGGGCGCGGATTACTGGAAAAAGCTCACCCGCCCAACCCCGCCCAAAATCAAAGAGCGAGGTTGGCGTGCGCCAACCTCGCTTTCTGTTCCCAGTTCTTCCGCCATCCCCCGGGGCGGAACGTTCCGGCTCGGGCCGGAGCCTGGAGCACCACCGCGGAGAGGCGGAGGTCTGCGCGCCGGTGGGCGCCGGGCCCGGCCGGCTGCGCAGACAGGCTCCCAGGCGTTTAGTAATCCATGTCGCCCATGCCGCCGTGGCCGCCCGGCATCGGACTTTTCTTCTCCTTCTCCGGGATTTCGGTCACGAGGCATTCGGTGGTGAGCAACAGGCCGGCAATGGAAGCGGCGTTCTGGAGGGCGACGCGGGTGACTTTCTTGGGGTCGACGACGCCGGCCTTGACGAGGTCTTCGTATTGGCAGGTGGTGACGTTGTAGCCTTCGTTGCCCTTGCGGCGCTTGACTTCCTGGACGACCACGGAGCCTTCCACGCCGGCGTTGTTGGCCAACTCACGGGTGGGGTACTCGACGGCGCGCTTGACGATGTCAATGCCGATGCGCTCGTCGTCGCCGTCGGGCTTGACGCTGTCAATGGCCGAGAGGCAGCGGAGCAAGACGACGCCGCCGCCCGGGACGATGCCTTCCTCGACGGCAGCGCGGGTGGCGTGGAGGGCGTCTTCGACGCGGGCCTTCTTCTCCTTCATCTCGGTTTCGGTGGCGGCGCCGACGTTGATGACGGCCACGCCGCCGGCGAGCTTGGCGAGGCGCTCCTGGAGTTTCTCGCGGTCATAATCTGAGGTGGTCTCCTCGATCTGGCGGCGGATTTGGTTGACGCGGCCCTGGATTTCGGAGCTCTTGCCGCCGCCTTCGACGATGGTGGTGTTTTCCTTGTCGACGGTGACGCTCTTGGCGCGGCCGAGGTCTTCGAGGCTGAGGCTCTCGAGCTTGATGCCGAGGTCTTCGCTGATGAATTTGCCGCCGGTGAGGATGGCGATGTCTTCGCACATGGCCTTGCGGCGGTCGCCGAAGCCAGGGGCCTTGACGGCGCAGACGCTCAGGGTGCCGCGCAGCTTGTTGACGACGAGGGTGGCCAGGGCTTCGCCTTCAAGGTCCTCGGCGATGACCAAGAGGGGTTTGGAGACTTTGGCGACTTTCTCGAGCAGGGGCAGGAGGTCCTTGAGGCTGCTGATCTTCTTCTCGTAATTGAGGACGTAAGCGTCCTCCAGCCGGCATTCCATGGTCTCGGCATTGGTCACGAAATAAGGGGACAGGTAGCCCTTGTCGAACTGCATGCCTTCGACCACCTCGAGCGAGGTTTCGATGGACTTGGCCTCTTCGACGGTGATGGTGCCGTCCTTGCCGACCTTGTCCATGGCGTCGGCAATGATCTCGCCGATGGTGGTGTCCCAGTTGGCGGAAACGGTGGCGACCTGCTTGATTTCTTCTTTGTCCTTGACCTTCTTGGCGAGCTTGTCGAGGTGCTCGACGGCGGCGGCGACGGCTTTGGCGATGCCGCGCTGGATGCCGATGGGGTTGGCGCCGGAGGTGACGTACTTGAGGCCGCCGCGGAAGATGGCCTCCGCCAGGACGGTGGCGGTAGTGGTGCCATCGCCGGCGGCATCGCTGGTCTTGCTGGCGACCTCGCGCACCATTTGGGCGCCCATGTTTTCATAGGGGTCCTCCAGCTCGATTTCCTTGGCCACGGTGACGCCGTCCTTGGTGACGGTGGGCGAACCGAATTTCTTGTCGAGCACGACGTTGCGGCCCTTGGGCCCCAGTGTTGCGGTGACGGCCTTGGCGAGTTTGGAAATACCCTTGAGCAGGGCTTGACGAGCCGCCTCGTCGAAGATCAGTTGTTTTGCTGCCATAGTAAGAGTTGCTGGTTTATGGTTGAGAATTGATAGTTATTCGAGAATGGCCAGGAGGTCGTCGGAGTTGAGAATCTTGTATTCCTTGCCGTCGAGCTTGATTTCCGTCCCGCCGTACTTGCTCACGAGCACGCGGTCGCCTTTCTTGACTTCGAAGGGAATCTTCTTCCCGTCGTCATCGGTCTTGCCCGTGCCGACCGCTACGATGATGCTTTCCATCGGTTTTTCCTTGGCGGTGTCAGGGATAATGATTCCGCCTTTTTTGACTTCCTTCTCTTCGACCGGTTCCACGAGGACACGGTCGCCGAGGGGTTTAACGTTTAGTGCCATAGTTTTTCGTTTGTCTTTGGTTTTTTGATGGTGCCTTGAATCAAAATCCCGCCGCACTCGCTGCGGGACGCTTTCTCTTAGGCTTTCAAGCCGCCGCCGGAGAAATTCCGCCCGGCCGCGGCTTCAAATCTGGTCAAAGAACGTCGCGGCCTGTCCGCCTCCGCCAGGCCGAAAAAGGGGCGCCCATAGGCCCTCGGCCGGGGGTCAAACACGACGGCCGGGGCGTTCAACAAAGCTACAGTCCGGGAGGAACCTGTTGGAGCCGCGACCACCGGTCCGGCGGCAACCAGTCGTTTGCGGCGCGCGTCCAGGTGCACGTTCATGCCCTCGAGTGCGCGCGAACCGAGCAACGTCAGATCGCCTTTCTGGGCGAAGACGACCTCGTCAATCGTCTCGTACTTATCCACTCGCAGGATGGCATAGCCAACGGTGCGGGTGACAATCTGCCCGTTCGCCATCTGGATCGGGAGGTCTTTCTTGACGGGCTTAACGCCGATGCGCTCAAGGGCCTCCGCCGCTACCCAGGTGAACTCGCTGCCCGTGTCCACAAGGAGCTTCGGCACCACCGCAACCTTTTTGGGGTCTTTGTGGTTCTCAACCCTGCAATCTACGTAAAATACGCCCATTTAAACTTCGCAACCGTTTTTAACGTTTCAACGTTTCAACGCTTGGATTACTTCTTCTCGTCCACCACTTCCGCGTCGATAATCGGCCCTTCGTCCTTCTTGGCGGCGTCCTTGGCCTCGCCGGCGGGTTCGCCGCCGCCGCCAGGCTGGCCCTGGGCGTGAGCGGCCCGGGCCTTTTCGCCGGCCGCTTTGTAGAGCTCGGCCGAGACTGCCTGCCAGGCCTCGTTGAGCTTTTCGCTGGCCGGGCGGATGGCCGAGGCGTCGCTGCCCTTGAGAGCGTCTTTGACCTCGCTGATGGCCGCTTCCATCTTGCTTTTTTCCGCGCCGGAGATTTTGTCGGTGTTGTCCTTGAGGAACTTTTCGGAGCGATAGACGGCGTTGTCGGCTTCGTTGCGGGTTTCGATCTCTTCGCGCCGCTGACGGTCTTCTTCGGCGTGGGCTTCGGCATCCTTGCGCATGTTCTCGATCTCGTCCTTGCTCAGGCCGCTGCTGGCGGTGATGGTGATCTTCTGCTCCTTGCCGGTGCCGAGGTCTTTGGCGCTGACGTGCAGGATGCCGTTGGCGTCGATATCGAAGGTGACTTCAATCTGGGGCACGCCGCGCGGGGCCGGCGGGATATCGGTCAAATGGAACTTGCCAATGGTCTTGTTGTCGCGGGCCAACTGGCGTTCGCCTTGCAGGACGTGAACCTCGACGCCGGGCTGGTTGTCGGAGGCGGTGGAAAAGATTTCCGATTTGCGGGTTGGGATGGTAGTGTTCCGCTCGATGAGCCTGGTGAAGACGCCGCCCAGGGTTTCGATGCCCAGGGAGAGCGGGGTGACGTCCAGCAGCAACACGTCTTTGACTTCGCCCTTGAGCACGCCGGCCTGGATGGCCGCCCCGACGGCCACCACCTCGTCCGGGTTCACGCCCTGGTGCGGGGGTTTGTTGACCAGGCCCCGGGCCGTGTCCACCACCTTGGGCATGCGCGTCATGCCGCCGACCAGCACCAGTTCATCAATCTTGTCCGCCGTGACGGCCGCGTCGCGCAGGCAGTTCTTGACCGGGGTGATGGTGCGCTCGAACAAGTCGTCGCACAACTGCTCCATCTTCGACCGGGTGAGCTTCAGGCTGATGTGTTTGGGTCCGCTGGCGTCGGCCGTGATGAAGGGCAGATTGATTTCATAGACCTGGGAGCTGGACAAAGCGATCTTCGCCTTTTCGGCCTCCTCCTTGATGCGCTGCAAGGCGTCGGGCTGCTTGCGCAGGTCCATGCCGTTGTCGCGTTTGAATTCCTCGACAATCCAATCCATGAGCCGGCCATCCCAATCATCGCCGCCCAGATGGGTATCTCCGTTGGTGGCCTTGACTTCGAAGACCCCGTCCCCAATCTCGAGCACGGAAATATCAAACGTGCCGCCGCCCAAGTCGTAGACCGCGATCTGCTCATCCTTTTTCTTGTCCAGTCCGTAAGCCAGGGAGGCGGCGGTGGGCTCGTTGATAATGCGCAGCACTTCCAGGCCCGCGATCCGCCCGGCGTCTTTGGTGGCCTGGCGTTGGGAGTCGTTGAAATAGGCCGGCACCGTGATCACCGCCTGGGTAATCTTTTCACCCAGGCGCATCTCGGCGTCGGCCTTCATCTTGGCCAGAATCATGGCCGAAACCTCCGGCGGACTGAACTGCTTGGTTTTGCCCTCCACTTCCACTTCCACGCAGGCATCCCCATTGGGCCCGGAAACGACCTTGTAGGGGACGCGCTTGCGCTCTTCCTCCACCTCGGAGTACTTCCGACCCATGAACCGCTTGATCGAATAGATAGTGTTCCGCGAGTTGGTGACGGCCTGGCGTTTTGCCGCATCGCCCACCGGGCGCTCAGCGGTCTTGGTGAAAGCCACGACCGACGGGGTGACCCGTCGTCCTTCAGAGTTCTCCAGCACCACCGGCTCCCCACCCTCCATCACTGCCATGCAGGAGTTGGTTGTGCCTAAATCAATGCCAATTACCTTTGCCATAATTGCTCCTGGATATAACAACAAAAATCCGTATTTCTTTAAGCAATGGCGGTGCCATTGTGTTATGAATGGACCCGAATAACACAAGTTGCTGGTGTTGAATATGTTACAAACAGACGTGCGTCCCGGCAAAGGCCGGGAGGGTGTGACAGATGAGACAATACGGCGCTCTTCACGGCCCCCTGTCTCACCTTCCCTGTCACACTCGAGAGCTTTGAAGTCCGAAAACCAAGGTCCGAATCCCGAGGGGAGCCCGAGGTCCGAAGTTACACCCCGCCCTCCTGGTTGAGGCTCCGTGCGAGGGCCGTTGGGAAACTGGTCGGGAGCCCTCGAAAGCTCGGCCAGGCAGTGCGGCGGCTTGCCCGGCACCTTACATACCTGGTGAGGACTGACGGCCTGAAGGCATCGGATGCATCCTTCCCCCGCACGTGCGAGCAGCAAGCTGGGGTCGAAAGAGTGAGCTGTGCCCATGCCGACATGAGGCTTTGATTGCCTGTTCTTGATCGGCTATGCTCAGCTCATGCGTTGCGTGGTTACGGCCGGTCCGAGCAGCGAACCGCTGGATGAGGTGCGGCGGCTGACGAATCTCTCGACGGGCCGGCTGGGTTCGGAACTGGCCAATTTCCTGGCCGGGCGCGGGCATGAGGTGACGTTGCTGATTGGCGAGCAGGCGGGCTGGCGCGGCGAGCGCCGGGCGCAGCGAGTCGAGACCTTCACGACGGCTGCCAGTTTGGGCGCGCGGCTGCGCGCGCTGGCCCAAGCGCCCGTGGATGCGGTCTTTCATGCCGCCGCGGTGAGCGATTTTGCCTTTGGCCGGATTTGGCGGCGGTCGCCGACGGGAGAACTGACGGGAATCAAGGCCGGCAAGCTGTCGAGCCGGCAGGGGGTGCTGCTGGCCGAACTGGTTCCGACGCCGAAGCTTATCGCCGAGCTGCGCGGGTGGTTTCCCAAGGCGCGGCTGGTGGGCTGGAAATACGAAGTGGACGGCGACCGTCGCGGGGTGATTGAACTGGCCGGAAAACAAATCACTGAGTGCCTGACGGACGCGTGCGTCGCCAACGGCCCGGCTTATGGGAGCGGGTTCGGCTTGGCGCGGCGGGGCGGCCAATGCCGGCATTTGGAGGATGCCCTGGCATTGTTCCAGGCACTGGAGGAGGTTATAGGAGGCTGAGTGGGCCAGAAGTTCGGTGACGTACTCTGCGCTCGGGCAGCGAGGCCTCGGGCAACGCGGTGGGCGGCGGCAATCGTGAAGTCCCCGGCACCGCAGGCCTGGTCGCAGTCCACTGCGAACAGCGAATAGCGAACGGCGAACGGGGTCGCCTCCCAGGGCCACTGTACTTGCTCTGGTGTCGCCCCAGGCTGCGTTCTATGTGGGGTGGTTGGCGGTTGGAGATTGGCCCTGGGGTTTCGAGTTTTGTCCGAGCGCGGCGCGGGTTGACGGGGCGGCGGCGTATGCAGCACCATGGGTGTGTGGCTGAGACGTGCACGCTCGGCATTTTGAGCGACATTCATTACGCCAGCGCGGCCGAACAGGCGCGCGGCGACGACTACGAGTATGCCGACCTGCGCAACCCGCTGCTGCGCCACCTGCTCCGGCTGCACCGGCGGTTCGTCTGGCTGCGCGACCCGTTGCGGCAGAACCACCTGCTGGAGGCCTTTCTCCAGCAGGCCGGCCCGCTCGATTACGTCGTGGCCAATGGCGATTACTCGTGCGACTCGAGGTTCGTGGGCGTGAGCGACGAGGCGGCCTGCCAGAGTGTGCGGGAGTGCCTGGCCCGGCTGCGGGAGCGCTTCGGCCCCAACTTCCGGGCCAATTTCGGCGACCACGAACTGGGCAAGCTGAGTTTGGTCGGGGGGCGTGGGGGTATGCGCCTGGCCAGTTGGCGGCGGGCGACCCAAGAGCTGGGGATGCTGCCTTTCTGGGAGGTGGTCATCGGCAACTACGTCCTGATGGGAGTGGCTTCTTCGCTGGTGGCGCTGCCGGTGTTCGAGGCCGACACGCTGGCGGGGGAGCGGGCGGAATGGGAGCGACTGCGGGCGGGGCACCTGGAGGAGATCCGGCGGGCTTTTGCCGCCGTGCAGCCGGGCCAGCGGGTGCTGCTCTTTTGCCATGATCCCTCGGCCCTGCCCTTTCTAGGGCGGGAGGAAGCCGTGCGGCGCCGGCTGCCGCAAATCGAGCAAACGATTGTGGGCCATTTGCATTCGCCACTGGTGCTGCGGCAGAGCCAGTTGCTGGCCGGGATGCCCGCCCTGGGTTTCCTGGGCCACACGGCCGGGCGGTTGTCCGCCGCCCTGCGGGAGGCCCGGCACTGGCGCCCTTTCCACGTGCGTCTCTGCCCGGCGCTGGCCGGCGTCGAATTGCTGAAAGACGGCGGTTTTTACACGGCCCAATTGGATTGCACGGGCAACCGGCCGGCTCGCTTCGAGTTTCACCGGCTGAAAAGGTAGGGGAGGGCCAGGGCCGATTTTCAATTGCCAATTGCCAAAGGGCAACCGGGGCTGATCGCCCAGCGGCCGGGGGGAGGCAGATTTGTCTTTTCCTGGGTCCGGGCTTTGGGGTAGATTGGGCGCATGGCGGAAATTGTGGAATTTGTAAATCGTGGGGCGGCCTCAATTACTCCAGCCAGTGTGGAGAAGCTGCTGCGGCATCTGCCACAGTGGAAACTGGAATTCACGCAGATTTATGAGCCGTTGTTTCCGCACCTGGTGGACCAGTTGGAGTTTCTGGCCGATGCGGTCGAAGACACGGCGGAAGGGGCTTACAAGGATTTGCCCTACGTGGCTTTTGCCCAGGCGGTGTTCGCCCTCATTTACGCCCACAAGAAAGTCGGGATCATTCCGGACACGGTGCTGAACCTGGGCCGGGCGGACGATTCGAGCGTGGTGCGGGCGGTGTTGATTCAGAATGAGAAGGTCTTTGCCATTTACGCCGCGGCCCAGGAGGTCGAGTGGTCCAGGATCACCAGCCAGCCCTGAGGGATCAGCCAGGGCGCCCGGCCGGACCCAACAAGGCCTGGACGGCCTCAAGCAGTTCTTGCGCCCGATAGGGTTTGGCCAGGAAACGATCCGGCTTGCAGGGCGCATCAGAATAAACCTCCTGTTCGTGCGTGCCGCTGACCAAGATGGTTTTCTGCTGCGGCTCCGCGCGGCGGCACTCTGCGATCAGAGCCAGGCCGCTCATTTCCAGCATGGAGTAGTCTGTAATAATGAGGCTGGGGCGCGGGCGAGCGTCGACAAACGCGGCCAGGGCCGCCTCCGCAGTGCGAAAAGTCCGGACGCGGTAGCCCAGTGATTCCAAGACCACGGCAGCCATATCCAGCAGCACGGTCTCGTCGTCCACGACATAGATGAGGGCGGCCGCGCCTTCTGCCGCTGGAGAAGAGTTGGATGCGGGTCGGTTCATGCTCGTCTTCGCCGGCCTGAGTTAACACCCGCCAGGGGGCGCTGGCAAGCGGTCTTTGCGCCAAATTTTCGCGGTTGCGCGACCTTCCTCTCCGCCGTAATGTCTCCCGACCTCCGAGTAGCCCCGAGGCCTAGTGACAGGTGCGGTATTTGTATGAAAACGAAGAAGTCGCGACCCGGAAAGGCCGCAGCAGCGGCGGTCCCAGCACCGTCTCCTGACCACGCGGCCAGGGTCCGGACCAAAGCCCCCCGCTGGCCAACCGAAGAGCAGCCCTTGGCCGGGCGGGCGCCGGGCCAACTACGTCTGGCACTTCCAGCCATCCTTTTGGAAGGGGACGAACCGAGCTCAGCCGCGCCTGCCACGGGTCCGGGCGAGAAGTACGTGCCGGGGCCGATGCCGCCGGCCGAGCATCTGGAAGCTGAAGCCGCCGAGTTGCCCGAGGCTTACGGCACCGGGACTTTGCTGCTGACGGCGCGCGAGCCGCACTGGCTTTATGCGCATTGGGACCTGAGCCGCGAGGAGCAACGCCGCTGCAACGCGCTCGCCGCCGACCAGCATCTCATCCTGCGCGTTTACGAGGCTGTCCCCTCCGGCCCGGCAGTCCCTGAGGTCCACGTTTATCCCGAGTCGCAGCATTGGTTTGTCCAGGTGCCCCACGCCGACACGAGGTATCTGGCGGAGCTAGGCTATTATCGGCCTGGCGGCCAGTGGGTGAAGATTAGCATTTCTGATGTCGCGGCCACTCCGCCGGATACCCTGGCCGAAGAGAAAACGGTGCAGCTTGCGACCATTGGGCCTGTGACGGGCGGGCCGCCGGCCCCCGCGCCCCGGCCGGTGGAAGGGGCCTTGAGGGGGCCGCCGCCGGCGGCTGAGGCCCGGACCCCGGCGTCAGCAGGGGCTCTGGGGCCAGTCATCCGGCGGGAGCGGGTTTGGGAGGAGGGCGTCAGCCTGGCGGAGATCAAGGAACTTGTGCAACATCAGCTCGCACGGGAAATGGGCTCCCAGGCAGCGGCGGAATTGGGCCTGCCGTTTCCGGTGGGCGGCGGGCCGGGCATTACCAGTCCGGGGGGCGGGCCGGCACCGCCGAGGAGGTTCTGGTTCGACGTCAATGCCGAGCTGGTTGTCTATGGGGCGACCGAGCCGGATGCGCGGGTTACGATTGGGGGGCGGCCAATCCGGCTGCGTCCGGACGGGAGCTTCAGTTATCGTTTTGCCCTGCCGGATGGGAGTTACGAGCTGGTGGTAGCGGCGGCTTCGGCGCACCATGACTGGCGCCAGGCGGGGCTACAGTTCAGCCGCCGCACGGAGTATCGCGGGGAAGTGGGCGACCATCCGCCGGACGTGCCGCTCAAGCTGCCATCGGCCGAGAATGTGGCCTGATTATGCGAGGGTATCTGGCCCTGGTTTTGCACGCGCATCTGCCGTTTGTGCGGCATCCGGAATACGCGAAGTTCCTGGAGGAGAACTGGCTTTTCGAGGCGATCACCGAGAGCTATGTGCCGGTGCTGCAACGGCTGGCGGCCTGGGAGCAGGCTGGCCTGAAGGCGCGGCTGACGCTCACACTGACGCCGACGCTGTGCGCGATGCTGCGCGATCCGCTGCTCCAGGAGCGCTACGTCCGGCACCTGGAGGGGCTGATTGAACTGGCGGAAAAGGAGACCCACCGGACGCTCTGGGAGGGGCGGTTGCATGAGCTGGCCCTGTTCTATCTCGAGCGGTTCCACCGGACGCGGGACTTCTACTTCGCCTGCCAGCGCGACCTGGTCGGCGCGTTTGGCGCCTTTCAGGACCGGGGGCGGTTGGAGGTCATCACCAGCGCCGCCACGCACGCGGTGCTTCCCTTGCTGGCCCGGCATCCCCCCTCGGTCCGCGCGCAAGTGCTCGTGGCTTGCGACCACTACCGAAGTTGTTTCGGGCGCGACCCGCGCGGCATCTGGCTGCCGGAATGCGCCTACGTGCCGGGCCTGGAGGCGGTCTTGCTAGAGGCCAACCTGCGCTGGTTCATCACCGATAGCCACGGCCTCCTGCACGCCCGCCCCAGGCCGCGCTACGCCCTGTTCGCGCCCATCTTCACTGCCAACGGCGTGGCGGCTTTCGGGCGCGACTTTGATTCCGCCCAGCAGGTCTGGAGCCGGCAGGAAGGCTACCCGGGCGACCCGCGCTACCGGGATTTTTACCGCGACATCGGGTTCGATCTCGATTTCGATTACGTGAAGCCGCACCTGCCCGCAACCGGCCAACGCGGCTTCACCGGCCTCAAGTACTACCGCATCACCGGCCCCTCGCCCCACAAGGAGGCCTATGAGCCTGAGGCCGCCGTCCGGGCCGCCGACGGGCACGCCGCTCACTTCCTGGAGGCGCGCCTGGCGCAAATCCGGCGCCTGGCCCAAGTCATGGACCGGCCGCCCCTGGTGCTCGCCCCATATGACGCCGAGTTGTTCGGCCACTGGTGGTACGAAGGACCGGAATTTCTGGACTGTTTCGTGCGCCGGGCCTGCGGCGGCCAGCAAGTCTTCACGCTGATCACGCCCGAGGACTACCTGCGCCGCTATCCCACCAACCAGGTCGCCACCCCCGCCGCCTCGAGCTGGGGCGAGGGCGGGTTCTGGCGGGTCTGGCTCAACGAAAAAAACCAATGGATTTACCCGCACCTGCACATCGCCCAAGAGCGCATGACGGAACTGGCCCGGCGTTTCCCGAAGCCAAAGGCCTTGCAGGCGCGCGCCCTCAGGCAGGCCGCCCGCGAACTGCTCCTGGCGCAAGCCAGCGACTGGCCCTTCATCCTCCGCACCGGCACCAGCCCCGACTACGCCCGCAAACGAGCAACAGACCATTTGCTGCGCTTCTCCGCCCTCTACGACCAACTGGCCAAGGACCGGCTTGACGAACCCTGGCTCGCCCAAATCGAAGGGCGCGACAATCTGTTCCCGGACCTGAATTACCACTACTGGGCTTAGTGGGCCGTTATGAAAGAGAGAGTCACAGAGCGGCCGGTGCGGGTCGGGCTGATTTCGCTCGGGTGCGCCAAGAACCTGGTGGACGCCGAGATCATGCTCGGCAGGCTGCTGCTGGACGGCATGGAAATCACCAGCGATGCCGCGCAGGCCGACGTGGTGATCATCAACACCTGCTCGTTCATTGATTCGGCGCAGGAGGAGAGCGTGGAGACGATTCTCGAGTGCGCCGCGGTGCGACAGGCGCGTAACCGGGGCCAGGGCCTGATTGTGGCGGGCTGCCTGCCGCAGGGTTTTCGCGAGGAATTGCCCAGGCTCCTGCCCGAGGTGGATGCGTTCATGGGTGTTGACCAGGTCACGCGGGTTACGGAGGTCGTCAGACAAGCCCTGGCCAGGCGCGCGGGAAAGAGCCACCAGACGGCAGACCGGAGGAGAAGGCCAAAGTCAGAGGCCGGAAGTCAGAAGTCGGAAGTGCCAAGTCTGGGGGCAGGAGAGGGAAGGCTGGAGGCTGGAGGCGGGAGGCTGGAGGCGGGAGGCCGGAGGCAGGAGACGGGGGGCAAGGGTCAGCAGGGGCAAGTTCAAGGTTCAAGGTTTTCTCCCAGGGCCGAGCGGCCATCCTCGCTCCTCCATCCTCGCTCCTCCATCTTGGCTCCTCCATCCTCGCTGCCGCCCTCCCCGTGCCCTTGGATGGAGGTCAGTCTTCGCCCCCAGTATATCCCGGACTGTGCCACTCCGCGTTTCCGGCTGACGCCCCGCCAATTTGCTTATCTCAAGATTGCCGAGGGGTGCAATCACCCTTGCAGTTTTTGCCTCATCCCCCGGTTGCGCGGTAGGCACCGCAGCCGTGCCCAGGCCGACATCGTAGCCGAAGCCAGGGTCCTGCTGGCGGACGGGGTGAAGGAACTGAACCTGATTTCCCAGGACTCGACCTACTACGGTTTGGACCTCCGGCCCCAGCCCAGCCGCGCGCTGGCGGCCCCGGACAAATTCGGGGCGGCGGTCAAAGGGCTGCCGCCGGCCGCGAGCACGATTTGCAGCTTGCTGCGCGAGTTGAATGCGTTGCCGGGCGATTTCTGGATTCGCCTGCTCTACACCCACCCGGCGCACTGGACCGATGACCTGGTGCAAACCATCGGCGGCTGCCCCAAGGTCGCCCGCTATGTCGACCTCCCCATCCAGCATATCCACGCGAACATGCTGGAGCGGATGCGGCGCGAAACCTCGCCGGAGTATATCATAGAGCTCCTGCGCCGAATTCGGGCCGGCCTTCCGGGCATCGCCCTGCGCACGACGTTGATCGTCGGCTTCCCTGGCGAGACGGAACAACACTTCCAGGCGCTGCTCGAGTTTATTCGGGCGACGCGGTTCGAGCGGTTGGGCGTGTTCACCTACTCGCAGCAGGCAGGCACGCGCGCCGACAAGATGGCCGGCCAACTGCCGGAGAAGGTCAAACGGCGCCGCCGGGACCTGGCCCTGGCGGTCCAACAGGAGGTGGCCGTCGAGGTGGCCGAGTCCTTCCTGGGGCGCACGCTCAAAGTGCTGGTGGAAAATGAGGCCAGCGCCAAAGAACTCCAGCAGGCCCGGATTGGCTCGTGGGAACACGGCCGGATTCGCGGCGCGGACCAGCACGCCGCCCCACTGGAGGGCCGTTACCTCCTGGCCCGCGGCGAAGCCGACGCCCCCGACATTGACGGGCGCGTGTATGTCCGCGGCCAACTGCCCCTGGGCGAATTCGCCCGGGTCAGGGTCACCGGCCACACGGATTACGACTTGATTGCCGAACCCGCCTGACTAAGCATAAGCGCGGCTTGCATCGGTACAACCAGAGTTACTGGCTTGTGAAGACCTCTCGCAAATGAGCCAGGCTGACAGGCCTCGCCGGTCCGGGGCGCGGCCTCGCTAATGCTTGATGCAATTCTCGATCATTACTCCCAGTTTCCGCGACTCACAGTGGTTGCGCCTTTGCATTGCCTCCGTGGCCGATCAGCAGGGGGGCAGGGTGGAGCACATTGTGCAGGATGCCTGTTCGGATGACGGGACGCAGGAGTGGTTGCCCCAGGACCCCCGAGTCAGGGCTTTCATCGAAAAAGACCAGGGGATGTATGACGCCATGAACCGCGGGTTTCGCCGGTCCAGGGGCGAAATCCTGGCCTACCTGAACTGCGACGAGCAGTATCTGCCGGGGGCGTTGCAGGCGGTGCACAACTTCCTGGCCGCCCATCCGTCGGTGGATGCCGTGCTGCCGGACACCATCGTTACCGATGCCGCGGGCGATTACATCTGCCATCGTTATTCGCTAGTCCCGGGCAAGAGCCGAATGTGGGTGTGTTGCCCGGTCCTGAGTTGCGCCTTGTTTGTCCGGCGGCGCGTGGCGGAGGGGTCGGGCCTCTACTTCGATACCCAGTGGCGGGACGTGGGGGATTGTTTCTGGGTCGGGGAGATGGTCCGGCGCGGCCTCCGCTTCGCCGTGCTGCCCCGGTTCACCTCGGTGTTCACGGATACGGGAGCAAACATGAATCTCAAGCCCAACGCCCTGCGGGAGCGGCGGGCCAAGTGGCAGATGGCCCCCGCCTGGGTGAAGCTCCTCAAATACCCGATTATGGTCCAACATCGGCTCCGGCTGGCCCTGCGGGGCGCGCCCTTTCAAAAGCCCTTTGATTATTCGCTCTACACATTGGCGACTCCGAACCAGCGCGTGACCCGCCACGCCGCCCGCCCAACTTCCTTTTGGAAGGGACGCTAACCTTCAGCCGCTACGGCCGGTCTGAGCCACCGCAAACCAGCCCATTGGTCAGGGCGCTCTGCCGCGCCCAGAGGCGCACCAACCGCTCACGCCAAGGCTTGACTTTTTAGCGGCTTGGGCAGCAAATCTGGACTGGTGGAAGGCGAGTCGAAATGAGTGAGTCTCGTAACCGCCGCCGCGGCTGTCGGAAGCCGGTCAAGTGGGGGTGCGGCTGCCTGCTGTTTCTCCTGTTGGGACTTTTGGCGGCGGGGTTTATCTTCCTCAACCGCGTGCCCAAGAGCTACCCGCCGGCGGCCAGCCCGATCGAACCGCCGGCCCCGGGCCAATCGCTGGGGGGCGCGCTCGACGGTTTCGCCTCGCCCTACCTTGGCCACACCGGCAGTTGGGACGGCAAAGGCGGAGCGCTGGGTGGCAGAGCGAAAACGGCTGATTTGGACATAGAAGCTGCGATGGGCCTTCGCTGGACCTTCATGCCAGTGTACTGGCGGGCGCTGGAACCAGATGGCCCGGTTGACCTGGCCAAAGGGGTTCCGTCGGCGTGGCGGGCGCTGGACGGGTTCATCGTTGCCGCGCAACAGCGAAAGTTGAACGTGCTGCTGCAGGCGCCGGTCATCGGCGGCAATGCCGGCGGCCCGCCCGCCTGGGCCGGCCGTCGCGAGAAGGGCAAATCCGCCCCTGCTGACATGGAGGGCGCCGCCGCCTTCGCCGGGAAACTCGCGGCCCGGTATGCCCCGGGCGGGGCACTGGCGAGGCGGGAAGGCTGGCAGCAACGATATGGCGTCAGGGCCTGGGAGTTGGACAACGAGCCGGACGGCTACCTGACCCATTGGAAGGACCAGGCGGCAGACTATGCCGAGTTCGTCACGAAAGCCGCCGCCGCCATCCGGCAGGCGGATGCGCAGGCGGTGATTCTGGGGCCGTCGGTCATGGGTGGAGGCAAGGCGCCGGCCTGGATTGAAGCGGCCCTGGATGCCGGCGCGCTGCGCGGTTCACCCGACTTCCGCCGGCGCGCCACACCCTATTCGATTGGCCCCGCACTGGATGTGGTCACCTTCCACCTGTATGAGGGGCTGGATTCGGCCTTCACCGGCAAAGACCGCACCATTGAAGTTGTGTTTGGCGAGATTCGCCGCGTGTTTGAGCAATGGGAAGACCGCGCGGCCGGTTTTGCTTACCGGCGGAAACAGGAATACTGGCACACCGAGGGGAACTTTGATTTCTTTGGCATTCTTTCCCAGGAGCGGCGGGCGGCCTGGCGCGTGCAATTCTGCACCCGTGCCTTTGCCGCCGGCATCCGGAAAGTCGTGGTCATGGATGCCTCGAAGCCGGAACAGGCCGCCGTCCGTGCCTATGTTCACGCTTTGCCCGACCCCTTCCCCATGCAGCGCGCCGACCAACAAGTGCAGGTCTCCAGCGGCAACCCAGTCGTCTTCCGTCATCTTGACCATACCAACGCCCAGGCCGGCCGCGTTTGGGTCCTGTGGGCCGCGGCTGACACTGGTGAAGCGGAAGTGGAAGTTCCCTCGGTTGGCCAGCAAGTTGCAAGGGTCTCGCTCGACGGCGCCAAGACTCTGCTTACGAGCACGAACGGCCGTGTGCGCATCCACCTGCGGGGAGACACCAAGATGGCGCCACCGGTCCTGCTCATTGACCGCCCCGCCCCTGCCAGCCAGTAAGAGCCTTTGGGGTCAATTGGGGCGCTGCGCAGCAGTTTCCCTGCCTGCAGGTCGCAAGTGACTGGTGCTTAGTGATGGGTTATCCGAGCCCTGGAGCCAGACAACAATCATTAGCGAGGCTGCGCCTCAGACCACCTCTGGAATCCCGATTCGGAATCGGGATTCGGAATCGGGATTCATTGAGTATTGAGCATTGAGTATTGCTTATTGGTCATTGAGTCCGCAGTCCGAAAGTCCATTCGGCGTCATCCGCGGGCATTCTTCAATAACCAACGATCGTTTTTCAATCCTCAATGCTCAATTCACCTAAAAGTCCCGATTCCGAATCGGGATTGCAATCGCAGCGAAACTTGACCTGATTACAACGAGTCTTGCCGGTCAAGAACTCTAGTCACTTCGGCCTGCCGAGTCCGGTTTGTCTGAAGACCCTTGACCGGCAGCCTAATTACCCCAGCTCGAACAGGTATTCGACGAACGAGAGGACTGCGCCGTCCAGGCCCTCGAGCTTCGGATTGGCAGACTCGATCAGGTAGTATTCATCCGGGGCGTGCGCGCCGCTGCCATGGCCGAGGCCGAAATGGCCGGCCGGCAAGTGAAGAGGCGGGCCGGTGAACACGCAGCCGGGCCAGGAACCGGCCCCGCGCGGCCAGAGCAGAGGGTCAATCCCGTGGCGCCGATAGACCGAAAGTTGGGCGCGGATAAGCGCAGCGTCAGCCGGCGTGGAAGTGGGATCGTAACCGCCGGTCATTCGGACTTCGATATCGCCGTAACCGCGCTTGGCCAGGTGCGCCTTCAAAGCCGCCAGCGCCTCTGCGGCCGTCATCGCCGGCACCAGGCGCAAATCCAGCTTTGCCACGGCCTGGTGGGGAAGGATAGTCTTGCCGCCCGGACCCGTGTAGCCGCCGACCAGCCCCTCGATGTTCACCGTCGGCCGCGAAACCAGCCGCTCCAGGGCTTCGCCCCAAGTGGCGTCGTACACCCAACGGTCCACGCCGAGGAGTTTTTTAGCTTGCCCTTCGTCCATGCGGCGAGCTCCCTCGGCGACCATCGCTTTCTCGACCGCGCTCAGCGGGCGCGCCTGGTCAGCGAATCCTTCGATGGCCGGTTCGTTTCCGTCGGCGGAGACGAGGCTGGCCAGTGCCTGCACCAGGTGCCAGGCCGGGCTGTCAACTCGCGCCTTGTTAGAGGAGTGGATATCCTGGCGCGGGCCGCGCCCCCACCGCTCGCCGCTGGCAGTGAGTTCCACCTCAATGACCCCTTTGGCGCCCAGGGTGATGGAGACGGTCCCGTCGATGCCCTGGCTGGCCGAGGGCATAAAGATGCCGGTGCACCGTGATAAGGCGGCTTGGACTGCGGGCTGGCGCACGATTTGTGAAAAATGGGGGGAACCGATCTCCTCCTCGCCTTCCGCCACCAACACCAGGTTCACGGGGAGCCGGCGGCCCGCCCCGCGGATGGCGTGCAGCGCGGCGAGCACAGCGGCCTGCGGACCCTTTTGGTTGACCGCGCCGCGGCCGATGAGCACCTTGCCCAGACCCGGCTTGTCGAGCAGGGCCGCTGCCCAGGGCGGCGATGACCATTCCCCTGGGTCCACCTGCTTGACGTCATACATGAAATAGAGTCCCACAGTGTGCGGCGCGCCGGCATCCAAAGTGGCCAGGATGCCGGGCTGCCCGTCCGTTGGCAGGCGCGTGGCGCGCTCAAAGCCGGCCTCCCGCAGCAGTTGCAGAGTCAGGTCGCAGCCATCGGACACACCGCGATTCTCCGCGGCGATCGAGGGCTGATGTATCCATTGCTGCAGCCGCCGCACGGCCTCGGCGTGCCGTCTTTGGACCTCGGCCCGAATGGGGTCCAATTTGTCCTCTGGCGCCGACCACGCGCGGGGCGAGCAACCGAGGGCCAAAGCGCCGGCGGCGGCTCCTTTGAGAAAACTCCGGCGATCCAAGGGTGTCATGGATTGAGAGTCTGCAAACCGCTCGGCGGAGCGCAAGGAGAAACCATCACTGGGAAAAGGCTTCTCCTTCCGCGTATTTCGCGTATGGCGCGGCGCCCCAAGCGGCGCCTTGGGTGTGGTCTTGGGCGTGTGGGCCGGGTTGCTCGCCGGGGCCGGAGAGTGTAGGCTTGGGCCGATGTGTTTGGCTATTCCAGGAAGGATCACCAGCATCAGCGGCGAAGACGCGCTGCTGCGCATGGGCAAGGTCGATTTTGGCGGGGTTCAGAAAGATGCCAGTCTCGCTTATGTCCCCGAGGCCCAGGTCGGCGACTATGTCATCGTCCACGTCGGCTTTGCCATCAGCCGCCTGGATGAGGCAGAGGCCAACCAGGTCTTCGAGTATCTGCGACAGATGGAGGATTTGAGCCAGTTGGAGGCGGCGGGGCCGGCGGCGGTTTCAGGGCCGTGGGGTTCCAGTCCAGGCGGAGGCGCGTCGTGAAATACCTCGACGAATACCGGGACGCCGAGGCGGCGCAGCAATACGCGCGCGAGATTGCCCGCATCACCACGCGGCCCTGGACGCTCATGGAGGTCTGCGGCGGCCAGACCCACGCGATCGTCAAGTTCGGCCTTGACCAACTGCTGCCAAAGGAAGTCACCCTCATTCACGGCCCGGGTTGCCCGGTTTGCGTCACCCCGGTCGAGTTGATTGACCAGGCGCTCGAAATCGCCGCCCGCCGCGGCGTGATTTTCTGCTCGTTCGGCGACATGCTGCGCGTGCCTGGGAGCGCGGCCGACCTGCTGGCCGTCAAGGCCGCCGGGGGCGACGTGCGCCTCGCCTATTCGCCCCTGGACGCCGTGCGACTGGCCGAGCGACATCCCGCGCGGGAAGTGGTGTTTTTCGGCGTCGGGTTTGAGACGACCGCCCCGGCGACCGCCATGGCGGTCTATCAGGCCGCCCAAAAGGGCCTGCGGAATTTCTCCCTGCTCAGCGCGCACGTGCTGGTGCCGCCGGCCCTGGAGGCGCTCTTGCGGGCGCCGGGTTGCCGGGTGCAGGCCTTCCTGGCCGCCGGCCACGTCTGCACGGTCATGGGTTACGAGCAATACGTGCCGATTGCGGCCAAGTACCGCGTGCCCATTGTGGTGACCGGGTTCGAGCCGCTGGACATCTTGCAGGGCGTGCTCATGTGCTTGCAGCAGTTGGAGAGCGGCCGGGCCGAGGTCGAAAACCAATACCGCCGCTCGGTCCGCAAAGAAGGCAATCGCCCGGCGCAGCAGCTCCTGCGCGAAGTCTTCCGGGTCGTCCCGCGCAAATGGCGCGGCATAGGGGAAATTCCGGACAGCGGCCTGGGCCTGAGCGAGGCTTACGCGGCGTTCGACGCGGAGCGGAAGTTCGCCGTGGCCGCGCTCCGGGTCGAGGAATCTTCCGAGTGTCTGAGCGGGCTGGTCTTGCAGGGGAAACTCAAGCCGCACCAGTGCCCCGTCTTTGGCAGGCGCTGCACCCCCGAGCACCCGCTGGGCGCAACCATGGTGTCCTCGGAAGGGGCCTGCGCCGCCTACCACCGCTACCGGCGGGAACCCAGCCAGGCCGCCGCGTGAGCAAGAATCCGAAATCCGGAGGCCGAACAGGCTCCGCTTTGCCCGAGAGCTGATTTGCGTCCTCGGACTTCCTGGCATGGAACCCCCACTTGACTTCACCCCCGCTTGCCCGTTCCCGCTCCAGAACTACCCGCGGGTCCTGCTGGCCCATGGCGGCGGGGGCAAGCTGATGCACCAACTGATCGGCAGCATGTTCCTGCCGGCCTTCCGCAATAAGCTGCTCGAGGCGCGGCACGACGCGAGCGTCTTTGAAGTGGCGGGCCAGCGCCTGGCGTTCACCACTGACTCCTACGTCGTGCGGCCGCTGTTCTTTCCCGGCGGCAATCTCGGCTCCCTGGCCGTGCATGGCACGGTCAACGATCTCGCGATGGCCGGCGCCCGGCCGCTCTATCTCAGCGCGGCCTTCATCATCGAAGAAGGGCTGCCGATGGCGACGTTGTGGAAGATCGTGCTCTCCATGCAGCAGGCCGCCCAGGCCGCCGGCGTCCAAATCATCACCGGCGACACCAAGGTCGTGGACAAGGGCAAAGGGGACAACCTGTTCCTCAACACCGCCGGCGTGGGCCGGGTCGAGCACTCGCTGCTCATCGCCCCGCAGAGCGTGCGGCCGGGCGACGCCATCCTGGTCAACGGCGACCTCGGCCGGCACGGCATGGCGGTCATGGCTGTGCGCGAGGGACTGGAATTCGAAAGCGCCATCGAAAGTGATTCCGCGCCGCTGGCCGAGGTGGTGCTGCAAATGCTGGGCGCCGGCCTGGAGATTCATTGCCTGCGCGACCTGACGCGCGGCGGCCTGACCAGCGTGCTCAACGAGATCGCCGAGGCCGCCAACCTGGCGGCGCTGGTCGAGGAGAAGCTCATCCCGGTCCGCGCGGACGTGCGAGCCGCCTGCGAAATCCTGGGACTGGACGCGCTGCAGGTGGCCTGCGAGGGGCGCTTCGCCGCGTTTCTGCCCGAGGGCGAGGCCGAGCGCGCGCTGGCCATCCTGCGCGCGCACCCCGGCAGCGCCGGGGCCTGCCGCATTGGCCAGGTCACCGACCAGCGTTCCCCCAAGGTGCTGCTCCGCAGCACCCTCGGCGCCCTGCGCATCCTCGACATGTCCAGCGGCGAACAGTTGCCCCGGATTTGCTGATTCGTAGGAGCTCCACCCGCAAGGTGGCAGCGGCGTAGCTGTGTCGGCTTCAAGCCGGAGGGTTGCCAGGGTTCGGGTTCGAACCGGCGGCAGGAGGCCGCGTGGACTGGCAGCCAGGGAAGGCTGCCGCTGCCGTGCTACTGCCCGCCTGCGCCCGGCAGAGCTTGCGGGCTGGCTTCCTGCTTGACCGGGTTGAATAAAGGAAATCCGGCATAGTCAAATTGCCAAACTGCACTGCTTGCAGTTTAGTTGCCAATATCACGATTTATGAAAGCGAAAAGCCTCAAATGGCTCGGCTCGGTTGCCGCGGCCGCTCTGCCGCTGCTGGCGGGCTATGCCCAAACACCCTCTTCGACTGAATCCTCCACGCCGGCGGCGCCGGCGGCTGCCGCGCCCGCCGCGCCGGCGGCTGCCGCGCCCGCCGCGCCGGCGCCGGCCAGGTTCCCGCCCAACGTGGCCGAGGTGGTTAAACTGGCCCAGTCCGGCATGGGGGATGACGTCGTCATGGCTTACGTCCTGAATTCGCCATCGCTCTACCGCCTTAGTGTCAAAGACATTCTTGCCCTCAAGGATGCCGGGGTCCCCTCCCCGGTGGTGACGGCGATGCTGACGCACGACATGCGCTTGCGGGCCCGACGGGCACCCGCCGTCAGCAATCCGCCCACCGCCCCCGGCACTCAATACACCTACAATCAGAAGCTCTACGCCTCGCCAGCCGATGCCGCTTCACCGCCGGCCGTTGCGCCGACGCCAGCGCCGGCCAGCGCGCAGCCCACGCTTCCGGCCCAGCCCACGCTTCCGGCCCAGCCGGTCGCCCCCGCCCAGCCAATTCCGCCGCCGCAACCCGTGTCTCCGGCCCCGGTCTTCGTGGAGCAGACGCCGCCGGCGCCGCAGTTGGAGGTGGTGCCCCTGGCCCCGGGACCGGGTTATTATTGGACACCGGGTTATTGGGCCTGGCGCGGCGGCATCTGGGTCTGGGCCGGGGGTTGCTGGGTGCCGCGGCCTCATCCCGGCGCGGTTTGGATGGGGGGGGCATTGGGCCAGGCACGGCCGAGGCTATATCTGGTTCGGCGGCCGTTGGCGGTAGTAGAAGTCCGCGGCCTGAGGTCCGTAGTCCGCTGCCGGGCGCATCTCCGCATGGGGGTGGTTTGCGGATCACGCCGCGCGCGCTTTGCGTTTATTGCCGTTGAATTCCCGCCCGGAAAGACTTTCTCACCTTGCCCGGCCAATTGAGGCAAAGGGCTTGCGACAGGGCCTCAGTGCCGGAAACTTCATCGAATTCAGTCGGGCGCGTTTTCGTCATTAGGTTGGCCCCGGTATCGTTTATTGACCGCACCGCAGCCGGATCGAAGTCCCATTTAGCTATGAAAACCAAATTGAGCGAGAGCAAACTCACCCGCCGCCAATTCCTGCGCGGCACGGCCTTGTCCACGAGCACGTTCCTGTTCGTGCCCGGCGCCGTGCTGGGCCTGCGCGGCGCAACCCCGCCCAGCGAGAAGCTTAACCTGGCCGGCATCGGCGTCGGCGGGCAGGGGGGCGGTGACCTCGCCCAGATGCAAAGCGAGAATATCGTCGCGCTGTGCGACGTGGACCAGCACTACGCCGCGGGCACCTTTAAACGGTATCCGCAGGCGAAGCCATTCACGGATTATCGGCGGATGCTGGACCAAATGAAGGAGATCGACGGGGTGGTGGTCGGCACGCCCGATCATCACCATGCCTTCGCCTCGATGGAAGCCATCAAGCGGGGCAAACATGTCTATTGCGAGAAGCCGCTGACCCACTCGGTCTGGGAAGCGCGGCAACTGGCGGAGGCCGCCCGCGCCGCGAAAGTGGCCACGCAGATGGGCAACCAGGGCCAGGCCTCCGAGCAAACCCGCCGGCTCTGTGAACACGTCTGGGCCGGGGCTATCGGCCCGGTGCATGAAGCCCATATCTGGACCGACCGCCCCTCCAATGGGCTGTTTAACGAGTATTGGCCGCAGGGGGTGACGCGCCCCAAGGATACCCCGCCGGCGCCGGCCACGCTGGATTGGGATTTATGGCTTGGACCGGCGCCGCTGCGGCCGTACCACCCGGCCTATCTGCCCTTCAAATGGCGCGGCTGGTGGGACTTCGGCACTGGCGCCCTGGGCGACATCGGCTGCCATTCCATGGACCCGGTCTTCCGCGCCCTCAAGCTCGGCGCCCCGCTCAGCGTCCAGGCCTCTTCCACGCGCGTCAACGAGGAAACTTTCCCCCTGGGCTCGATGGTCAGCTATCAGTTCCCGGCCCGCCCGGCCACGCCCCAGGCGAACAATTACCATATCCGGGGCCTCAGCGGCGCCGCCGCCGGCGCGGTCGAGATGCCGCCGTGCAAATTGGTCTGGTACGACGGCGGGCTGCGTCCGCCGCGCCCCGAGGACCTGCCGGAGGGAGTCCGGATGGGCGACAACGGCCGTCTGCTGGTCGGCGAAAAGGGGTTCATTCTAAACGACCAACTCTACCCGGAGTCCTGCGCCAGCCAGGTGCGGGGGCTGCCGCGGAGCATCCCGCGCTCCGACGCCCACTATCAGGAGTGGCTCGCCGCCGCCAAAGGCGGCAAACCGGCCGGGTCGAATTTCGATTGGGCCGGTCCCCTGGCCGAGTCGGTGCTCCTGGGCAACGTGGCCCTGCGCGTCCAACTCCGGGAAGAACTGACCCTTTACAGGCTGCTCTGGGATTCGCCCAGCCTCAAGATCACCAACCTGGACGACGCCAACAAGTTCATCCGCCGCGAATACCGCGCCGGTTGGAGCCTATAGTTCAGCCTGCGCATTTCAGGTCGGCCCCCCGCTCAATTACTCTGCGGTTTCGCGCCCGGACCTGCTCGCCCGCCCAGCGGGCGTGCTCCGCGATCAAGGGTTCCGGGTCGGCGGCGGCTTGCTGCAAGGCCGGCAGGGCGGTTTGGTCGGCCGTGTTGCCCAGGGCAACGCACACATTGCGCAGCAGGCCGCGGCGCCTGGGCCGCAGCAGTGGCGTGCCGGCGAACCGCCGCTGGAAGCCGGCCTCGTCCAGGGCCAGCAACTCCAGCAGGTCCGGCGTCGCCAGGTCCGGGCGCGCGCGGGCTTTCAGGAGTTCGCCTTGGCAGGCAAACCGGTTCCACGGACACACGGCCAGGCAGTCGTCGCAACCGTAGATGCGGTGGCCGAGCGCCGGCCGGAGTTCGACGGGAATGGGGCCCTTGAGTTCAATGGTCAGGTAGGAGATGCAGCGGCGGGCATCGAGCTGGAAGGGAGCGAGCAGGGCTCCCGTCGGACAGGCGGCCAGGCAGCGTCGGCACGACCCGCAATGGTTCTGCTCCGGCGCGTCTGGTCCCAGCTCCAGCGTGGTAATGACCTCGGCCAGGAAAATCCAGTTCCCCAGCCGGCGGCTGATGAGATTGGTGTGTTTGCCGATGAACCCCAGCCCGGCCCGCTGGGCCAGGTCGCGTTCCAGCAGCGGCCCGGTGTCCACGCAGCCCAAGGAACGAGTGCCTGGGCCGCCGAGTTGATTAACGAACTCAGCCAGCAGCTTCAGACCTTGGCCGAGGATCTCATGATAATCCGCATAACGGGCATACCGGGCCACCGCCCCGCGTTGCCCATTGCCCATGGCCGACGGCCAGTTCTTCTGCATGGGCGAGCCAGGGTGATTCCGGTTGGCCATCGGCAAGTTCGATAATTCGCGAGCACGTCCCGAGGCGCCCTGCCAATGGGCAAGGTCCTGCTCCGCGTAGCTGACTCCGAGAGTGATGATGCTGCGGGCGCTGGCAAGGACTTGCTGCGGGTCGAGCCGTTGGCGCGCCTGGCGCTCCAGGTAAGCCATTTGGCCGTGGCGCCCTTGGGCCAGCCATTGCTGGAAATGCCAGGCGGAGGCGGGCGGCGCCGCCGTGGTAAAATGACAAGCCGCAAAGCCCAATTCCTGCGCCCGCTGCCGGATGGCCGCTTTCATGGCTGGGCCGCTTGCGCCAAGTGAAATTGATGCACCACCTGGAGGGCCACTTCCCTCACCGAGCGCCGCTCCGTATTCACCAGCACGTCGGCCTGCCGATAATGGGGCTCACGAACCGCCAGCAGGTCGCGGATTCTTTCCAGCGGCTCGGGTTCGTTCAACAGCGGCCGGTGGTCATGCTGGCGGACGCGCTCCCAAATGGTTTCCGGCGAGGCCCAAAGACAAACCACCAGCGCATGCGTCTTGAGACTCTGGAGGTTGGCTTCGTTGACAGGCAAACCGCCCCCCGTGGCGATGACCGTCTTGCTTCGCCGCGTCAGCTCTTCCACGATCCGCTGTTCCCATTCACGAAAAGCCGGCTCCCCCTGGCGCGCAAAAATCTCGCTGATCGCTGCCCCGGCACGCGCCTCGATCACACGGTCCGTGTCCAGGAAAGTGAAGCGCAGGACATCCGCCGCCAATCTCCCGGCGCAGGACTTGCCGCTGCCCATGAAGCCGATGAGGGCAAGATTCCGGAAGGCACGCAGGCTGGTCACCCCTCAACAATAGCGCAATCACCGCGGTTTGGCACGCAGTATTTCAGCCCCGCCCGCCCGCGGCCCAGCCGGCCGGCGGACCGAACCATTCCGGGCGGCAAAACCGGGGCGGAAGGATTAAGCTTAGCGCCCGCGCAAAAACAGTTTCGGTGCTTTGGGCGTAATTCTAACAAACTGCCTTCGCCTGGCGTCCAGAGCGTGGAGCGTAGCGGCGTCGAAGTCCCGATGGCCATCGGGACTCCACGCTCTGACGCTCCATGCTCGACCCGAGCAATCAGATCTCGGAATTTATTTTTGCACGAGCCCCTACTTCCCTCCAAAACTGAAGTCGTCGAACAGCGTTACACTGTCCGCTTTGGTCCACACCCCCACCCTGCCGGCCCCCGCAAAGCTGTCGTCGCGCGCCTCAATGACTTTCTGGCGGTCAAAGGTGACGGTGAATAGGCTGCCGCGGAAATCCACCCGCAGGGTGTGCCAGACGCCCGCGGCGACTTTGGTATTCGCGTTCTGGAAGGCCACGCGTTTGGCTTTGACGGTGTGGTAAATGGTCACGTTGTCTTCCAGCGCATTGGCGCGGGCAATGTAGTAGTTGTCGGCATCCTGGCACCGCCAGATCAGCCCGCCGGCCTGGTCCTGCTTGCCGGCCAGCGGTTTGAATTTCACCTCCACAAACCCATCCTTGAGGCGGGCGCCCTCTTTGATGCAGATGGGGAAGGTCGCTCGGCCGGACTGTCTGAGGACGTTGGGTTGGCTGGGGGCCGTCTCATCCCTGGCGACCGTCCACTGGGGGTCGCCCGTGCCGGTCTTGGTCGCGCTCCAGCCCGGCGGGGCCGCGCCGGTCTTCATCTCATCAAAGTTCACCGTGCCCGCCAGCGCGCCGGCCCCCAGGGTGAGAACAAACATTATGATACGCTTCATGGTCTGGCCTTTCCATTGAGATTTCGGACTTCGGACTTCTCCTCTCTCAGATGCCGATAGACGAAAAAGTAATACATCGAACCCAGCGCCAGCATGGCGCCGCCCAGCCAGAGCGAGATGCGGTGCAACTCGCCTCGCATCAGCTTTTCATCCTGGCCCATCTTGACGCCAACGTAGCACAGCACGGCGCACCAGAGGGCCGAACCGAGCAGGGTATAAAACGAAAAGGTCTTGTAGTTCATGCGCACGATCCCGGCGGGAATGCCGATCAAATGGCGCACCACCGGCAGCAGGCGCGACAGGAAAATGCCCGCGGACCCGTAATGCGCCGCCCAACGTTCGGCGCCTGCAACCTTCTGGGCCGAGATCAGCACGTAACGGCCATACCGCATCACCAGCGGCCGCCCGGCCAGCCGGGCCGCCCAATACATCGCCGTCGCCCCGAGCCAGGAACCAATCGTGCCGGCCAGGATGATGCCGGGCAGCCCGAGCGCGAGCTTCCCCGTGTGGGCCAGGTAGGCGGCCGGCGGAATGACGACCTCGCTCGGCAACGGCGCAATGGAACTCTCCATGGCCATCAGGAGCCCAATCAGCCAATAGCCCCACTCCGCCAGCCGGTCCCGATACCATTCAATCAACGCCTTGAACATGCGCCGGCCGTTATAGCACAACCACAATCGAGTGAAAAGAAGTGCCGCGCTCCCGTGCTCACTGGGCATCCTGGGCCAAGGCCTTGGTCAGGGCGGGGTCATCGAGGTCGAGCCGGTAAAGGATTTGATTGTAGTCGTAGCGCGGCGTGGGAGCGGGCTTGTCGGCGAATTGCTGCGAGTAGGTGCCCTCGAAGATCAGGAGGGGAGAATCGGCCGGGGTGAACTCGGGGTGGAGCCGGGGATTGTAGAAGGTGTAGTTCTCATGGGAGAGGATTTTGACTGCCGGCCCCCAGGGGCCGGTCGGTGCCGGGGCCTCGGCATACCAGATTTCCCCGAAGACGGAGGGTTTGCCAAAGGCCTCGAGGAAGACGGTCACCCACCGCTTGCGCCAGGGGTTCCAGGCGATGGAACCGCTGTGCGGCTTGACGCGAGCGGCGCCTTTGGCGGCCAGGAGCGAGGCCTGCGGCTGGAGCACCTCCCAGGTCGAGGCCTCCTGCCAGGCCTCGAAAGTGGCCGGGCAGCGGAGCGTGGGGAACGGGTTGCCAAACAGCACCCATTCCTTGCCGTGGGCGTCCTGCCACAAGGCCGGGTGGCCCTCAGGCACCGGCGGCGCTTTCGGGCTTTGGTCTGACTCCTTCCACACCGCGCGCAGGCGCTCGAAATTGGCGGTCTGGTCGTTCCAGACGCAAAGGCCCCTTTCGTAAGCTTCCAACGACTGGGGTTTGATCTTCAGGTAGGTCGCCACCAGCCGCCGGTGGCCGCGCTTGTCCGCCAGGCTCAGGTAGGCGGTGACCCAGGTCGGGCCGCGGCCCGGCATCCTGGCGACGCCGCGCGCCTGGCCCTGGGGGTCGGTGAAATAGTCGAACTTGAGGCGCAACGGCGGTTGGAACGAGGCCAGGGCCTGCACCGGCGTGGTGGCGCTCGTGCAGTCGAAGATGCCCAGCGGGTAATGGGCGAGCGTCGTGTCGCCCCACAGCCAGAACAGGCGCCCCTGGTACACCGCGTTCTGAACGCTGTCGCAACCCAGCACGAGCGAGTCTGTCCAGTCGCCTTCGAGCCCCAGTTTCTGGCTTTCGGCGAACAGGCCCGCGCCGGTGAGGCGGCCCAGGCGCCGGGCGAGCATGGTGCGGTTCACTTCCACACCAAGGGTCTTGCCCGGCTCCGGCTTGAGCCGCACGCCGTGGTAGCCAAAGCCATCCTTGGGCACCTCGTAACCGTGGCCGATGACCTCGAACCAGGTTTCGACGCCCATGAGTTCGGGCAGGTCGAAGGCGATGCGACCGGCGTTGTCGGTGACCAACCGCGCGTGGTGCGTCGTGCGCAGTTCCACCAGCGGCACCGGCCAACCCGAACCCTTTTCCACCACCTCGATCCGGCAAGGCGCGCCTTCCGCCAGCGCACCAGAGGACGCCTCGGCCAACCACAGCAGCGCGACCCCCGGCAAGGCGAAGCGAACCGCGCCAGCCAAGCGGCAGGCAAGGTGCATCCCGGCGTCTTTGCCAACGCGGTGAGGATTCAATTTCACGGAGCCGAGCCGGGGTAAACCGTGCGGGCGCCAGCCAGCGGCAGTCGCGCCCACGGGTGATGAATGCCCTTGGGATGCGGCTCGATGCCGGGCATTTTGTCCTAGCCCGAGGGGTCGTTGGTTTCGGCCGGGCACCGCGCCTTCGATGAGTTTGTTGTGGTTCGTCCTTTTGGGTTGGGATCACGCAGGAGGTTTAGGAGGCGCACGATCTCGCGATAGCATTTGTCAAAGGAATCGGCCCGGCGCGCGGCGTTCATGTCGAAAACCGCGGTGAGTGCCGGTTGGTCGGAAGATTCTGAGTAGGTTTGGCCGCGTGGCATCTGCTCGGCCAGCCATTCCTTGGCCCCACGGATGTCTTCGGGCCTCTCGGGAGCGATCAGGTCGGCAGGCAGGCCGCGCTGCCCGCGCAAGGATTCGGCTGCCGCCAGAAACCAGGCTTCGTATTCGCGTTTGGCCATCACGACCGAGACGGGCAGGTTTGCTCTGGCCGTTACGGCTCGCTTCAGCAGTTCGGGGGCTTCCTGCGCGGGGCACCCGTCATCGCAGTCCAGAAGTACCAGGATGCCGCCTTGGCCGCTGTTCTTGCGGGCCGCCAGTTCGACGGCGCGCTCGATTTCGCCCTGTTTAAGCAGCCGCGCGGCAGGCACTCGCAAGACGGGGTGAACCGAGGGCGCCAACGCCGGGTCGAGAGTTTGAGCGATTCGCCGGACCAGAATCGGGACCGCCTCGCATTCACCGTGTCCTTCCACAATGGACGCGATTCGGACCATATTATCCGGTATGGTTGCGGAAAAGTTCCAACTGGCTGTGGGGTGTCTTTTGGACTTCGCCCATGTCCGGAGTCAGTTGGTTGAGGCGGAGCAATTCCCCAGCGGTGAAAAGCTTATCGCGCATTGCGCTCCGACTGGCTGCGTCCACCGGACCGATAATGGTCTGGCCGCTCTTGTTAGTGACGGCCAAGATGTCCTCATCCGAGATCGACTTGTCATCCAGCAAATCCGGGCTGTGGCTGGTCACTACAACCTGGGTATGGCGGGAGGCGGCGCTCAGGCCGTCACGCAGGACACCGGCGGCCCCGGGATGCAAGGCAAGCTCGGGTTCCTCGATCCCGACCAAGGGCACCTTTTTCCGCGTGCCACCATTGGAAGATTGGAGGAGGGCGGTCAGGACGCCCAGCGCTCGCAAGGTCCCATCGGACATGTTCTCGGCCAGGAACCGCCACGGCGCTTTGTTCTCGCCAACTTTCTGGCGGAACTCCAGCGTTTCCTTGTTGCCGATGTGCCGTGCGGCCACATTAACCACGCCTGGCACCACTTTGGAGAGCAATTCCACGACCTTCGCCTTGGCCGCAGGACTTTCGACGGTGATGAGGTTGAGGACACTGGCGAGATTACTTCCGTCCCGCAGCAGAACTCCGCCCGCGTCCGGGGGCTGTAGATCACGGATCTCATCGGGGTTGAGATTGTAAAAGCCCATGTGCGTCAGACAGTCATAGAGGGGGCGGAATTCGGGCAGGCTGGAAGCCGCCACCAAAAAAAGCCGGTCATCGGCGGCAGGGGGAAGCGGCTTCGGATTGGAATTCAAGACCTGACCTGAATTGACCACATAGAACCTGTCGCCCTCGAGTGCTTTCTGGGCATAGATGCGGCATTCTTCCCGCTGGACCTCGAAACCGCCTTTGGGCTTGGCACCGACCCGGAAGGCGTAGTAACCGGAAGTTGAGTCCGGCAGCGCAAACTCCAGACGAATTCCAAAATGAGTCGGATGGCCGGAGGAGCGCCGCCGGACCTCGCCGATACCCCCTCGCTCACGGAGCGCGTGGTCCAGGGAACTGTTGAGCGACTCGCTCACGAGCCGGAGGGCATCCAGAAAGTTGCTCTTGCCGGAACCGTTTTGGCCGACCAGAAAAATCAGTGGCCGCAGGCGGACCGAGCAAGCCGCGATGCTCTTATAGTTCTTGAGCACCACTCGCGCAATCAAGACGGACCCATTCATGGGTGGCGTTATCGCATTCAAACTTGAAGAGTACCGACGCACGGCTTCAAGTCCAGCAGAATCCAGAGAACTCCCAATCGAGCCTTTGGCGGCGCAAAATCGGCATGGTCGTTGATTTGTTCGGGCGTGCTGCTATCTTGTGCCGGCGCCGAAAGGGCCCTTAACCAGCGGCCGCGCATGGAACGAACGGCCCGCTGGTTCGATCACTCATGAGCAGAACTGTCAACCCGGCCAAAGCGGCCGTGGCAAGGCGAAAGGAAAGCGCCGCCGCGGCGGGCGGGGGCAGCATGGCGTTGCCACTGACCAACCGGCAACGATTCCTGGATGCCTGCCACTGCCAGTTGGTGGACCGTCCGCCCATCTGGCTGATGCGCCAGGCGGGCCGCGCCTTGCCCGAATACCGCGCCCTGAGGCAGCAGCACAGCTTCCTGGAACTGGTGCAGACCCCCGAACTGGCGGCCGAGGTCACTTTGCAGCCGATCCGCCGGTTTGGTTTTGACGCCGCCATCCTGTTCAGCGACATCCTGGTGGTGGCTGAGGGGATGGGGCAACCTTACCAGTATCGGGACCGCGGCGGGATTGAGCTGGAGTTTGTGCTCAACTCGGCAGCGGACATCGAGCGGTTGGAGGAGTCGGCGGTTACCGAGCGGCTGCAGTATGTGGCCCGGGCGCTGCCGCTGGTCCGCTCCGGCCTGGGCGACCGCACGGCCCTGCTGGGCTTCGCCGGTTCACCCTGGACGCTGGCCAACTTCATGCTCGAGGGCGCCGGCGTCAAGGCCTACACGAAAGCCAAGGCGCTGTTCTATTCCGAGCCGGGGCTGTTCGGCCGTTTGCTTGGCAAGCTGACCCGGGCGGTGACCAGTCTCCTGCAACTGCAGATTGACGCCGGGGTGGACGCGGTCCAGATTTTTGACAGCCTGGGCGGCGGGTTGGCGGCCGCTGCCTTTGGGCCGGCCTCCGCCTGTTGGATGAAGCAGGTCATCGCCTCGCTCAAGGGCCAGGCGCCGGTGATTGTGTTTGCCAAAGGGGTGCATGGCAACTGGGCGGACCTGGTCGACACCGGGGCGCAGGTCCTGGGCATTGATTGCAATGTCGGGCTGGCGGACGTGGGCGCGAAATTGCCGTCCCGCGTAGCCGTGCAAGGCAATCTCGATCCGTTTCTACTGTGCACGACGCCCGCCATCGTGGCCGCCGAGGCGGCCGCGCTCCTGCGCGAAATGCGCGGCCGGCCCGGCCACATCTTTAATCTCGGCCATGGCGTGCCGCCCAATGCCAAACTGGAAAACCTCGAGTGCCTGGCCGCGCTGGTGCGGCATTACCGGCCGGCGAAAGGCTGCTGATTTTTGGCTATGCTTAAAGTCGATCTCGACTTGGTCAAGAAATACAACGTGCCCGGGCCGCGCTACACGTCGTATCCGCCGGCGACCCATTTCACGGACGAGATTCCGCCGGCAGTCTTCCTGGAGCGCATCCGCGCCAACAACCGGACGGAGCGGGACCTCTCGCTCTATTTCCATCTGCCGTTCTGCTACTCGCTCTGCTGGTTTTGCGCGTGCACGACGGTCATCACCGCCGACCCGAAGAAGAGCGCCCAGTACGTGGGTTACCTGGGGCGGGAGATGGACCTGGTCAAGCCGCTGCTCAACCCCAAGCGGAAAGTGGTCCAGCTCCATTTCGGGGGCGGGACGCCCACTTTTTCGCCGCCCGACGAAATCCGGCGGCTGGGGGAGTTGATTCATGCGCGATTCACGTTGGCGGAGGACGTCGAGGCGGGGGTGGAAGTGGACCCGCGGCGCCTGACGCGCGACCACCTGGTCGCCCTGCGCGAGGTGGGCTTCAACCGCGCTTCGATGGGCGTTCAGGACAACGACCCGGTCGTGCAGAAAGCCGTGCATCGCGTCCAACCGTTTGAGCTGACCAGGCAAGTGGTCGAGTGGATGCGGGAGACCGGCTTTCGGTCGGTCAACCTTGATTTAATTTACGGTCTGCCGCACCAGCGGCCGGAGTCGTTCGTCAAGACCCTGGAGCAAACCTTGTCGTTGCGGCCGGACCGCTTTGCGGTGTTCAACTATGCGCATGTGCCGTGGCTGAAGCCCGCCCAGAAGATTCCCAAGGCGGAGACCCTGCCGACGCCCGAGACCAAGCTGGCGCTGCTCAAGCTGACCATCGAGCAGCTCACGGCCCAAGGCTACGTGTACATCGGCATGGACCACTTCGCGCTGGCGGGCGACGAACTGGCCGTCGCGCAAAAGCAAAAGACCTTGCAGCGCAATTTCCAGGGCTACAGCACCAGGGGCGGCGCGGACATTTACGCCTTCGGCATGTCCTCCATCTCCCAGGCCGAGGGCTTTTACTGGCAGAACCACAAGGAATTGCCCGCCTATTACGCCGCCCTGGACGCCGGCCGCCTGCCGCTGCACCGCGGCTATATCATGACCGGGGAAGACCAGCTTCGCCGGGTGACGATCATGCGCCTCATGTGCGACCTGGGCCTCGATTACGCCGCCATGTCGAGGCTCCTGGGGCTCGATTTCCAGGAGCATTTCGCCCGCGAGCTCGACTCCCTGGATGACCTGGAGGCCGACGGGTTGCTGGTCAAGACCCCCGAGGAATTGCTCGTCACCGACCTGGGCCGGTTATTGATCCGGAACATCGCCATGCGCTTCGACGCCTACGCGCCGACGCGCCAGGAGAACCGGTTCTCGCGGACCATCTGAGTGGGGGAGGGGACCGGGCAAGGCGCGTCGTTGACCTCAAAGAAACGGATGCATATGCTTGAAGCATGAGCAGGGTTGCGGAAATTGAGGCTCGGAAATCAGAGAGTCCCAGGTTCGCCGCATGAACCCTGTTGCAGTCATCGGCGCCGGCATCACGGGTCTGACGGCGGCGTTCCGCTTGAAGCGCCGAGGCCTGCCCGTGACGGTGTATGAGGCCAGCCACCGGGTCGGCGGCGTCATTGAGTCCATCCGCGAGCAAGGCTATCTCGCTGAATTCGGGCCGAACACGCTCCTGGAAACTTCGCCCAAGATCACCCAATTGGTCCAGGACGCGGGACTGGCGGGGCGGCGGCTCGATCCCGACCCTAAGGCGGAAGCCCGCTACGTGGTCCGCTACCGGCGGCCAGTGGCCATGCCGGGGTCGCCACTGGGCTTGCTTACGACCAGGCTCTTCACCACCAAAGCCAAGCTGGCGGTCTTGCGCGAGCCGTTCGTGCCGCCGCGCCGCGACGGCCAGGAAGAGAGCGTGGCCGAATTCGTCCTGCGCCGCCTGGGCCGGGAGTTTCTCGACCATGCGATTGATGCCCTCGTCGCGGGGATTTACGCGGGCGATCCGTACAAACTGTCGCTGCCGCAGGCCTTTCCCCGGCTGGGCCAACTGGAGGCCCGCTACGGCTCGCTCATCAAGGGCCAGATCCTGGGGGCAGGCGAGCGCCGGCGGCGGGGTGAGGTGGCCAAGGACCGCGCGCCGAAGTTTTCCTTTGACGAGGGCCTGCAAGTGCTGCCCGACACGCTGCGCGAGCGCCTGGGGGAGGCCGTCCGCCTGGGCGCCAGCGTCACCCGGCTCATTCAAACGCCCATACCTCGGGGCTGGACGCTCGAGCTCCGGCAAGAGGGCCGGGAAACCCGCGCCGCCCACAGCGCGGTCATTTACGCCGGCACCGCCTATCAGTTGGCGGAGCTCCCGCTCGAGGCCCAGCCGCCCCTGAGCTTCGCCGCCTTTGGCGAGATTCGCTACCCGCCCGTGGCCAGCGTGGTGCTGGGCTTCCGCCGCCAGGATGTGGCCCACCCCTGCCGAGGTTTCGGCCTGCTGATCCCGAAAATCGAGGGCTTCAAAATCCTGGGCACGATCTTCTCTTCGTCGCTGTTTCCGAACCGCGCGCCCGCCGGGCATTTGACGCTCACCAGCTATGTCGGCGGCGAGCGGTATCCGGAGCTGGCCTCGCTGCCGCCCCCGGAACTGGTCGTCTTGACCTGCGAAGACCTGCGGGTGTTGCTGGGCGTCAAGGGCCGGCCGACGTATCAGCACTGCGTGTTTTATCCGCGGGCCATCCCGCAGTACAACCTGGGTTATGGACGCTACCGGGAGCTGATGGCGGAGCTGGAGCGGCAGGCGCCCGGCCTGTTTTTCGCCGGCCACTACCGCGACGGCATCTCGGTGAGCGATTCGATTGTCTCCGGCTGCGATGTGGCCGAACGGGTGGAAAGGCAGCTCCTGCTTGCGGCCAACCCCGCAACCGCTCGCTGAGGCGAATTTGGTTCCGACCGGCGGCTCGCGCAACTCACCTGGGAATGCCAATATGTCTCTTGACATTCCGCGTGCTTGATTCCAACGAAATTGGAATGAGAACATCGTCTGGTCAGCAAGCGGGCCGGGAAGCTAGCGAGCAATGAACGATATTGCATAACGTGGCCGGCAATCCAATGGACAAAGCCCTCCTCCTGGTCAACCTCGGTTCGCCCGACTCCCCGTCAGTGCCGGCCGTGCGCCGCTACCTGCGCGAGTTCCTGATGGACGGCCGGGTGCTGGACATAAACTGGTTCGCGCGCTTCTGCCTCGTCCACTTCGCCATCCTGCCCTCCCGCTCCAGAACAGCGGCCGCGGCCTATGAGAAGATCTGGACGCCGGCCGGCGCGCCGCTCATTGTAACCGGCCGGCGCGTGCAGGCCCACCTCCGGCGGCGCCTCGCCCTCCCGGTAGAACTGGCGATGCGCTACCAGCACCCGTCCATCCCGGCAGGGGTGCGCCGCCTGGCGGACCAAGGCGCCCAAGAGGTGCTGGTCATCCCGCTGTTCCCGCACTATGCCATGTCGAGCTACCAGACCGCCGTCGAGCGCGTGAAAGAAGTGGTGGCGCAGCTTGCGCCGCAGATGAGGCTGCAAATCCAGCCGCCCTACTACGACCACCCCGATTACATTGCCGCCCTGGCGGGCAGCGCCGGGCCGTTCCTCCAGCACGGTTTCGACCACCTGCTCTTGAGTTTCCATGGCACGCCGGAACGGCAGATCCGCAAAGCCGACCCCACCGGCCGCCACTGCCTGGCCCAGGAGCATTGCTGCGAGGTTGCCAGCCCCGCTCACGCCACCTGCTATCGGGCCCAGTGCTTCAAGACCGTGGCCGCCTTCATCAAAGCGGCCGGCGTGCCCAAAGAAAAGTTTTCGGTTGCCTTTCAGTCGCGCCTCGGCCGCGACCCCTGGCTCAAGCCCTACACAGACCACGAATTGGCCGCGCTGCCTGCGCGCGGCATCCGCAGGCTCCTGGTGATTTGCCCGGCTTTCGTTTCCGACTGCCTGGAGACCTTGGAGGAGATTGGCCTGCGCGGCCGGGAGACCTTTCTGCAAGCCGGCGGGGCTGAATTCACACTCATCCCTTGTTTAAACGAGCACCCGCTCTGGCTGGAGGCCTTGGAGAAAATGGTCTGCCGCTTTTGACAGCGGATGGATTTCTGCACCTTTTTCGCTGCCGGGGCTTGACATACGTTGCAGTGCAAGGTATATTGGGGTCGTATGCTTACAAAAGAACTCGTTGCTGCTTCCACCGTGCCGCTGGTCCTGTCAGTCCTGGCCGAGGGCGAAAGTTACGGTTACGCGCTCATCCGGCGCGTTCGCGAGTTGTCCGCTGGCCGCATCGAGTGGACTGACGGCATGCTCTATCCGGTCCTGCACTGGATGGAGAAAAAGGACCTGATTGAATCCGAGTGGCGCGAGGCCCAGACCGAGCGAAGGCGGAAATACTACCGGCTAAAAGAGCAGGGCCGGAAGGCGCTCGTGGCCGAGAAGGAACAGTGGCTCGCGGTGCACACAACACTGGCTAAACTATGGAAAACCCAAACCCAACCCCGTTTGACTTAGAGAGAGAACTCCGGGGCTGGCGGACCAATCTTCTGAGCCTGAAGGCGCTCAGTACCCAGGACGTTGAGGAACTGGAGACCCACCTGCGGGAATCAATGGCGGACCTCCGGCGCCAGGGACTCAGTCCCGAGGAAGCCTTCCTCATCGCCTCGCGGAGACTGGGTCGCAGCGAGCAACTGGCCGAGGAGTATGCCAAGACGCACCCGCACCGTGTCTGGCTCGACCGGGTCCTCTGGATGGTGCTCGGGCTGCTTGCCTTGGACGCGTTGAGCATGAGCGCCTGGCCATTCTACGGGGCGGTCCTGGATCTCGCCAGGCTGCCGGGGCTGAGCGCCCACCTCGTGGGCGCTGTGACTTTTCTGATTAAGTGGACGGTCTTCGCGGCCTGCGGGGCCTTGGGTCTCTGGATTATGACCCGGCATGGCCGGTGGCTTTCGCGCCTGGGAGGGCTCTGCCTCCGGCGGCCGGTGTGGAGCGGCGTGGGCCTGGTGGTCGCGCTGAAAGGGCTGGAATTATTGGCGAAAAACGCGCACTGGCTTTGGGCGTCGCAGATGCACCGGCTGGCAGGCGCAAGCGCCGCGCAGCCCATTTCCCAGCAGAAGTTGGCCATCCTGAACGGTTGGCTCCTTTGGTGTCCGCTGTTGACACAACTGCTGTGGGTGATTGCCGTTCCGTTGTTGGCGGCCTGGCTCTGGCGAGCAAACCGGCAGGCCTTGCCGTCGGGTTCCGCAGGCGCCCTCGATGGACTTGGGCCGAACAAAGGCAAGGTGGTTCAGGAGTTGCAGGCTCGGGGGCTTTCCCCGGAAGAGGCTGCCTTGGTCGTCGCGCGACGGCAAGCCCCAGTCGGGACATCGACCTCGGATTCTGACGAATCCTCTGTCCGGCGCCTACGGCTGGGCCGCGGCCTTTGGATGATCACCGGAGCCGTCGTGAGCGCACTGCTTCAACCATTCGAGTTGATGCCCTTGTGGGTGCTCAGAACGGCTGCTCATTCCCCGTCGCCCCTCGCTCAGCACCTCTGGGGCCTCGCCTCGATCTGCCTGGGGGTGATACTGGCGGCGGCGATCATTGCGGCGGTTTCGAGCTTTGAAACGGGTCGCCCGCGACAGAGCAAGGGCCTCCGTGGTTTCTTCCGTTTTCAGTCTTTCATCGCCACAGTGGCGCTGCTGGCGCTGTATGCTGGCGCGCAGGCAGTTCTCTGGTTTGTCGAGACAACGCTCCCGCCTGGAGGGATCATTCCATTGCAGTGGTCTGACATTGGCTATGTTCTTGATCGGCTTGTGATTCCGGGCGCGCTGGTGGTCTGGTTTGCCCGGCGGGGGCGATTCACCGTCTCAATGGGGTTGTATGTCGGCGCCTGGGCGATCCTCCATCTTCTCGCGAGAGCGTTTCCGTCCGCGCCAGAGCAGGCACCCTTTGGTGGCGTTCCGTACGGGTGGTCTGAGCTGTGCGCTGCGCTGGTGCGCTACGGCATTCCGGCCGCACTCCTGGTTGCGCTCGCCCTGCGGCGCCGAGCGTCAGCGCAATTCGCCGGCTGATTGGACTGATAAATTGATGGATTTTCTAAAAGGGAAAGGGGGCAAACCATGACTTTTCACTTTCTTGGCTCCTTCGATGCCGTTTTGCTGCGCAGGTAAGGCTTGTTGTTGAGGCTTTTCCAACCTCCCAAGCCGTTGCGCTGTCTGCCGGATGGTCAAAGTGGTCTCGCGCCGCAGCCGCGCCGCCATCGCCAGCCTGTGTTCTTACCGAGCCTTTGGGCGGTGGGGGCGAGCCATTCGCGGCTTGCTTGGAAGGCGGCGACCCATTATCTTGGCGGGAGTGAATTACCGAGAACCCAGGTCTGGACGATTCGTTGGGGGGCGCGGGTCGGCACCCTGGCGCGCGATTTCGCTTATGGTGAAGTCATGAAGATCCCGCATCCAATCCCCTATCAAGGCAGTAAGCGTAACCTCGCCCCGGACATTCTCGGCTGGTTTCCAGAGCTGGTCGCTACGCTGATCGAGCCATTTGCAGGATCGGCGGCCATCACGTTGGCAACAGCGGCGCGTGGATTGGCAGCGAGTTACGTCATCAACGACCTGAACAAGCCGCTGGTGGATTTGTGGCGGGCCATCCTGGAATCGCCGGAGAGGTTGGCTCGTCAATACGAGTCGCTCTGGCGGGCGCAACACGGCGGTCGGCGGCAGTATTACGACCAGGTGCGGGAGCGCTTCAACCGGACGGGCCGGCCGGATTACATGCTCTACTTGCTGGCCCGTTGCGTCAAGGCGTCTGTGCGTTACAACGCGATTGGCGAGTTCAACCAGAGCCCAGACAACCGCCGCATGGGCGCCCTGCCGGAGACGATGCGAGAACAAATTCTCGGCGCCTCCCATCTTCTGCGCGGCAGGACACGGTGTTCCTCAGTGGACTACAAGCAAGTGGCTGCCCAGGCGACGACGGACGACTTGATTTACATGGACCCGCCTTATCAAGGCGTATGCAGGGAGCGGGACCCGCGCTACTTGAAGGGCGTATCGCCGGACGAGTTTGCCGAGGTGCTGGAATCACTGAACCATCGGGACATCAAATACCTTGTTAGCTATGACGGCCGGACCGGGGACCGTGTCCATGGACGCCTGTTGCCAGACCGGCTGAGACTGCACCGGATCGAACTGAACGCGGGACGTTCATCTCAGGCGACGTTGCTGGGGCGAGCGGACGTGACGGTAGAATCGCTGTATCTCTCCCCGGCACTGGCTGAATCGCTGCACCTGCGCAGAGGCCTTATCCTCGCCGCGGCGCGGAGCAGTTGGCTCTCCTGGAGGCGAAGCGGTGAGGCACCACAAACTGCCGGCCGAGTTTGTGCGAACCGGATTCCGTTTGAAGTGCAGGGCGATGTTCCGCGCGCGACACCGAATCCCGACGACTACATGCTCCTGTGTGGTTCAGCCAACCGCGCCAAGTCCTGGTCGTGCGAGCACTGCGTTAACTGGCTGGAGTTGAAGAAACCCGAAATCTGCCGCAATTGCTATTGGGCGTACCCGGACAATTACGCCCACGTTGCCATGCGAGAGGCCCGCCGTGCGGACATCCTTTGGACCGGCGCGGAAGTGGAATCGTACGAGCACCTGAAACGTCGTACGTTACAGCTCCAGAAGAACATTCCCGGCTACGTCAAGGAAATCATCGCACGGCATTTGAAGTCAGATCCGGGTGCGTAGCTCGTGGACCGACTGATAGCCTTCCGCCAGAGCCTTGAGAAAATCCTGCCGGTCCACGTCATCCAGGCAGATGTCTTTCTTGCGGTCCCCACGGCTCATGATGTGGTAAATCGCTCCGGGGTACTCAATTCCCGGTTGGCGCGGCACAAGCGACAGCCTGCCCACCTTCCCGGCCAATGTCAATGGGAAAAGTTATGGTGTGACCCCTTTTGTCGTTTGGGCCCCTCCATCCGACCGGCTGGCGGGAGCCGCCTCCAGCAACGTCTTCATGCCTTCGCCCAGGGCGTTGCCCACCAGGAAATATGTCTCCGCATTGCCGAATTCGTGGTGACCGTGGCCAGGGTTGGGAGAGTCCTCGGGCTGGCGGACAAAATCGTGCGTGGGGACGAAGAGGACATTGCCCGCGAACTCCGGTCGCGCCGCCGCCGCGGCCTGCGCCTGGCGCAGTGTGTCCCAGGCGCCCGGCGCCTGCACCCAGGGGCCGGTCAGCTCGCCGATGACGACGGGCAGGTTCGGCGCCTTCAGATCCTTGCGCAGGTCCTTGATGAGGTTCACCAGGTTCTGCTCGTATTCCGGCACGGCGGTTTTGGGCTCGCACCCGTCGTTCCAGCCGTGATACCAGACGAAGCCCGCCAGTTCGTAGCCGCCGCCGTCGTAGGCGGGGAAGTCGGTCTTGAGGTTGGCGAGGGCGGCGCGAATCTCCGCCAGCATCTTCGTGTAGTAAGGCCCGACCGCGCCGCCGGAACTCGGCGGGCGGAAGTCTTTGTAAAGGCTCTTGCCGCCCCAGGCGGTTTTGATGAGCAAGGCCTGGTTGTCGAAATGGTCGCCGATGACGTGGCCGAATTGCAGTTCCGGTCCGAAGTGGTGTTGGTCGCCATAGACGGAGAAGCCGAGTGTCAACGGACCACGCAGCAACGGACCCTGCTCCCGCAGGTAACGCACCCAGACATCGTCGCGCACGGCCCACTTTCCTTGCCCGTCCTTGAGATGCTTGAAGAGCGGCGCTTTCGCCGGGTCGCGCATCAACTGGACCAGTGTGCCCTTGCCCTCGTTGTAATCCTTGCCTTCGAGGTCAGCCACGCCCTGGCCTTCCATGTTAGACTGTCCGGCCAGGATGAAGACCTGCACGGGGCTTTTGCCGGCTTGTTGCGCCCAGATTGGATGCGACACCGCCACCAGGGCGAGTGTCGCCAGAACATTTGATATCATGGGATTGATTGACGCGTTACGATGGGGACGCAACCCATCTCCAGGCCCTTGGGTGGCGTCACGAGCAGGGCCGGGTCGAGTGTCACCAGCGCCCCGCGGCTGAGAGGCGCCATGTAATCCCGGTCAATCGGCCAGTTCGCGTGGATCTTCTCCACCAAGGCCTGCAGCTTCGCCTTCTTCTCCTGACTCCAATCGTACTGCTGAAAGGAGGGCTGATCGACAAAACGGTACCACGAGTAGGTCACCAAAGAACCGTCGGCGAGCTTGACCGTGAACGGTCCGCGTTTCGGTCCGGGCCGGCTCCAGGCGCCGGTGGCCGGTGAAGTGTAGGGCTCACCCGGCCCCGCCAGTTTGAACTCCTGCGCCAGCAACTGCGTCTCCGCAGGCACGTCCGCGGCCGCTACGGCGACGCGTTGCTCCCCGACCTGTTTGAAATACTGCGGGAACAAACCTTTGGGGCTGATGTCGCTGTTGAACCACTCCAGGCCCCACACGTTGCCCTGGAACACTTTGGTGTCAAAGACACGCTCAACACCGGTTATTTTCTTGCCGGCCTGGTCGTAGGGCGTGGTACGCGTCGTCAACTTGGACTTCCAGGCGCCCTGCTCATCGAATCGTCCGGAGCAAGCCTGGCCGCCGTTACGCCAGGCCTTGAAGGCATCGTAGAGGGCCGCCTTCGAATAATAGGTCACGTCTTGCACCAGGAGGGTTCTTCCCTGGTCGTCCACGGGGAACTGCAACTTGGGTATCTTCGAATAGACTACTCCGTGAGGGTCTTGGGCATCGAAGCGTGGCACGGTGTTGATCTCCATCGCGCCGCCGCCCATGTTACCCGGGCGTGCATCGAGCCCGCGTCCATAAATGAAGGGATACTTGAACAGCTTGCCGATTTTGCTCCAGGTCTCCGGAATGTAATAGGCAATGGGCCCCTTGAAATTGGCCGCGCTGAGGAAACAGGTCCAGCTCTGGTCGCCCGTGGGCGGGTCTCCCTGGGTAGGATCGGTAAAGGGCAAGGCCATCCAGGTATAGCCCAGGAACTGTCCGTTGGGGTTTCCCTGGAAAGGCAGCGCATCGGGGGGAATCAGCAGCCGGTTGCTCAGTTGGGCAATGCCCAATCGATTGTCCGGCAGGGCCTCGTTGCTGTAGAAGAAGGACCATCCCGGCGACCCCACCTCGTAGTCGTAACATTGCGGCGTGGCGTTCATGCTGAACTTGGGGGGCCCGTAGCGGAAGTGGTTGCCCGCCCAGTAGCCCAGGCCGCCTTCGACGGTTTGGAATACGCTGTCCCAGGTCGGACCCCGTTCCCGCCAGGTTCGCGCCAGCGTGCCCTCCGGGGCGAGCGCCGTATCCTTGTTGTCGGAGTTGTCCGGGGTGATCCAGGAGCTGGCCAGGCCGATCTGAAAGTCGGCGAGCGGCTGGTCAATCAGCGGCCAGACCGCGGAGTAGAAACCCATGCCCGCGCTGTACTCGGACCTCGCGGGCGGAAGGGTCGCGCTGAAGCCGATGTAACCATGGAGACCGTCGCCCCGGGCAGCGACCTGCCCGGTTTCACCTGCCTTGGCCTCTTTCGCCGGGTTCTCTTGCCCGCCACAGTTCCAGCACAGGAGGGCGAGGATAAGAATGGGGGCGGCTGGGCTTCTCATGTTCATTCCTTTTTCGTGTCCGATTCCCTCTCACACGATTTCTTCCCGGGCGGCATCCCAGCGCACCACGCGCCGTTCCAGGTACGAAACCAGCGACATGAGGGCGGTCGCACTTTCGATGAAGGCCTCGTCGGTGGAGCATTTTGGGGTGCCGCGGCTTTGGATGCAATTGACCCAGTCCACCATGTGATTGGGCTGGCCGGGTGTCTTGCCTCGCTCGTAGCCCTTGGGCAGGTTGGTACGGCGGTTGTGGGGCTCGGGCAATATGTCAAAGGTGGTCACGTTGTGGGCGATGTCGTCGAATCGCAGGGTGCCGTCCCGGCCACAGATTTCCACGGGCTGCTGCACGCTGGTGTTCATGCTCCCGGTGAAGGTGACCGTCCGGCCCAGTTTCTCGAACTGGTAGGTGGCGACCCAGGTGTCGGGCACCTCGCGATCGTCCCGCAACTGCGAGAGCAAACCGCCGCAATAGCAGTTGTCCGGGATGCCGTGGCCCAGGAGATACTGCACAAAATCCAGCTCGTGCGACAGCAAGTCGCCGGCATAGCCGGTGCCGTAGGCCCAATAACAGCGCCAGTGCCAGAAGTGGCGTTCGTTCCAGGGAATCTTGGGTGCGGGCCCCAGCCAGAGAGCCCAATTCACCTCCTTGACGACCTGCGCCGGGTCCGGCCGGTCCCATTGCTCGTAATAACCGTACCAGCGCCAGTTGGGATGCGCCGGATCGGAAGCCTTGAAGCGACCCGTGCGCACCAGGGTGATGGGACCGAGGATGTCCAGGGCGATGAGTTCCTTGGCCTGCAAGGCGCAGGTGGCCTGACGGGCGTGGTGGCCAAGCTGGAACACGACCTGGCTCCGCTTGAGCGCGTCGCGCATCAGCTTGGCCTCGGCCAGGGTCCGGGAGAATCCCTTCTCGCAGTAGATGTCTTTGCCCGCTTTCACGGCGTCGAGCACCGTCTGGCAGTGCCAATGGTCCGGCGTGGCGATGACCACGGCATCGACCTTCGGGTCGGCCAGCAGTTCCCGGTAATCCACGTAGGCCTTCACTTCCGGGTTGAGGCTGCGCTGGATGCCTTTCTGCCGATGCGGCCCGTAAACATCGCAAACCGCCACCACCTTGACGTTGGGGGCGTGCACGACCGCATCGATGAGGTCTCCCCCGCGGGTCCCAAGGCCGATGCAACCCACGCCAATCGTTTTGCCGGGAGATGGGGCCGAGAGCAGGGCGGGAGCGAAGGTAGAGGCGGCCGCCAGTGTCGTGGCTGCATGGCCGGTGGTGCGCAGGAATTGACGGCGGTTCAGGGTCGGATTGTCATTCATCGATGCGGGTCTTTCTGTCGTCTTGTTCAATTGGGCAAGTGTCGCAATAGGGTTAAGTGTTGTCCAGCTTGGACAATTCATTTCGGGTCTCAGTTGCGCGGAGCGATTTCGTTCAAGAGCCAGCGCATCCCCGCCGCCAGGTTGGCGTTGGGCGTCTCGGCCACCAGGTGAAAGTGGTTGCGCATCAGGCAATACGCATGGGCCTGGTCCCGATGCAAATCGGGACTGGCAGGCTCCGGCCGGCGCCTTGAGAAAATCCTGCCGGTCCACCTCATCCAGGCAGATGTCTTTCTTGCGGCCCCCACGGCTCATCATGTGGTAAATCCCTCCGGGGTACTCAACTCCCAGTTGGCGCGGCACAAGCGACAGCCTGCCCACCTTCCCGGCCAATGTCAATGGGAAAAGTTATGGTTTGGCCCCTTTTCCTTTGCCTTCGGTCAATCGTCCATCGTTGCAGGCACAAAAGGTCGGCTTGCCTCAGGCGATCCCTTCGCGCGAAAATCCAGGCTAGGGATGGCGCAGGCGGAAAAACTCCATTGGAATTGTCGGATTAATCGTTGGGAAAGTCATCTGCCGGTCGGTCTGCGAACCCGGCAGGTCGCCCCAAAGGACGTTGTTCCCAACATCCACCGTGTTGGTCTGCAGAATCCAGCCGACATAGTTCGAGGGCCACGAAACGGTTAAATTCCCGCCGTTCACGAGCACTGTGATGTTTGTCCCCGTCGATGGCACAGGCCCGTAGGGCGTGGCGCTGGCCTCGGGGGAAGGAAGGCCTTCCCCGATCTGATTGGTGGCGGTCACGACGTAATAATAGGTGATGCCGTTGACCAGACCGGGATCGGTGAAACTGGCGCCGGTGACTCCGCTGGCGGCGGGCGTGTAAGGCCCGCCGCTCACCGTTGCTCGCTTTAGGTTGTATCCTCTCGCCAGCGCGGCCCCATTCCAAAAGAGCACTGCCTGGCGGTCGCCGGCCAGCGCCGACAGGCCGCTCGGCGCCTCGGGCGCCGAAGTGGGCACGGGGTAGGCCGGATTGTTGGCGGCGTTCAACCACCAAAGCGCGCTGGTGATGCCACGGGGATAATGGCAGCTCCCCAGGAAACGGTCGGCCCCAGTGCCGTCCGTCTGGTCCGACCATTCGTGAAAGGGCGCGTTCTGAATCTGGATGGTGGCATGAATCTGATCCACGGTCCCATTCACATTGCTGCCGCTGAGCCCGAGAACCTGTTCCGCCACGTATTGGGCGATGTACATCTTGCTTTGCCACGTGTTGTGAGGGTTTATGTAGTCGGTGGCGCTTGTCATATCCCAGGCCCCGCTGGTGGCATTCAGGCACCTGCCCGGAACCAGGACCGCCGCCAAATGATTGGACAGAGCCAGCAGCATGGACGCGTACGGGCCGGTCCGGTCAACCGCGTTCGTCAACCCCATCTGGGCGGGATAGGCCAAGCCCTCGACCATCGGAATGATGGCGGATTGGTCGCTGCCGTCCAGGAGGGCGGGAATGTAACCCAGGGTCCCCCGGTAGCTGTTCCACCGATCGACAATGGTTTGGGCTGCCGCCGCCGCCATGCTTTGACAGGTTGCCGCGTCCGGCGCGTCGCCGATCTGGCCGAACATCGCCTGCAAGGCCAGGTAACAAGCCCAGTTCCTGACCGTCATCCGGCCACTGAAGCGGGGCGTGCGGAGCGAGTCATCCAGGTCGTCGAAGGTGGTCCCTTCCGGACGGTTCAGGTACTTCGTGATTCCATTCCTGGCGTCGGCGTTCGGATCGTCCCGCAAGAGCATCGAGTTCAGGCAGGTCTGCAACAGGGCCAAGTTATTGGTCAGCCAGGCATGGTCGCCGCTGTGGCTCCAATAAAGCCCGGCCGAGAGAATCCAATTCTCGAGCTGTTCCTGTCCCATGTAGTCATCGAACGTCGGGTCAGTTCCGGGCGCGTTTGAGGTCGGCCAGTTGCCCATATCGTGATGGAACGAAAAGCCGTGACTCGACACCACGGCGCCGGAAGCCGCGTCGTAAAGCGGGTGATCGAAGCTGTAACCGGCGCCGGGGAGCGCACCCGAGAAGGTGTCCAGTACGTTCCGCAGCGCCCAGGGGTGCATTTGGGAGTCGTAGAAGGCCAGGTCCACAGTAAGATCGAACGTGTTGATGTAGTTGTAGTGCCCCTCCGTTACCCGCCAATGAACGCCGCCGCTCGGATCGATCAAACAAGCCGTGTTGGCCATGTAGGAATGCAGGGCGTGGCAGGCGAGAAACTGCCGATAGACGTTCAGGCCGGCGTTGGCCATGGCCGACGCCAGTTGCTGGCAGCGCATCCGGGCGTCCGCGAATCCGGCGAAGGCCGAGTCAATCACGCTGTCGACCGAACCAAAGAGCGAGGTGTAATAATAAGACCCCGCTATCCGCGAATCCACCGCCGCGCTGCGATAGAACGCGACCACGACTACCAGGGTCCTGGTCTGGCCGGCCGGAACGCTCAGGTGAAACGCGAAGCCCTTGGTCATCCCGTTCAGCGCCGCCGTGAGACTGGGGCCGCTCAACAAGTCGCAGCGCCCGCTTTGCACCGCCAGCGCCGCTTCGCCGACCTCGAAACCCTGGTAGGCGCCATTGGCAAAACTCCTCCGCGTGGCGGCCGTCGGCAGACCCACATAAAGGTCTTCGCGGGTGGTGTTGGTGTTATTGACCGTCAACACGAGCCAGGTCGCCGGCAGGAAGAACCGCTTCTTGTCGCTCAGGGTTGCCGTGTCGAGACTGGCCATGGACCAGGCCGGAGTATAATGCGTGAAGGCCAGCCCGGCGTTGTCGATGGTCCATTCATCCGTGCAGGGGGTGAGCGTCCGGTGGACGTTCGTGTCGCCGAAGAAGCTGGCGTTGACAGCAATACTCCCGGGCGAAGCGGCAAACGGAAGCGACTGCAATCCGGCACTGCCTGACAGTGCGATGACCACGCCGCCGCCGCCACCGAAGTAGGGAATGGAAGCGGTGGACATTCCCAAACCGCACCAGTCGCCCCGGATGTTGTAGTAGGGGCCGATCGGGCCGTTGAGGCCGTAGGTGAGCGTCGAGCAAGCCCCCATCGGGGCGTGGTCCACGTTCACAAACACCAGTTCATTCGACGAAAGCATCGTGAAGGCTGTCGCGGAGAGCGTGCCCGCCCCCAGGGCGGCCAGCAACAGCCAGAGCAGCCAAAGCCGGGGCGGGCGCCTGGCCGCGTGGGTGGCCTCCGCTGTGGAAAGGGAATCGGAAGGGACCCCCGCTCTCACCTTGCGCCACTCGCCGCAGCAGAGGGAATTGCCACGTTCGCCGATGTCAGCGGCGCCCGTCGACGGAGCGGCGCCGTGGCCAGTGTCGAGGGTCTGGGCGTTCTTCATATAATTCCAGCTTAACATGGCAGGCTATCGTCTTCAACTGCCGAAGAACTGGACGAGCTCCCGTGGTCGCCACAGAAAAATCAGAAACCTGCCGTCGGTTGCCTGAACAGCCGAGGTCCTCGCTTACGGCCGAACCAGGCGGCGGATATCGCCCGTGTTGCCCGCGGGGCCGAGCTTGGTTGTGCTGAGAACGTAGAGTTCGCCGGCCTCGTCTTCACCAAAGCCTTTGATGAAGCGGCCCAGGCGGCCGTTGTCCGGCCAGAGCTGGAAGGAGAACCGTTCCCAGATGCCGGGCCGGGTCTCAACCAGGTAATATATTTGCCCGTCGGGCGATCCGAAACCTGTGCTGAAATCGCCAAAAACATACTTGCCAACTAGTTCCGGATACGCCGAGCCGCGATAGACAAATCCGCCGATGATGGAGATGCCGAGCGGGCCGTGGCCGTATTCGAAAATCGGGAAATCCAGCGCCGGGATGCTGACCCCCAGCGCCGTGGCGACGGTGGGGTCAAAAATGTGGCTGCCCTCCATGATGCGCCAGCCGTAGTTGGCGCCTTTGCGGAGAAGGTCGAGTTCTTCCCAGAGGTTCTGGCCTACGTCGGCGACAAACCCCTGGTGCGTGCCGCCGCGGTCGAAGGAGAACCGCCACGGATTGCGCAGGCCGTAGGCATAAATCTCTGGCCGGGCGCCCGGGGTGTTCACAAACGGGTTGTCAGCGGGAATGCCGTAGGGCGAGCCGGAATCCACATCGATACGGAGGAGCTTGCCCAGGAGCACGCTCAACGATTGCCCATTGCCCGTCGTCCCGTGCTGGTCGCCGGCGCCGCCGCCGTCCCCTGGCCCGAGATACAGATAGCCGTCGGGGCCGAACACCACGTCCGCGCCCTCATGATTGAATTCCGGCTCGTTGATCGTCAGCAACACGCGCTCGCTGGCGGGGTCGGCCAGGTTGGTGTCGGTCGCGGAAACCCTGAACTCGGAGAGCACGGTCATATTATCGTAATTGCTGCTGGGCGGCGGCGCGGCGTAATAGACAAAGAATCGGCCGTTGGTGGGATAGCCCGGATGAAACGCCAACCCCAGCAAACCGCGTTCATCGTAGTTGGGTTGGAGTGTCACCAGCCGGCCGGAGAGGTCCAGGAAGGGTGTGGGCAGCAGCCGGCCCGTATTGTCCACGATGCGGATTTGGCCGACCTGGTCCGCCACAAACAGCCGGCCCGAGCCGTCATGGGCGTGGGTGACCACCGTGGGGGAGACGAGGTTGGTGGCGACCACCTCCAGGCGCAGCGCCAGGGGAGGCGCAGCCGGAGGCATGGAACTGAGCCGGTAGAAAAGGTCCGAGTTTGGCGCGTAGGCCGGGCTGGCCAGGTAAGGCGGATCCGACAGGAAATTCGAGCCGGAGGCCGAGCCGATGATATTGCCCTGCGCCAGGTTCCAAATGGCGTTGCCGCCGACGGTGGCCGCATAAAGCAGGTCGAACTTCCCATAAGCATCGCCCTGCCAGCGGAACGTGACCAGCCCGTTGGTGATGACCGGAACGTTCGTGACGGTCAGTGGCGGACTGGGGAACTTGTTCGACACGACGATGCCGGTGAAGACCGCGGGATTTGCCGGCGGATTGCTGAGCACGGTCACTCTCACTGTCGAGGAAGTGGTCGTGGCACCCTGGTTGTCCGTGGCTGCGGCCGTGAGGTCGTGGGTGCCGACCGCCAAATCGGCCAGGAGCCCATAAGGGCCGCTCGTGTACCGTCCCAAGGACAAGCCGCTATCGAAAAACTCCAGGTTCGTCACGCTGCCATCAGTATCGCTGGCCGTGGCCGCGATAATGACCCTGGCGGGCGCGGTAAAGAAGGCGCCATTGGTCGGGCTGGTGATGGCAACAATGGGCGGCTGGTTTGCCGGGGGCGGGGTGGAACGTTGATAGGAAAAGCCGCCGCCGGAGCCGCCCCAGGAAGTGAATATGACGGAAACATAAATGTCCTCGGAAATGAGATGCGCGACGGCGTCTCGTCCCAACGTCGAGCCAGGCCCCCCGCCGGTCCTTCCGCCAAACCAGTCCTCCCAGTCCTTGTACGTGAGCGTGGCATGGTTGGCCAGCGTTCCATAAGCCCATTCGGTGTCGGCTGGGCTGAGGAAGCGGGTAAAAACGCTCTCGGTCTTTGCGTTATAGATCCCGGCCGATGCGCCACGGGTAATCCAGACCTGTGGCGTCAGCCGGTCCTGGTTCGCCGCTTGAGTCGGATCCGCCCCCGCAGCCAGGGTAAAAGTGGTGACCGGGCCGGTCCAAACTTGCGCTGCCCGGACGCTTTGCCCCACAACGGCCAGGACCGCCAGCAGAATCGCCAGCTCCCCGGGAACCCAACGGCGTCTGGCAAAGGATAGCCTTGCCCGAGGTTTGGTCAGTAATTGCTCAGCGTAGTGTTTCATTTTGAGTCCGTCCTTTCAATTTGCATTTCTCTGTGGTTCGTGGTTCTTCCCCATTCCTTTGCGCGCTGCCAGGCAAGCCTGGCCGATGGGCACGCACACTTCGGTTTCCTCCCAGCCCCCGGCCACGATGCGCCGCCTGGAATCGGGCCGGCCGTCCAGCGGTTTTTCGGGTTGAGACCTCAGGCGAGCTTGTTGATGAGATAGCCGTCATTGATGCTGTCCGGGTGTTCCTCGATAAACACGAAAATCTGCGCGGGCTCCGGGATTCATGTGAGCCTGAAAAACTGGCGGTAGTACGGATGATTGTACGGGAGCGCATCCTTGCCCTCGTCCGCATACAAGCTCCAAGCCAGGCTGAGTTGACGGAGGTTACTGAGGCAGGCGACGGCCTGCCCCTTCGCTTTCACACGGGCCAGCGCCGGCAGGAGCAGGGCTGAAAGGATGCCGATCATGGCAATGACCACGAACAGTTCCATCAACGTGAACCGCGGGCCTGTCGGTCGTTTTTCCGCTCTGAGCATAAGCATGTCCACTCGCCGGCCCTCAACCGGGGCAGGAAACTGGCCGAAAAAACAATACCCCAGACCCGACAGCTTGTCAAAAATTGTCATCACAATGGCAAAAAACGCCTTACCCGTCGTGGAGCGCATCCGGACACTACCCTCGGAGCGCCGGCTTGGAAGAAGGGATCAAACCAGGACTGTTCCCATTGGCCAGGGGTGGTGCGTGCTGGCAGGATGACACTCAGGCCGCGGCAACTGCGAGTTGAATGTCCGGGAGCCATTTGCCACTTGCTGAGCCGCGGAGACCGCAAGCAGGACATCTGCCTGGATGACGCGGACCGGCAGATAGCGCAACGGCCGCACGTGGGAAGTTGGAAAAGCCTCAACCACAAGCTTTGCCTGCGCAGCAAAGCTAAGGAGTCCCGAAAACAGTGAAAAGTTATGGTTCGAGCACTTTTCTGGCGCGAGAATTCGCTCAACTGAACGCCGGGCCCGGAACCGGAGTCTCCGGGTCTTTCACGCGGATGGCCGACGCTTCCAACTTAAGATAGTTGAGCACCACGGGGGCGAGAATCATTCCGGCAACGCCCATGAGCCTCTCGCCAACGATCAGGCCAAGAAGGGTCAGCCAAAGCGGGTTGCGGATGCGATCGCCGATGATCTTGCTGTTCAAGAGGTACTCCAGCTTGTGAATCACGACCAGGAAAACCAGCGCTGCCAGGGCTCTGGCTGGCGAGACAGTGAAGGCAATCCCGACGATGATCGCATTGCTTATCAGATTGCCAATCAAAGGCAGCAATCCGCAGAGGAAGGTCATGCCGATGACCACCACCGCGTGGGGCAACCTCAAGGCCAGCACGAAAACCGCCGTAAAGACCGTGTTGATGGCTGAAATGACGATCTGCGCCCCCATCACGGTCGCGAAACTCCCGTAAAAGGTCCTGAACCGGTCGGCGATCGCCTCACAGCACAGGGAGTAAAAATTGCCACGGCCGGCCTGTCGTTCGCCCTCCAGTTCCAACTGCGGTTTGAGGAAGATGCCGATGGCAACCAGGCAGCCCGCCGCCAGGAACAGAAACTGCCTCGAGGCCCCCCGCGCGATTCGGGCGAAGCTCCCAAGGTAGTGTACCTGGCTTTTCACCGTGTCCAGCGCCAGGTCCTTCAGGCTGTCATAATCCGTGAAAGGAAGCTCCACCTGGTGCCGCTTGCCCCAGGAGATAATTGACGGAATCGCCCTGTCCGCAATCTCCGGCAGGGCGAGCACCGCCTGGTTAATCACGTAGCCCAAGCCGTATAAGAGGGAGCACAGCAAAACCAGGAACAGCGCCACCGCCGCCGCCTTGCCCCGCCGCTTGAGAAAGTGCAACTGGGCGAGGGCGAGATGCGCAAACAGCGCCGCCAGCAAGAGCGTGGCCAGGTGCAAACAACCCGTCAGGATGAGCGCTCCCAAAATGAATAGATACGAGAACCGTGCCGCCAGGCGCCGGTCGTCGTGGGCAGGATCGGCTTCAGTCATTCCAGGCTCTCCATACAACGAACCCCTAAGCCCACGCCAGCTTTTTCCCAAGCCGCCACCTCGGGCTCGACCGCTTCATAGGTCAACCGGCCCATTGCCTTGGGCAGCACCTTGGGCGCCTTGGCTTCCAACTCCCGCGTCAACTGCCGAACGGCCTGGTCCACCGTCACCATCAGGTCGCGAAACACTTTGAGCCGCTCCACCAGCCACGCGGCCGATGCCGGCTCCGAACGCTGCCACCGCTCCTCTTTCCACCGGCATTCATGCCAGCTATCAGTTCTCCATCACTCCATTCGGCAGCACCCCATTTCGAACCACCTCCCAAATGCGCGCTTTTGCGCTGGCGCAATTCTGTCTGAGTGCGGAAACTAGGTAGCGTTATGAAATTCATCCACGAAGATTTCCTGTTGCAAACCCGCACCGCGCGGCGTCTCTACCACGACTACGCGGAAGCGGAACCGATCTTCGATTATCACTGCCACCTTTCCCCGCGCGACCTCGCCGAAAACCGCCGGTTCAAAAACCTGTTCGAAATCTGGCTCGAAGGCGACCACTACAAGTGGCGCGCCATGCGCTCCAACGGCGTGGCTGAACGCTGCTGCACCGGCGAGGCCCAGCCGTTCGATAAATTCCTGGCCTGGGCCGCCACCGTGCCCCACACCCTGCGCAACCCGCTCTACCACTGGACGCACCTCGAATTGAAGCGGTATTTCGGCATCGACCAACTCCTCGATGAGCAGAGCGCGCCCCGCATCTGGCGGCAAGCCAACGACCAACTAGCCGGCCCGCAACTGACCACCCAGGGCATCCTGAAAAAGTTCAAGGTCACGACCCTCTGCACCACCGATGACCCGGCCGACGACCTCAAGCACCACCAAGCCATCGCCGCCGCCGGCCTCGCCACCGCCGTCCGGCCCGCCTTCCGTCCCGACAAGGCGCTGACCGTCCACCAACCGGCCCCGTTCAATGCCTGGCTCCAGCGCCTCGAACAGGCCGCAGACATGGACATCCCCAACCTGGCGGCCTTGCTGGAGGCCCTGCGCCGCCGCCACGACTTCTTCCATCAGCGCGGCTGCCGGCTTTCCGACCACGGCCTCAGCCAATGCTATGCCGACTTCTGCCCCGAAACGGCGGCCGCGGCCATTTTTGCCAGGGCCCGCCGCGGGCAGGCCGCCTCGCCTCAGGAGCACGCGCAATTCGCCAGCTTCCTGATGCTCTGCTTTGGCCGGCTCAACGCCGAAAAAGGCTGGACCCAGCAACTGCACCTTGGGGCCTTGCGCAACAACAACACCCGCCTCCTGCGCCAGCTCGGCCCGGACACCGGCTTCGATTCCATCGGCGACCTCCCCCAAGCCGCCGCCCTGGCGGCCTTCCTGGACGCGCTCGACCAGGAACAAGCCCTGGCCCGGACAATTATCTATAACCTCAATCCGGCCGATAATTACGTCTTTGCCACCATGCTCGCCAATTTCCAGGACGGCGCGATTCCGGGCAAAATCCAGTTGGGCCCCGGCTGGTGGTTTTTGGACCAGAAAGAAGGCATCGAATGGCAGCTCAACGCCCTTTCGAACCTCGGCCTGCTCTCCCGCTTCGTCGGCATGGTCACCGATTCCCGCTCCTTCATGTCCTATCCGCGCCATGAGTACTTCCGCCGCGTCCTCTGCCACCTCATTGGCCGCGATGTCGAGCAGGGCGAAATCCCCAACGACCACAAGCTGCTCGGCCCGATGATTCGCAATATCTGCTACGGCAACGCCCAGCAATACTTCGCCCTCCCCACCGGCCAGGCCGGCGGCCCAGCCCCCGCGCGCCAGCCCGCTCGGCGCCAGCCTCGCCCCACCCGCAGCGCCGCACGGCCTCCCGCCCGCGGCGCCGCTCAGGGCTGATTGCAATGCGAATTGGAATGAATGCCCGCTCCATTGCTCGGCCTTCCGCGGCGACGCCAGGAACAAAAACCCCGCCAAATTTCCCAATCCAGCCAACCCAGCCAATAGAGCCAATGGAGCATTTGGCAGCCCGCCGCCTCACTCGAATGACAAATTACCATTACTCAATGACCATCGCTCAATGAACCGCCGCCCCTAGCGGCGTCACGGGTGGCGGTTCAATGGTAATTGAGTATTGAGAAATGGTAATTTGTCACTGAATCCCGATTCCGAATCGGGAGGGGGCGCACTACGTAACGACCTGGAAGGCGTAAAGAACGCGGTAGTCCCGATTCGGAATCGGGATTCGGAGCCGCGCGGCTGCGTGGACGCGTGTAGCGGGGCGTAGTAAGAGCGCCCGTACCCCCAGGCATGGGCCGCCCCTGCGGACCTGGGACGTGTTCCGCTGGCCGCTGGCCTCTGGCCGTCTTTCGGTGCCGGGATTTAACGATTCTACCCTAGGTGCTCAATGGCTACAGGTGCAAACCGAACCGGGCTAGCCGCCGCGCCGCTTTGAGCTTGCGCCGGCCAAGTCTGGCAGATTAGCCTCAGCCATGATTTCGCTTCGCGGGCTTAACCGGTCCTTGGTTCTAGCGGCGGTGTTTTTGACCGGCCTGATGGCCGGCCGTGCGCGGGCGGCCCCCAGACAACTCCTGGCGGGTCATCGCCCGGCTGCGGCGGCGCAAGCCCAACCGGTCGGACGGTTGCCGGGCGAGTTGCGATTGAACCTGGCCGTCGGTTTGCCCCTGCGCAACCGCCAGGAGTTGGCGGACCTGCTGGACCAGCTCTACGATCCAGCCAGCCCAAGCTACCGACAATGGCTGACGGTGGAGCAATTCACCGAGCGGTTTGGCCCAACCGAGCAGGATTACCGGGCGGTGCTCGCCTTTCTTGGGGCCCAGGGCTTGGAGATTACCGCCACTTTTCCCAATCGGATGCTCATCGATGTGGCCGGCACGGTGGCGCAAATCGAGCGGGCCTTCCACGTGGCCCTGCGGCTTTACCCGCACCCGGCCGAGGCGCGCTCCTATTACGCGCCCGACGCCGAGCCGGCGCTCGAACTGGCGGCCCCGCTCTTGCACATCAGCGGGCTGGACAATTACATCCTCCCGCGCCCGGCCAGCCTGCGGGTGCGGCCCCCGGACCAAGCCAGTGGTGGCAGCCCCTGCGGCGGCTCAGGACCCAGCGGCTCCTACTTGGGCAAGGACTTTCGGGCCGCCTATGTGCCCAACGTCTCCCTCACCGGCGCCGGGCAGTTTGTCGGGTTGCTCGAATTCGACGGCTATTACGCTTCGGACATTGCCGGCTACGTTTCGCGGGCCGGGCTGCTGACCAACCCGCCCTTGCAGATTGTGCTCATGGATAGATTTTCCGGCCTCCCCGGCTCAGGTAATGCCGAACCGGCGATGGACATCGAGTTGGTCACTTCGATGGCGCCCGGCTTATCGGGGATTATTGTTTATGAGGGCACCCTGGCCGACGACCTCCTGGGCCGCATGGCGACGGACAATGTCGCCAAACAACTGAGCGGGTCGTGGACGTTTGCCAGCGACTCCACTACGTCGCAGATCTTTCAACAGTTTGCCGCCCAGGGACAGTCCTACTTCAACGCCTCCGGCGACAGCGGGGCTTATGTAGGGGGCGTTAGCTCACCCGCCGACAACCCTTACATCACAATCGTCGGCGGGACCACCTTGACCACCACTGGGCCGGTTGGGAGCTGGGTCTCGGAAACGACCTGGAATTGGTATAGCACCGGGAATGGTCCCGGGGCCAGCAGCGGCGGGGTCAGTACTTCCGTGGCCATCCCGCCTTGGCAACAAGGCATCTACATGGCTATCAACCGGGGCTCGAGGACCATGCGGAATCTCCCCGATGTCGCCATGGTCGCGGACGACGTCTTTGTCATCGCCGACAACGGCCGGCAGGAGACTGTCGGGGGCACCAGTGTGGGGGCTCCGTTGTGGGCGGGATTGATTGCCCTGGTCAATCAGCAAGCCGCCGCCGCCAGGCAGCCTTCGGTCGGTTTCATCAACCCGGCCGTCTATGCCCTGGGCAAAAGCAGTTCCTACACCAACGTCTTCCACGACATCAAGACGGGCAACAACACGAACCCCAGCAGCCCCAACCTCTATTACGCCGTCGCAGGCTATGACCTCACCACGGGCTGGGGCTCGCCCGCCGGCACGAACCTGATCAACGCCCTGGCGCCGCCGCCTAACGCGCGGGTGGTCACGCTCGCCGGCGCCACGCTCGCCCTGGAGACCTGCACCCCCACCAACGGCACAATCGACCCGGGCGAAACCGTGGTCGTCAACGTCTCCCTCCAGAATGTCGGCGGGGTGAACACCACCAACCTGGTGGGCACGTTGCTCAGCAGTGCCGAGGTGTTCGCACCCAGCGGGCCGCAGACCTATGGCGCCTTGGCTGCCAGCGGGGCGGCGGTCACCCGCCCCTTCTTTTTTACTGCCAGCGGCCCCTGCGGCGGCGCCATCAATCCCGTCATTCAACTCCAGGACGGTTCCGCCGACCTCGGCACGGTGTCGTTCAGCTTTCCGTTGGGCGCCCCCGTCAACGGCTTCACCCAGACCTTTGATGGCGTTGCCGCTCCCGCCCTGCCGGACGGTTGGACCACCGCCGCGTCCGGAGCCGGCACGAACTGGGTTACCTCCAGGACCATCCGTGACACCGCCCCCAACGCCGCCTTCATAGCCTCGACCGCCTCGCCGGGCGTCAGCGAACTGATCTCGCCCCTCATCCCCATCGCCACCGCCACCGCCCAATTGACCTTCCGGAACTGGTACAATATGGAGAGCGACACTGCCAGTTCGGTCAATGCTTATGACGGAGGCGTGCTGGAGATCGCGATTGGCGACGGGCCCTTCATCGACATTCTGGACGCCGGCGGCAGCTTCGTTACGGGCGGTTACACGCGCACCATTGACCCCACCGACGACAACCCGCTGGACGGACGCCAAGTTTGGAGCGGCCTCTCGGGCACGTTCATTACCACCACGCTCAATCTGCCCGCCTCCGCCGCGGACCAGAACATCCAGCTCAAATGGCGCCTCGGCATGGACACGGGCAACGATTTCGGGGCCTCCAGTTGGGCCATTGACGGGGTGGTCATCCAGGACGGTTTTACCTGCTGCAGTCCGGCCGTCGGCGCCGACCTGGCCATCGCACAGAACCCCCTGTCCAATCCCGCCATCGTCGGGCAGGATTTATACTACCTGCTCTCCGTGACCAACTCCGGGCCTGCGCCCGCGTCGAACGTGACCCTCACCGATACGCTCCCCAATAACGCGACCTTCCTGGCCGCCTCGCCGGGTTGTGTGAACCTGGACGGAACGGTTGTTTGCGACCTCGGCTTGTTGCTTAACGGCGGCAACACCAACCTGTTCATTCTCGTGTCTCCGAATGCCGAAGGGCTGCTCACCAACATCATTGTCGTTGCCTCCTCCGCCTTGGACACCAATCCCCTGAACAACACCACTACCCTCATCACTCCCGCCTATGCGCCGCCGGCCATTTCCGTCGGGCCGACCAACCAGGTCGCCCCGCCGCAGGCAGATGTCAGTTTCGCGGTGGCCGCTTCCGGCACGGCGCCGCTGAGCTACCAATGGACTTTTTGGGGCACCAACCTGCCCGGGGCCACCGCTGCAGTGCTCTGGTTGACCAATCTGCAGGCCAGCCAAGCGGGCAGTTATGCCGTGGTGGTCAGCAACCTGGTAGGTTCGATTACCAGCGACCCGGCCAGCCTCAAAATCGCAGCCCCGCCCGCCATTTCCTTCCCCAATCTCCCCTTCGGCTCAGCCAGTGTGTCGCTCCTGCTCAACAGCGTCACCGGGTTGAATTACACGCTCGAGTACAAGGACTCGCTCCTCCAGACGCAGTGGCTGGAGTTGCTCCCCGCGGTGCCTGGCAGCGGCGGCCCGCTCTTGCTCCAGGACACCAATCCCCCGGCCCTGCCCGCCCGCTTCTATCGCGTGCATTGCCAATAGGTAACAAGGGGCGCATCCTGAGACTGCTCCCGAGCGCGGGCGGAAGCCCCTCCCCCCTCCCATGCGCTCGGAGCGCATGGGGGTGTTTGCGAACGGCGAACGGCGAACGGCCCTTCCCCTCTCGCGTCCCGCAGGGCGGGATGGTTGATTTTTCGACTTTACCCAGGGCGGTCCCGACGTGTCGGGACTCGGAGCGGGACGGGCAGAGTGGAATTGGTGGTCCCGCTCCAGGCGGGATCGGGATGCCCCCGTGTAAACATCAGAGAATATTTTTCTCGACACTTCCTTCGCTTTGTGATGAAAAATAGTGCGATCACAGATTAGAAATCAGCAAGCGACCGTTAGGGTTTGCTGCTTTCGTGGCGATCTTGTTCGGCAGCCAGTTGGTTATGGAATTGGCAGTGGCAATTGCGAGCTCGGCTTCAGGCGGGCATGTATGGACGGCTCACCATCCCAGATTCCATACCTGCATTCGGCGCTTGACCCCCATGCCCATCAAACTCACAGGTCCTTTCTTTAATCCAGAACCTATGAAATCACCAGGGAACCGGGCAGGCGTCCAGGGCCAATTGAAAAAGCTCCTCGGCCAGAAGCGTCTTTTAACGTCATTGCGATCAGGAACCAATTCTGCCCCAGGTCTCATGCAAAAACAAGCTCCGAAGGCGAGGCGTAATTCCAACATTATTCTCTGGCACCCCTCCGGGGTGCGACCGTCAGTCCCGATTCGGAATCGGGAGCCCGGTGGTCGTTCCCCCTCTACCCTGAACGACCACCGGCTACCTTCTGCCAACCCTCCGGGTTGGAGAAAATCGGAATTTGTTTTTGCACCGGCGCTTACCCGCGCAGCGTCAATGAAGAGGCGGCGCGGCAAAGAGCAATTTCTATCAGCTAACAGTTCCAGCAAATCGAAAACTATGAAAACAGAAACCCTCACTGCGAGAATCACTTGCCCGAAGACGGTGGCCGGGCGTTTGAGAACCGCCTGCGCCACAAGCCTGCTGCCGCTGCTCTTGCTGTTGACGGTGCCTGCCGTGGTGCAAGCCCAATTCAATTACACGACCAATAACGGCAGCATCACCATCACGGGATACACCGGTCCCGGCGGGTCCGTGACCATCCCCGGCACGATCAATGGCCTGCCGGTCACCAGCATCGGGGACCAGGCGTTCGCTTGGTGCGCCAGCCTGACCAGCGTTACGATCCCCAACAGCGTCACCGGCATCGCGTGGGCCGCGTTCTATGGCTGCACTAGCCTGACCAGCGTCACGATCCCCAACAGTGTCACCAGCATCGGAGGCTATGCGTTCTGGAACTGCTCCAGCCTGACCAGCGTGACGATAGGCAACAGCGTCACCAGCATCGCGGGCGACGCCTTCTCTGGTTGCACCAGCCTGACCGGCGTCACCATCCCCAACAGCGTCACCAGCATCGCGGGCGACGCCTTCTCTGGTTGCACCAGCCTGACCAGCGTCACGATCCCCGACAGCGTCACCAGCATGGGGGCCGACGCGTTCTATTGGTGCACCAGCCTGACGAACGTCACGATAGGCAGCAGCGTGACCAACATCGGGAGCGGGGCGTTCTCTTGCTGCACCAGGCTGAGCGCGATAACGGTGGATGCGCTGAGCGCCTCCTATGGCAGTGTGGATGGGGTCTTGTTCAACAAGAGCCAGACGACGCTCATCCAATGTCCGGGAGGCAAAGCCGGAAGCTACAGCATCCCCAGCGGTGTCACCAGCATCGGGGAGCGGGCCTTCCTTTACTGCCCCAGCCTCACCACCGTCACCATTCCCAACAGCGTCGCGAGCATTGGGGACGACGCGTTCTTTTCCTGCAGCAGCCTGACAGGAGTCTATTTTCGGGGTAACGCTCCCGCCGTTGGTCCCTCTGCGTTCGACCAGGACAACAACGCAACGGTCTATTACTTGCCTGGGACCACGGGCTGGGGTCCGACGTTTGCCGGTCTTCCGGCCTTTCTGTGGGACCCGCTGGTGCAAGCGGGATACACGACCACAAACGGGACGATCACCATCACGGGATACACCGGTCCTGGCGGGTCGGTGACCATCCCCGCCACGATCAATGGCCTGCCGGTCACCAGCATCGGGGACTCGGCGTTCATTTACTGCACCAACCTGAGCAGCGTCATGATCCCCAACAGCGTCACCAGTATCGGGGACTGGGCGTTCGATGGCTGCACCAGCCTGGCCAGCCTGACGATTCCCAACAGCGTCACCAGCATCGGGGAGGGGGCGTTCGAGTGCTGCAGCAGCCTGACCAGCGTCACGATAGGCAACAGCCTCACCAGCATCGGGGCCGCGGCGTTTGCTTGGTGCTCCAGCCTGACCAACGTCACGATCCCCAACAGCGTCACCAGCATCGGAGGCTCGGCGTTCTGTTGCTGCACCAGCCTGACCAGTGTCACGATTCCCAACAGCGTCACCAGCATCGGGGACACGGCGTTCGATTGCTGCACCAGCCTAGCCAGCGTGACGATTCCCAACAGCGTCACCAGCATCGGGGGCGGGGCGTTCGCTTTCTGCCCCCTGACCAGCGTCACCATCCCCAACAGCGTCACCTACATCGGGGACTCGGGTTCCTTTGGTCCGCCGGGGGCGTTCCAGGGCTGCTACAGCCTGACCAACGTCACGATAGGCAACAGCGTCACCTACATCGGGAGCGCCGCGTTCGCTCGCTGCACCGGCCTGGCCAGCGTTACGATCCCGAACAGCGTGACCAACATCGGGGAGGGGGCCTTCTCTGGCTGCACCAGCCTGACCAAGGTCTCGATAGGCAACGGCGTCACCGGCATCGGGCAACAGGTGTTCTCTGGCTGCACCAGCCTGGCCAGCGTCACGGTCCCCAACAGCGTCACCAGCATCGGGGAGAGGGCGTTCGCTGACTGCACCAGCCTGACCAGCGTCACGATCCCCAACAGCGTCACCAGCATCGGGGAGAGGGCGTTCTCTGGCTGCACCAGCCTGACCAGCGTCACGATAGGCAACAGCGTCACGAGCATCGGAGACTATGCGTTCGATTCCTGCACCAGCCTGACCGCGATCACGGTGGACGGACAAAATGCGTTTTATAGCAGTCTGGCTGGCGTATTGTTCAACAAGAGCCAGACCACGCTCGTCCAATGTCCAGGGGGCAGAGCCGGACCATACACGATCCCCAACGGCGTCACCAACATCGGGGGCTTGGCGTTCTTTAGCTGCGCCAGCCTGAGCAGCTTGACGATCCCCGACAGCGTCACCAGCATCGGGTGGGGGGCGTTCCTATACTGCACCGGCCTGACCAGCGTCACGATCCCCGACAGCGTCACCAGCATCGAGGACTACGCGTTCCTTGGCTGCACCTGCCTGACGAGCGTGCATTTCAAGGGTAACAGCCCCAGCTTCGGGGTGGGTGTGTTCGGCCCCGATGTTTACAATCCGCTTGACCCCGCGACGATCTATTACTTGCCTGGGACCACTGGCTGGAGCACCAACTTTGCCGGTCTTCCCACCGTGCTGTGGAACCCACAGGTGCAGACCAGCGATGCCAGCTTTGGTGTGGGGACCAATCAATTCGGGTTCACCATCACCGGGACCAGCAACCTGGTCATCGTGGTGGAAGCCTGCACGAATCTGGCCAATCCCTCTTGGTCGCCCGTGGGAACGAACACCCTCACGGGCGGCTCGTCCTATTTCAGCGATGCCCAGTGGACGAATCATCCTGGCCGCTTCTACCGCCTGCGCTCGCCGTGAAGCGCGGGCAGGCAGTTGGTTTCGGCCACCGCAGCAGCGCCCGGTTCTGGCCGAGCTGCCTGGCCTTGCCGCCGTCGCCCATCGGAGGGCGGAGGTGGACAACGCAGACATCCTGGGCGGCGGCCATTTTCAGGGCAATGTCCGCGCCTGGATTTCAGATTTGAGATTTCAGATTTCAGAGCTTTGGGCATTGCGCGCGGGTCGGTTTTGGAGTGTGGGGCGGCGCTGGATGTGCTGCTCTCCCAAGGCCAGAGCGAGTTGGGTGTGGTCGCCTGCGGGAAAGAGCGGCGAGGCAGAATTCTTTCGATGCGCGTGGGGTTAATCAAAGCCAATTCTGACTGGGGGCTGCAGGAGGGAGACTAGGAAAGATTAGGATTAGGATTAAGATTAAGATTAAGATTGGGAGGGACCACCCAAAAAAGTGAAATGCCCCCATGGCGGGGGGCGCCAAATTGGGATGGCCAGGTTGATGGGAACTTGTTAGGACTTGCAGCGTGAACCGACTAGCAGGCAGTCAAACCCTCTCCCAAACCCAGCTATGAACTCATCACGCCAGCCGCTGACCCGCTCAATTCCCTTGTTCCACTCGCCTCCCTCACCTCATTTAACCCACGTAACCTTTGTAACGCTTGTAACTTTTTTGACCTTTGTAACCGCATCGGCCGTGCTGGCGGCGGACAAGTTGGAGGCCGGTTTTCGCCACCCGCCGCCCTCGGCGCGGCCGTGGGTTTATTGGTTTCCGCTGGACGGCAACATCAGCAGCAACGGCATTACCCTGGACCTGGAGGCCATGGCCCGCGTCGGCGTCGGCGGCGTGCTCTACATGGAGACCGACCAGGGCGCGCCGCGGGGCCCGGCGGCTTTCGCCGGCCCGCTCTGGCGCGACCTCTTCAAGCATATCTGCGGTGAGGCGCGGCGCCTGGGGCTGGAGGTGAATATGAACAACGACGCCGGCTGGTGCGGCAGCGGCGGGCCCTGGATTACGCCGGAGCTTTCGATGCAGCGGGTCGTCTGGACCGAAACGGCGGTCAGCGGCCCGAAACGCTTCGAGGCGGTGCTGCCGCAGCCGGCGGCGGTGAGGGATTATTACCGGGACATCGCCGTGTTCGCCTTCCCCACGCCAGCGAGCAATTACGCGTTGCCGCACCTGGCGGGCAAATCGGCCGCGACCGCCGAGGAGATTCCCCTGCGGGCCGCTTACCCGGCGTTGCCGGCGGAGGCGACGGTGCCGCGGGAGCGGATCGTGGACTTGACCGGCCAGTGCGACCAGGCCGGCCGGCTAGTGTGGGAGGCGCCGGCGGGCAATTGGACGCTCCTGCGCCTGGGGCACACGACCACGGGCAAAGACAACCATCCCGCCCCAATTGCCGGGCGCGGCCTGGAGTGCGACAAGCTGAGCGTCGAGGCGGCCGAGGCGGCATTTGCGGGCCTGATGCAGAAGGTCATCGCTGATTCCAAGCCCCTGGTCGGGCAGGGCAAGACGCTGGTCTCGACCCACATCGACAGTTGGGAGGTCGGTTCCCAGAACTGGACGCCCAAGTTTCGCCAGGAGTTCCAGCGGCTGCGCGGCTACGACCCTTTTCCCTACCTGCCGGTCATGGCCGGCCACGTGCTCCAAAGCCTGGAAATCTCAGAACGGTTCCTTTGGGACGTGCGCATGACGGTCAATGACTTGCTGGTGGACCATTACGCCGGGCATTTCCAGGAAATGGCCCGCCGCCACGGCCTCCGGCTCTCGATCGAGGCTTATGACGCCGAACCGGCGGACGACCTGACCTACGGGGGACGCGCGGACGAGCCGATGGCAGAGTTTTGGTCGTGGGCCAAGTTCGGCGCGGCTCACAGTTGCACCGAGATGTCTAGCGCGGCGCATGTTTATGGCAAGCGCATCCTTGGGGCGGAGGCCTTCACGGCCACCGACGCCGAGAAGTGGCAGGGCTACCCTGGCAATATCAAAGACCTGGGGGATTGGGCGTTCTGCGAGGGCATCAACCGTTTCGTCTTTCACCGTTACGCCCTCCAGCCCTGGACCGACGCCCGGCCCGGCATGTCGATGGGGCCCTGGGGCCTGCACTACGAGCGGACCCAAACCTGGTGGGAACAGTCGCGGGCCTGGCATGAGTACCTCGCCCGCTGCCAGTTCCTGCTCCAGCAGGGGCTGTTCGTGGCCGACCTCTGTTTCCTGGAGCCGGAAGCCTCCCCGCAGCGCTTCAAGTCCCCCGTCAAATCCGGCCATGACCGGCCAGGCTACAATTTCGACGGCTGCCCGCCGGAAGTGGTGCTCACGCGCATGGCGGTCAGGAACGGCCGGCTGGTCTTGCCCGACGGGATGAGCTACCGGTGGTTGGTGCTGCCGCAGGCCGAGACGATGACCCCCCGCCTGCTGCGCAAGGTCAAGGAACTGGTGGCCGCCGGGGCCACGGTCGTCGGCGCGCCCCCCATCAAATCACCGAGCTTGAGCGGCTATCCGCAATGCGACCAGGAAGTAAAGGCCCTGGCGGCTGAGTTGTGGGGAACCGGCGACCCGCCCGCGGAAATTACGGAGCGTCCGTTCGGCAAAGGCCGGGTGTTTTGGGGCGGAGAGTTCCGGCCAAAGTCCCTTGCGCCGGAAAGCACCGAGCGGTCGTTGGGCTCGGCGCGGTGGATTTGGCGCAAAGAGGGCAATCCCGCCGTCGCCGCGCCGCCGGGCAAACGCTACTTCCGCCGCCTGCTCACGCTCGCGGACGGCAGCCGCGTCGTTTCTGCAACCCTCCTCATGACCGCGGACAATTCCTTCGAATGCTGGGTCAATGGCCGGGCCGCCGGGTCCGGGGAGGACTTTAACCGCACTTACCAGATGAATGTCACCTCCCTGCTCAAGCCGGGCACGAACTTGATTGCCGTCGCGGCCGTCAATGGCGCCGATGCTCCGAATCCGGCCGGCCTGATTGGCCTGCTGCGCATTGACTACGGCGCCGGCCACTCGGTCGAGGTGCCTACCGACGCTCGGTGGGAGGCGGCGGAGACCGTGCCCGCCAATTGGCGGACGGAGGCGGCAGCGGCGGACGGCTGGGCCGCGGCAATGGAACTCGGCCCGCTCGGCATGTCCCCTTGGGGCGACATCGCCACGGCGGACGCGGGCGCCGATCCCATTCCGGATGTGAGCATTCTCTGCCGGTTGCTGGAAAAGCAGGGCGTGCAGCCGGATTTCAGTTGCCAGACCCGGAATGTTCCCGAGGGCCTGCGCTATATTCATCGCACGATTGACGGCGCGGAGGTCTATTTTGTGGCGAACAAGAATCCGCAGCCCGAGCAGGCGCTGTGCATGTTTCGCGTGAGCGGGCGGCGGCCGGAGCTGTGGTGGCCGGACACGGGGGAGATCGAGCGGCCGGCGGTGTATGACGAGGCGGGCGGCATTATCTCCGTGCCCATTCACCTGGACCCGTACGGCTCGGTCTTCGTCATCTTCCGCAAGGGCGCGCCGGTCGAGCGCGACCGCATTGTCCTGGTCTCCACAACGGGCAATGCTGCAACGGTGGTCGAGACTACGGGAGTGCGGCCAGCAGGCCTCGAGGCGGAGTGGCGCGCCGCCGCTCCAGCCGCCAGGACCCTGCAGTTGACGCGCGGCCCGCATGGCCGAATCGAGGCGCTGGTCTCCGCGCCGGGCGGCTACACGCTCAAGGCCGCCAGCGGAAAGGCGCTCAACTTTGAAGTCCCCGCCTTGCCCTCCCCCGTCGAGATTAAAGGCCCCTGGGAACTGCGCTTTGCTCCAAACTGGGGCGCGCCGGAGCGCGTAACGCTCGACCGATTGATTTCCTGGAGCGAGCACAGCGAGCCGGGCGTGAAGTACTTCTCCGGCAGCGCCACCTACTTCAAGGCGTTCGATCTGCCGACTGGCCTGCCGGGGCCGAACCGCCGCTTGTACCTCGACCTGGGCAAGGTCGCGGTCATGGCCCAAGTGAAGCTCAACGGACAGGACCTGGGCCTGCTGTGGAAACCGCCCTTCCGGGTGGACATCACGGGGGCGGCCAAGCCGGGCGCAAACGCCCTGGAAATCAAAGTGGTCAACCTCTGGATCAACCGGCAGATTGGCGACGAACAACTGCCCGAGGACACCGACCGCAACCCGAACGGGACGTTGAAATCGTTGCCGATGTGGCTCCAAGCGGGCCAGCACAGCCCGACGGGCCGCTATACCTTTACCAGTTGGCGCTTGTGGAAAAAAGACGACCCGCTCGCCGAGTCCGGACTCCTTGGTCCCGTAAGGATAGAGGCGGCGCAGAGCGTGACCATTGATTAGGCCTTGACCCAGACGGCGCGCCCCAGCCGGCATGAAGTCCGAAGAGATTCGACATGCGGAAGTTCGTCCCGTCGGAAGAAATGGCCCGCGCAGCAAACGGGTCTGCGTCCCCGGGCGGGACGCTTCCTGGTTTGGGCTGCCACCCTATCGAAATCAACTCTGAGCCCGAGCACATCCATGCGCTTTTTCGCCTGTGGCGCCCTTTCAGGGCGCGGGGCGGGCGGTGGGAATGAGGCCCCAGGGCATCGGCCTGCCGGCCTCAGCCCTGGGCTGAGTTCTGGCGGCCCGTTGGGCCGCGACGCGGACCGCGAACGGCGACGCATTCCATCGCCTATCATTGCAGTCTGACACTAGTCTTATGAACCGAACTGCAACGTTGGTTTTTCTGGCCTTGGCCACGGCCGCTCGCGTCGTCTCCGCCGCCGACGGGCTGGACTCCGGCTTCCACCATCCTCCCCCGGAAGCGCGGCCCTGGGCTTATTGGTTTTTCATGGACGGGAACATGAGCCGGGCGGGGCTGACGGCCGACCTCGAGGCGATGGCCAAAGCCGGTCTGGGCGGCGGGCTTTTTCTGGAAGTGGATGTCGGCATTCCGCGCGGGCCGGTGCAGTTCATGAGCCCCCAATGGCAGGAGCTTTTCCGCCACGCCGTCAAGGAGGCCCAACGCCTGGGCCTGGAGCTTACCCTCAACGCCGGCCCAGGCTGGACCGGCAGCGGGGGACCGTGGATCCGCCCCGACCAATCGATGCAACACCTGGTCGCCAGCGAAACCAACGTGACCGGCCCCGCGCGTTTCGAGGCGCTGCTGCCCAAACCGGCCCCGCGCCAGCCCTTCTTCGGCGAGGGCACGCTGACCCCGGAACTGAAAAAGGCCAGGGACGAGTTCTACCGTGACGTGGCGGTGCTGGCTTTCCCGACGCCTGCCGGCCAGCAACGGATTGCCGATAGCGATGAAAAGGCGCTCTACCTGCGGGCGCCCTACTCGTCGCAACCGGGCGTTAAACCGTTCCTGCCGGCGCCGGCGGAGTATCCCGCGCTGCCCGCCGGCCAGTGTGTCGCCCCCAATCGGATCGTGGACCTGACCGGCAAGTTCTCCGCCGAGGGACGGCTCGCCTGGGACGTGCCGGCGGGCAACTGGACCATCTTGCGTTTCGGCCGCCGGACCACCGGCCAAACCACGCGCCCGGCGCCGCTGCCGGGCCTGGGTTTCGAGTGCGACAAGTTCGACCCGGCGGCGCTCGACGCGCAATATGCGGCCTTCGTGGGCACGCTCCTGCGCGGCCTTGGGCCGCCCCAGGCCGGCCGGGCGGGTTGGACCATGCTGCACATCGATAGCTGGGAAATGAGCGCCCAGAACTGGACGGCGCGGTTTCGCGAGGAATTTCAGCGGCGGCGCGGCTATGACTTGCTCCGCTATCTGCCCGCCCTGACGGGCCGCGTGGTCGAGAGTGTGGAGGTCTCGGAACGTTTCCTTTGGGACCTGCGGCAGACGGCGCAGGAGTTGGTCGTGGAAAACCACGCCTTGCACCTCAAAGAACTCGGCCGCCGCAACGGTTTCGGGCTGTCCATCGAGCCTTATGACATGAATCCTTGCGCCGACCTGAGCCTGGGCGGCGCGGCCACCGTGCCGATGTGCGAATTCTGGGCCAAAGGCCACGGGTTCGACACCGAATACAGTGCCTTCGAGGCGGTCTCGATTGCCCACACGCTCGGGCGGGGGATTGTGGCCGCCGAATCGTTTACCGCCGACGACAGCGAGCGGTGGCTGCTCTATCCCGGCGCGCTCAAGGGCCAGGGGGATTGGGCCTTGTGCGCGGGCATCAACCGGCTCGTGTTCCATCGCTACCAGCACCAGCCCTGGCTGGATCGCTGGCCGGGCATGACCATGGGGCCTTATGGCGTCCATTGGGAACGGACGCAGACCTGGTGGGAGATGGTCGGGGCCTACCACCAATACCTGTCGCGCTGCCAGTTCCTGCTGCGGCGCGGCCTCCCCGTGGCCGACATCTGCTACCTGGCGCCCGAAGGCGCCCCGCACGTCTTCCGGCCTCCCACCTCTGCCACGCGCGGCAACCCGCCGGACCGGCGGGGTTACAACTTCGACGGCTGCGCCCCGGAAGTGCTGCTGCATGGCGCCAGCGTCAGCCAGGGCCGGCTGGCGTTTCCGGGCGGGATGAGCTATCGGGTGTTGGTCTTGCCGCGCTTCGACACGATGACGCCGGGCCTCTTGCGCAAGCTCAAGGAACTCGTTGAGGCTGGGGCCACGGTCATTGGCGCGCCGCCCCGCAAGTCGCCGAGCCTGTCGGATTACCCGGCTTGCGACCTGGCGGTGAAGCAGTTGGCGGCGCAACTGTGGGGCGAGCCGGCAGTCGCGGATTCGGCCGGCAGCGGCGCCAGGCCGCCCCAAGGCGCGACGCCGGGAACTGAAAGACACCTGGGCAAAGGCAAAGTCGTATGGGACGCCGCCGCCGCCGAAACCGGGAGCCTGGCCTCTGGCGCGCCCAAGGCGCTGGCCCAGGCGCGGTGGATCTGGCATCCTGAGGGCAACCCGGCGATTGCCGCCCCCGTTGGCCGGCGCTATTTCAAACGCGACCTGGTCATCCGCCCCGGCCTCGAGGTCCAGTCCGCCCTGTGCTTCATGACCGCGGATAACAGTTTCCAATTGTGGGTGAACGGGCAATCCGCCGGGACCGGCGACAATTTCCACCAGGCCTACCTGACGGACGTGGCCGCCTGGCTCAAACCTGGAACCAACGTCTTGGCCGTGGCTGCCGAAAACGGTGGCGCTCAACCCAACCCGGCGGGCCTGATCGGCTCGCTCGCTGTCCGCTTCAAAGGCGGTCAACCGCTCGTGCTCCAAACCGATAGCCGGTGGCAGAGCGCGACCGCCGTGGACGAGGACTGGTTGACGAACCACGCGCCGGAACCGGGCTGGGGCCCGGCCCTGGAGCTCGGTCCGTATGGAATGCCGCCCTGGAACGGCGTGGTGGAACCCGCCGCTTTCCCTGAAGTCTATCCGGATTATGCCCTGGTCGAGGGCCTGCTGGCGAACATGGGTGTGCCGCCGGATTTCGAGGCTGACCCCTTCCTGCGTTACACGCATCGGCGCGACGGCCAGGCGGATATTTATTTCCTGGCCAATCCAGAGGCGCGCCCGCTCCAGGCCACCGCGACTTTCCGGGTCAGCGGTCGCCAGCCGGAACTATGGGACGCCGTCACTGGCGAACAACGCGAACTGCCGCAGTTTGCGGCGCGCGCCGGCCGCACCGTGGCGCCCTTGCGCTTCGAGCCCCATCAATCCTTCTTCATTGTCTTTCGCAAGGCGGCCAAGGGCCGCCTGGCGTCGGCGACCAACTTCGCTCAGTCACGGCCCTTGCAGGCAGTGAGCGGCCCCTGGGACGTGGCTTTCCAACCACACCGCGGCGCCCCCGAGCGGGTGAGGTTCGAGACCCTGGCCGACTGGTCGAAACATCCGGACCCGGGCGTGAAGTACTTCTCGGGCATTGCCACTTACCGGACTCAATTTGAGTCGAGCGGGCGGCACGCGAGAGTCTTTTTGGAGCTTGGCGACGTGCAGGTGCTGGCCAGCGTGAAATTGAACGGCCGCGACCTCGGCACGGTCTGGACCGCTCCCTTCCGTGTGGAGGCGACCAGGGCCCTGGAGCCCGGCGCCAACCGCCTCGAAATCCGCGTGGCCAACCTCTGGCCCAATCGTCTCATCGGCGACGCCGGCTTGCCCCCGGACCAGCGCGTGGCCTGGACCACTTGGAACCCGTTCAAGAAGGACTCACCGCTGCTGCCCTCGGGCCTGCTCGGACCAGTCCGCCTGGTGGCTGAAGAGTAGCAGTAATTCCAACGAGCGTTCAACCCTGGAGAGCTGCCGAGGCCGGGACGCCTGGCGCGGGCAGAAATCCTGGCAAGCGGCTAATTGACCCGTTCGGCAATGGGGCAGCGGAACATCCGCTTCTTCATCCAGCGGACCGCCAGCAAATCGTGGAAGGAGGCGAAGAGCCGGTTCCACACCCCGTAATGGGTCTGGCCGGCGAAACGGGGATGGTGGGAGATGGCGATCTCGGTGACCGTGAAGCCTTCGATCTTGAAGAGCGTCGGCATAAAGCGGTGCATCCCTTTGAAGAACTTGAGGTTCTCGACGCACTCCCGCTTGAAGGCGCGGTAGGTGCAGCCGGCGTCGCTGATCTGCTCCCCGGAGAGCCGGTTCCGCACCCAGTTGGCAATGCGGGAGGAGGCGATGCGCAGGAAGTGGTCGCCCTGGCCGCGCGTCTGCACGCGCGTGCCGCACACGCAATCATACTGCTTGAGGGCCTCCAGGAATTTCGGCAGGTCCTTCGGATCGTTCTGCAAATCGGCGTCGAGCGTGACCAGGTATTGCCCGCGCGCCGCCTTCAGGCCGGCCCAAATGGCCGCGCTCTCGCCGCAGTTCCGCGCCAACCGCTGCACGCGGATGCGCGCGTCGCCCCCCGCCAGTTCCTTGAGGATCGCCCACGACTTGTCGCTGCTGCAATCGTCGGTGATGACGACCTCGTAGGGCAGCCCCAGCGGCCCCACCGCCTCGCGAATCGCCGCGATGAGCGGGCGCAAGTTGCCCTCTTCGTTGTAACAGGGAATGACCAGGCTAAGCGCAGGAGCAGGAGTCATGCAGGCAAGTCCGACGCAAATCCAAAGCGGGAACGTCCAAAGGCCAGGGCCTGCCGGGCGCCTGCCTGTTGCGAACCACCTATTCGGAGCGCGGAGTTCATCGACAATGCAGTTCTTCGTTGTGCCGGAGGATAGACCACAACCCGCCGGCCAACCAGACAATTTCATAAATCGCTTCCTTCAGCCGGTCCAGCATGCCGAGGCGCATGACGGCGCAGCCGGGGGCCATGGCCCCTGCCAGCGTCCATCCTCCGGCCTTGACGCTTCGCCCAAAATGGCCGATAGTATTCTGGCTGCACGGGGGCGTACTGGTTTCGACTTGACAGGTGCGCCAGAGGCGGCATGCCGAGGATGGTTCGTTGGCCTCGTTAATCATCGGACCAAAACA
>JBEKRX010000016.1:0-94807 GCA_049518415.1 Verrucomicrobiota bacterium
TAGAGGGGGTGGAGGAAACGTTCGGCATGGCCTGGCGGTTGTTTGCCACGATGCTCGAAAGAGCAGAAACAACGGAAGCCGTCGGCCTAAACTGGGCGCGCCTCCACTCCACTCGACCCCAGCCTTGAACGCAACGGCCAGCGCCCCTTGACAACAGACCAACGCAGTGATAAACAACAGACGGACAAGAAACGAACCGGAACGGGGCCAGCCATGACCTCCGTGTCCCTGGCTCCTTTCGGTTCAAATGGATTAGAGAAACCGGTGGGGAGCGCGCCAGGCAAGACAGGACAAAGAACAGGTCCAGCCGGCTCCGAAAGCTACATCGCGGTGTCCCGGCTCCGTGGTCCAACGATCGGGGTCCGCCCCAGCCGCTAACCTTTATCTCTGACCCATGAGCAACCTCCCGCCGCTTACCGAGAAGATCGACAGAGGCGCCGCCGGCGGACATGAATTCGAGCGGCTGCTGCATCGGCTGCTGCTCCGCGATGGGCAGCGTCACGGGTACCACTACGAACCGGCCGGCGGCCCCGCGGGCGACTGGCGGGGCGTGGACGGGCTCATCCGCGAAGGCCTGTTCCTCGGCCTCGTGGCCCCGGTGGGCGTTCAGTTCAAATGGCTCTGGGGCGAGCCAACGTTCGATAGCAGCCAGCGCGGGCAGGTGAAGGACTCCATTGACCAGGCCGTGAGGCTCTGCCCTGACCTCAAGCACTGGGTGCTGATCACGCCGCACGAGTTAAGCAACGCCGACAAGGACTGGTTTGACGGACTCGGCCAGGGTCTGCCTTTTTGTCCGCATCATAGCGGCCGGTATCAGATTGAGGTGTGGCTGGACGGCTACCCGGCCTTGCTGGCCCGCTACTGCCCAGACGCCGCGCGGCACCATCCCGAGGCGCAGGGATATGACGGCGCCGACCTCCGAGGCTGGGCGGATCAGTATTGCGCAAGAGTGGCTCTGAACCACCGCAGTCTCCGCCTGCTCGGCCTGCCGCCACGCATCGTCGAGCGTCAGGAGGACTCGGGCGACATCGCGCTCAGGCAGGTTTTCGTCCCCCAGAGCTTCATCCCCCAGAGCGGCGAGGAGAAATCCCCCCGGACCCTGGCACAGCTCGTCCAGGAACCAGACAGCGACGCCTTCTCCGCCGATCCTTCCCCTGTCGGACCAAATGCCCTGCAGCAGCCGCGTCCGCGGGTCCTGCTTGGCGATCCCGGCTGCGGGAAGTCCACTGTCCTGCAATTCCTCGCACTGCTCTACAGCGGCCAGGCCCAGTTGGCCAAAGGCCGCGTCCGGAACCGGGTGCCACTTTTCATCTCTCTCGGCGAGTTCGTCCGCCGCCAGGACCGGCAACAGCGTTTCAACTTCGTCGACGCGCTGGTGGACCACGCTCACAGCACCTATCAAATGCGGTCGGCGCATCCGTTCTTCTTCGAGTCGCTCCTCCTCATGGGGGAGGCCGTCGTGCTGCTGGACGGCCTGGACGAGGTCGGTCACCTCGTCAGGCGCGAAAAGACTGCACGCGAGATCGAGGCCTTCCATCTTGAGTATCCCATGTGCCCAATTTGGGTCACCTCCCGCCTTGTGGGTTACGCCGGCAACGGCCGCCTCAAAGGCGACCTCTTCGACGACTTTGCTGTCGCGCCGTTTGATGTCCACCAGCAGCGCGTCTTCATTGGGAACTGGTACGCGGCCCAGTTGCCGCATGACGCTCCCGCTCGAGAGGAGCGAACGAAATCGCTCACCGCGGCCATCGAGCGAGCCCCCGGCGTCAAGCGGTTGGCGCCTAATCCGCTCTTGCTCACCCTCATGGCCCTCATCCACCGCTACACGGGCCGCCTGCCGCAAAGCCGGTGCCAGCTCTACGATATGGGCGTCGATATGCTGCTGGAGCATTGGCAGAAAGTGAAAACGCCAGAAGAGCCGCACCCGCTGCAGACGCGAAACATCTTCGTCGAGGACGCCAAACGCTGGCTCGCTGATTTGGCCCTCTGGATGCAGCAGCGAAACGAAGCGGGGAAGAACGAAGAAGCGCGCGGTCTTCTGGCGGAGCCTGAGATGACGCAAAAGCTCCTCGAGCTCAGGCTCGCCGCGCGGCGGGACGAGAACGAGCCTGCCGCCCGGGAAGACGTGAAGGTTTTTCTGGATTACATCCGCAACCGCACGGGCCTGTTGGTTCGTCGGGGTGAAATTTCAGGTCACGACCAATTTGCATTTGTGCATCTCTCGTTTCAGGAGTACCTGGCGGCCTACCAGCTCTCTGAAGACCGGTCACGCTCCTTCCGGGACCATCTCGAGTTCTTCGATCGCCACCTGGGAGACCCTGCCTGGGAAGAAACGCTTCTGCTGCTGCTTTACCGTCTCTCCCAATCTACCGCTCGAGAGGCCTTCCCGGACGTGCTGATGGAGCACTTCGCCCAAGCCGGAAAAGGATCAGGCGGCCAGGCGGCTGCCTCACAACCGCCGGCCCTCTGGATCACCTTAGGTCGGGCGCTGCGCGATGACGTGAACCTAGCTCCGGGCCACGGGCGCCGCATCCTGGCTTACCTGCTGGCCCATTGGCTCTTGGATTCGAGGGCCGAGGCGATTCCGGACCCGTACGGAGGCTTCGGTCCGTACCTGCTCCTTGACCGGCCCGCGCATCCAGCGTTTGAAGGCAGATTCTTCCAGGCCCTGGAGGAGATCGCCTTATTCTCCGAACGCTGGCAGCCGTGCCTTGCCGAACAACTCGAAGAGGGTTGGGCAAGCCTGCCCCCGGATGCGGCAGTGGCCTACCTGCATCTGCACGCCCGACTCCTCCCGCTTCCGGATGGGGCCGCAGCGAAGCTCCAGCAGCGGCGCGACCTTGAGATGCTGGCGCCTGACCTCATCGCGCTCGGGCTTCGGCAAGGCAGTGCTTGCTGTTTGTTGGAGCGACCGACCTTGCGGCAGAGCGCTGCCGCCCTCTTCTCTCTCGATTGCGCGGAACTGTATCTGCAGACCCTCTCTTGGGCGAAAGCCCCCTCCGCCAGCACGCAACCGCCGGAATGCCTAAATGCCGCGTCGGCCCTGCTTGCCGCAAAAGCGTTGGCTGAATTCGCCTCTCGGGCCGTCTTCGCTGCGCCGCGCCGAGGGAACGAGGCCGCCGGCCTATTCGACCGTTCTGGAGTAGTCCAGGTGAAACACGCGCTGTACCGGTTGGACATGCCGTTGGCCGCGGCCCGCGCCCACGCCGTCCGCTTCGTATCCGGATCGGAGCCCACACCAAGAGCGAGTGGTTTGATGTGGAGGCCATCACTCAGAGAACAGTTCGAAGAACGTTGGCAGCGGTCGTGGGAGGATCCTCGCCTGATCGCTTGGACTGAACGTTTCATGGCCCAACACCTGGCGGCATTCGAGGTTAAGACCCCCGCCTGCCTTGGGCCTGCCGCCGCGAAGTTTGGCCTGGCCTTCAGCGGCGCCTTCCCTCGCCAGCTCGGCTGGGACTTTATCCGAAACACCGGTATGGCGTTCGACCACCGTTCCTTCACCGAACCATTCGTCTGCGCATTTGGCAGTAACTTTGGCCGCGATTTTGGCCGCGATTTTGTCCACGGTTTTGGCCGGGTCATCGTCCGGGTCTTTCTCCGGCTCTTTGTCCGCCTCTCCGACCTTATCGCTCTCCATTTCCGGTTTAAGGACTTTGTCGGCCTTTTCTTTCGCGATGTTTTGCCGGCCGTTAGCTACGATTTTGGTGGCGCCTTTGCCCAGGACGTGAGCCGCGCGTTCGGCGGCGACCATGGCCTCTCGCTCTGCCGCGCAGTCGGCGCTGATCCCCACCAGCCAAACTGGCAAGAGCGCTGGGACCAGGCTATGACTCAGGCGGAAAATTGCCGCGTAACGCAGGTGACCAACTTCTGGTGGCCCGCGTTACGGGGACAAGGGGACATTGAAGCCGATGCCGTGGCGGAAGGCTCTGAGCTTGTCGTCAGCCTCGACAATCCTCTCGGCCTGCCGCCCTTGATGGCAGATCTCTGGAGTGCAGCCGCGTTCAACTACCTCTTCGCCCTGGGGCGCCACCTGGCCGGTAGGAGTGCGACTCCGGAGAGCATCATACAGGCGGCGCTTACCTGGCTCCCGCGCAACCCGCTGGAAGTCTTCAACGTGGCGCTTGCCTGGGAGGAACATGCAAAGGAATACGCCGCGGCCGTGGGCCGGTTGTCCGGTCCGTCTGGCGCGCTCTTCCTGAGCCACGCCGCTTACGCCGCACTGATGACCGGCCTGGTCGGCGGCCAACCGGACCAGCCGACCTGGGAACGCTTGGTGAGGGAGCGCGACCAGAGTGATCCTCTGGTCCAGTTTAGCCACCTGCTTTACGAATTGTGCCTGTTCCAAGACAACGCGCGGGTCGAGTGTGACATGAACGAATTCCTGACTGCCTGCCCGCGCGAGTGTCACGCCGTGCTGGAAGCGGCCGGATTTCTGAAGCATGGCCGCCCGACTGTCCGCTTCGGGAGTTGAAGGAACGCGCGTTCGTCGCCAGATGAACCGCCGACCTGCGCTATTCTCCGCTCACGGGCCGTACGCGAGGCGGCTCCTGGGGCGACGTAAGGGTCGCGGCTATACTTTTCCACATTCGCTTTTGAACTGCAGCCACTTGCTCACCCAATTCCGGAGTTCGTTCCATCGGCCGGCCGAAGCGGGTCAGCCCCAGGGCTACGGCCGCATACTCCACTCCCCCGGCCAGCCGGCCGCGCTCAACCAACGACAGTCAGCGCCGCCAGCATAGTTGACGGAAAGCGGGCCGATTTTCCTCACGCTCCACGCTCTCACGCTCCACGTCTCCCCGGCCGCCGTGGTCCCTCAATTAACTGTAAAGCCTTGCCGTGGCTGTCCAGGCCCCTTCTCCCGATGCCCCTATAGAATCACCAGCAAATAAACCAGGCCAGAGGACCACGGCGGCGTCCCGCCGCGGCAGTTCAGGGGTCAGCGCTACGGGTTTTGAGCGGGAAGGACGCGTTTTGAGTAATGGCGCGGCTCTTAAAATCGCAACTGCATCTGTTCAGACCACGCCGCTTTGACTCGAGCGCCATCACTTCGCGAGATCGTCCCCAGCCGACGGCGCAGGAGCGCTTGCTCCAGGCAATCGAGCCGGGAAAGGCGCACGGTGGAGGCCACCACCAATCCTTCCGTTACCCAGTCTTGCAGCGGCACATCGCTGAGCGAGCGCGGCGCGGCTTTAGTCACCGCGGCTACCACGACATCTGCCGCATCTTCCCAAAGCACCAAGACCGGCCGCAGCTTCGACGCCACCCCGCTCGTGAAAGGAATCTCAGCCAGCCAAATTTCACCGGCCCTTGGCATCGTCGTAGAGTCCCTCGTCCTCTGGCACGTAACTGTTCAGGAAGGCAGCGTGATCCCCAAAGGCCGGCGGCGCGCCCGTGTGTTGTTGCCCGTGCGCCGCGCGGCGACCGGCCATCCAAGCCGACAATTTCTCGAAATCCTCCGTTGGGAGGTGCTCGATGACGCGCACGAGTTCCTCGACTTTGCTCATAGCGCAAATTTAGCCTGGCGAGCGGCTGCCGACAAGCGGCAAAAGCGCCAGCCTCCCTGAGAGGAACTCCTCCCCTTGACATCCCGTCTCGCGCCACGCATAAACCGCAAAGGCCACCGCCGCCTTCGCCCAGTTGCCCCCCTGCCCGGGTACGCGCCGAACAGGGGTTTGGGTACGCGGGGAACAGGGCCCGCATCCATGCCTTTCTACGTCTGCTCTTGAATTGTGGCTAATCTTTGACGCAACTCCGGACCCCGCTCCATTGCCCAGCCGAGTGGCTCGGAGCGCGCGGGGTCAGGCGGGCACTTGCTCGAGGGAAAAGCGGGGAATGTCGGCGCGCTGGCTGGCATGTTCGGCGGTGATGCCGAGGATGGGGCCGTCCTCAGCTTGACCGGGGCAGATGTATTGAGGGAATCCGTGGGCGTGGTATCGATTGTCTGCCTTTTATTGACGTCGTGGCGATTGAAGGCGGATGACGAGGAGGGTTGCTCGCGCGACTCGTTCTTGGTAGAGCTGTAACGAAAGCCAACAAAACAACCGACGGAACATTATGAGCCCGAAAAAAGATGATCGAGCCATTCAACCTTACCTCTTCTTCAACGGCACTTGCGAACAAGCGGTCGAGTTTTACCGCCAAGCCCTGGGCGCCGAAATCGACATGATGATGCGCTACAAGGACAGCCCTGAACCGCCCCAGCCCGGGTCGGTCCCACCGGGTTTCGAGAACAAAATCATGCACGCGAGCTTCCGCGTCGGCCAAACCGCAGTCATGGCGTCCGACGACTGCTCCGCCCAAAAGGCGAGCTTCCAGGGGTTTGTCCTCTGCCTCTCGGTCCCCAGCGAAACGGAGGCCGACCGTGCTTTCGCCGCCCTGGCGGACGGCGGACAGGTGCGAACGCCCCTGACGAAGACGTTCTTTTCCCCGCGCTTCGGCATGGTCGCCGACCGCTTCGGCGTCGGCTGGATGATCATCGTGGCGCCCGCCGAACAGAAAATGCCCTGAGAGCAGTCGCTCAACCGAGCGCACCACTGCATTGGCCGCATTGGCTGGCTTGGCCCCATTGGCCGCATTGGCCACATTGGCTGCATTGCCCATATTGACTACCGGCCGGAACACCCTATTGGCCACATTGGCTGGGTTGGCCACATTGGCCATTTTTGCCAAAAAACCGGCCCGGCCACGGCCTTGAAGCGTCACCTGATCAGCAGGCCTGGGGGAGCTTCGACGGCCTTTCGAGCGCGCTTAGGGACCATGAACCGGGCGATTCGCGGGCGAGACGCCCGCATGGCAGGCGGGACGCCTGCCCCACTACCTGCCGTACGGCGCGTCTGCTGCCGGGCTGGTAAAGAGCGCGCGATGGATGGGGGCGGGGTAGGGCGCGTCCGGACCTTTGGCGACGGCCCAAAGAATGCGGTTCAGTTCGTCTTCCGGGGCGCGGTCGTATTGGCGGAAATCCATGCGCTTGGACTGCTTGGCATAGGGAGAGTTCCGGGTATTCTTGGCGAACAGGTCCACTCTCGGGGTGAGGAGGTCGTAGGGCGTGAGCACGGAGCTTTTGCCGAAGCATTTGAACATCGGCGTGGCCCCGGCATCATATTGCGTCAAGGGTGGCAAACCGAGGATCAACTCGATGGTGCGGACCATGCTGGCGGTGGTGTAAAGCGTGCTGTCGACCGACCCCCGTTTGCAGTAGGGGCTGAGCACCAGCCCCACGGTGCGGTGGGCGTCCACGTGGTCCGGGCCGTTCTGGGCATCGTCCTCGATGACGAAGATGGCCATCTGTTTCCAGAACTTGCTGCGGGTGGCGGCGGCGAGGATTCGGCCCAGGGCAAGGTCGTTGCTGGCCACACAGGCGTCCGGGGTGTAGGCGCCGGGGGTGGTGCCTTTGGTATGGTTCTCGCCGAGCGACATAATCATGAACCGGGGCAGTTCGCCCGTGCGCTCGGCGTTTTGCAGGTCCTCGATCCACCCTGCCACCCGGTCCATGTCCCGCGCGCCCGCCCACCGGCCCCGGCTCTTCGAGGGCACGCGGGTCGCGCCTTCGCCGTAGTTCTTGAAACTGACGCCGTGGCGCCGACACAAATCCCAAAGATACCCCGCCGCCGGGGTCTCGAGTTCCTCGTTGCCCGGCAACTGCCCGTGCATGGAGTAGGAGATAATCCACGAGCGTTGGTTGAAGTCGGTGGCAATCGCGGCGTCGCACCAACTGTGCCCGTCGGCGCTGACTTCGCCGTTGCAATAGAGATTATCCAGGAGCACGTAATCGCGGGCGAGTTGGTGCTGGTTGGGCGTGACCGCCTCGCCGTAAATCGTCAGTTCAGGATTGCCGTTGCCAATCGGCCGGCCCTGGCGGTCTCTCATGTCACCGAAGACCTGGTCGTAAGTGCGGTTCTCCTTGATGATATAAAGGACGTGTTTAATCGGGCACGGCTGTCCGACCCTGGCGGGGACGACGCCGGCGCTGGCAATCGGGGCGCGCTCGAGGGCCTCCGGCCGGTACGGGGAGTTGCGCCGGACCTGCTCGGTATAGGCGGCCATCTGCGCGGCCTCAGGGCGGGCGATGAGGGAAACCGAGCCTTCGAACAGGCGCCCAATGTAATCAAAGGGAGGCGGCTTGTGCAATTTGGTCAGGGATTTGCCCTTGCCGGGGAAATTGGGTTGCGAGGCCAGGCCCTTGCCGTTGGCCACCAGGAGCAATTGGTTGTCCGGGCTGACGCATACCGCCGTGGGGTACCAACCAACCGGGATGAAGCCGTTGACGACCGAGAGCGATTCCCGGTTCCGCTGCGCGCCCTCGGACAGGGCATTGGAGATGTCCGCCACCATGACGTTGTTGTTGTCCGCGTTGGCGACAAAGAGGGTCTTGCCATCGGGGGAGACCGCGACCCCGTCCGGGGTGCTGCCCTCGGGCGATTGGGGGTAGAGGGAGGTGGAAATGATCTCGCGCGTGCCCTCCGGCAGGCGCCGCTCCGAGCTGGCCCCAGGGCCTTGCGCTTCGAGCCTGCGCGTCTGGATGACATGCACCGTGTTGTCCCCGCTGCAGGCCACGAACAAACGCCCATCCGGCGCCAGGGCCAAGTCGTTCGGACGCAAGCCGACGGGGAGGTCCCGCACGCGCCGGTTCTTTTCGGTGTCCACCACGCTCACGCTGCGGCTGCCCCAGTTGCTCACGTAAAGATGCCGGCGGTCGGCCCCGAACGCGCAGGAATGCGGATGCAGGCCCACCGCCACCACGGTTTCCAGCTTCAGGGTGTCGGGATTGACCGTCCAGACCTCATGGTTGGCTTCGTTGCAGACGCAGAGTTTCCCGGTTTCAGGATGGACCGCCATGCCCGCCAGAAAGACCGGCGCGGCCTCGGGCGCCGGCTTGAGGGCGCCCGCCGGGGTGGCTTTGCCCTCGGTGTAGTTGAAGACGTGAATCACGCCGGAATCGCCGCCGGAAACGAAGAGCCGCCGCCCATCCTTGCTGAACGCCAGGCCGTTCCAGACCTCCGGCAGCGGGAAGAATTGAGTTACCTTGCGCGTCGCCAGGTCCAGGAGGGTCAAACCGGTTTTGTTGTAACCGCCGCTGGCGGCGGCCAGCACGTGCTTGTCCGGCGCAATCACCAGCTTGAGGGCCAGGTCGCTGATGGCCACGTGTTCCCCGGCGGGGGACAGGCCCCAGCCATTGAACAACAAACTCGCGTCAGGCCGGAGGCCGGCCAGGGCCCGCACTGGCGGACTGTTGACCTCCTGCTCAGGTTTGCGCGTGGGGGCTGGCCCCTGGGCCCCGGCGCTGCCAACGCCCAGACCCAACACGCCGGCCAGGGCTGCCGCCCTCCATCCCCCCGGCAGCCGATGGAAGCTTTCCATGAACCGCCGGGCAGTGGGGCGGGCGTCTGGCCTGCCTCGAGGGCGTCTGGCCTTCGTTCCCGCCAAGGCGGGCGCGCGGCCTGCCTCACTACCCCGGCGCGCCGGTTCGTGGTTCCAATGCGCCCCCAAGCTTTGGGTGTCGGAGTGCTTCATAAAACTGTTCGTGATCTGTCGGTTCGGTTTCCAGGGAAATGTGCGCCACCAGCAAGGGGGCAGTCAAGTCGTTGGATTTTGGGGGTGACCAGCGAACAAACAATTGTTCGGGGATCGCCCGACGTGAACCAGATTACAACCTCGCATGTTGGGAAGCAGAATCACACGCTGCGAATGCACTACCGACGGCTCACGCGGTTGACGAATGCATTCAGCAAGCCATTGCACAGCTTCAAGGCTGCGGTCGCGCTCAATTTCGCGTATTACAGTTTCTGCAAGATTCACCTTGCATTGCGAACGACCGCGGCGCAGGTTGCGGACATTAAGCAGAGCATTGGGACTGTCTTCCATTGTGAGCGATTCAAAGAACCGATGGGAACGATAATGCCCGACCTGTTTCAACAGAGGTCATCGGCACCTGTCCGGGATGCGTTTTCGCCGGATGCAGAAGCCATTTTGGTGCACGGCGACACCCTCGAAACACTCCGAGGTTTGCCCGCCGGTTGCGCGAAGCTGGTGATTTCGTCCCCGCCGTACAATATCGGCAAGGAGTACGAAGCAAGAAAGGAGCTGGACCATTACCTTAGGACGCTGCGCCCGGTCCTGGCGGAGCTGGTCAGGGTTTTGGCGACCCGAGGTTCACTGTGCTGGCAGGTCGGTAACTACGTTGAGGAGAGCGAAGTCTTTCCCCTGGACACATTTTTTTACCCCATTTTCAAGGACCTGGGCCTGCAACTGCGGAACCGAATCATCTGGCACTTCGAGCACGGCCTACATTGCTCGGTGAGGCTGTCTGGCCGCTACGAAACGTTGCTGTGGTTTACGAAGGGCGAAGGTTACACCTTCAATCTAGATGCGATCCGAGTCGCGTCGAAGTACCCGGGCAAAACCAACTTCCGCCCCGGACCGGAGTACGGGAAACCGAGCGGCAATCCTCTGGGCAAAAACCCGAGTGATGTTTGGAAGCTGATGGTTCGGGAATGGGAGACGGGGCTTTGGGAAATTCCGAACGTGAAGGCCAATCACCCCGAAAAGACGATTCATCCTTGCCAATTCCCGATTGAACTGGTTGAGCGGTGCGTCCTGGCTCTTACCGACGAGGGTGATTTGGTCTTAGACCCGTTCAGCGGCGTTGCGTCAGCGCTGTTGGCGGCCCTGCGGCACGGGCGGCGGGCAATGGGCATCGAAAAAGAGGGGAAATACGTTGCCGAGGGCAAAAAGCGGATTGCGCAACTATGGGAGGGCACGCTTCCGTATCGACGCCTGGGAAAACCCGTTTACCAACCGACAGGCCGGGAGAGGGTCGCGCAAGTGCCCGAAGGTTGGCTGACGCTTAAAGACAAAAAAAGATGAACGTTGCAGGCCTGTATTCGTTCAACGGCGGAGAAAGGGCAGTCAGACGAAAATACGCGGATTTGCTTAAGGAAGTCGAGATGGCGATTGCAAAGGTCAACGCGGCCGCTTGCAGGACCAAGGAGAGCGAAGAAAAAACCATGCCTGGCGCAATGCTCTACTCGCCAGTCGAGATGAACCGGCAATTCAAGCGGTCGTTTGCGGCATTCGGCTGGAAGGCGGTTCGCGTTGCCTGTGATTATCCCACACAATTTTATGCCAAAGGCTACTCGGCCAAGAAATTGAACAAGGGAGCCTTCCGGGAAATGGATTTCGTCAAAGGAAAGCTCGGCGTCGAAGTGCAGCTTGGAAAGTATTCTTTCATGGTTTACAACGTGGCAGCCAAAATGACGATTTTCAGCAGGCTTGGCCATATCGACACTGGCATTGAAATCGTTCCCGTCAAGGCCTTGGCTGACGACATGAGCAGCGGGGTCAGCTATTTTGAACAATTGGTCTGGGACCTCGAAAAGCGGGGCGTCTCGAACATCGACATTCCGGTCCTCGTCTTGGGAATTGGTGCCGATGTGGAATTGCCGCTGAATTCCAGCAGCGGGACCTCAAATTAGGGCACTACCGACTTTGGCCTTAGCGTCCGGCCCGGAGCCTGCGGGCCAGGCGGTGGCGAATCTTGGCCAGCAGTTCGAGGGTGGAGAGCGGAACGATGCGCCGCAACTCGAGCCGGGGCGTGTCGGGAGCGTTGACGCCAAAGCGCAGCGTGCAGGCGGTGCGGTAACCGGCCTCGGCCACCAGGTCGCGCACGGCCTGGTTCCAGGAGCCGAAGGGATAGCAAAAATGCTCGACCGCCAGGCCGAAACGATCTTCCAGGGCTTTCTTGCTCCCGGCAATTTCCTGGCGGGCCTCGGCCGGGCCCAGGTGCCGCAAGTTGCGATGGGTCATCGAATGCGAGCCGATTTCATGGCCGGCCGCCAGCCAGTCGCGGATTTGGGCCTCGTCCATCAGGGGCTCCGGCACATCGCCCTTGGCAACGTCCCATTCATTGCGCCGGCCCAGAAACCCCGGAACCAGGAACTGGAGGGCGCGGAACCGGTGCCGGGACAGGGCCTCCAGCCCGGCTTCCAGCACGTCGGCGAAACCATCATCGAAGGTGAGCACGACCTGGCGCGCCGAATTGTCCCCGGCCCTGAGCGCCTCGGCGAGCGAGGCCGAGGCCCAGCCGGCCCGCCGCAAGGCAGCGAGTTGCGCCTCGAATCGGCCGGGACTGACGTAGAGAAACGGGTCGGTGGTGGCGCGCGGCGGAGGGGCGAGCTTGTGATAGGCAAAGACCGGCACGCCGCGGGTGCTGAGCCGGCGTTGAGCCGGCCCCAGAAACACGATGGGCGAAAACCAGCCTAACATGATGCGTAGCCGTAGAGATGGGCGGCAGGAAAGCCGCCCAAACCGGCGGGTCAAAGAACCTGCCCTCCAGAGCCGGGCGCTTAATCCTTGTCCTTGCCGCCGCCGGATTCACCGACGACGTTCATGAGGTCGATCAAGGGGAGGAACATGGCGATGACGATGCTGCCGACGACGACGGCCAGGCAGATGATCATCACGGGTTCGAGCAGCGAAGTCATGGCGGCCACGGCATTGTCAACCTCTTCGTCGTAGGTGTCGGCGATCTTGAGGAGCATTTCGGGGAGGGCGCCGGTTTGCTCGCCGACATCGACCATGCTGATGACCATGGGCGGAAAGACGCTGGAGGCCTCGAGGGGTGCGGTAATGGTTTCGCCCTCTTTGACGCTTTCGTGGACGGCGCCAACGGCGTCGCTGATGATGATATTGCCGGCGGTCTCCTTAACGATGGTCAGGGCCTGCAAGATGGGGACACCGCTGCTGACGAGGGTGCCGAGGGTGCGGGTAAAACGAGAGATGGCGACTTTGTTGATCACCGGGCCGATGATGGGCATCTTGAGCTTGAACTTGTCCCAGACGTGGCGGCCGAATTTGGTGCTTTTGAAGAGCATGAAGAGGATGACGAAAGTGGCGATGCCAATGGCCGTATAGACGATGTGGTTTTTGATCAGATCGCTGACGGCCATGACAAAGCGCGTCCAGGCGGGCAATTGGCGGCCTTCGGCCAGGCCGGCGAAGACTTCCTTGAACTTCGGAATGACGATGGTCATCAGGATGCCCATGATGACGGTGGCGACGATGATAACGGCAATGGGATAGAACATGGCCGCGATGACTTTGCCCTTGATTTTCTGGGCTTTTTCCATGAATTCGGCCAGGCGGGTGAGGACGACTTCGAGGACGCCGCCCAGTTCGCCGGCTTTGACCATGTTGACAAAGAGGCGGTTGAAGACTTTGGGGTGCTGGGCCAGGGCCTCGGAGAAGGTGCTGCCGCCCTCGATGGCCAGGGCCAGCTCGGCGATGGTGTTCTTGAGGGTGGGGTGGCGCTCCTGTCTTTCGAGCACGCGCAGGCCGCGCAGCAGGGGCAGACCGGCATCGACCAGCGTGGCCAACTGGCGGGTGAAAGTGCAGAGGACCTTGGACTTGACCTTGCCGCTGAGGCCGGGGATCTTGATTTGGAAGTTCAGCGCCCCGCCCTTTTTCCTTCCCCCGGCTCTGCCGGCGGGCGCGGCCTTGGCTTTCTTGTCGCCTTTTTCCCTGGCCTTGTCGACTTCGACAATCTTGGTGGGGAAGAGGCCCATTTCTTTGACCCGGCCAATGGCTTCGTTCTGGCTGGTGACTTCCAAGGTGCCCTTGGTCTCCTTGCCATGGGCATCCATGGCCACGTAACTGAATTTCGGCATACGCTGTCCTCCGCCTGTGCTCAGGCTCGTTGGTCAAAGCCGGAGGCGGGCCCCAGGCCAATGGCCGTTGGCAAGCAACCGGAGGCGCTCATTGGGACAGGCCCCGCTTCGGCTAAGTGTATTTGACGACTTCTTCGATAGTTGTATCACCCTCAAAGATGCTGCGCAAGCCATCTTCGCGCAGCGGGATCATGCCCATCTCGATGGCTTTCTGGCGCAGCACGATGGTCGGCGCGCGTTCGTTGATCAAGGCGCGAATGGCATCGTTGATGACCAGGAGCTCGAAGATGCCTTTGCGTCCCCGGTAGCCGGTGTCGTTGCACACCGAGCAGCCCCGGCCGTAATAAAAGACTTTGTCGCCCAGGTCGTGCGGGGAGAGATTGAGCAGGACCAATTGGTTTTCGGTGGGTTCAAAAGGGGTGCGGCAGCTCTTGCAGATGGTGCGGACCAGGCGCTGGCTGACGACGGCGACCAGGGTCGAGGAGATGAGGAAGGGCTCGACCCCCATATCGATGAGCCGGGTGACGGCGCCGGGGGCATCGTTGGTGTGGAGGGTGGTGAGCACCAGGTGGCCGGTGAGGGAGGCCTGGATGGAAATCTGGGCCGTTTCCAGGTCGCGCATTTCCCCCACCATGATGATGTCCGGGTCCTGGCGGAGGAAGGAGCGCAAGGCGCGGCTGAAGGTCAAGCCGACCCCTTCGTGGATGGCGACCTGCATGATGCCTTCGATGTCATATTCGACCGGGTCCTCAGCGGTGAGGAGTTTGGAGTCGATGGTGTTGACGCGGCGCAGGCAGGAATAGAGGGTGGTGGTCTTGCCGCAGCCGGTGGGGCCGGTGACCACCACGATGCCATTGGGACGCTGGATGACCTCGACGAGGTAATCGTAGAGGTATTTGGGGAAACCGAGGCTCTCCAGTTCGAGGCTGACGGCGGCGCGGTCGAGGACGCGGAGCACGACGGATTCGCCGAACTGGGTGGGGAGGGTGGAGACGCGCAAATCGACGGTGCGATTGCCCATGGGATAGTTGATGCGACCGTCCTGGGGCAGGCGGGTTTCGGAGATATTGAGGTTGGCCATGACCTTGACGCGGGAGATGACGGGCAGGGCCAACTGCTTGGGCGGGGGCGACATTTCGTAGAGCGCGCCGTCGACGCGGTAGCGGATGCGGAAGTCGGTTTCGAAGGGCTCGAAGTGGATGTCGCTGGCGCGGTCCTGGATGGCCTGGAACAGGACGAGGTTGACGAAGCGGACAATGGGGGCCTGGTTGGCCAGGTCTTCCATGAGCGTCTTGTCGTCGGTCGCGACGGCGGCGCTGACTTCCCGCGCCATCTCTTTGTCCTCGCCCAGTTCCTTGAGCAACTCGGAGAAGCTTTCACTGGTCTGGAGGGCGCCGCCGCCGGCCGCCGGATAGAACTTTTCGATGGCCTTTTCGACCTGGACCGGGTCGGCGATGACCAGTTGGAGGTCCCTTTTGACGACGAAGTTGAGTTCGTCGATGCGGCCGGGGTTGAAGGGGTCGACCAGGGCGACCTGCAAGGCGCCATCTCTCAGGCCGACGGGCAGGCATTGGTACATGCGGGCGGTCTTGGCCGGGATGGTCTGGAGCAAGTCGGGGGTGAGGTCGCCCTCGCGGATGGTGACCACCCGGCTGGCCAGTTGGTCAGCCATGACCTGGAGGATGGTATCGAGGTCCAGGACGCCGAAGTCTTGGAGGATTTGCATGACCGGCTTGCCGGTGCGCTTGAACTCGGCGGCGACCTCTTCGTGCTGGAGGTCGTCGATCAGGCCTTGGCTCTTGACCAGGGAAAGGAGGGGACTGGAGATTTCCTCAGCCATATTGGGGGTCAGTTCGCATCACGTCTTGCCCTCGGCCATGACGGGGGTCTCGGCGCCCACGGCTTGGGCGAGTTCCAGTTCCTGGAGTTTGGCCTGAACGGTGACCGGGTCCTGGGCTTTGGTCACCACTTCTTCGCGGGCGATCATGCCGGCCAGGTATCGGTCAACCAGGAAACTGTCGAGGGTCACCATGCCGTACTTGGCGCCGGTCTGGATGTCCGACTGGATGCGGAAGGTCTTGTTGTCGCGAATCAGGGCGGCGATGGAGGGGGTGTTGACCATGACTTCAAAGATGGCAACGCGTCCCGGCTTGTCCACGCGCGGCAGGAGCAACTGGGAGATGACCGCCTGCAGCACCGTGGAGAGCTGGATGCGGATCTGCTCCTGCTGGTTGCTGGGGAAGGCGTTGACCACGCGGTCAATGGTCTTGGCCGCCCCCGTGGTGTGCAGCGTGCCGAAGACCAGGTGCCCCGTTTCGGCGGCGGTGATGGCCGCATCGATCGTTTCCAGGTCGCGCATTTCGCCGACCAGAATCACGTCCGGGTCCATGCGCAGCACGCGGCGCAAGGCCTCGGCGAAGTTGGGGACGTCGACGCCGATTTCGCGCTGCGTGACCAGGGCCTTTTTGTGGGTATGGTAATACTCGATCGGGTCTTCGATGGTGACGAGATGGACCTCGTCGCGCTCCGAGTTGATAATATCGATCATCGTGGCGAGGGTGGTGGTCTTGCCCGAGCCGGTGGGGCCGGTGACCAGGACGAGGCCACGCGGTTTGTAGAGCAGTTCCTTGGTGGAGGGGGGTATGCCGATCTGCTCCAAGGTCAGCAGCTTATTGGGAATCTGCCGCATCGAGATGCCGAAATTGCCCTTTTCCTTGAAAACGGCCACCCGGAAACGGGCCATCTCGCCGAAAGCGAAGGCGAAGTCGGCGCCGCCGCGCTCGCGCACGTGCTGGATATTGTCTTCGGAGGTGATGCTGCGCATCAGTTGCTCTGAGTCTTCGGGCCGCAAGGTGGGTCCTTCGACGCGGTGCAGGATGCCGTGGACCCGGATGGTGGGCGCCGTGCCCACGGCGACGTGGAGGTCGGAAGCCCCTTCCGAGACCACCAACTGCAACAAATCAGACATCGAGTAGGACATGCTTAAATGCGTTCAATCCAACGGCCATGCTACCAAAGGAGTTGGACCAGAGTGAAGCCGATTCCTCACGGGCCGCATAACGCCACCGGCGCCGGTTAATCCACGTCACCCACCGTGGCCCGAATGACCTCGTCCGGGGTGGTTAAGCCGGCCAGCACCTTGCGGACGCCGTCTTCGCGCAGGGTGCGCATGCCCATTTCGCGCGCGCGGGCGCGCAGGACCGAGGCCGGGACTTTTTCATAGATCAGTTTTCGCACCTCGTCATCGATCGTGAAGATTTCGAAGATGCCGGAGCGGCCGCGGTAGCCGGTGTTGTTGCAATTGGGGCAGCCTTTGCCTTTGACGAAGTTGGCGCCCTGCGTATTGATGGTGTCCAGGCCCAAGCTGCGCATTTCGGCCTCGGTGGGGAGGGTGGGCGTGGAGCATTGTTTGCAAACCCGGCGCACGAGCCGCTGGGCCATCAACCCGCGCGTCGAGGAGGCCACCAGGAAGGGTTTGACCCCGATGTCGATCAGCCGGGTCACGGCGCTGGGGGCATCGTTGGTGTGCAGGGTCGAGAAGACCAGATGCCCCGTCAGGGAGGCGTTGACGGCGATGTTGGCGGTTTCGAGGTCGCGAATTTCGCCGATCATGATGATGTTGGGGGCCTGGCGGAGAATGGAGCGGAGGGCGGCCGCAAAGGTCAGGCCCACGGTCTCGTTGACCTGCACCTGGTTGATGCCCGCCAGGATATATTCGACGGGGTCTTCCACCGTAATGATCTTGCGGTCCGGGCGGTTGATGAAGTGCAGGCAGGAGTAAAGGGTGGTGGTCTTGCCCGAGCCGGTGGGGCCGGTCACCAGGAGAATGCCGTCCGGCAGGCCGATCATCCGCTCGAAGGTCTGCTGGTCGTCGGTGAAAAAGCCCAGCTCGGCCAAGCCCAGGCGCAGGCCTTCCTTGTCCAGGATACGCATAACGATGCTCTCGCCGTGGTTGGTGGGCAGGCAGGAGACGCGCAGGTCGATGAGTTTGTTGCCGACGCTGGTTTGGATGCGGCCGTCCTGAGGGACGCGGTGCTCGGAGATGGACATGTTGGACTGGATCTTGAGGCGGCTGATGATGGCGGCCTGGAGCCGTTTGGGCGGGGGCTTGATCTCGTGCAACATGCCGTCAATGCGGTAGCGGACGCGGAAGGTCTTGGGGAGCGGTTCGAGGTGAATATCCGAGGCGCGCATGCGGAAGGCCTCGGTAATCATGGTATTGACCAGCTTGATCAGCGGCGCGTCGGCGTCCACCACCGAACCGTCCGTGGCGCCGTCGCCCGTGACCTCCACGTGCTCCTCGGTCAGTTCCTTAATGGTCTCCTGGAGTTTCGGGTCGGCCGCCATCATCGTCCGAGTCGCCCCGCGCTCGCCGCCATAGTACTTGCCCAGGGCCGCCTCGAGGTCCGCATCCGAGGCCACGCGCAGGTCGACTTCGGCGTGCAACAGGTGCGAGAGGCTGTCAATCGTGTCGAGGTCCGACGGGTCGGACAGGGCGACGGTGATGCTGTTGTCGTGCTTGAAGACCGGCACGACGCGGTACTTGCGGGCGATGTGCCGGGGGACGGCGGCGATGACCTCGTCGTCGATTTTGATCTCGCCCAGGTTGACCACCTCGGCGCCGAAGTGGGCGGCCTTGGCCTGGGTGACATCCGCGGGCCGGATCACCTTGTTGGCCACCATCAAGTCGACCACGCCTACCCCGGCCGCCTGGGCCTCGGCTCGCAGCGCTGCCACCTGGTCCGAAGTGACAAAGCCAAGGTCCATCAAGATATCTACCAGATAATCGTCTTTTTCAGCCACGGCTCGTTTTTCCAACTGCCCACGCTTCTTCGTGGGAAGCTCCTTAACACAGTAGCGGCCCCAAGCCCAATGTCAATCTCCTTGCGCAACGATAAAGTGCGCAGTTCCCATCCTCCCAAGCCGGTTTGAAATCAGGTCATCTTATTCCCCTTGACCCCAGGCACGGATATAAAGTTCTTGACAGCGCTTCCGTTTTTTGAGGGGATGGAGGCCTGCTCTAAGGAAAGCAGCGTTGTTATGAGACACCTGTTGGTCGGGGTTGCGTTTTTTGGGGGCCTGTCCGCCGCCGTGAGTCCGTTGCGGGCCCAGACCTGGGTGGAGATGACCGCGCCCAGCACCAATATTGGGCCCATTGCCTGCTCAGCCGACGGCAGCAAATTGGTTCTGGCGGGGGGTGGCTGGTACAACCAGGGCGGCGTGGTCTATGTCTCGCATGACTCTGGAGCGACCTGGACGGCGGCGGACGTGCCCGTCGGGTGGTGGGACGCTGTGGCGTCCTCGGCCGACGGGACCACACTGATGGCAACGGAGTTGCTCCGGGGTCTCGTGTACACCTCAAACGACTCCGGCGCGACCTGGAGCCTGAACCATCTGCCCGTTGAGCTGTGGGACGGGGTCGCCTGCTCCGCCGACGGGACCAAGTTGTTCGCGGCGGGGGCTCAAACCACCAATGGGCCGCCGGGCGGCATTTATGCCTCGGTTGATTCCGGGAAGACTTGGTTCCAGACCGGTGCGCCGGCAGCGGCGTGGGCCCCGCTGGCCTGCTCGGCGGATGGCAGCGTCATTGTGGCAGGGGAAGGGGCAAACGTCTGGGTCTCGACGAATTCGGGCGCCAGCTCTCGCTTGGCCTACGCACTAGCCCCACCGTACATCGCGACAGGGGACAGCACACTTTGCATGAGTCTCGCTTGCTCCGCAGATGGAACAAGGATGGCGGCGGGGAGCGCTGCGCGCTATTATTATCCCTGGGCCGGCATCGCCAGTTCGGCGGACGGCGGCGGGACGTGGACGTTCAGCACAAACGGCGTGGCGGGGATGTACTACGTAGCGACGGTCAGCTACTCGGCCGACGGAGGCACAGTGGCGGCCGTTGGGCCCGTGCCGGCGCCCACTCCCGGCGGCGGCCTGCCGCTGTGCCGCCTTCTCTTGTCGAGCGACTCGGGTGCCTCGTGGGGCGAGGCTCCGGCGGTCCCTTGGCTCCAGCCACCTGGCGTCACCAGCTCCGCGGCGCCGTGGACGGGCGCCGCCATGTCCGCGGACGGCTGCAAACTGGTGGCGGTCTACATGAGCGGCTGCTGCGGGGTGTATGCCGGTGCCGTCGTTACGCTGCAGACCATGCCAAGGCCGGCGCTGGGGATTGCCCGTGCCGCCGGCGGCCTCGTGCTTTCCTGGATCGTGCCATCGATGAGTTTTGTCTTGCAGGAGAGCCCCGACCTTGGAAGGACGAGCTGGACAGACGTGCCGGGGGCGCCGGTTTTGGACTACTCGACCTTGCGCAACCAAATGACCGTTCCGGCACCGGCGGGGCCGATGTTTTATCGCCTGATCTCGCGGCAGTGAAACGCATTTGGCGGGGACGGACAGCGGTGTGGCTGCGGCTTGGCCCCGCCGCCCGCGCCCGACCAGAGAGAACGGGAAGCCTGCCCATCCATCGGGCGCGGCGGGGGCGTTCCTAGAGCTCGAGCGCGCCTTGCGCCGCAAGCCCGCGGGCATCCTCATTCACGGCCTGAACGCGGGTATTGCCTTGGCGTGTGGGCGGGCCTAGATTGGGAGGAGTCAAATCTGGAAACGGAAAGACATGAAAGCTGCATACATTAACCAGACCGGGCCGCCGGAGGTGATTATTTATGGCGAGTTGCCGGAACCCAAGCCGGCGCGCAAGCAATGCCTCATCAAGGTTGGCGCCGTGGATGTGAATCCGATCGACACTTACATTCGCAGCGGGGCGGTGCCGGCGAGCTTGTCGTTCCCCTTCATTCTGGGCCGGGACCTGGCCGGGACGGTGGTGGCGGCGGGGGCGGGCGTCAAGGGGTTCAAACCGGGGGACCGGGTGTGGGCCACCAGCCAAGGGAGCGACGGCCGGCCGGGGACCTTCGCCGAATTCGCCGCCGTGGAAGAGCGGTGGTTGAATCCAACTCCGGCCGGGGTGAGCGATGAGGAAATGGTCGCCCTTTCGCTGGTGGGCGTTACCGCCCACCTTGGCCTGGTGCGTTATGCGAATTTGAAACCGGGCGAGGTTTTATTCGTCCACGGCGGGACGGGCGGCGTGGGCGCCTGCGTGGTGCAGATGGCCAAGCTGCTGGGCGCGCGCGTGATCACGACCGGCGGCACGGAGGAGAAGGTGGCGGCCTGCCGCCAATTGGGGGCGGACCTCGCGCTCAATTACAAGACCCAGGACGTGGCCGCCGCGGTGCAGGCCTTTGCGCCGGGCGGCGTCAATGTTTGGTGGGAGACCCTGCGGGAGCCGAACTTCGAACGGACGATTCCGCTGCTGGCGCTGCGCGGCCGGATGATCGTCATGGCCGGACGCGAGGCGCGGCCGGCGTTTCCGGTCGGGCCGTTTTACGTGAAGGACTGCTCGCTGCACGGGTTCGCCATGTTCAATGCCAGCGCGCGGGAACAGCGCTCCGCCGCCAATGCCATCCAGCGCTGGCTGGCCGAGGGCAAGCTCAAGGCCCGGGTGGACCGGGTCCTGCCGCTGTCCGCGGCCGCCGAGGCGCATCGGTTGCAGGAAGCGAGCACCATTCACCAGAGCGGCGTGCTGGGGGGCAAGCTGGTGCTCAAGCCGTAGCAGCGACGGGGCGCATCCTGACACTGCCCCCGAGCGCGGCCAGAAGCCCTCCCCCCATCCCCCCTCCCATCCCGTCAAGGCGGGATGGGAGGGGGGTGATCTGTTTTTCCGCTTTACCCAGGGCGGCGGCCCGTCCCGCCCGGAGCGGGACGGGCCTTGCCCTGGGCTACTATCTTGCCGCCCCTCCGGGGCGGAAGGATGCCGCGCTGCGCGCGGGCAGAGTGGAATTGGAGGCGGTGTCAGGATGCGCCCGCTGCCGCAGGTCGGGCGGCGCTTGGCGCGCCGGCCGGCCCCCCTGTGCAGCGAAACGCACAGGGGTGTGCCTGCAAACGCACAGTTGCCAGGCCCGGCATCCGTAGTAAAAGAGCAGCGACCGCACATGCTGGTTGTGAGCGGTCCAATCGGGGCTGGGGGCGGAAATTACACGCCTGGCAACTGGGAATTGAACTGGCACCCCCAGCCCCGTAAACCCCGCCCTATCCCCTTTGGCCGATACCTCGTCTCAACCGCGTGCCTGGCCGCGCGGGGCGACCCCGTGCACAGCTCAAGCCACGGTTCTCACTTGTCCTTGAGCCAGACCTTTGAGGCCGGCTCGCCGAAACGTCCCCGGCCCGGGCCTGCCGCCACTGGGCCGCCGCTGGCCGGCGCGCGGTTGTTGCGGGCATAATTGGGAATCGCCACCAGCGGGCTGCCATCGGACCATTTGCCTTTGATGGTCAGCACGCCCTGCAAGAGATCGCCGCGCCATTGGGTCGTGAGCGGTTCGGAACCGAGCGCGAGGTTGAGGTCCGGTTGATCGGCGCGCTCGACGTTGTAGATGAGCGGGCCGTAGCGCAAGGCGACGAGGCCGCGAGCGGCCGCGACGCGTTCGTCGGCTTTGACGCGCTGGACGGCCATCGGCAGGGCGAGGTCGATGCGGTCGCCCGCCTGCCAGTCGCGCGTGAGGATGGCGTAGCCGTTTTCGATTTTGGGCGCGACGGCTTTGCCGTTCACGGCCAGTGATTTGAGGCCGCTGACTTCGGGCGTTGGCGTGTAGAGTTCGCTCGTGCGGCGATTGGGCACGCGAAGGCAGACGGAGAAGTTTTTCGGCTGCCTCGGGTTGACGGTGAGGGCAACATTCCCGCTCCAGGGATAGTCGGTCTTTTGCACCAGTTGGACGTCCGTGCCGGCGAGGCGTTCGACGTTGATGGTGCTGCCGATGAACAGGTTGACGTAGAGGGCGTCCTCGGCTTTGACGTAAGTCCAGGTGGGGAGCATCAGCAACGTGCGCGGAATGTTGCCCACGCAGCACGGACAGACGTGCCAGGGATAGCGTGGCCGGGAGGAGACCAGCGGGTTGTCGTAGTAGAAGTTCTTGCCGTCCAGGTCGAGCGAGCCCAGCAGGGCGTTGTAGAGCGTTTCTTCGTAGAGGTCGGCAAACTTAGCGTCGTGGCAGGCGAGGTTGAGTTTGTATTGGAAGAAGATCAGGCCGCAGCTCGAGCAGGCCTCGCAGTAGGCCTGGTTGGGCAGGGAATAATTCGGGCCGAAGCCTTCGGCCGTTTCGCCGCTGCCGATGCCGCCGGTGAGGTAATACTTTTTGTTCACCAGGTTGTCCCAGAGCGAGAGCACGGCGCTTTGGTAATCCAGGTCGCGCGTTTCGGCGGCCACGTCCGCCATGGCGGAGTAGTTGTACATGGCGCGGACGGCGTGGCCGACGGCCTCGTATTGCTGTTGCACCGGCAGGTGGCTTTGGTCGTACGGGCTGCCGTCCCGGCGGCAATCGAGCAGGAACCTGGCGAGCTTGATGTAAGGGTCGCCGCGGCCGTGGCCTTCCAGGTCATTGACGAAGCGCCCGAAGCGCACGAGCGCCTGCTCCATCTCCTGATGGCCGTCGAACCACTCCTTCCGGCCCGGCCCGAGGTTGGCCACCCAGCAATCCGCCAGTTTCTTGGCCGCGTCGTAGAGGCGCCGGTCTTTGCCCTCGGTGAGGGTGTAGTGGTTAATGGCCGACTCGAGGAAGTAACCCGCCACGTAGCCTTCGTGGTTGCCGCGCTGCGGCGGATTCCAACGCGCCGGCCAGCTTCGGCGGTCGGCGAGGGTGTAGGCGGTTTGCAGGTAGCCATCCGGCTCCTGCGCGGCGAGGATTTGGGGAATCCAATCCTCGAGGGTGGCCTTCATTTTTTCCTGCGCCTGGGCGATTTGCGCGTCGCCCTGCGGGTCCACCATCAGCCCGAGGCAGAGGGACTCCACCGTCTGGTGGACCCAGGCGTTGGCAAACACGTAGCCCTTGTGCCGGCCGTGCGGCTCGCCGCGCAAGGCCTTGGCCGCCTCCACGAAATTGTCAAGGCCGCCCTGCCCTTGGGTGAGGTTCGTGCGGTTGAGCTGGTCAATGCAGTGCGGAATCCAGTTCACCAGCAGGGCGCGGGCGCGCCCGCTCCAGAGCGGGCTGTCAATCTTGTAGCGTTTGGTATAGACCACCTCGAGCCGCTCGGACGCCGGCGGACGCGCCACCCGCACTTGGAGCGTGGAGGCGGAACTCAGCTTGCCCTCCCCGGCCGTCAATTTGAGCACGTACGGCCCCGGCTCGCTGAAGGTCGCGCTGGTTTCGGCGGCCAGGGCGTTTTGAAACTTCACGTTGCCCGGCCCGGACGCCTTGCTCCACGCCACCTTTGCGGACGCGCTGTCGGGCTTAAGCGATTTGACTTGGCCGCGCAGATAAGTCATCCCGCCCAGCATCACGGCGCGGTCCACACCCGCCTCGACCACCGGCGGAAACTCGGGCGATTTCCCGGAGTCATAAACCTTCCACTCCAGCAGGCCCGTCGAAAACTCTCCCTCGGAATCCATCTCCAGCCGCAGCTTCGACGCGGCGACTTCGTCAAACGCCGTCGAGTTGAACTGGTCGCCCGCCAAGCCGAGTCCCGAGGCGTTCGCCACCGAAACGAAGGCGCTGCCGTCCCAAAACTTCAGCCTGCACGCCTTGGGCAGACGCACGCCCTGGCGGTCGTCCCACCAATAGACCTCGACCTGCCTGGTGCTGATGGGCTGGCGCCAGTCGTACTGGACCCACTGCGTGCCGGTGCGCGGCCAGTTGCCGTAAGCGCCGTGCCGCGCGTCGCGCGAACTGCGCGGCGTGAAATTATCGTTGAGGGCCGCCACGGTGGTGTCGCCGGACGTGAACGAACTCGAGGCCGTGGCGACGACGGCGAGGTTCACCCCGGCGGCCGCGGCGGGCGCGGTGGCTTCCTGGGCCAAGGCGCGACTGGCGCACGCCGCAATCGCGCACGCCAGCGGGCCGTATTGGCGGCAGGGGAATGCTCTTGTCCTCATAGGCAACCTTGCTTCATCATGTTCTTAATCTCGTCGCATACTTACCCGCTGCGGACTCAATGACCAATCCCGATTCTGAATCGGGACTCAATACTCAATGCCCAATGAATCCCGATTCCGAATCCCGATTCCGAATCGGGATTCCAGAGCTGGTCTGAGGCACCGCCGCGCTAATCTTCCGTGGTCAGCGCCACGAGGAACGGCGCTGACTCGGCCTGGGTCGAGACGAAATCCACCGTCTCGAGCAACAGGTCCGGCTTGGGGTTGTCGTAGGTGCGCTTGAACAGGCGGAGGGACGTTCCGGCAGCGTCGGTCGCGGCGTTGGACCCTGACCAGGCAACCGAGGCGGACTTGGTCTCTTGGGATTTACCGGCGGCGGCCCACCAGTCTCGCGCATCCACCCCATAAACGATGTTGAGGGTGGCCTGTTCGCCGCCGGCATAGTGCAGCACGTACTTGCCAATCGTCGTCCCTTCCTCCGCCCCCCACCCCGTGCCGTGCAGGAAATGCAGCCGCCGGCATTTGCGCCCGATTTTGAGGCCGGTTTGCGCGTCCGGGAAGGCCGCCCCGGCAAACTCGGCTTGGGTCCCGGTCACCTGGATCACGCCCCGCACGTCGAACTGCACCCCGCCCAGCTTTTGCAGACCGCGCGGCAGTGAACCAAGGTGATTTGCCCCGGCTGGAACTCCATTCGCATCCGGATGCCACTGCTCGGTCAACAGGGCGTTGTACTGGCCGCTCAGATCCGCCAGTTGAGGCTCCGCTTTGGGGTCCCGCGCCGGAATCTTGCTTAAATCCGGCCCCTTGACTGGTGGCGCCTGGTTGGAGATTTTCCGGGCGGATTGGTCACCGTTTTGGTGCAGCACCAATGCTGTGACCTTTCCACTCGGGTCCTTCACGAAGGTCAACTGGGCATCCACCACTTTGAAGAAGAAGTTCGTTTCCGATTCCGGTAACACCTGAAAACTCGGTTGGCCGGTGAGTTGTGCCCGCAGCTTGTCTCCGTCGCGCCGGACCGTCAAGGTCGTCCCCGGCGCCAATTCATATTGGCCCACGTAGTCATCGTAGGTCTTGGGGGCCAGCTTGATCGCCACGCGCTCCTTGGGCACCTCGTTGGAGATCTTCGGCGCTTCGTGATCCCCGTTCTGGTGCAACACCAGTTGGGTCACTTTCCCATCCTTGTCCTTCACGAACGTGAGCCGGGCGTCCACGCTGACGCTGCTCACCTGGAAATCCACCTCGGACCGCGCCGTCAGCCGGACGCGCGGCTGGCCGGTGGCTTGGAGCGTGAGTCGCTCTGCCTCCTTCCGAATCGTCACCACAAAACCGGGCGCCAGTTCGTATTGGCCGACATAGGTCTCCAGGACTTTTGCGGCGACGTTGACATCGGTGGTCTGGGCCTGGAGCGGCGCGCTCATCAAACCCACCGTCATGACTCCCATCAAGCATAGCCTCTTCATAAGCGCGAAGGATGGGTTCTGGCGCGAGGCTTGTCACGCGCAAACTCCTCCCGCCCGAGAACCACGCGCGACCGGAGCAAGTGGCCCAATCCCTCCGCCGCAACCCCTGCTCCCGGCGGGAATCGGTGGTTGACATCGCTCAGGCTCGGAACCAGACTCCCTGCATGCTCACGACCGCGGGCCGCTTGTTCCGCAACCGGCGGAGCCTCCAGGAAGACCAGCCTCCGGCGGTTGGCGTCAAAAGTGACGACTGGCCCGGAACTGAGCCTGCATAACGCGAAAGGAGCTACCCCATGCACCCCTGCCAAACCTGCCAAGCCTCCAGTTGTCCCGCCACGCTCAGCCGGCGCCGATTCCTGACCGGCGCCGCGGCGGCCGCCGCCACCGTGGCGGGGCGGATGGGGCTGTTTGATTTTGCCTCCTCGTTGTCCGCCACCGAACCCAACCCGCCTGGCCAGCCGGTCATCAACGTGGTCTTCATCCGCCCGGAGCAGGCCCCGATCGTGAGCTGGCCCGGCGGCAATTGCGACGTCCCGGCGCAGCAGGCGCTTTTCACCAGGACCCTGGCCGACGCCGCCAAGCTGCTGGACGTGCGCTTGGAAGTCCGCCACAAGCCGCTGAGCCAGGCGGGCGAAGTCGGCGAATACCTCCAGCAACTCAAGCAAGCGCCGCCCGACGGACTCCTCGTTTGCGCGATGGAACTGGTCCTGTGGGAGCCGGTCAACCAAATCATCCAGCACCGCGGCGACCTGCCCCTGCTCGTTTACAGCAATGTCACCGGCTTCACGCAGCAACTCCAGACCGGGCGGGACGCGCCGCGCGTCTATGTCGGCGCCACGCAAGAGGTCGGCTGGCTGGCGACCGGCCTGCGGCTGCTCAGCGCCATCCCGCGCCTGAAACAAACCCGCGTTTTGTTCGTCGCGGGCAACGACACGCGCGACCAGGTCATCGAGGGGCTGGGCACCACCTTCCACTGGATTCCCAAAGCGCGGTTCGCCCAGGCGTTCAAGCAAGTCGGACCGACCAAAGAAGTCCGCGCCATCGCCGATTTCTACATCCGAAACGCCAGAAAAATCGTCGAGCCAAAGGCGCCGGACGTCCTCGAAGCGGCCAAGAACTATGTCGTTTGCCGTCGGCTGATGGAGCTGGAGAACTGCCAGGGTATCGCGATTGACTGCCTCGGCTGGCAGAACCCGGTCTGCCTGGCTTTCTCCAAGTTGCGCGACCAGGGTATCGTCGCCGTGTGCGAGCAGGACACCAACGCCACCATCGGCATGTTGCTGACGCACCTCCTGGCCGGGCGACCCTGTTTCCAGCAGGACCCGTCGCCCAACACCGTCAACAACACCCTGATCGGCGCGCACTGCACGTCGCCGCTGAGACTGGAAGGCTTCGATCAGCCTTATCGCGCGCCCTACCTGCTCCGCGACTATCACACCCGGACGGGCGTCTCGCCGCAGGTCCTCTGGCCGCCCGGCCAACCCGTCACCATCCTCCAGGCCAACCTCAAACCCTTGTCGGTCATGCTCGGCACCGGCCGCGTCGTCGCCAACGTCGCCCAACCGCCTTCCGGCTGCTGCCGCACCGCCGTGGAAATCGAACTCGACGGCGTGGCCGACACGCGCGACGTCAAAGGGTTCCACCAGCATTTCGTGTTGGGAAACCTCGCACGCCCCTTCAAAGCCTACGGCCGACTCGCCGGCATTCCGGTCACCCCGATCTGCTGAGAACGCCCAAGCCCCTGGTCGGGGCGCAGCCGGTTGCGCCCCGGCGTGAGCGCCGGTCAGTTGAGGGCAGCGTGGTCCGCCGTCGTCTGGCGCCATTGCCGGGCCAAGGGCTGTGTCACTGCCGTGTCCGCTCCGGCAGAGGCGGGGGCATTCTCCTGGCCCCATCGGCGGCCTGGCTCGAATGTTTCAGGCCTCAGCCACAATAGTTGACGATTGACCTTGGACTTTGGACTCTGGACTGAAGGCCGACTTATGCCGCTAAACGTCCTGATTCTCCCTGACAAGTTCAAAGGCACGCTGGGCGCCGGCGCAGCGGCGCAAGCTATCGCCCGGGGCTGGCGCAAGGCGCGGCCCCAGGACCGCCTCGCCTTGCTCCCCATGAGCGACGGCGGCGATGGCTTTGGCGAGGTCATCAGCGGCCTGCTGAAAGCCCAACTCCAAACCATCGGCACGGTCGATGCCGCCCACCGCCCCTGCGCGGCCGATTGGTGGTGGGAGCCGGCAACCAGGACAGCCATCATCGAATCGGCGAAGGTCATCGGCCTCGCGATGCTGCCGCCGGGACAGTTCCATCCGTTCGCCCTCGATACGGCGGGCCTGGGCGCCATGGTCCGGGCGCTGGCGGCCGCCGGAGCAAAACGCTGCCTGATCGGGGTTGGCGGCAGCGCAACCAATGACGGCGGTTTTGGTTTGGCGCGGGCTTTGGGCTGGGAATTCCTGGACCGCCGCGGCCACGGGATCGAACAATGGACCCGTCTGCACACGCTGGCGCGGCTCCGCGCCCCGCCTCGCCGCCGGTGGTTCAAGCAATTGCGGGTGGCGGTGGACGTGGACAACCGCCTGCTCGGTCCGAGAGGGGCGACGCGGGTTTATGGGCCTCAAAAAGGCCTGCTGGCGGGAGATTTTGCCAACGCCGAGCGCTGCCTGCGCCGCCTGGCGCGCGTGGCCAGCGTGGAGTTCGGACGCGATTTCGCCCGGGAACCCGGCGCCGGCGCCGCCGGTGGGCTCGGATTCGGTTTGCTGGCCTTCCTGGGCGGGCGCCTGGAGCCGGGGTTCGAGTTGTTTGCCCGGCAGGCCGCGCTGGAGCGCCATCTGCGCCGCGCTGACCTGGTCATCACCGGCGAAGGGAGCCTGGACCCGTCGAGTCTCATGGGCAAAGGCGTTGGCCGGGTTGGCCAGCAATGCCGGAAGCTGAACATCCCCTGCATCGGCCTGGCCGGCGTCGTCCACGACGGCCTCAAAGCCCGGCGCGCCTTCACCCAGGCCCGCGCGCTGACCGAGCTGGCCTCGCTGGAACAAGCCAAAGCCCAACCCGCCTGGTGGCTGGAACGGCTGGCGCAACGCGTAGCCGGCGAGCTCAAGGCCCTCAGCGCCGTCGCCCGGCAGGTCAGCGGCCAGGACCCACGCGCGCTCAGGGTCTGAACCGCGAGGCGCCGGCAGGTCGTCATTGACTGAGCGCCTGGACCAGGTTATGCCTTTTGCGCCCAAACGAAGGCGCCGCCGTGAGACCATTGACTTCCTACACCTGCAAGCTGACGCACGAACAGTCCGTGGAGCTTCGGGCCTGGCTCCAGGCCCATGATTACCAGTTCCGCCAAGTGCCTTACGCCCGCTTTGCCGCCGAAAGGGACAAGACCAACCTGGCGTTTTATGAGAGCGGCAAGCTGGTCATCCAGGGCCAGGGCACCCGCGAATTCATCGAATTCGTGCTCGAACCGGAGATTCTCAAAGAGGCCCGGCTCGGTTACGAGGCCCTCCTGAACCCGGAACTGCTCGTCCCGCGGCTGGGGGTGGACGAAAGCGGCAAAGGGGACTTTTTCGGCCCGCTTTGCATCGCGGGCGTCTATGTGAACGAGGCCGTCGTCAAGGCCTGGAAAGACTCCGGCATCCGCGATTCCAAGAATATCTCGAGCGACCATCGCATCCGGGAACTGGCGGAGTTGATTCGCCACACGCCCGGTTGCGTCAGCGCGGTGGTCCCCATTGGGGACGAAGCTTACAATCGGCTCTACGCCAAGCTCAACAACCTCAACGCCATGCTGGCCTGGGGTCATGCGCGGGTGATCGAAAACCTGATGGGCCAGCAACACCGCATGACCCCGCCCCCGGCGCGCGCCATCAGCGACCAGTTCGCGGCCAGCAAAGAAACCGTGGCCCGGGCGCTGATGACCCTGGGCCGGGGAATCGAGTTGGTCCAGAAGCACCGGGCGGAAGAGGACCTGGCGGTGGCCGCGGCCTCGATCCTGGCCCGGCACGAGTTCGTCACCCGCCTGGCCGCCTTGGAAAAGCGGTTTGCGATGCCGCTCCCGCGAGGCGCCTCGGCCCCGGTGGACGCGGCGGCGCGGGAATTCGTCGCCCGGCACGGGGCCGAAAACCTGCCCAGGGTCGCCAAGATGCATTTCCGGACCGCCTGGCGCGCCCAGGCCCTGCCCGAGCCGCCCAGGGTCCAGTGGCGGCGGCAGGGCGCGCGGCGTGACCAGCCGCCAGGGGACGAGCGGCGGGGGGGCCGGCGGGGGAGGGAGGGAGGGAGTAGCTTCGACCTCTGAAACCGCAGGCGCATAGGGAGGGACCATGAACCGGGCTTGCCTGGCAGCGCAGGCGCCCTCGCCTGCGGGTTCACGGGGCGTCTCGCCCCGTGTCTCTCTGGGTTCAGAATCCTTAAAAAAAGTCACAAACCCCATTGACATCCTCCTTGCAGTCTCGTAATTTGGCGCTGTTATTGGGCCGTAGAAAGTTGAAAGTCCGCAGCTCCCAAGCCTTTGGAAATGAAGGAAGACGGGGGCAGGGGAGTTCTGTCGTTTATTAGCATCAGGATGAAAGACAAATGGAATTTGGCCAGCACCGATGGCGTTCGGAGTCAGCGCCCATGTAGCTCAGCTGGCAGAGCGCGTCCTTGGTAAGGACGAGGTCATCAGTTCAATCCTGATCATGGGCTCCAGTTTAATTAGATTAGTTAAACAACACAGAATCCAGACAATAACCGCAGGAGAGAGCAATGGCTAAAGAGCAATTTCAACGAACGAAACCGCACGTCAACGTCGGCACCATCGGGCACATTGACCACGGCAAGTCCACGCTGACCGCCGCCATCGTCCAAACGCAGGCAGCCAAAGGTCTGGCTACCCCGGTCTCCTACGCGCAAATCACCAAGGGCGGCACTGTGCGCGACGAAACCAAGACGTTGACTATCGCGGTTTCGCATGTCGAATATCAGAGCGACAAGCGGCATTACGCCCATATTGACTGCCCGGGCCATGCCGACTTCATTAAGAACATGATTACCGGCGCGGCCCAGATGGATGGAGCCATCCTGGTGGTGGATGCCTCCGAAGGCCCGATGCCCCAGACCAAAGAGCACGTGCTGCTGGCCCGCCAGGTCGGGGTGCCGGCGATTGTCGTGTATTTGAACAAGGTTGACCTGGTGGACGACCCGGAATTGATCGAGTTGGTGGAAATGGAGGTCCGCGACCTGCTCAACAAGTACGAATTTCCCGGCGACAAGACGCCGGTGATCCGGGGCAGCTCGCGGAAGGCCCTGGCGGGCGATGCGGAGGCGCAGAAGTCGATCCAGCAATTGATGGAGGCGATCGACCAGTTCATTCCGCTGCCGGTGCGGGACGTGGACAAGCCGTTTCTGATGTGCATCGAAGACGTGTTCAACATTGAAGGGCGCGGCACGGTGGTGACTGGGCGGGTCGAACGCGGCGAACTCAAGCGCATGGACGACGTGGAGATCGTGGGCTTGCGGGAGACGCGCAAGACGGTGGCGACCGACATTGAGATGTTCCGCAAGCTGCTGGATTCGGCCAAGGCGGGCGACAACGTGGGCGTGCTGCTGCGCGGCACCAAGAAAGACGAGGTCGAGCGCGGCATGGTGCTGGCCAGGCCCGGCACCATCACGCCGCACACCCATTTCAAGGCGGAAGTGTACGTCCTGTCCAAAGAGGAAGGCGGCCGGCACACCCCGTTCTTTACCCATTACCGTCCGCAGTTCTATTTCCGGACGACGGACGTGACGGGCACCATTACGCTCCCGGCCGGGGTGGAGATGGTCATGCCGGGCGACAATGTGTCGGTCGAGGTGAACGTCATCGCGCCGGTGGCGATGGAGAAATTACAACGGTTTGCCATTCGCGAAGGCGGCCGCACCATCGGCGCGGGCCGGGTGAGTGAAGTCATCGAGTAATCGGTTTTGGAGCCAGCGGGAGAGCGGGGGGAATGCCCCCGGCTCCGCTTTTTGCTTGATAAACGAAAAAGAACAATACTCGAGGGCCGTGCCGCAGGGCGGTAGCTCAATTGGTAGAGTAGCGGTCTCCAAAACCGTCGGTTGGGGGTTCGAGTCCCTCCCGCCCTGCCAAGCGTCAAGGCCGGAGAGGTGGCAGAGTGGTCGATTGCGGCGGTCTTGAAAACCGCTTCGGCGTAAACCGCCGACGGGGGTTCGAATCCCTCCCTCTCCGCCAAGAGAAGATATGCAAGATACAACCTGGATTTTCGTTTGGGTGGTCGTCGTGGGCGGTGCGTTCCTGTGGTTGTGGCGCAAGGGCCAACTGGCGCGCTTGACTACTTACGTGCAGCAGACGCGGGAAGAATTGCGCAAATGCACTTGGCCGACCTGGGAGGAGCTCAAAGGCTCGACCGTGGTGGTGGGCATCTCCATTGTGCTGCTGGGCGGCTTCACGGTGCTGGTGGACTTTATTTTCACGGTGTTTGTCCGCTGGATGACCTGAGATTTGCCCTTGCCTTCGATAGTATGCAAAGCCAGTGGTTTGTCATTCATACCTTGTCGGGCCAGGAACAGAAGGTGAAAGAGAGCATTGAAAAACGCATCAAACCCGAAGAAATGGGGGACTACATCAAGGAAGTGATGGTGCCGATGGAAAAGGTCGTCGAGGTGCGCAACCAGAAGAAGACCGTTTCCACCCGCAAACTGTGGCCCGGCTACGTCTTTATCGATATGGTCCTGCTGGACGAGAACAACCGCATCATTGAGAAGCCGTGGTACTTCATCAAGGAAACTCAAGGGGTGATCGGTTTCGTCGGGGGCGAGCCCCCGGCCCCCACCCCGGCTGAGGAAGTGGAGTCGATTAAGAACCAGATCTCCGCTTCCGAAGAGCACGAGAAACCCAAGGTCAGCTTCGAGGTGGGTGAAACGGTGAAGATCAACAACGGTCCGTTCCTCAATTTCAGCGGCATCATTGAAGAAATCGAACCCGAGCGCGGCAAACTCAAGGTGACGGTGAACATCTTCGGCCGCAATACCCCGGTCGAACTCGAGTACTGGCAAGTGGAAAAGGGCTGAAAGACGCAGTGATCGAGGGATGGAGGGATGGGCTAATGAGTTTTTCCCATCACTCGATCAGGCCACCACCGATTTATGGCAAAGAAGATTACCGGACAGATCAAACTACAGATTCCTGCCGGGCAGGCCAACCCGGCGCCGCCCGTCGGCCCCGCCCTGGGTCAGCACGGCGTCAACATCATGGCGTTCTGCAAGGAATTCAATGCCAAGACCAAGGACCAGCCCGGCCTGGTGATCCCGGTGGTCATCACCGTCTTTGCCGACAAGTCCTTCAGTTTCATTACCAAGTCGCCCCCGGCCTCGATCCTGCTCAAGAAGGCGGCCGGCATCACGGCTGGCTCCAAGGAACCCAACAAGGAAAAAGTCGGCAAGGTCACCCGCAAGCAGGTCTTGGACATCGTGAGGCTGAAAAGCAAGGATTTGAACGCGACCTCCGAAGAGGCCGCCTTGCGCGTGATCGCCGGCACGGCCCGCAGCATGGGCATCGAGGTCGTCGGATGAATCATTCAGCTCCCAAATCACGCATCACCGCGGGAGAGCCCCGACGAGTCGAGGCTCGAGCGCACCGCCCATAGGAAAAATGCCCAGCAAACGCTACAGAAAAGCCCTCGAAATGGTGGACGGAAAGAGAGTTTATCCCCTCAAGCCCGCCGTGGAACTCCTGCTGCGGTTTCCGAGAGCCAAGTTCAACGAGACGGTTGACCTCGCCTTCCGGCTGGCCGTGGACCCGAAGCAATCGGACCAGATGGTCCGCGGCACGGTGCCGTTGCCGCATGGCAGCGGCAAGCTGGTGCGGGTGCTGGTCTTTGCCAAGAGCGGTCCGGCCGCCGAGGCGGCCAGGGCCGCCGGGGCCGAATATGTGGGCTACGACGAAATGATTAAGAAATGCCAGGAAGGCTGGGCGGATTTCGACGTGGCGGTCGCCACCCCGGAAGCCATGGGCGAAGTGCGCAAGCTGGGCAAAGTCCTGGGTCCGCGCGGGCTAATGCCCAACCCCAAGGCGGGCACCGTCACCGACGATACGGCGCGCGCGGTCAAGGAAGTCAAGGCCGGCCGGGTCGAGTTCAAGCTCGATAAGGCGGGCAATGTCCACGTGCCCATCGGCAAAGTCGCTTTCACCCCGGTCCAAATCGAGGAAAATGCGCGCTCGGTTATCGATGCCGTCATCAAGGCCCGCCCGCATAGCGTGAAAGGCGCCTACGTCAGCAGTTGCACCCTTTCCGCGACCATGAGCCCCCCGGTGCGCGTGGACCTCAAGGAATTCGTCGCCTAGACGCCAGGTAACCATGTAACCATTTCAAAGCCATGCGTCCCGAAAAGCAATACCTTGCCAAAGAGTACCTGGCGCGCCTCCAGGCCTCGCCCTTTTTTATCGTGGTGGATTACAAAGGCTTGAAAGTCAGCCAGATTACCGAATTGCGCAAGCGCCTCAGCCAGGCCGGGGCCGAAGTTCACGTCGTCAAGAACTCGATTTTCCGCCTGGCCGCCAAAGCGGCGGGCGTGGCCGATTTCAACGGCGCCCTCGCCGGGCAACTGGCCGTCGTCACCGGCCAACGCGACATTTCGACCGCGGCCAAGGTGATCAAGACCTACGGAGCCGAGTTGGACCGGCTGAAAGTCCAGTTCGGCTACCTGAACAACCAGCGGCTCGGGCAGCCCGAGATCATGGCCCTGGCGGACCTGCCGTCCCTGGCAGTGCTGCGGGGGAAGTTGCTCGGCGGGTTGGCCGCCCCGGCGACCAGGCTGGTGCAGTTGCTGAACACGCCGGCCAGCCAAATGGCCCGCCTGCTGCAGGCCCGCCACGACCAACTGAGCGGCGCGCCCGCCCCGGCATAAGGAAAAACCACAACGAAAGCCGGCCGGGCAGTGGCGCCGGCCTGCGGGCAGCCCCCGCCGGCTGCCGGGCAGGGGCGGCCTGAGGTTGGGAAAGACAATTTCGGCCCCAGCAAGCCGATGGGGCCGGGAATAACAAACGACAACGTAAATCGTCGGTTCGCGGCTGCCAACTCAAACCGCCCATGGCCCTGGGCGACGACGAGACGCAAATGAAAGGTAACAATGGCTCTAGATAAAGCAAAAATCGTAGAAGAACTCAGCGGCGCCACGGTCCTCGAAATCGCCGACCTGGTCAAGGAACTGGAATCGAAATGGGGAGTCACGGCCGCCGCCCCGGTGATGGCTGCCGGTCCTACTCCCGGCAGCGGTCCGGCGCCGCCGCCGGCGGAGATCAAGACCTCGTTTGACGTGATCCTCGCCTCGGTGCCGGCCGACCGGAAGATCGCGGTCATCAAGGCGGTGCGCGAGGTGAAGACCGGCCTGGGCCTGGCGGAAGCCAAGGCCCTGGTGGAAGGGGCGCCCAAGCCGATCCTGGAAGGGGCCGCCAAGGCCGATTCTGACGCCGCGAAAAAGAAACTTGAAGACGCCGGCGCCAAGGTCGAAATAAGGTAAGGGCGGCGCTCGGAGCGGGGCGGCGGCGGGTAGCGGCCGCCCCGGCCGGGCACGTCCTTGGCGGCAGCAGAAAAACAAAACGTTTAGATTAGAATAATGAACCCCAGCGCGACCACCCCTGGGTGGTTTGAGTTTTGGCCGGTTCGCTATTGAACCGCGCGCAGTTGTCTTATGTCGTTTATCAGTAGTCAAAGGTCTGGCCCCACCGCCGGCCAGGCAGCAAAGGTCCCCATGCCATCCCGAGCCACTGAACGAATTAACTTCGGCAAAATCAAAGAAATCATCGCCCCGCCCAACCTGATCGAATTGCAGACCAATTCGTACAAGGAATTCCTCCAGGCCGAGGCGCCCCCTTCGCGGCGCAAGAACCTCGGGCTCCAGGCGGTCTTCCGGGAGGTCTTTCCCATCGAGAGTTACGACGGGAAGTGCGTGCTCGATTTCCATTCCTACGAAATCGGCGAGCCCAAGGTGGACTGGCTGCAATGCCTGCGCGAGGGCCTGACCTACGGGGCGCCGCTCTATGTCACCTTCCTGCTCAAGGAAGAAAAGGGGGCCAAGGAAGAGAAGGTCTTCATGGGCGAATTGCCGCTCATGACCCCGCAGGGCACCTTCGTGATCAACGGCGCCGAACGGGTGATCGTCAGCCAATTGCACCGTTCGCCCGGCCTGGCCTTCGAGGCGGTCCAGCACCCCAACGGCAAGATCCTCCACTCTTTCCGCATCATCCCGGACCGCGGTTCGTGGTACGAAGCCCAGTTTGACACCAGCGATTTGCTCTACGTTTACCTGGACCGCAAGAAACGCCGCCGCAAGTTCCTGACCACCACCTTCTTCCGCGCCCTCGCCAACATCGAGAAGACCGACAAAGACAAGGACAAGGACAAGGACGCGGAGAAGAAGAGCGGGGCCGACGAGGAAATCCTCAAGCTCTTCTACGACCTGGAGGAACTCAGCGTCCGCGAGGCTGAAAAACGCGATGACCTCTCCAACAAGGTCCTCATTGAAGACGTCTCCGACCGGGAAAAGAACCTGGTGATCGCGCGCGCCTTCGAGCCGCTTTCCAAGGCCGTCGTCAAACAGATCGCCGAATTGGGGGTCAGCCGGATCAAAGTCGTCGATACCACGGCCGACGAAGGGATCATCATCAAGTGCATGAAGAAGGACCCCGCCAAGAACGAGGACGAGGCCCTCAAAGACATTTACCGCCGGCTCCGCCCGGGCGATCCGCCCACCGCCGCCAACGCCCGCGCCTTGATCAAACGGCTCTTCTTCGATCCCAAACGCTACGACCTGGGCCGGGTGGGCCGCTACAAGATCAACCAGAAGCTCGGCATCAAGGGGGGCGATTCGCGCATCCTGACCAAAGCCGATTTAGTCGCCGCCACCAAGTACCTGCTCCGGCTCAAGAAGGGCGAAGGCTCCCTGGATGACATCGATCACCTGGGCAGCCGGCGGGTGCGCACGGTGGGCGAATTGCTCGCCAACCAGTGCCGCGTCGGCCTGGCCCGCACCGAACGGCTGGTCAAGGAGCGCATGACCCTCTTCGACCAGGGGGTCGAATCCATGTCCCCGCAAAAGCTGATTAATCCCAAGGCCCTCTCGGCGGTCATTCGCGATTTCTTCGGCCGCAGCCAGTTGTCGCAGTTCATGGACCAGATCAATCCCCTGGCCGAACTGACGCATAAACGCCGCCTCTCGGCCCTCGGCCCCGGGGGCCTGTCCCGCGACCGCGCCGGCTTCGAGGTGCGCGACGTGCACCCCTCCCACTATGGCCGGATTTGCCCCGTCGAAACGCCCGAAGGCCCCAACATCGGTCTGATCGCCTCCCTGGCCACCTTTGCTCGCATCAATGACTTCGGTTTCCTCGAAACCCCCTACCGCCGGGTCGAGAATGGCCGGGTCACCGGCCATATTGATTACCTCACCGCCGACCGCGAGGAGTCGTTCGTCATCGCCCAGGCCAACTCGCCCATTGACGACAAGGGCAAGTTTAGCACCGACCGCGTCGTGTGCCGCGGCAAAGGCGACTTCATTGATGTCGAGCCGTCCCGGGTGGATTACATGGACGTCTCGCCCAAGCAACTGGTGTCCGTGGCGGCGAGCTTGATTCCGTTCCTGGAACACGACGACGCCAACCGCGCCTTGATGGGGTCGAACATGCAGCGGCAGGCCGTCCCGCTGCTGGTCACCGAGGCGCCGCTGGTGGCGACGGGCCTGGAAGAGCGGGTGGCGCGCGACTCCCGCGCCGTCATTGCCACCGAGGAGGCGGGCAAGGTCGCTTCCGTCACGGGCAGCCAGATCGTGATTACCCAGGATGGCAAGCTGCCCGAGGGCAGGAAGCGGGTCAGGCACGACCCGGCCAAGGGCATCTTTGTCTATCCGGTCCGCAAATTCATGCGCTCCAACGCCGCCACCTGCATCAACCAGAAGATCGTCGTCCGGAAGGGCGAGGCGGTCAAGAAGGGCCAGGTCATCGCCGACGGCCCCTGCACCCGGGGCGGGGAATTGGCCCTGGGCCGCAATGTCCTGGTGGCTTTCATGCCCTGGAACGGCTATAACTTCGAAGATGCCATTCTCATCAGCGAACGCGTCGTCAAGGAGGACGTCTTCACCTCGATCCACATCGATGAGTTCGAGGTCGGCGCGCGCGACACCAAGCTCGGACCCGAGGAAATCACGCGCGACATCCCCAACCTCGGCGATGAGGCCTTGAAAAACCTGGGACCGGACGGCGTCATCCGCGTGGGCGCCGAGGTCAAACCCGGCGACATCCTCGTCGGCAAGATTACACCCAAGAGCGAGACCGAACTGGCCCCGGAAGAGCGCCTCCTCCGGGCCATCTTCGGGGAAAAGGCGGCCGACGTGAAAGATACCTCGCTCAAGGTGCCTTCCGGCACCTACGGCATCGTCATGGATGTCAAGGTCTCCGCCAAGAAGGAGGACGCCGCCGAGAAGGAAGCCCGGGCCAACGTCTCGGAAGACAAGCGCCACGCCCGGGAAGTCGAGGACGATTACAAGAAGAAGATCGACGAGTTGCGCGAGCAGCTCACCGAAGCCCTGAGCAATATCCTCCTCGGCGAAAAAATCCCCCTCGATGTCGTCAACAGCGAGACCGGGGAAATCATCATCCCGGCCAACCGGAAGATTACCAAGACGCTCCTGCGCAAGCTGGCGCAGGTCTATGATCGCATCGAGATCGATCCCTCGCCCATCCGCAACAAGATCAACGAAATCATCGGCGGCTTCAAAAAGAAGTTCGACGACCTGCAGATCCAATACGACGAGGAACTTGAACGCGCCGAGTCGGGCGAAGGCGTGGACAGCGGCGTCGTCAAGTCGGTCAAGGTCTATATTGCTTCCAAGCGCAAGCTCTCGGTGGGCGACAAGATGGCCGGCCGGCACGGCAATAAAGGCGTGGTCGCCAAGATCGTCGCCGAAGAAGACATGCCGTTCCTGGCGGATGGGACCTCGGCGGACATCGTCCTCAACCCCCTGGGGGTGCCTTCCCGCATGAACGTGGGCCAAGTGCTCGAGACGCACCTGGGCTGGGCCGCCAGGCCGCTCGGCTTGCGCTTCGCCACCCCGGTGTTCGACGGCATCAAAGAGAAGGACATCCGCAGCTATCTCAAGCAAGCCGGCTTGCCCGACCACGGCAAGACCCGGCTTTATGACGGCCGCACGGGCGAGCCTTTTGACCAGGAGATTGTGGTCGGCTACATCTACATGATGAAGCTGGGCCACCTGGTGGCGGACAAGATCCACGCCCGGGCGGTCGGCCCCTACTCGCTGGTCACCCAGCAGCCGCTGGGCGGCAAGGCCCAGTACGGCGGCCAGCGCTTCGGCGAGATGGAAGTCTGGGCCATGGAGGCCTATGGCGCCGCCTACACCCTCCAGGAATTGCTCACCGTCAAGTCCGATGACGTCCAGGGGCGCACCCGCATTTATGAGAGCATCGTCAAAGGCGACAACAGCCTCGAGGCCGGCATCCCCGAGTCCTTCAACGTGCTGGTCAAGGAAATGCAGTCGCTGGGGCTGGATGTGAAGGTGGGCTACTCCAACCCGGTGGACCAGCCGGCCGAACCCGCCACCGTCCTGGCCAGGGTCTGAGTCCTGTTCATCCGATATGATGTCCTGTTTCTCTTTATGATTAGCACCAAAGAAAGTGCCCGCGAGTTGCTCGGCCTCGACAAGGTCAATCTGGTCGAGTACGTCGCCATCGCCGTCGCCTCGCCCGAGGCCATCCGCTCCTGGTCCAAGGGCGAAGTCAAAAACCCCGAGACCATCAATTACCGCACCTTCAAGCCCGAAAAGGGCGGCTTGTTCTGCGAGCGCATCTTCGGCCCGGTCAAAGACTGGGAATGCTCCTGCGGCAAATTCAAACGCATCAAGCACCGCGGCGTCGTCTGCGACCGTTGCGGGGTGGAAGTGACCCTGGCCCGCGTGCGCCGCGAGCGCATGGGCCATATCGAACTGGCGGTCCCGGTCTGCCATATCTGGTTTTTCAAGTGCATGCCCTCCCGCATCGGGCTGGTCCTGGACATGACCGCCCGCAACCTGGAACGCGTGATCTACTACGAAGACTACATGGTGGTCGATCCCGGCTCGACGCCCCTCAGGCAGAACCAGTTGCTCAGCGAGCATGAATGCCGCGAGGCCCGTGAAACCTACGGCCCCGAGGCCTTCGTGGCCAAGATGGGGGCCGAGGCGGTCCGCGATGCCCTGGCCAAGGTCGACCTGGCCAAGCAGATCGGGCACCTCCAGCAGGCGATGACCGAAACCAGGAGCAAGCAGATTCGCAAGAAAATTGCCAAGCGCATCAAGCTGCTCCAGGGCTTGCAGTCCTCCAAGAGCCGCCCGGAATGGATGATCCTCACCGTCCTGCCCGTCATCCCGCCCGACTTGCGCCCCCTGGTGCCTTTGGAAGGCGGCCGCTTTGCCACCTCCGACCTCAACGACCTCTATCGCCGGGTCATCAACCGCAACAACCGGTTGAAAAACCTCCTCCAACTCAAGACCCCCGAGGTCATCATCCGCAACGAAAAGCGCATGCTGCAGGAGGCCGTGGACGCCCTCTTCGACAATGGCCGCCATGGCCGGGCCGTCACCGGCGCCGGCAACCGCGCCCTCAAGTCGCTCAGCGACATGCTCAAGGGCAAGAGCGGACGGTTCCGCCAGAACCTGCTCGGCAAGCGCGTCGATTACTCCGGGCGCTCGGTGATCGTCATCGGCCCCGAACTCAAGCTCCACCAGTGCGGCTTGCCCAAGAAGATGGCCCTGGTCCTCTTTGAACCGTTCATCATCCGCCGCCTCAAAGAACTGGGTTACGTCCACACCGTCCGCTCGGCCAAGAAGATGATCGAGCGGCAGACCACCGAGGTCTGGGACATCCTCGAGGAAGTCACGCGCGGCCACCCGGTCCTGCTCAACCGCGCCCCCACCCTCCACCGGCTCTCCGTCCAGGCCTTCGAGCCGCTTCTCATCGAGGGCGAGGCCATCCGCATCCACCCACTGGTCTGCACCGCCTACAATGCCGACTTCGACGGCGACCAAATGGCCGTGCACGTGCCCCTCTCGGTCGAGGCCCAGTTGGAAGCCCGCCTCCTCATGATGGCGCCCAACAATATCTTCAGCCCCTCCAGCGGCCGGCCCATTATCACCCCCACCCAGGACATCACCCTGGGTTGCTTCTACCTGACCGCCGAGCCGCGCACCCCGCCTCCCGCCGACCCCTGCGCCCTCAAGCTCTTCGGCTCCAAGACCGAAGTCATCTTCGCCCACAGCGACGACGCCGTCACCACCCACGAGCGCATTCGCCTGGCCAACCCGGATTGCGGCCGGAAAACCGAGTTTGGCGACGCGACCAAGAAGGTCATCGAAACCACCGTCGGCCGCGTCTTCTTCAGCGAAGTCTGGCCGCCCGAGCTGGGCTTCCCCAACAAGGCGGTCAAGAAGGCCGAACTCGGCGACCTGATCTGGAAGTGTTACAAGATTTGCGGCCACGAAAAGACCGTGCTCATGCTCGACAAACTCAAGGAGCTGGGCTTCCGCGAAGCCACCCGCGCCGGCGTCTCCATCGGCATCGATGACATGATCATCCCCAAGGAGAAGGACCAGGAAATCGAGTCCGCCCAGAAACAAATCCGGGAAGTCGAAAAGCAGTACCGCAAGGGGGTCATCACGCCGGGCGAACGCTATAACAAGATCATCGACATCTGGACGCATTGCACCGACCAGATTGCCAACGTCATGCTGCGCACCCTCGAGGCCAACCACGGCAAGCGCGAATACAACCCGGTCTCGCTCATGGTCGATTCCGGCGCCCGCGGCAATCGCCAGCAAGTGCGCCAGTTGGCCGGCGTCCGCGGCCTCATGGCCAAGCCCTCCGGCGACATTATCGAGAAGCCGATCCTCTCCAACTTCCGCGAGGGCCTGACTGTGCTCGAGTACTTCATCTCCACCCACGGCGCCCGCAAGGGCCTGGCCGACACCGCCCTCAAGACCGCCGACTCGGGTTATATGACCCGCAAACTGGTCGATGTGGCCCAGGACGTCATCATCCGCGAGGACGATTGCGGCACCACCAACGGCATCTGGGTCCAGGCCATCTATGAAGGCGAAGATGAAGTCGTGCGCCTCAGCGAACGACTCGTCGGCCGCTATTCCTGCGATGACGTGGCCAACCCGCAGAAACCCAAGGAACTCCTCGTCCGCGCCAACGAGGAGATTGACGAAGTCAAGGCCCGCGTCATCGAGTCGGCCGGCGTAGAGAAGGTCAAGATCCGCTCCGTGCTCACTTGCGAGAGCAAACACGGGGTCTGCGTCTTTTGCTACGGCCGCAACCTCGCCACGGGCAGCCTGGTCAAACTGGGCGAAGCCGTGGGCATCATCGCCGCCCAATCCATCGGCGAGCCCGGCACCCAGCTCACCATGCGCACCTTCCACATCGGCGGCACCGCCTCCCAGGTCTTCAAACTGCCCCAGATCAAGGCTAAGTACGACGGCGCCGTCCGCTATAACGACCTGCGCCTCGTCCAACTGGAAGACGGCAACAACATCGTGCTCAACAAGAACGGTTCCGTGTCCATTCTCGCTGACGACGGCCGCGAGCTGGAAAACCACCCCGTGGTCATCGGCGCCGTCATCTCCGTCCACGATGGCCAGAAGGTCAAGAAGGGCGATACCTTCGTCCAGTGGGACCCCTACAACGTCCCGATCCTCTCCGAGAAAGCCGGCCGGGTGAAATTCCTCGACATTATCCCCAACGTGACCATGAAGGAGGAAACCGACGAGACCACCGGCCAGGAGGCCATGGTCGTCATCGAACACAAGGAAGACCTCCGCCCGCAGATCGTCATCCTGGACGACACCGCCGAGCCCGTGGCCAACTACCCGATCCCTTCCGCCGCCCACATCGTCGTGGCCGAAGGCGACAAGATCGTCGCCGGCACCCTCATGGCCAAGACCCCGCGCAAGACCTCCAAGACCAAAGACATCACCGGCGGCCTGCCGCGCGTGGCCGAATTGTTCGAGGCCCGCCGGCCGAAAGATGCGGCCGAGATTTCCAAGATCGATGGCAGCGTCGACTTCGGCCCCAGCGTGCGCGGCAAACGCTGCATCCTCATCAAGGACCAGCAGACCGGCGTCGAAGAGGAACACCTCATCCCCATCGGCAAACACGTCATCGTCTTCAAGGGCGATTATGTCAAGAAGGGCCAGCAGTTGACCGAAGGCCCCATTGACCCCCACGAAGTCCTGGACATCTGCGGCCCCCAGGAATTGCAGGAACACCTCGTCAATGAAGTCCAGGAAGTCTATCGCCTCCAGGGCGTCACCATTAACGACAAACACATCGAAATCATCGTCCGCCAGATGCTCCGCAAGGTCCGCATCACCGAACCCGGCGACACCAGCTTCCTGTGGGGCGAGCAGGTGGACAAGCTCGAGTTCGAGGAAGAAAACCAGCGCGTCGAGAAGATGGGCGGCAAGCCCGCCGAGGCCCAGCCCGTCCTCCTGGGCATCACCAAGGCCTCCCTGGAAACCGAAAGCTTCCTCAGCGCCGCTTCCTTCCAGGACACCACCCGCGTCCTCACCGAAGCCGCCACCCGGGCCCGCGTCGATTATCTCCGCGGCTTCAAAGAAAACGTCATCATGGGCCACATCATCCCGGCCGGCACCGGCTTCGACCACCACCGCAAGGTCCGCCTCAAGCCGCTCGTCGAGCTCCAGGAAGAACCCGAACCCGAGGAACAGCCCCCGGCCCCCCTGCTGGCCGCCGCCGAAAACCCCCTCCTCGGCTGACCCCCGTTCCATCCTTCCACCAAGAGCCTCTGGCCCGCCGGAGGCTCTGGTCATTATGTTCATCACCACCACGTTCAGCATTGAGGGATACCGCATCACCGAATACAAAGGCCTGGTGCGCGGTATCATCGTTCGCTCACCCACCATCGCCCAGGGCATTGTTGGCGGCCTCAAGAACATCATCGGCGGCCGGATTGGCGCTTACACGCAGATGTGCGAGCAGGCCCGGCAGCAGGCCTACGACGCGATGCTTCTGCACGCCCAGGAGCTTGGCGCCAACGCGATTGTGGGGGTCAGATACGACGCTTCCGAGGTCGTCAGCAAGGGTTCGGCCACGGAGGTGTTGTGTTATGGCACCGCGGTCTTTGTTCAGAAGACATGAGCCGCCCCTGACTCGACGCCGCCGGCGGCCGGCGGGTTTGCCTCGCCGGCTGAACGCCAGCGCAGCCCCGGCCGGTCGGGATTTCATGCCTCGCGTCCCTGCCGGCTCGGTCGCGGCTGCGCACCGGCGAAATAGTTGTTGCAACAGGCAATCCATTGGGTATATTGCGTCCTCCATTTGCCCCGCGGGGCAAGCGGGCAGGATTTTTAAGCGAAATGCCGACAATCAATCAATTGGTCCGTAAAGGCCGCAATAAGCTGAGGCACAAGTCGAAGTCGCCGGCTTTGGACAATTCGCCGTTTCGGCGGGGCGTATGCATCCAGGTGATGACGCGCACGCCCAAGAAGCCGAACTCGGCGATGCGCAAGGTGGCCAAAGTGCGCCTCACCAACGGTCACGAAGTGATCGCCTACATCCCGGATGAAGGCCACAACCTGCAGGAACACTCGATCGTGCTGGTGCGCGGGGGCCGGGTGAAGGATTTGCCGGGGGTGCGCTACCACATCGTGCGCGGCACGCTGGACGCCGCCGGCGTGGAGAAGCGCCGCGTCAGCCGCTCGAAGTACGGCGTGAAACGCCCGAAAGAGGGCGCGCGGCCCGCCGCCGCTGCCGCTGCTGCTGCCGCCGCCGCCGCTGCCCCGCCTGCCGCCTGACGGTCAACGTTTTAAGCTTTTTAACTTATTCAACCTTTTTAACCTTCTTAACCCTTAACGCACCCATGTCTCGACGTCGTCAAGCGGTCCGCCGGCCGGTCGTCAAAGATGCGAAGTTCAACAGCACGCTGGTTTCGCGCCTGGTGAATACGGTCATGCAACGGGGCAAGAAGAGTGTGGCCCAAGGCATTGTCTATGGCGCCTTTGACCGGATCATCGCCAAGAACCCGGCGGCCAATCCGCTGGACGTGCTGCAACGGGCGGTGGACAACGCCAAGCCGCGCCTGGAGGTCAAGGCGCGGCGGGTGGGCGGCGCCACCTACCAGGTGCCCCTCGAGGTCGCGGCCGACCGCCAGTTCTCGCTCGCCTTGCGCTGGCTGGTGGATTTCGCCGATGCGCGCAAGGGGGTGACGATGCAGGAGGCCCTGGCCGCCGAAATCCTGGAGGCCTACCAGGGCCAGGGCAACGCCATCCGCAAACGCGATGAAGTCCACAAGATGGCCCAGGCCAACAAGGCCTTCGCCCATTTCCGCTGGTAAGTTCCACTTTTGCAGCTCGCCCCGACGGCTTGCCGGTTTTTCGGGGTGTTTTTATTCCCAACGAGGTTCAAGCTCAGTGATGCATACGGAGGATTAGATGGCAGCGGTATTGGAAAAAAGCCAGGCGGCGGCGGCCCGGGGGCCCAACTCGCCCCACCGGCCCTACCCGATGGAGCGCACGCGCAATATCGGCATCGCCGCCCACATCGATGCCGGCAAGACCACGACCACCGAGCGCATCCTCTTCTACACCGGCCTGATCCACAAGATGGGCGACGTCGATGACGGCAACACGGTCACCGATTGGATGGAGCTGGAACGCGAGCGGGGGATCACCATCACCTCCGCCGCCACGACCTGCTACTGGACGCAAAAGCAAGACAGCACCTTCAAGTCGTTCCTCGGCCTGCCCCACCGCATCAACATCATCGATACCCCGGGCCATGTGGACTTCACCGCCGAAGTCGAACGCTCGATGCGCGTGCTCGACGGCGCCGTCGCCATCTTCTGCGGCGTCGCGGGCGTCCAGCCCCAATCCGAGACCGTCTGGCGCCAGGCCACCAAATACAAAGTCCCGCGCATTGCCTTCGTCAACAAAATGGACCGCATGGGCGCTAACTTTGAAAACGCGCTCCAGGACCTGCGCCACAAGCTGAAGGCCTACGCCTACCCCGTCTTCCTGCCGGTGGGCAAGGAAGACAACTTCCGCGGCCTGATCGATGTGGTGAACCAAAAGGCGATCCTCTATGACCCGAACGACGAATTCGGGCTCAACTATGAAATCACCGAAATCCCCGCCGAGCTCAAGGACTCGGCCGCCGGCGCCCGGGCGGAACTGGTCGATGCCGTGGCCAACAAGGACGACGCGATCGCCGAGCTGGTGATTGAAAACAAGCCGGCGAGTCCTCAGGCCTTGAAGGCGGCCATCCGGCGGCTGACCTGCCGGCGCCAGTTGGTGCCCGTGCTGTGCGGTTCGGCCTTCAAGAAACGCGGCGTGCAACCCCTCATCGATGCCGTCATCGATTATCTGCCCTCCCCGCTCGACGTGCCGGCCCCGCTCGGCCTGGTCCCGGGCTCCGACCGGACCGTCGAAGTGCGCTCCGACGACCAGGCCAAGTTCTGTTCGCTGGCCTTCAAGCTCTGGACCGACCCCTATGTGGGCAAGCTGGTCTTCTTCCGGGTTTACAGCGGCCAGCTCACCAAAGGCGAGGTCATTTACAACCCCCGCACCCGCAAGCGCGAGCGCGTCAGCCGCCTCTTGATGGTCCAGGCCGACAAGCGCATTGACGTCCAAACCACCTACTCCGGCGACATTGCCGCGCTGGTCGGGCTGAAGAACATCAAGACCGGCGACACGCTGGGCGAGGAGGATTTCCAGGTCATGCTCGAGCCGCCCACCTTCCCCGAGCCGGTCATCTCGATGGCCGTCGAGCCCAAGACCAAGGCCGACCAGGAGAAGATGAGCGAGGGCCTCCAGCGCCTGGCGGAAGAAGACCCGACCTTCCGGTGTTTTACCAACCAGGAAACCGGCCAGCTCATCATCGCCGGGATGGGCGAGTTGCACCTCGAAATCATCCGCGACCGCTTGTTCCGCGAGTTTAAAGTCGCCGCCAACGCCGGCGCCCCGCAGATCGCTTACCGCGAGACGGTCACCAAAACCGCCCAGGGCGAGGGCAAGTTCATCCGGCAATCCGGCGGCCGCGGCCAGTACGGCCATGCCCTGGTGACCCTGGCGCCAAACGCGCGCGGCAAGGGCGTGGAAATCGAAACCAAGATCGTCGGCGGCGCCATCCCCAAAGAATACCTCCCCGCCGTCATCGATGGCATCAAAGAAGCCGTCGCCGGCGGCGTGCTGGCCAACTTCCCGATGGTGGACCTCAAGGTGGCCATCGTGGATGGCACCTTCCACGAAGTGGATTCGAGCGAACTGGCCTTCAAGATGGCGGGGATTTTCGCCTTGAAGGACGCCGCCAGGAAGGCCAACCCGATCCTGCTCGAACCCATTATGAAGGTGGAACTGACGACCCCCGATGAATATCAGGGCGATTTGCTGGGCGACCTGACCCGGCGGCGCGGCAAGATCGTCCACATCGAAGCCAAGGAGGGTTTGACCATTGTCAGCGCCGAAGTGCCCCTGGCCGAGATGTTCGGTTACGCCACCGCCATGAGGTCATTGTCCAAGGGCCGCGCCTCCCATGCCATGGAACCGTTGCGCTTCGAACCCGTCCCGGCCGGCATCGTCGCCGGCCTCCTGGACGCAGCCAAAGGCAAGCCGCCGCCGCGCGCCTGAACCGTGACCAGGCCGGCGCGCTTTTGGCTCGCTCCCCTCAGCGCCACCGGCCAGCACCGGAAAAGCGGAGGCAGGCGATTTTTCGAAAAACCTGTTGCGCGGCTGAGGCCTTCTGGTATATTCCGCGCTCCGTTTCCGCTAACGGGGGAAACGCAGGACTTAAGTGGAACCATTTATAGACAATTGTTCTTTGTATGGCTGGACAACGCATCCGTATCCGACTGAAGGCCTTTGACCACCGGGTCATTGACCAATCCGCCCGCGAGATCGCGGACACGGTTAAGCGCACCGGGGCGCGTGTGGCCGGGCCCATCCCGCTGCCGACCCGCGTCGAGCGTTTCACCGTCCAACGTTCCCCCCACGCCGACAAGAAATCCCAGGAGACTTTCGAGCAACGCACCCACAAACGACTCATCGATATCATCGAACCGACCGCCAAAACGGTGGATGAGCTCAAGAAACTCAACCTGCCGGCCGGCGTGGACATCACGATCAAAATCTAGTTGCATGGATGCAAAGTTACAACGTTACCTGGCTGCCGCCAGGCAGGCGGGCCTGTTCCCCCGCGGCCCGGCAACTCAGCTCGCTCCGGCGACTCATTCAACCATCTGACCCGTTTAACCATTTACACTTTAGCGAGTTATGCCAATCGGACTTTTAGGGAAGAAATTGGGCCAGACCCGCGTTTATAATGCCAAGGGCGTGATCACGCCTGTGACCATCGTCCTGGCCGGCCCCAACCGCGTCCTCCAGTGCAAGACGCAGCAAACCGACGGCTACAACGCCGTCCAACTCGGCTTTGGCGACCAGAAAGAAGGGCGCCTGACCAAGCCGCTGCTCGGCCACCTCAAGAAATTCAACCCCAACGGAGGCGGGGTCAGGCGCATCCGGGAATTCCGCAACTTCTCCAAGGAAGTCAAACCCGGGGATGTCCTCGGCGCGGCTCTCTTCGCCCCCGGCGACTATGTGGACGCGGTGGGGGTGACCAAGGGGCGCGGTTTCGAAGGGGTGGTGGGCCGGCATGGCTTCCGCGGCGGCGATTCGACCCATGGCGCCAAAGGCTGGCACCGCCGCGCCGGCGCCATTGGCCAGCGGCTGTTCCCAGGCACCGTCATGCGCGGCACGCGCATGCCCGGTCACATGGGCCAGGTCCGGCGCACCGCCCAGAACCTCCTCGTCGTCCAAGTCCGCGAGGCCGATAACCTCCTCCTGCTTAAAGGGGCCATCCCCGGCGCCAATGGCGATTATGTCGTCATTCGCGAAGCCAAGAAACGGCCCAAGGGCTGGAGACCCCATGCCGAGCGCCCGGAAAGCGTGAAAAGGGCTGAAGGCAGGAAGAAGTAGTTTGATTATCCGCCTCCTCAGCGGTTGAGTTTATGAAGCTGACCATTAAAGACCTCAAAGGCAACAACCAGGGTGAACTGGAAGTCAAATTCCCCCTGATCGAAGACGGCAAGGGCACCCAGGCCGTTCACGACGTGGTGGTCGCTTATCAGGCCGCGCAGCGCCGGGGCACCGCCTGCACCAAAACCATCGGCGAAGTAGCCGGCACGGGCAAAAAACCCTGGCGCCAAAAGGGCACCGGCCGCGCCCGCGCTGGTTCCTTCCAGTCGCCCCTCTGGCGCGGCGGCGGCGTCGTCTTCGGCCCCAAACCCCGCGATTTCCGCAAGAAAGTCTCGCGCCAAACCCGCCAACTGGCCTTGCGCAAGGCCCTCTCCGAACGCCTCCGCGCCGGCGACATCCTCCTCCTCGACGACCTCAAGCTCGACTCGCCCAAGACCAAGGAATTCATCGGCCTGCTCGCCGCGCTCGACTTGCAGGGCACGGCCCTCTTCGTCTCCCCGGCGGCGGACCAGAACCTCACCCTGGCCTCGCGCAACGTCCCGAATGTGGCCTTGACCACCAGCGCCCTGCTCAACACCTACCAAGTCTTGCGCCCCGACAAACTCGTCTTCACCCGCCGCGCCTTCGAGCAAGTCGAGGCCCGCTTGAACAAGGAATGACATGAACCCTTTTGAAATCGTCAGGACGGTGCGGTTGACCGAAAAAGGCACCCGCCAGGGCGATGACTTTAACCAATACACCGTCATGGCCGATCCGCGCGCCAACAAATTCCAAATCCGCCAGGCCGTGCAAGAACTCTTCAAAGTCAAGGTCATCAAAGTCAACACCTTGCGCGTCCATGGCAAATATCGGCGCCAGCGCACCAAGCAGGCCGGCCAGGCCCCAGACTGGAAAAAGGCCATCGTTACCCTCAAGGAAGGCGACAAGATCGTCCTGACCTGATTGCCGCTGCCGTAACTGCAACTGCTCAGCTCCCTTTAAAGGCCGCGCCGGCAGCGCCGCATCGAGGCTGACGCCCATTGGCTTCCCCGTGCGTCCTATTCGATGCGGCGCCAGTTTCGGTCCGGGCGTGGAGTCGTATCCCGCATGCGCTCTGTGAGCCGAGCGCACTGGTCTGCCAACCCGGAGGGTTGGCAGAAAGTGGCCGGAGGTCGCCGGGGTGTTGCCTTTCTCACCAGCTACAATCTATAGCAAACACCCCCCCGTATGTCTTCGCAGAATTTGGCTTTTCCTTGGCTTTTTTGCCTTCGCGAGCCCCTTTTCGACTGGCACACCACAGATTCTTGGGCGGCGGTTTTCATTGGGACGGTCGCCTCCACCCCACCCCTCCCCTGCCCATGAACCTCCAAAGCCCGAAAGTCGCAACAGCCTGTGCCACAGCGTGTTGCGAAAACTGGCTATTTTTGACCACCTCATTGCCAGGTTCGGGGGCGCAAGACGCGTTCGATGTTCGGGGGATTCTCTCCCAGGGGGAGAGGGGAGGAGTGAGGGGGAACAGGACGCTGCAGGTTCCCTGGCAGGCGAGACGCCTGCTCCACTACCGGCGATTTTTTTGAAAAAAGCTATTGCAATCGCAAGTGGCCCTGCTATATTGCGCGCTCCGTTTCACCCGTAGGGGTGCGGACAGCATAACCTGCGGAACCGATAACTGACCGCCCATCCGGGGGCAGGATTGATGGCTCCGCGCTCCAAGTGGCTGACTTGGGAAACGAGATTGATTTATGCCAGTGAAGACATTTAGACCGCTGACGCCCTCGACACGTTACATAACGTTTGCGGACTACAGCGACATTACCAAGACCAAGCCGGAGAAGGGCCTGGTCCAGACGCGCCGGCGCACCGGCGGGCGCAACGTTTACGGCCGCATCACGGCCCGCGGCATCGGCGGCGGCCACAAACAGAAGATTCGCCTGGTTGATTTCCAGCGCAAAAAGCACGGCGTCGAGGCGGTGGTCAAGGCGCTGGAGTACGATCCGCGCCGCACCGCCCGCCTGGCCTTGCTGGAATACAAAGACGGCGAAAAGGCCTACATCATCGCCCCCCACGGGCTCCAGGTCGGCGCGCGGCTGATGAGCGGTCCGACCGCCCCCCCGGAACTGGGCAACAGCCTCCCGCTGCGGGCCGTCCCGGTGGGCCTGCCCATCCACAATATCGAACTGACCCCCGGACGCGGCGCCCAGATGGTCCGCTCGGCCGGCGGGGCCGCCAGCTTGATGTCCCGCACCGAGGGCTACGCCCAAATCCGCCTGCCCTCGGGCGAGATTCGCCGGGTGAACGAAAACTGCTACGCCACCATCGGCCAGGTCGGCAACCCCGAACACGAGAACGTGGTCCTGGGCAAAGCCGGCCGTTCCCGTCACCTGGGCCTCCGCCCCATCAACCGCGGCGTCGCCCGCAACCCGGTGGACCATCCGAACGGCGGCGGGGCCGGCAAATCCAAGTCTGGCGGCGGCTGGCAGCAGCTCACCTCCCCCTGGGGTCTGCTGGCCAAAGGCTATCGGACGCGCAACCGGAAGAAATCCTCAGGTCGTTTTATCGTGGTCCGCCGTGACGGCCGGCCCATGAAGCATCTATGAACAGGCAAGAGAGTAATGGAGTGCTGGGCTATCGGAGCGCTGGGGTGTTGGAGTGTTGGAGTGCTGGGAGACAGGGTTTGTCCCCCAGCCACGCCATCACCTCAGCGGGCCAGTGCCGCACTACCCAGCACCCCGCCACTCCACCACTCCCTTCCCCCATTTCTGCAGCCCTCCTTCACGCCAAGACTCCATCACTCCACCACTCCCTTTTTTCCTATGGGACGCTCAATTAAAAAGGGTCCATTCGTGGACTTTCACTTGCTCGAGAAGATTCAGAAGGCGAAGGATGCCAAGTCCAAGACGCCGATTCGGACCTGGTCGCGGCGTTCGATGATCACGCCCGACTTTGTGGGCCTGACCTTCGGTGTGCACAACGGCAGGATTTTCAACCCGGTGTTCGTGACCGAGAACATGGTCGGCCACCGGCTGGGCGAATTCTCGCTCACGCGCACTTTCAAAAAACACGGCGCGCACACGGCCAAGGCCGAGGCCAAATAGAGTTATGAAAGTTCAGGCGATTAGCCGGAACGTGCGGATGTCCGCCCAGAAGATGCGGGAGGTGGTGCGGCAAATCCAGGGCCTGCCCGCCGCTCGCGCCCAGGCGGTGCTGGCGGTCGTGCCGCGCAAAGGCGCCCGGGTGGTCGCCAAGACCCTCAAGTCGGCCCTCGCCAACGCGGAGGACCTCAAGACCCACAAACCCGAGTACAACGCCCTCAAGACCGACCGCCTGCGCGTCCAGGAAGCCGTGGCCCAAAACGCCACGACCACGCGCACCTTTACGCCCAAGGCCCGCGGCTCGGCTGGCCCGATCCTCAAGCGCCGTTGCCACGTCAAGATTACTTTGTCAGACGATTAATCGGTATGGGACAGAAAACTAATCCTGTTGGTCTGCGACTCGCGGTCAATCACGACTGGCGCTCGAAGTGGTATGCCGGCAAGAAAGAATTCGGCAAGCTGCTCACGGAGGACCGCGACATCCGCGAACTGCTCAAGAAACGGCTGGAGTCGGCCTCGGTGCCCCAGATTCTGATCGAACGGGCCGCTAACCGCTGCCGGATTACCATCCAGACGGCCCGGCCCGGCATCGTGATCGGCCGCAAAGGGGCGGAAATCGATAAGCTCAAAGAGGAACTCAGCCGCATGACCGGCAAGGAGATTTACGTGGACATCCTCGAGGTCAAGACGCCGGAAATCGAGGCCCAATTGGTCGCCGAAAACGTGGCCCTCCAGTTGGAGCGGCGGGTCTCGTTCCGCCGCGCCATGAAAAAGGCCATCCAGACCGCCAGAGACTTCGGGGCCGAGGGGATCAAAATCCGCTGTGCCGGTCGCCTGGGCGGGGCCGAGTTGGCCCGCGTCGAGCAATACCACTGGGGCCGCGTCCCGCTCCACACGCTGCGCGCCGATATCAACTACGGCTTTGCCGAGGCCAACACGGTCTATGGCAAACTGGGCATCAAATGCTGGATTTGCAAAGGGGACACCCGCAGCGAGAAGACCCAGGCCGAGAAGCTCCAAAAGGCGCCGCCCCCGCCCCCGGCCCCGCCGGCGCCGCCACCGCTGGCCCCTTGAATGGCGCTTAGAAAGGCCCTCTTATGCCCTTGCAACCCGAGAGAGTGAAGTTCCGCAAGATGCACCGCGGCAGCCGGGCCGGCCTGGCCTCGCGCGGCCACACGCTGGCCTTCGGCGAGTACGGACTGATGGCCCTGGAACGTTGCTGGCTCGACACCAAGCAGATCGAGTCCGCCCGCGTCGCCATCGCGCGGCATATGCGGCGGCACGGCAAGATGTGGATTCGCGTCTTTCCGCAAAAGTCGTTCACCAAGAAGCCCCTGGAAACGCGGATGGGCAAGGGCAAAGGCCCCCTGGAATCATGGGTGGCCGTGGTCCGCCCCGCGAACCTCCTCTTCGAAGTGGACGGCGTGCCCGAGGCCGTGGCGCGCGAGTCGCTGCGCCTGGCCGCCACCAAGCTCCCCATCAAGACCAAATTCATCTCCCGGCATCGGATGGGTTAGACCCTGTTTTGGCTCATGAAAAAGAATCAACGCAAAGAGATGCAGGAAAAGACCCTGGCCGAGGCGCTGGCGGACGAGCGGAATTGGCGGCAGGAAATATTCAACCTGCGTTTGCAGCAGGCCAGCGCGCAACTCGAAAAGCCCGCGCGCCTCCACATCTTGCGCCGCAATGTCGCGCGCATGCAAACGCACATCTCCCAGCTTCGCCGTAAGCCGGCCTAGGTTTCTGTATGGCTGACACCCCAACCACCACCCCGGCAACCGCCCCCACCCCGGCGGCCGCCACCCTTCCGCCCGCCTCCCGCGGCAATCGCAAGCAACGCGTCGGCGAGGTCATCTCCAACCGGATGGCCAAGACGATCATCGTCCGCGTGGAGCGCCGTTTTCCTCACCGCAAATTCAAGAAGGTGGTCACCGGCTATAAGCAGTTTTATGCCCATGACGAGCAGCGCCAGGCCAAGGTGGGGGACCGTGTGCGCATCGAGGAAACCCGCCCGCTGTCGAAAACCAAACGCTGGCGGCTGGTGGCGGTCATGAAACCGGGCACCGGGGTCACCCCGGGGGCGGGCTGAGGCGCCACTCCCCACCCGGTTATCAGGTCCTAGGATTTATGTTGCAGATACGTTCGATCGTCGAGGTGGCGGACAACACCGGCGCCAAGCGCGCGGCCGCCATTGGTGTCCTGGGCCGCAACCAGCGTTACGCCCGTATCGGTGACATCATCAAGGCGCACATCAAGGAAGCGGCCCCCGATGGGACGGTGAAAAAGGGGGAAGTGGTCGACGCGGTGGTGGTCCGGACCAGGCAGGCCATCCGGCGCAGCGACGGCTCCTACCTGCGGTTCGACAGCAACGCCATCGTGATTATCGACAAGGAGTTGAACCCGCGCGGCACGCGAATCTTCGGGCCCGTGGCGCGCGAGTTGCGCGACAAGAAATTCATGAAGATTGTTTCCCTCGCCCCCGAGGTCATCTGACCGCCCACCCTCATCACCGATTACCATGCGCCGATTCCACGTCAGAAAAAACGATGAAGTGGTCATCCTGGCCGGCGCCGACAAAGGCAAGCGCGGCCGCATCATCGCCGTCCTCGGCAAGAAACAGCGCGTCATCGTCGAAGGCGCCCGCATGATCAAGCGGCACATGCGCAAGGGTCCCGCCAACCCGCAGGGCAAAATCATCGAACGCGAAGGCTCGATTCACATCTCCAACGTGATGAAGGCCGGACAATACGACGCCCGGGCCGCCAAACGCGCCCCCGCCCCCGCCCCCGCCCCAAGCTAAGCCGCGACCAAGCGATGAAAGCCAGACTTTACGAAAAATACCTCAAGGAAGTGCTGCCCGCCCTCAAGGCCAAGCGGCAATACGGCAACCCGCACCAGGTCCCCCGGCTGCAGAAGATCGTGGTCAACATGGGCGTCAGCGCCGGGCTGGAAAAGAGCGCGATTGACGATGCCGCCAAGGACCTCGCCCTGATTACGGGCCGCAAGCCGGCCATCAGCCAGTCCCGGCACAGCATCGCCAATTTCAAGCTCCGCAAGGGCCAGCCGATCGGCTGCCACGTCACCCTCCGCCGCGATGCCATGTACGAATTCTTTGACCGCCTGCTGGCCACCGCCGTGCCGCGCATCCGCGACTTCCGCGGGCTGTCGCTCCGGTCGTTTGACGGCCGGGGCAATTACTCCCTGGGCGTCAATGACCAGACGATTTTCCCGGAAATTGACCTGGACAAAATCAAGCGCCAGCAGGGCATGGACATCACGATCGTGACCAGCGCCCGCACCAACGAAGAGGCGCTGGATCTGCTCAAGCTCATGGGCATGCCCTTCGCCGAACCAACCAAAGGCAAGTAACCCATGAAGCACAGGCGGAGTAATGGAGTATGGGACTACTGGCAGGCTGGACCCATGCGCCCATCGCCCCGGCAACCCTGTCCCATTATTTCCTCACTCGCTCACTTCCTCACTCGATTCTCATTCTATGGCAAAAGTCTCCTGGGTTGAACGCAACAAGAAGAAGGCCCGGACCGTGAAGAAATACGCGGCCATTCGGGCGGAGTTGAAGGCCAGGCGGGACTATGCCGGCCTGGCCAAGCTGCCCCGCAATGCCAGCCCGGCGCGCGTGGTCAACCGCTGCTCGATGACCGGCCGCCGCCACGGCTACCTCCGCAAGTTCGCCTGCTCGCGCCTGACCTTCCGGGAAGCTGCCCTGAGCGGCCTCATTCCGGGCGTCACCAAGGCCAGTTGGTAATGGTTATGAACGACCCGATTTCCGACATGTTGGCCCGCATCCGCAACGCCAACCGCGCCTTGCTGCCGGTGGTCCAAATGCCCCACTCGAAAATGAAGGAGAGCCTGGCCTCCATTCTCAAGGGCGAAGGCTACATCACCGACTTCTCCGTCGAGGGCAAAGGGGTCAGGAGCATCAAGCTCAAACTCAAGTACCAGGGCAAGAAGAGCATTATCGAGGGTTTGCGCCGGGTGAGCACCCCCGGGCTGCGCCGCTACGTGGGCGCCGCCCAAATCCCCCGCATCCGGGGCGGTCTGGGCGTGGCGGTCCTCTCCACCTCCGAGGGCATTATGACCGGCGTCCAGGCCCGCAAGAAGAACCTCGGCGGGGAATTGATTTGTTACGTTTGGTAGGCGGCTCAACGCTCTAACTTGTTTAACTTGCTTAACTTATTTAACTCTTTTAACTCTTTTCCGACCATGTCACGCATTGGAAAACAACCGATTGCCATCCCGCCCAAAGTGAAAGTGGAGGTCAACGGCCAGCAGGTGTCCGTGGAAGGACCCAAAGGCAAGCTCAACTGGCAATTGCCCCGTCGCACCAGCCTCAAAGTCCAGGACGCCAAGATCGTCGTCAGCCGGGAGGGGGACGACGCCCAGGCCAAGGCGCTGCACGGCCTGAGCCGCGCACTGGTCAACAACATGGTCCGGGGCGTCACCGAAGGCTTTGTCAAAAAGCTCGAAATCCAGGGCGTCGGCTTCAAAGCCGCCGTCCAGGGCAAGAACGTCACCCTGAACCTGGGCTACTCTCATCCGATCATCTTCCCCATCCCCGAGCAGATCAAGGTGACGGTGGATGAGAACACCAAGATCACGGTCGAGGGGCCGGATCGGCAGGTGGTCGGCCAGGTGGCCGCCGAACTGCGGAGCTTCTACCCGCCTGAACCTTACAAGGGCAAGGGCGTGCGCTACCTGGATGAACGGGTCATCCGCAAGGAAGGCAAGACGGTGCAGTAAGGAGTTAAAGGAGTTAAAATGGGTTAAACCCCGACGCTCATGAGAACGGAACAGAAACAGCAATTGGCCCAGCGGCGGCATTGGCGCGTGCGCCGCAAGCTCAGCGGCACCAAAGAGCGGCCCCGGATGTCGGTTTGCTTTACGAACAAGAACATACATGTCCAGTTCATCGATGACACCGCCGGCCTGACCCTGGCGGCGGCCTCTACGACCAGCAAGGCCACGCCGGGGCGGGAGAAGTTGGCCGCCAACGCTGCCAGCGCCAAGGTCATGGGGGCCCTGGCGGCCCAGGCCGCTGTGGGCAAGGGCATCAAAGAAGTCATTTTCGACCGCGGCCGGGCCCGCTACCATGGCAAAGTCAAGGCCCTGGCCGATGCCGCCCGCGAGGCCGGTCTGCAGTTTTGACGTCTAATGGAGAAAGATATGGTGGCTGAATCCAGCAAAACCGAGAGCGGCAACCAACGTGGCCCCCGCGGGCTCATGCGCGGGCGGCGTGCCAGGCCGGAGCCCGAAATTACCCTCGACGAGCAGACCGGGCTGGAACTGACCGAAAAGGTCGTGTTCATCAACCGTTCGGCCAAGGTCGTCAAAGGTGGCCGGCGGTTTAGCTTCAGCGCCCTGATTGTCGTGGGCGACAAGCATGGCCGCGTGGGCGTGGGCCTCGGCAAGGCCGGCGAAGTGGCCGACGCCATCCGCAAGGGCGGGGAATTGGCCCGCGCCCAAATGGTGGGCGTGGCCCTCAAAGACGCCACCATCCCGCACGAGGTGCTGGCGCACTATTGCGGCGCCAGAGTGCTGCTCCGGCCAGCCTCGCCCGGCACCGGCATCATCGCCGGCAAGACCGTCCGGGCAGTCCTCGAATCGGCCGGCGTCAAAGACGTGCTGAGCAAGTCGCTGGGCTCGAAAAACCCCGCCAATGTCGTCAAGGCCACGCTCCAAGCCCTGCTCAGCCTCCGCCTGCGCGAGGACATTTACCAGGGCCGCGGCCTGGAAATCAAAAGGGTCCAAGCCCCGCCGCCCCCGCCAGCCCTGCCGCCGACGCCTCCACCCCAGCCTCCAGCTTAACCCCCGGCCAGAGTTTACTCCCATACTCCGTTGCTTATGCGATTACACGATCTTCGACCTCGTCCCGGCGCCCGGCACCCGCGCAAGCGGCTGGGGCAGGGGGAATCCAGCGGGCACGGCAAGACCAGCGGGCGCGGTGGCAAAGGCCAGACGGCCCGCTCCGGCAGTTCGATGCGCCTCGGCTTCGAAGGCGGGCAGATGCCGCTCATTCGCCGCATTCCCAAGCGCGGGTTCAACAACACCCGTTTCGCGACCCGCTACCTGCCCGTCAACGTCGAGGCCCTCAACCGTTTCGAAGACGGGGCCCGGGTCGATGAGACGGCGCTGCGCCAACTGGGGTTGGCCAACGGGCCGAGCGACGGCATCAAGATTCTGGGCAGCGGCGAAGTGACCCGCAAGCTGACCGTCAGCGCCCACGCCTTCAGTGCCTCCGCTCGGACCAAAATCCAGGCCAAAGGCGGCACTTGCGAATTGATTGCCTCCCGCAAGGGCCGAGCCGCCAAGCCTGAAACGCCCCAATCCGAACCGGCCCAGCAGTCCTAAGCAGGTCGCCAAAACTCCTGATTTTAACTGACCATGCTCGCTGCCATTGCCAATACTTTCAGCAATTGCTTTAAGATTCCCGAACTTAAATCCAGGATTCTGTTTACCTTGCTGGTCCTGGCGATCTGCCGGCTGGAGGCGGCCATCCGCATTCCGGGCCTCGATGGCGCGACCTTGACCGCCTTCTTCAACACCAAGGCCGGCCAAACCGCCGGCAACTCGGTCTTGGGCCTCTACAGCATGTTCACCGGGGGCGCCCTGGAGCATTGCGCGGTGGGCGCCCTGGGCATCATGCCCTACATCAGCGCCACGATCATCATCCAATTGCTTACCGCCGTCTGGCCCCACTTGTCCAAGCTCGCCCGCGAGGAGGGCGGCCGCACCAAGCTCATCCAGTACGGGCGCTATCTCACGGTCCTGCTCTGCCTGGGACAAGGCTTTGTGATGGCCCTCGGGTGGGAGAACCCGGACAGCATTTTCGGGGCGGGGATTGGCCGGTTGGTCCTCTACAGCGATGCACACCTGTGGTTCTACAGGATCCAAACCACCATCATCCTCACCACCGGCACCATGCTGCTGATGTGGCTCGGCGAGCAGATCACCGACCGGGGCATCGGCAACGGTGTGTCCCTGGTCATCACCATCGGCATCCTGGCCCGCCTGCCGCAGGCGGTCTATGCCCTGAGGGACATGTTCTTTCCCAAAGGCACGCAGGCGGAGTTCAATCTCGGCCATGCCGCCGCCTTGCTTTTGCTCCTGGTGGGCGTCATTGCCGGCGTGATTGCGATCACCCAGGCCCAGCGCAAGGTCCCCGTCCAATACGCCCAGCGGGCCGTCGGCCGTAAGATCTTTCAGGGCAGCACCTCGTTCATGCCTTTGCGCGTCAACTATTCGGGCGTCATGCCGATCATCTTCGCCCAGGCCATCCTCATGTTCCCGCAGAAGATTTTCTTCTTCCTCGGCAAGACCTTGCAGGTGAAATTCTTCATCGAGATTGCCCGCATTCTGCAGGAAGGCGCCCTCCTCTACATCACGATCTACGGCCTGATGATCCTCTTCTTCTCCTACTTCTGGGTGGCCACCCAGTTCAACGAACTGCAAATCGCCGATGACCTCAAGAAGAACGGCGGCTACATCCCCGGCGTGCGCCCAGGCCAGGCCACCAGCGATTTCCTCCACAACGCCATGAGCCGGATTACGCTGGCCGGGGCCATCTTCCTGACCATCATCGCCGTCATCCCCATCTTGCTGAACCGCTGGCTCAAGATCCCCTACCAGGTCTCCACCTTCTTTGGCGGCACAAGCATGCTCATCCTGGTCGGCGTGCTCCTGGACACCATGCGCCAGATGGAAACCCATCTGCTCATGCGCCATTACGACGGCTTCCTCAAAAAAGGCCGCCTCCGGGGGAGATTTTGACGATGCACTCCGCTCTGGCCTATAGTAGCGGCAGCCGCCAGCTTGCCCAAACCAACCTGCGCGGGCAGGACTTCCCCAACCCGGAGGGTTGGCGGGACAGTGGCCAGGCGGAGACTTGTCCTGTTAAGTTGAAATGGGCCGCGCGCTGATGATCATTCTTAAGAACGAGCGGGATTTGGAAGCCATGCGGCCGGCTTGTGCGGTGGCCAGTGCCGTGCTGGAAGCAGTCGCGGCCTTTATCAAGCCGGGGGCGACGACGAAGGAAGTGGACGACTTCGCCGCGTCGCGGATGAAGAGTTGTGGCGCCAGGAGCGCGTTTCTGGGCTACCGGAAGTTCCCGTGCCACATCTGCATCTCGGTCAATGAGCAGGTGGTGCACGGCCTGGCCGGCCCCCGGCAGTTGCGCTTTGGCGACATCGTCAGCCTGGATGTCGGGGTCATTTACAACGGCTTTATCGGCGATACCGCCCGGACGGTGGCCGTCGGGGGGTGCGGCTTGCCGGCCCAGAACCTGATGGATATCACGGAAAAGGCCCTCCACGAGGGTATCGCGCGCGCCGTGCCCGGGCGGCGCGTAGTTGATATTTCGCGCGCCATACAGGAATGTGTGGAGGGCAACGGCTTCAGCGTCGTGCGCGAATTCGTCGGCCACGGGGTGGGACGCTCGATGCACGAGGAGCCCCAGGTGCCGAATTTCGTGGACGGAAAACCGTCCCCCAAGTTGCGGCCGGGGATGACGTTGGCCATCGAGCCGATGGTCAACGCGGGGTCGCCCGGGGTAAAAATCTTGAATGATGGCTGGACAGTGGTGACCCAAGATGGTTCACTATCGGCTCATTTTGAGCATACGGTGTTGATCACCGAGGATGAGCCGGAGATTTTGACATGGCCCGAGAGGATGCCCTCAAAGTTGAAGGTGCCGTAGTGGCAGTGCTGTCCGACCGGACCTACCGGGTGGAACTGCCCAACGGCCATCGGCTGCTGGCCTATGTGGCCGGCCATGCGCGATTGAGCTTTGCGCGGTTGGCGCCGGGGGACAAAGTCCGGTTGGAAATGTCGCCCTACGATTTGTCCGAGGGCCGGATTATCGTGGAAACGCAGACCACTTAAGCCGTATAGTGGGGCAGGCCTCGCGCCTGCCAGGCCCAAGCGGCATGGCTGTGGCAAGCAAGAGAAGTCAAGCCCTGGCAGCGCGCGCCCCGGGGAACCCGGAGCGGGCGCGCCGCCGCGCTCGAGTTTTGAGAATATGAAAGTTCGCGCCTCTGTTAAGAAGCTTTGCGAAAACTGCAAAGTCATACGCCGCAAAGGCACCATCCGGGTGATCTGCACCAACCCGCGCCACAAACAGCGCCAGGGCTGATCCGTTGGTGATTTAACTTATTTAACTTATTTAACTCGTTTAACTAAAGAAAGGAAACGGAGTATTGGAGTGCTGGCAACAGCACGCCCTCACGCCGTTGCCTTTTCGCCCTGACTCCACCACCCTATTGCCTTTTGATTTATGGCTCGCATCATCGGAGTAGAAGTCCCGCCGCACAAGCGCATCGATATCGCCTTGCGCTCCATCTATGGCATCGGCCCGAGCAATTCCAGGGACATCCTGGCCCGGGCCAACATTGATCCCGGCATCCGCGCCAAGGACCTGACGGAGCAGCAGCTCTCGCAAATCGTTCACGCCATCCAGGAGGGCAAGTGCGTCATCGAGGGCGATCTCCGCCGCGAGATTGGCATGAACCTCAAGCGGCTCCAGGGCATCAAGTGCTATCGCGGCATCCGTCACCTGCGCGGACTGCCCGTGCGCGGGCAGCGCACGCAAACCAACGCCCGCACCCGCAAAGGCCCCCGCAAGACCGTCGGGGTGGTCCGCAATCCGGCGGCCAAGACCGGCATCCATTAATCCCCTCTGCGTCCTATACGTCTTAAAAGTCCCATGCCCGAGGAAACCAAAAAGCAAACTGCTCCCAGGAAGGAAGGCAAACCGGAAGCCCCCGCGGAGAAAGCCCCCGGCAAGCCGCTGGGTGAGGCGCCGCCCGCCAAGCCGCCCAGGAAAGCCGGCGCGCCGGCCCCCGGCCCGCCTGCCGGCGGCGCCCCCGCCCCGGAAGCCCCGGAAGCCCCCAAACCCGCCGAAGGCGCCGTGCCCGCTCCCGGCGCCGCGGCGCCGACGGCGGCCGAACTGCTCGCCGACGGGCTGGCCGGCAAGAAGATCATCAAGGCCAAGGGCGCCAAGAACATCACCAGCGGCGTCGCCAATATCCTCGCCACTTTCAACAACACCCAGGTCAGCATCACCGACGTGCAGGGACACCTCATCGGCTGGTCCAGCGCCGGCCGCGTCGGGTTCAAGGGCTCGCGCAAGAGCACGGCTTATGCCGCCCAGCAGGTCGCCCAGGATGCCGCCCGCCAGGCCATGTCTCACGGCATGCGCGAAATCGAAGTCCGCGTCAAAGGCCCGGGCTCCGGCCGCGAATCGGCCATCCGCGCCTTGCAGGCCATCGGACTGGAAATCACCACCATCAAGGACGTCACGCCCGTGCCGCATAACGGCTGCCGTCCCCGGAAGAAACGCCGCGTGTAACCCTCAACCCTCAACCCTCAGCATGGCTCGTTATACAGGTCCTCGTGTTCGCATCAGCCGCCGTTTCGGCGTGCCCATCTTCGGCCCGTCCAAGTACCTCGAACGCCGAAATTACGGCCCCGGGGTGCATGGCCCCAAGTCCCGCCGCAAACACACTGACTACGGCCTGGGCCTCATCGAAAAGCAGAAGCTCCGCTATTATTACGGCCTGCTCGAACGCCAGTTCCGCGGCGTGTATGAGCGCGCGCTCAAGCGCCGCGGCGTCACCGGCGAGCAGATGCTCCAGCTCCTGGAAACCCGGCTCGACAATGTCTGCTATCACCTCGGCTTCGCCAACACCCGCGCCGCCGCCCGCCAGTTGGTCGGCCATGGCCACGTCCGCGTCAACGGCCGCAAGGTCAACATCCCCTCCTACGGCCTCAAGGTCAACGACGTCATCGACATCAAAAGCTCCAATGCCGCCCGGCAGTTGGCCACCAAGAACCTCGAAGTCGCCGCCAGCCGCGCGGTGCCCGACTGGCTATCCCTGGACAAGGAAGCCCTCAAGGGCGTGGTGATGCGCATCCCCACGCGCGAGGAGATCCAACCCATCGCCAACGAGCAGGCGGTGGTCGAGTTTTATTCCCGCTAGCAAACAACCGGAAAGGAAAAATATGCCAGTACGGCTGGGACGCTTTGAAATGCCCAAGCGGTTGACCAAAGAGGAGGCCACCGCCACGGAAACTTATGCCCGGTTCATCGCCGAACCGTTCGAGACCGGCTACGGCCACACCATCGGCAACTCCCTGCGCCGCGTGCTGCTCTCCTCCCTCGAGGGCGCAGCCATCAGCTCGATCAAAATCGACGGCGCCATGCACGAATTCGCCACCATCGATGGCATCGTCGAAGATGTCACCGACATTGTGCTCAACCTCAAGAAGATCCTCTTCAAGGCCCACAACCGCGACCCGCAAACCCTCCTCCTTTCGGTCAACAAGGAAGGCGAAGTCACCGCCGCGGACATCCAACTCAACCAAAATGTCGAGCTGGTCAATCCCGGCCAGCACATCTGCACCCTCGACAAAAAGAAAAAGTTCGAGATGGAGTTGGAAGTCAAAGTCGGCCGCGGCTTCCTGCCGGGCGATGAAAACAAAAAAGCCAATCAGGCGATTGGCGTCATCGCCATCGATTCCCTCTTCTCGCCCGTCATCCGCGTCCGCTATGCGGTCGAAAACGCCCGCGTCGGCCAGCGCACCGATTACGACCGGCTCATCCTTGAAATCTGGACCGATGGCCGCATCTCGCCCGACGACGCCCTGACCCAGGCCTCCGCCATCCTCCAGCACCACCTCGACGTCTTCGTCGGCTATGACAAGAACGCCGTCGAGTTCGAAGAGGTCGTCGATAAGCAGGACGAGGAGAAGACCAAGCTCAAGAAGCTCCTCAACATGAGCGTCAACGAAATCGAACTGAGCGTGCGCGCCGCCAACTGCCTGAACAACGCCAACATCACCACCGTCGGCCAGCTCGCCATGAAGACCGAACAGGAGATGCTCAAGTACCGCAACTTCGGCAAGAAATCGCTCAACGAAATCAAAGACAAACTCGCCGCCCTGGGGCTGACCCTGGGCAGTACCTTCGAGCCCGACCTGCTCGAGGCCCCCAAAGAAGAGCCCACCACCTTGACCTCGATTACTCGTTAAGCGCCGCGGACCGGTGAGCGGGAGCGCCGCCCTGTTCCCGCTCACCCGCCCCCCCACCCCTCGCCCGTTTATGCGTCACCTTAAGCGAACCGCCAAGTTGGGCCGCACCGGCAAGCACCGCAATGCCATGCTCGCCAACCTGGTCTGCAGCCTCATTCTCCACAAGCGCATCACCACCACCCTCGCTAAGGCCAAAGCCGCCCGTTCCGTGGCCGAAAAAATGCTCACCCTCGGCAAGCGCGGCTCCCTCCACGACCGCCGCCGCGCCGCCGCCCGCCTCCACCAGGAAGACGCCGTCAAGATCCTCTTTGACCAAATCGCGCCCAACCAACACGAGCGCCACGGCGGTTACACCCGCATCATCCGCCTTAACCAGCGGCAGGGCGATGCCTCCCAGCGCGCCATCCTCGAATGGGTGGACCTCCCGACCGTCAGCGAAACCCCGGCCGAAACCAAACCGGCCGCAGAAACCAAACCCGCCCCCGAAGAAAAGCCCGAAGAGAAGCCGGCGCCCGAGGCCAAACCCGAGACCCAGCACGCCTGACCGGAAGTCCCAAGTTTAAAATCCCGGCAACCCGTTCCCCCAGGGGACGGGCTGCTTTTTTTTGGACTGGCTCAGTTCCTGCCCTTGTGCTTTATGTCCTGTGTGTCCTATGCGTCCAGTACCTCCCTGATGCCCTTAGGGCTCCTCCTGACTTGTCTGAGCCTCGGAACCGTTTGCTGTTCGCGCCAGCCGCCCCTCGCGCAGGTCCTGGCCGCCTACCAGGAAACCAAAGACTATCCGAGCTTAACCATCCGCTACCCGCAAGAGGGGACTGTCTTTCCGCCAGAGATTGTGCCTTGCACCTTTTCCTGGCAAGACACGGCGGCCGGGGCGGACACCTGGCTGATCCTGGTCCAGTTTCAAGCTCCTCCCGGCCGCCGGTGTTTCCTGAGCCGCCGGGCGGAGTGGACGCCGGGACGGGAAGATTGGGAACAGCTCAAGCGGCGTTCCCGGGAGAACCCGGCCAGGGTGACGGTGCTGGGCTTTGCAGCCGCCGCCCCGCTGAAAATCCTGTCCCGGGGCCGGGTCTCGCTCAGCACCTCGGCGGACGAGGTGGGCGCGCCGTTGTTCTACCGGGAAGTGAATCTGCCGTTCATGGAGGCGGTCAAAGACCCCACGCGGATTCGCTGGCGTTTTGGCAGCATTGCCGCCCCGCAGCAGCCGGCGGTGGTCCTCCAGCGCCTGCCGGTGTGCGGCAACTGCCATTCCTTCTCCCGGGATGGCAAGGTGCTGGGGATGGATGTCGATTACGCCAACAACAAAGGCTCTTACGTCATCACCCGCGTCGCCAGGGAAATGACCCTGGCCACCAGCCAAATCATCACCTGGGACGCCTACCGGCCGGAGGATCGCCAACAGACCTTCGGCCTGCTCTCCCAAGTCTCCCCGGATGGCCGCAACGTCATCAGCACCGTCAAGGACAAATCGGTCTTTGTCGGCAAACCGGACCTGGCCTTTTCGCAACTCTTTTTCCCGATCAAAGGCATCCTGGTGGTCTATCACCGGAACACGGGCGCGTTCCAATCTCTGCCGGGCGCCGACGACCCGGAATACGTCCAAAGCAATCCAGTTTGGAGCCCGGATGGCCAGTACATCGTCTTCGCCCGGACCAAGGCCTATCAACTCCGCAGCGCTGATGCCGAAGGCAAGCTCCTCTTGAGCGAGGCGGATTGCGCCGAGTTCCTGCGCGAAGGCAAACCCTTCCGGTTTGATCTTTACCGCATCCCTTACCATGACGGCCGGGGCGGCCAGGCGGAGCCCCTGGCCGGGGCCTCGCGCAATGGCCGGAGCAACTTCTTCCCGAAATACTCGCCCGACGGCCAATGGATTGTCTTCTGCCAGGCCAGCAATTACATGTTGCTCCAGCCCGACAGCGAGCTCTACATCATCCCCGCTGCCGGCGGCCAGGCCCGCCGTCTGCGCGGCAACACCTCCCGCCTCAACTCCTGGCACAGTTGGTCGCCCAACGGCCGCTGGCTGGTATTCGCTTCCAAAGCCAATTCGCCTTACACCCAGTTGTTCCTCACGCACATCGACCCCCAAGGAGAAAGCACGCCCCCAGTGCTCCTGGCCCACTTCACCGCCCCCGACCGCGCAGCCAATATCCCCGAATTCGTCAATGCCCAGCCAGGGGCGATTGGCCTCATCCGGGAACGATTCCTCGACGATTATTCCCACGCCCGCGCGGCCTACGTGCTGGAAGTCAGCGGCGACCCCGAGCGGGCCATCGCGGAATATCGAAAGGCGCTCCAAATCAATCCCCGGAGCGTGCAGGCACATCAGCGGCTGGGCTTCTTGCTCTTTCATCTGAAACATCAGTTCAAGGAGGGACTGGCCCATACCACCGAGGCCCTGCGGCTGGACCCCGCCGACGGCTGCGCCCATTACGACCTCGGAATGGCCCTGCGCTACCAGGGACAACCGGCGCCGGCGGTGCAGCATTTGGCCGAGGCGGTCCGGCTCCTGCCGGCGGGGTTTGACCGGCGCTACAACCCCGCCGACATGCAGGCCGCGCTGGGGGATGCCTTGCTGGCCAAGGGCGACGTCCAGCAGGCCGTGGCCGCCCTGACCAAGGCCCTGAACCTCGACCCCCAAAACGCCCGGACGCATTACCTGCTCGCTCTGGCCCTGGCCGCCCAGGGTAATATCGAAGAGTCCCTCAAGCACTATGCCGTGGTGCAGGCGCAACGCCCGGACCTGGACACTGCGCCCGAGCTCCATTTGATCTTATCCGTCCATTACGCCGAGGCAGGACGCATGCAACAAGCCCTGGCCTCCGCCCGCAAGGCCCTCCAGTTAGCCCAGGCCCGCGGCGACGCCGAACAAGTCGGGATTATTACCCGCCGCATTGAAGAGTACCGGGCCCAGACCGGCCCGCAGCGCTAAGTGGGCCGTTACATAAATACGCTCACGTAGGCGGCGCGGCGCGAGCACCGGGCATAGCTGCGAAGCGGGGCCGTGGGCGCAGGCCAGGCGGACCCGGGCGGCTTCGACGAGGAGGCGGAGCTGCTCGGCGTTGGCAAGCGAGGCTTTGGCGGCGGCAGGTGAAAAGCAATCCGTTGCCCACCGTGGCGGCGCAGGAAGCGATTGACGATTCCCCTCCGCCTTACGGCCTCGGCATCGTCACGCCTCGGCTCAATATAAGCCGAGGCCAGCCAGTTGGTATCCGCGAAATTCACCGTTCGCGGCGCTCAACTTTGCCCGTAAGCCGGAACTTCCTGCCCGAGGATAGCCGATCAAAGTGCTCGTTCCAGCCGACCCTGCGTGGACCTAGGGCATGCTCGATAAGCTTATTGACCCAGGCATTGACGTTGGGTTTGGCGTTGGTCTCGATTTCCGCCTTGGGCCGGCGCAATCGTATCGCAATCGTGTTCGACGTCACACAGGATTTGTATCACGCTTGGCCGTAACGCGCAAGACCCGCTCGGCCAGCAGTGGGGCGTAGTCATTTTACGTTTCGCCGCTCCTCAGCCTTCTCGAGCTCGGCTGTCAGGAGGGCGGCCGGCCTTGCGGTTTTCCGGGCGGACAGACGGCTTCAACGGCGCCGTGGTCGATCCGCTCGTCCAGGGTCGCCAGCTTCGCGCCATGTTTATTTGCCAAATCCGCCAGGTAAAGGTCGGTCACTTCCTCAGAGGTCTTGGGATGAGAGTCAAGCGGCGCAAGGTCGTCTGAAATCCGCTCCGCGTTTCTCTCGGTCGAGAACCTTTCCAGCAGCTCCCTGGCCTTATCCATCGGCGCGTTGATGGCCTTCTCGTTGGCGCTGATTCGCAGGAAGCCCAGCTCAGCCAGTGGACAGAGGAAGATGCTCTTGCCCTCAAGCCAGCCGAACACCTCTGCATGGCGAGAATGATTTTCCCACATCCCGGCCAGCAGGAGATTCACATCCAGGAGGTACTTCACGGAAAATCAGCCAAGGCCTCTTTCAGGGCTTGCTCATTGATCGGACGGTTTAACACACCCACAGAGAACTTGCCCCGCTTTTCGATCCTCACTTCGGCAGGCTCGGACCGCGGAGGCTCCAGCCTTGTCAAGACCATCTTGCCATCCCCCGAAAGCTGAACCTCGAACTTGTCCCCTGGCCTGGCGGAGGGCAAGGTCACGCGTTGCTTTTGGTCTGCTGTAACTGTCATGGAGTCAATATGCCGCCTCTGCGCCTGTATTTCAACGGCCTTTCGCGCTCTCCGCCCCCGCCGGTTCGCCCGGCCCTCCAAAAACGGCGCCGCCCGCCTTGTCCCTCTCTTTGCACGGCGCCAGCGTCGAGGCTATTGGACCGGCCGAGGCCTATTCCCCAAAGAAATTGTCGGCAGGCGCTTGACTGGGGCCAGGGCCGGCCGGCTTATGGCTGTGGGCGTAGGCGCAGAGGGCGCGCAGGTTCGCCAGGGGGGTGTCGCGCGGGACTTCGCAGCCGGCCCCCACGATGAAGCGCGGGCCGGCCTGGCGGTGGCATTGGGCGATGGCGGCGGTTACGCCCTCCGGGTTGCCGTTGCGCAGGACGACGACCGGGTTGAGGTTGCCCAGCAGGACCTGGTCGGGGCCCATCGCCTGCCGGGCCTCGGCCAGCGGCGACAGGAAGTCCAGGTCGACGATCTCGCAGCCCAACTTGCCCATGCCGTGGAGGAGCTTGCGGGTGTTGCCGCAGATATGCAGACGCACCTTGCCCCCAAGCGCGTGAATGCCCTCCACCAGCTTCTTCTCGTAGGGCCAGACAAACTCCTCATAGAGCTGCGGCCCCACCAATGAGGCGGCAGCATCGCCCACGCCGATCACATCCGCTCCCGCCTTGAGCTGCGCCCGGGCAAAGCCCAGTTCCATCTCAACCACAAAGCCGAAGAGGTCGCGTACGAAGCGCGGGTCATCGAAAAAATCCAACATGATCGTATTGATACCCCGGAGGTCCGCCCCTTCGGCCATCGGTCCTTCAACCCAGCCTTCGATGACTTTCTCCCGGCCGAGGCGTTGCTGGTACAAGGCCAGGGCCTTGATGCCGTTGTGCATGCGCCCGCCACCCAGCGGGTCGGGAATCTTGAGCGAAAGGAGCCTCGTCTTGTCGGCCAGGAGGGCCTGCTCCTCGACCAGGGCCGCCGGCTGGTTATCGAAGTATTCGACCGTGGCGCCGCAATCGGCCGCCTCGCGCGCCGGGTCGGACATCGTGTTGACGTAATCGAAGCCAAACTCCTGGGCGGTGCGGACCTGGCCCTCGACGAGCACCCGGTAATCGGTGCAATACTCCCGGTAGCGGCCGCCCACGCGGTCGCAGGCGAACATCATCGTAATCGGCATCACCGGCAGCCGGTCCACCGGCCGGCCGGCCAAATGGGCCAGCACTCTCTCTCGACTGGTCATGACTTCTTACTAAATCGCGCCTCTCACCTGGCCGGCGCCCAGTGGCGCTTGATCGCCGCGATGAAATCGGGGCCCGTGCCGCAACAGCCGCCGACGAAGCCGGCGCCCAGCTTAATCAATTCGGGGACATAGCTGGCGAACTCCTCGGGCGTGGCGCGGTATTGGAGGCGGCCCTCGACGACCGCCGGCAGGCCGGCGTTGGGTTTGAGCCAAATCGGGCGGTCGGTGGCGGCCCGCAGGCGTTGGCCCAGCGCGGCAAACCCGGCAATCCCCTGGCCGCAGTTGGCGCCGATGACCTCGGCGCCGGCCGCCGTGAGGGCTGCCGCCGCCTGCTCGGGCGTCGTCCCCATCATGGTCCGGTCTTTGTTCTTCCCGCTGTCATAGACCATGCAGGCGACCACCGGCAAACCGGTCTCCCGCGCACCGCTCACGGCCAGCAACGCCTCCGCCAGGTCGGACATGGTTTCAACCACCAGGGCCTCGGCCCCGCCTTCGGCCAGCGCCCGGGCCTGCTCGGCGAAAGCGGCGCGCACCTCATCCTCGGTCACTTCCCCGCTCAGGAGCAGTTTGCCGGTCGGGCCGATGGAGGCAAAGACTCGCGCGCGGTCGCCGGCGGCGGCGCGTGAGATTTCGACCCCGCGCTGGTTGATTTCGGCCACGCTCCCGGCCAGGGCGGCCTCGCCCAGGCGGATGCGGTTGGCACCGAAGGTATTGGTCAGGATCACCTGGCTGCCGGCCTGGACGTAAGCGCGGGCCACCTCCGCCACCCGGTCGGCGTGCGTCAGGTTCCAGGCATCCGGAAACTCGCCCACCGCCAGGCCGCGCGCCTGGAGTTGGGTGCCCCAGGCGCCGTCGGTAATGACCGGCCCCAGCGCCAGGAGTTGTCGAATGAGCGGGTGCATCTGCCGGCGGGCGGGCCAGGCTCAGGCAGCGGTGACAGCCTTCTTGGCCAGCGCCACCGCCCCCACGGCGCTTTCGCTGTAACCGTCCGCGCCGATTTCATCCGCGTATTTCTGGGTAATGGGCGCGCCGCCGATGAGGACTTTGACCTTGTCGCGCACGCCGGCTTGCTTGAGAACGTCGATGGTGGTTTTCATGGCCGGCATGGTGGTGGTGAGCAGGGCGGACATGGCGATGATATTGGCCTGCTTCTCGTTGATGGTGGCGATGAACTTCTCGGGCGCCACATTGACGCCCAGGTCGATGACCTCAAAGCCGCCGCCCTCCAGGAGGGAGGCGACCAGATTCTTGCCGATGTCGTGCAAATCGCCTTTGACGGTGCCGATGGCGACGCGGCCCTGGGGTTGGTCGCCCCGGGCGGTGAGCAGGGGACGGAGCAGTTCCAGGGCGGCCTTCATGGCGCGCGCCGAGATCAGGAGCTCGGGTACGAAGTATTCGTTGCACTCGAAGCGGCGGCCGACTTCGTCCATGGCGGGCACCATGTATTGGTTGACCAGCTCGAGGGGATCGACCCCCTCCGCCAAGGCTTCTTGAGTGAGGGCTTGCGTGGCCTTGGCATCGCCTCTGACCACCGCATCATAGAGTTGTTTCAGCTCCGGCATAAGAATCCTTTCAGTAAAACATCTGCTAACGCTGCCGCCAGATTAGAACGGGCCGCCGCCCAAAGTCAACGCCAATAGCGCCGTGCCGCTGTCTCGCCAACCACTCGCCAAGGCGCCCGCGGCGGGTCACTAAAACTCCCGGGGCCTTCTTCTGACTGGCGTTGAGGAGGCCTTCAACGAATCGAGTTCTCCACTCGTGCCGAGAAATTCCGGGTCATAGACGATGCCCATGAACAGGATGGATTTGGTCGGCAGGTGGTGGATCAGGAAGAGAAACGGACGGTCCACAAACACCGATGGCGTGATGCCTTGTGTTAAAACGCCAACCGTGGCCGCCGCCGCCTCGGTCCCTTGCTCGTCCACCTCGACGGCCGCCCTCTGGCTAACCCGGCTTATGAAAAGCGGCTCGGCGGCCATCCCCGAAAAGTCGGCCTTCCTCGGGTAAAAGGCCAGGCTCATGCCCAGAGCTTCCAGCGGCTTCTTCAACTCGACGCCATATTCCAGTTTGAAACGCGGGAGATTAAGCTCTATCGCCTGGTCCCGGAATTTCCGCCAAATCGCGTTCTCCCATACTTCCGCGTCCAGGCGCGAGAGCACTTTCGCCACGCTGGAATTGGGCGCTGGCAGGAGGATGGACATGGCGAAATTCCGGTCCGTATAAGGCAGGCAAACCGCCTGGAGTCCGCCTCCAGCCTGGTGGTAAAAAAAACGACCGTGCTGCGTCATCATCAGGACCCTCTTCTCCTGCCCGTTCTGCAACCGGAAAACTGCCGGCTGGGTGTTTCGCTTGTCGAACCTGGATGCCCAGGCGCCCTTGAAATAAACAGCATTGGCTAAAACCACCTCGTCCAAAGGCCCAAACGGGCCGTCCATCAGCCTCTTGATTTTTCCGCCAGTGTTCCGGTCCGCCCAGCCGTTCACGGCGTCCACTGACCGAGGGTCGGCGAAATCCAGCCCCTCGACGCTTGCTTGGAAAAACTCGGCATTGCGCGCAACAAACTCCGGATTCAGACTGAACTCCTTTCGATGCCAAATCGCGTTCGCCAGGTTCAGGACCGTGGTGTTGGCTGGCGCCGGTTTGATCGTTTGGCTCAGCAACCGGTTCGCGCGGTTGAGCGCGTCGGTGTCCAGCGCGGTGGTTTCCAGCACCGACTCGATTTGCTTTTTCGTCCTGCCTTTGGCGCCGTTGTCCACCAGTTGCAGCACGGTCGAGAGACTGTAGGGGGAGATGAAGATATTGGTGCCCGGGTGTTCCCGGCCAAGCTGCTTGAGGAGCTTGAAGGCGAAGACCGTATTGGCCGAAACGAGTCGCTCCTGGTTGATCGACGCGACTGCCCCGGCGTCCGGGGGCTGGAACAGGAGCGCCGCGCCCGCCAGCAACGCCAGCCATTGTGGGGGCAGGCCGAAGGCTTGTAGCCCCGGTTGCTCCCGATTCCGGCGCGACTGTATCGCCGACGGCCCAGTCGGCGGGTGGTGCGAGTTCTCCAGGCGCCGGCGGGTTTGGCCGCCCGCGACCCGGCAGGCTCGGCCGCCGGCGCGCCGCCAAGGCGCGTGCAGCAGGCAAAGTAGTGCCTGAAGCTGGCTCAGGTGGGTCAAGGGTTTGTTGTCCCGGGGGCTTCCGGCCGGTTCGGTGGGGAAGTTCGTCAGGTTCATAATTCATCAAGGTTGCAAGGTGCAGTTCGATGCCGGGGCCATAAAGGCCGTGGCGCATTAGGCGCTGGAGTGTTTTGTATCTTCATTGGGGGGGCCGCGCGGAGCAGGCGGGAGGTCCGGCGAGCGGGGACCGAGCGCCTTGAGCTTCGCGAGTTCCTTCTGGAAGCAGTCCGGGCACATGCCGTGGGTGAACTGCAGGTCCAAGTGCCGCTTGAGGTAGGCCTCCACCTCACTCCAGTATTGGGCGTCATCCCGGACCTTCTTGCAGTAGGTGCAGATGGGGATGATGCGCTGCAGTTCGATAATCTCCCCGATGTCCTCCAGCAGCAGCAGGCACAGGCTCCGCTCCTCGTAAGTCAGGGGAGACGCCGTGACCAGGAGATAAAACGCTTTGACGTCATGGTTGGTAAGCAGCTCCATGCGTCCCCGGCGCCGGGCGCATTTCTTCGCGGCCAGGGCCTCCGTGACCGCGCTCCGCACCGGACAGTCCTCGCAGAAATCCGAGCGTCCGCAGCCTTGCGGCGAGTCGGTGGCGTGCAGGCAATGCAACACCTCGCCGCCCCGGCGGCGCAGGACTTGTTGCCGGTCGGGGCCCAGCAAGTTCGCGGCCGCCGCGTTGTAGGCCAGGATTCTCACGTCCTCGTCCACCAGGAAGAGGAAATGGGGGATGGCATCCAACAACTGCCGGTCCAGGTTTGGCTCATCCATAACTCGAAACCAATCCCAAAGGCTCAGGTCGCGCGCCTTCCGTAACGGACCAGCAGGCTGGTGCCGCGCTGGGGCAGGCGCAGCTCGAAATCGGACCCCAGCTCTCTGCCCATCATGGTGCGTCTTTGGGAGGCGTGGGTTTCGCCAATGAAGTCCACGCGGTAGCTTGTCTCCGGCTTCAGGCCGCGCAGCCCGGTTTGCAGGACGGGGTAAGGGCACTGGCTGCGGCGGAAGGCGAGGACGATGCCGGCGTCCAGGTCGCTGCGATGAAATTGGTAAGCCACGAGGGCCTCGGGTCCAAGGGTGCAGGGGCCCAGCGGATAGAAGTCGCCATACCAGAACCGCTGGTTCTGCTTCACTTCCTCCAGAGCGGCGCGGGCGGTTTCCCTCTGGAAATCGGCCTCCAGAAAGGCAAACTGGCAGATGGCCCCGGCGGTGGCCGCGCTGCGCAGGTCATAGGCAGTCGGGGTCCAGGCGCAGGCGCCGAACAAGGGCACGTAAAGGCTCAGGCCGTAAGTATGGGTCTGGTTCCAGTCGGCGTGTCCGGGCGAGCAGCAGGTGTCGCTGTGCCAGAGGGGGATGGCGCGACCGCAGGTCTCCAGGTCAATGCGCCGTCCGCCGCTGGCGCAGTTATCGATCATCAGGCCGGGGTGCCGCGCCAGCAGTTCGTCCCACAGGGCGTAGAGGCCTTCCACATAACGGATTTCGGTCAGGCCCTGGCGATCCGGGGCGTCGGCCTGCCGCCAGAAACCGAGGGGATCGATGTTGAAGTCGTTGCGATAAATATCGATGCCGAATTCGGAGATGCGCCGGGACAAAAGGTCGGTGAGCCAGCGGCGGGCGGCCGCATCGTTGAGCTTGAACAGGCCGTCCCCTTTGTCGCCGCCCAGGACAAACTCGGGATGTTCGCGGGCAATTTGGGTGCCGCGGGCAACCCGCTCGGGTTCAAACCAGACCAGGAATTTGAGCCCCGCCTGGTGGCAGGCCTCGCTGATGGGCTTAAGGCCCTTGGGGTATTGCCTGGGAGGACAGAACCAATTGCCCACCCCGCCGGGGAAGCCGCCCTCGAACCAGGCGGCATCCAACCAGTGCGTGTCGCAGCCCAGTGCCCGCGCCGCTTTGCTCGCCCCTACCTGCGCTGCCTCGGTGCCCCAATCCGGACGCGTCCCGGAGTAGCGGTCGTAGCATTGCAGCGCCACGGGCAATCGCTGCGGCCGGCCGTTCTGGCGGGGCACGTACTCGAACAGGATCAAGCGCCGGAAACGATTGTGGGCGGCGAGAAGGTCCCCCTTCCAGGGAAGCACCAGGATTCGCGGCGTGCGGATTTTCTCCCCTGGATGAAGGCGCAAGGAGGTTCTTTCCATACCGGCCCGCAGGGTGGTTGGCCCGGCACCGGAGCGCTCGAGCGAAGTCCGCCATTGGCCCGACCAGCCGATGGCGGCCAGCAGGCCCTCCTCGCCATATCGGAGATTGAAAAAGGGAAAGGCGCCGTTGGAGGAACGCCCGCCCGACGGCGCCAGGGAGAGCGCTTTGCCCGGCTCGATTTCAGTCTCCAGCGGCAAGAACGAGCGCTCGTCGCAAACATCGCCCACCAGGTGATGCAGGAGCACGGGTTTCCGGCCATAGCCGGTGCGGAGCTGGACCGCCAGCGGCTGGATGTCCTCCAGCAGCGGCGTGTCCTGCGCCGCCCCGTTTTCAAAGTGCAGCACCCACTCCACGGCCGGGTAACGCTTGAAAGCAGTGACCGTGGCGCTCACGCGCAGGGCGGTCTTGGGGTCGGTCCAACTCACCTCGCGGATGGTGCGGGTCGCGCTTTCCCGGGTCTCGGCCCTCCGTTGCCACTCCTTGAGCAAGGCGCCCGAGGCGACGCCCTCGTAGCGAAAGGAAAAGGGGATGGCGGTGGCGATGAACGGCTGGCCGTCCGCGTCGGCCCAATGGACCTGGCCGTTGGCGGTGAGGATGCAGGCCTCGGCCCAATCCGCCTGGTCGAAGGCGGGGCCGTCGGCGGTGGTGTCGGTCCTGAGGGTGAGCTGGCGTGTGCCCTCGGCCAGGGGAACCCTCACTTCCACCGGGGCATTGCTGCCGCGGAGGGTTGGGGTGCGGAACACTTCCTGGCCGCCGACCTCCACGCTGAACTGCACCGAGCCCCGCGCGCCGCCAGTATCAAAATTATTGTCCACGCCGGCAAACGCCCTGAACTCGCGGGCCGCCGGCGGCAGGTGCAGCACGATTTCGCTGTTGGCATGGGTGCCGAGGCCGTGCTTGAACTGGCGCGCGCCGAGTTGGATGGGCGTCTCCATGCAGGACTGGCCGAAGCGCAACACGTTGAAGTCCTGCCGGCGGAGTTCAACGCCCACGGCCGGTTCACGCCCCGGCGGCCTATGCCCGGTGAAGGCGGCGCAGGCCCAATCCTGTATTTCCTGAATTTCCTCCGGCCCGGCCATGATGCCATCTTGCGGGGCGTCGGCAGGAATGTCGGTGTCCTCCACCCCGCGCCCAGTCGCGGCGGCCAGCAGCCGGACGACCAGCAAGGACGCCCAAAGTGGAAGTCTTCTGAACATGCGGACATGATAGACGCCAGGCCTCGGAGCTCAAGGCCATAACGCAAGCAAGTTGAATTGTGGCAGTGCGACGGCTTTCGATTCGCCGGCCGCCCGCCGCCCATGCCCCATCCCTCCACCGCGGCCTTGTCCCTCCCCACGAATCCTTTGACATCCGCCGCCCTTTGGGCCATTTTCCAATGGCTTACCTGGGGTTTGCCTCACAAGGAAACTGCATGTAAGTATTGGCACCGAGCATGAGTAAGGCATTGATCATTGCGGAGAAACCCTCAGTCGCCGGCGACATCGCCCAGGCGCTGGGCGGTTTCAAGCAGCGCCTCGACTACTACGAAGGCGAGCAGTATGTCCTTTCGTCCGCCGTTGGCCACCTGCTGGAGTTGTGCGTGCCGGAGCAATACCAGGTCAAGCGCGGCAAGTGGTCCTTTGCTCATTTGCCCGTCATTCCCCCGCATTTTGACTTGCAGCCCCTCGAGCGCAACGAGTCCCGCCTCAAGCTGCTGCTCAAGCTCATCAAACGCCCCGACGTGGAGACGCTGGTCAACGCCTGTGACGCCGGGCGCGAGGGCGAGCTGATCTTCCGCTACCTCGTGCAATACGCCGGGTGCAACAAGACCATCAAGCGCCTCTGGCTCCAGTCCATGACCCCGGCCGCCATCCGGGACGGCTTCGCCCACCTGCGCGACGATGCCGCCATGCGCCCGCTGGCCGACGCCGCGGTCTGCCGCTCCGAGTCCGACTGGCTGGTCGGCATCAACGGCACCCGCGCCATGACCGCCTTCAACTCCAAGACGGGCGGCTTCCATCTCACCACCGTCGGGCGCGTCCAGACCCCCACCCTGGCCATCCTCGTCGAGCGCGAGGAGCGCATCAAGAGTTTCCTCCCCCGCGACTACTGGGAAGTCCACGGCACCTTCGCCGCCCAGGCCGGCGCCTACACCGGCCGCTGGTTCGACGAGAAATTCACCAGGAAAAATGGCGATAGCGACCTCAAGCCGGAGCGCCTTTGGCAGGTCAAACAGGCCGAGGCCATCCGCCACAAGTGCCTTGGCAAACCGGGGCTCGTCACCGAAGAAACCAAGCCGACCACGCAGCTCTCGCCGTTGCTTTACGACCTGACCAGCCTGCAGCGCGAGGCCAACGGCCGCTTCGGTTTCTCCGCCAAGACCACCCTCGCGCTGGCCCAGGCGCTCTATGAAAAGCACAAACTGCTCACCTACCCGCGCACCGATTCCCACGCCCTCCCCGAAGATTACCTCGACACCGTCAAGCGGACCCTCGACATGTTGGGCCAGACGCAATATGCCCCCTTCGCCAGCCAGATTTTGAACCGCGGCTGGGTGAAACCCAACAAGCGGATTTTCAATGACGCCAAAGTCTCCGACCACTTCGCGATTATTCCGACCACCCAGCCCCCCAGAAGCCTGAGCGAAGCGGAAGCCAAGCTCTACGACATGGTCACCCGGCGTTTCCTCGCCGTGTTCTACCCGGCCGCCGAATTCCTCGAGACCACACGCGTCACCCGGGTCGAGGGCGAACCCTTCAAGAGCGTCGGTAAGGTGCTCCTGAGCGCCGGCTGGCTGGCGGTCTATGGCAAAGAGGCGCCGACCGACGATACGCCCACCCTGACGCCCGTGCAGCCGAACGAGACCGTCAACACCACCAAGGTCGAGGTGATGGCCGGCCAAACCAAGCCGCCCCCCCGGTTCACCGAGGCCTCCCTGCTCACCGCCATGGAAGGCGCCGGCAAACTGGTCGAGGACGAAGAACTGCGCGAGGCCATGCAGGACAAGGGCCTGGGCACGCCCGCCACGCGCGCCCAAATCATCGAGGGCCTGATTTACGAAAAATACGTGCTCCGCCACGGGCGCGAACTCCAGCCGACCGCCAAGGCCTTCTCCCTCATCACCCTCCTGCGCGGCCTGGGCATTCCCGAGCTTTCCTCCCCCGAACTGACCGGCGACTGGGAGTTCAAGCTGCGCCGGATGGCGCGCGGGCAGATGAAACGCTCCGAGTTCATGCAGGAAATCGCCGCCATGACCCGCGCCATCGTCGACAAGGCCCGCCGCCATGAGAGCGACACCGTGCCCGGCGACTTCGGCACCCTGAAAGTGCCCTGCCCCAAATGCGGCGGCGAGATTCACGAAAACTACAAGAAATTCCAGTGCCAAAAGTGCGACTTCGGCCTCTGGAAGATCGTCGCCGCCCGCCAACTCGAAATCCCCGAGGTCGAGGAACTCATCGGCAAACGCCGGGTTGGCCCCCTGGCGGGCTTCCGCAGCAAGCTGGGCAGGCCTTTTGCCGCCGTCATTAAGCTGACGCCGGAATTCAAAGCGGAATTCGATTTCACCCCGGAGACGCCCCAGGGCAATGGCGCCGCCGCCCAGGCCGATTTCACCGGCCAGGACCCGGTCGGCAAGTGCCCCAAGTGCGGCGCGCCCGTGTTCCAAACGCCCAGGCAATACGTCTGCGAGCGCGCCGCCCGCGCCGCCCGCGAGTGCGATTTCCGCGCCGGCAAGGTCATCCTCCAGCAACCGATCGAGCCCGCCCAAATGCACAAGCTCCTGGACACCTCCAAGACCGATTTGCTCGACAAGTTCGTCTCGAAAAAGGGCCGCCCCTTCAAAGCCTTCCTCGTGCTCAAGCACGGCGATGTTGCTTTCGAATTCGAGTCGCCGGCCGCCAGCGCCAAGCGGCCCGCTCCCACAACTGGCGAGCCGAAAGCCCCGGCGCCCAAGCTCGATTTCACCGGCCAGCAGCCCGTCGGCAACTGCCCCAAGTGCGCCGGGCGGGTCTTGGAGACCGAGACGGCTTACCTTTGCGAGAAGTCTCAGGCCGACAGGCGCCCCTGCAAGTTCAAGATCAACAAGGTCATCTTGCAGCAACTCGTCGACCGCGCCCAGGCGGCCAAGCTCCTCGCCGAGGGCCGCACCGACCTGCTGCCCAGATTCATCTCCAAGACCGGCCGGCCTTTCCCGGCCTACCTGGTCATGGACGGCCTGGGGCAGGTCACCTTCGAATTCCCGCACCTGGAATAATTGGCTGGATGCCCGATCACTCCCCTAATCTGCCGCCGCCCGTCCGCGACCACCGGCGCGACCAGTTCCTGCTGCACTTGGCCACGGACCGCGGCGCTTCGCACTACACCCAGCGCAATTACCGCCAGGCCCTGCTGGAATTCACTCGCTGGCACCAGGACGAGCGCCGGCAGCCCCCGGCCTGGGACAAGCTCCAGCGCGACGATTTCCGCAGCTATCTGCGGTTCCTGGGCCGGCAGCGTCTCGGCCGGGCCGCCATCCAACTCCGCTTCTCCGCCCTGCGCACCTTTTATAGGTTCCTCATCCGCCACGGACTCCTCGCCGCCTCCCCGATTAAGAACCTCGCGCTGCCCAAACCCGCCAAACGCCTGCCCAGGTTCCTGACGCCGCCGCAGATGCTCGACCTGTTGCAGGCGCCCCTCAAACTCCTGCCGCCGGGCGGGAACGCGCCCTCCGCCGCGGCCGGCCAACGCCGCCGGCGGCGCGCCGCCTGGCTCTGCCGGCGCGACCTGGCGGTGCTCGAGACGCTCTACTCCTGCGGGTTGCGCATCCACGAACTGTGCGGACTGATCGCCGACGACATTGATTGGAGCGAGTGTCTCGTCCGGGTCCGCGGCAAGGGCAAAAAGGAGCGCCAGATTCCCATCGGCGAGCCGGCCCTGGCCGCCATCAGGAGCTACTGGGAACTCCTCGGCCAGCCCCCGGCCGGCGACTCACCTGTCTTCTTCAGCAAACCAAAAGCGCAAGCCCCGGTCTCCGCGCGCCAGTTGCAGCTCCGCCTCAAAAAGTACCTCGCCCTTGCCGGCCTGGACCCCCACCTCACGCCCCACAAGCTGCGGCATAGTTACGCCACGCACCTGCTCGATGCCGGCGCCGACCTGCGCAGCGTCCAGGAACTCCTCGGCCACGCCCACCTGGTCACCACCCAAGTCTATACCCACCTCACCACCGAGCGCCTCAAGCGCGCCTACGACCAGGCCCACCCAAGGGCCTGATCCATTGTGAACAGATGCGCGCGCGCCAGGTCCCGGCACCTCTCTTGCAGGCCGTGGCAGGCCGCGTTTGGGCACGATCCCAACACCCTCCCGCAAGACTCCACCTTCTAACTAACTGCTATTCGGGATGGCCCCGAGACTTTACGCCAGGGGGTCAACGATCTGCACACCGGCTGGTTGAAAATGCCTTTGGTTGTGCGTGGCGAGCTTGTGGCCGTGAAACAGTGCCGTGGCAGCAATTAAGGAATCCTCGCACGTCATGGTGCGGTTTTTGCTCTTGAGGTCCGCGAGCAATTCTTTCCATCGAACCAGCACTGCCTCGGTCAGTTCCTCCGTGGCCGGAGCCAGTCTCCGCCGCGTATCAGCCAGCCAGACGGCGAGACTAGCCTTATGCGTCGCCGGCGCCCGATCCAGTCCAAATTGCAGTTCGGCGAAGGAGACAACGCTCAGAAAAACCTCAGCTTCATTCCTCTGCACCCAGGCGGCCAGTTTTGGCGGAACTTGCTTCCGCTCGAGCATCGACAATAAGTCCGTGTCGATCAAGAAGCTCACTTGAAGGGGAGCAGATGACGCTCCGGTGGGCGGATGGGCGCCGGGCACCGCGAGAATTGCGCAAACAACCCGATGGCGCCGCGTCGTTTGCCGGGTTTCGGCGTCAGCATAATGCTGTTTTTGCCGTCGCGCAGCAGGCGGACCTCGACCACACCACCCCGCGACAAACCGGAGGCATCTCGCCACCATTTGGGCAACGTGCTCTGGCCCACTTTGGAAACGGTGATAGTGTCCAAATCTTTCATGTCTTAAGGATTCCTTAAATAGGCCTTGCTGTCAAATCCGGATTCCCCAAGTCCCGTCAGGGACGGCCCGCTTATAGCAGGCGGCACCCCTCTAGGTCCGCAGGTCCCGGCAGCTCCTTTGCAGGCCTCGGCAGTTCCTTTGCAGGCCTCGGCAGGCCGCCTGTCCCCGATGGGGGAAGCCGTTGTCCGCAATCCAAAAGACCCCGTTTGGCCCGTCCGTAGGGCTGTTGGCTCATGACCTGCGGGCTGAAAGCCCGCCATGCCAGAGCCTGGCTCACGCCCACGGTCCTGCCCACCCTCTCCCGCGGCCTCATGGCCTGCGGGCTGAAAGCCCGCGATGTGACAGCCTGGGGTGATGCGCACCGCGCGGAGCCCCAGGCCATGCTGCAAGCTCCAGCCTCCAGCCTCTAGCCTCCAGCCTAATGTAGGTCACGGGCCAAACAAACATCACCGCGCTGAAGGCGCGGGACGCACCGCCCGACGATTCTGGCCGACGCGGTGTTCGACGGGCTGGGTAGCGCCTGGGTGCCATCATTCATAGGAAAAACGCTCCTGCTGAGATTTGTGCGAAAGGGTCGATCCCGGAAAACGGAAAGACGCAAGGAGAAGCGCCTCGAAAGTGAGAGGACAAGAACTCCGGGACCGACCGCTTCCCCGCTCCACTGCCCCTATCGGCGGCGGTCGCTCGCCTTTTTCGTGGCGCTCCAGCAGGTCGATTTTAGCAATCTGGCCGATGTCGCCATTGAACACACCATGTCCAGGACCGTGGCGGCAATCTGCTCCGGTTCCGCCAGACCTCGTGCTTGGCCAACCCGTCCGGCCTACGGCTCCAACCGCACTTCCCCGCTTCCGCTGGTGCCCAGGAAGAAGCCGGAACCGAACCCCCCGCCCTGCAACAATACACCGCCGAATGAAACCGGCTTCGGTGCAGCGGGATTCACTACGCTGCCTCTAAACCCGCCCGTGGACGGCGCAAAAGTCAGGCTGAGCTTAGGACCGCTCACGGGGGTAACGTAGCCATTGGCCGCAAGGGTGATGCGGTTGGTGACACCCTGCATCAAGCCGCCGCCCTCCAGCGTCAGGGTCAGGTCCGTGCTGGTGGTCAGGCCCAGGACATTGGTCCCTTTGCCGGGAGGAAAGTACCGCGCCCCGAGCGCCTCGGGTGCGAGGGAGAAGCCCGCAGGATAGTACGGCGTCTTGACGGGCAGCTTCGTCCAGGTCACGGTGCCCCCCAGGTCCGAGGCGTTCGTGAAGGTAAGCCAACTCCACAACAACCCCCGCCCGCCGTAGAGCGATGCGTAGAGCGGCCACTGCCCGTACTTGGACACCGATGCGCTGGGCGTGACCTTCGTCCCATCCGCCAACGTGCCCGTGAATGAGATCGCGCCGTTCTTGCCGACCTTCAAGGTGCCGCAACTGTCCCCAGCCGGTTCATTCGTGGACCCATAATCGCCCGCGATGATCATGGTGTAACTCCCCGCTTCCGGCGCCAGTTTGGTCCTGCCGTCATAGATCGCCCGGTCCCCGGCCAGCGCCGCTGTCCAGGTCCCATCGCTCACACTGCCCGTCACCCGGTCTGTCCCGTTTGCCAGGTCCAGTTGCAGGTTCACCGTCAGGGCACTCGTGTTGCGACGCGCAATCGTCCTGCTGGCTGCCCCGGCCGGATCAAACTGGCCGCTGAGCGGATAGCGTGTCCCGCCCATCCGCAAACTCCCGCTGAAGGCCCCTTTGCCTTTGAGCGTCGAAATGATGGTGAAACAACCGCAGTTCTGAGGGTGAAGGCTGCCCGTATCATCAGCAAACAGGCCGTTGTAGGTCCCGCTTAGGGGATTCCACAGCACGGTCGGGCGACCGTCAAAGGTCCGCCCCCACCCCGTGGTCCAAGGCAAGCGGTAGACGGTGGCACGGTGGTCACCATCTAACACATACGCACCAATGCTCGGACCGTTACATTTGAAATACACTCCCGTCAGTTTGGTGCAGGCCGAGAACGCATAGTCCCCGATGCTGGTGACGCCGTTGCCTATCGTGACATTGTTCAGGCTGGTGCAATCCTCGAACGCCGAGTTCCCGATGCTGGTGACGCTGTTGGGGATCATGACGTTGGTCAGGCTGGCGCAGTCGAGGAACGCAGAGTCCCCGATGCTGGCGACGCTGTTGGGGATCGTGATGCTGGTCAGGCGGGAGCAGCCCTGGAACGCCTGGACCCCGATGCTCGTGACGTTGGTGCCTATTGTGACGCTGGTCAGGCTGGTGCAATCCTCGAACGCCGAGTTCCCGATGCTGGTGACAGGCAGGCCATTGATCGTGCTGGGGATGGTCACCGACCCGCCAGGACCGGTGTATCCGGTGATGGTGATCGCGCCGTTTGTGGTCGTGTATGCGGCTTGCGACAGCGGGTCCCACAGAAACGCCGGAAGACCGGCAAACGTCGTGCCCCAGCCCGTGGTCCCAGGCAAGTAATAGACGATTGGCTTGTTGTCGTCATCGAACACGCCCCAACCAATAGTGGGGGCGTTACCCTGAAAATACACACTCGTCAGGCTGGTGCAGTAATAGAACGCAGAGCCGCTGATGCTGGTGATGCCGCTTCCAATCGTGACGGTGGCCAGGCCAGTGCAGCCGTCGAACGCCCCGTCCCTGATGCTGGTGACGCTGTCGGGGATCGTGACGGTGGTCAAGCCGGAGCAGCCCTGGAACGCCCTGTCCCCGATGCTGGTGACGCTGTCGGGGATCGTGACGCTGGTCAGGCTGCGGCAGCCCCCGAACGCAGAGTCCCCGATGTTGGTGACGCTGTTGCGGATCGTGACGTTGGTCAGGCTGGTGCAGACAGAGAACGCCCAGCCCCCGATGCTGGTGACACTGCTGGGGATCGTGTAGCTACCGGCTTTGCCTGCCGGACATTGGATGAGCGTGGTCTGGCTCTTGTTGAACAAGACCCCGTCCACACTGCTATAGACGGAATTGAGTGCATCCACCGTTATCGCCGTCAGGCTGATGCAGCTAAAGAACGGGTAGAGTCCGATGCTCGTGACACTGTCGGGGATCATGACGGTGGTCAGGCTGGTGCAGTGATCGAACGCCCCGTCCCCGATGCTGGCGACGCTGTTGGGGATCGTGACGTTGCTCAGGTTGGTGCAATCAGTGAACGCATTCGCCCCAATGCTGGTCACGGGCAGGCCCTGAATCGTGCGGGGGATGGTCACCGCCCCGCCAGGACCGATGTATTTCGTGATGGTGATCGTGCCATTGTTGGTCGTGTAATTGAACTGGGCTTCCACCACCGCAGGCAGCGCCAACAGCAACAGCAACAGCAGCGGCAGCAGCCTCATGGCGCAGGCAGTCGTTAAACGCCCGGCCATCGTCTTCGGGCAGGTGATTCTCGGAATGAGGCTTTGTGTTTTCATAGTTTTCGACCTGCTGGAACTGTTAGCTGATGGAAGTTGCTCTTTGACGCGCCGCCTCTTCATTAAGGCTGCGCGGATGGGGGAGAATTGGTTCCTGGTCGCGCTCATGTTAAAAGACGCCTCTGACCGAGGAGCGCACCCATTTGGCCCTGAGCGTTTGCCCAGTTGCTCCGGGATTTCCTGGTTCCTGGACGAAAGAAAGGACCGGTGAGTTTAACGGACAGGGGGGTCAAGCGCCGAAGGTTGGTATGGAATCTGGAATGGTGAGCAGTCGATACATGCTCGCCTGAAGCCGATCTCGCCATCGCCACTGCCAATTTCATAAACAACTGGCTCCCAACAAGACTGCTAGGAAAGCAGCAAACCCTAACGGTCGCTTGCTGTTCTCTACACTCGAACCTTAAATGCTAATCAGAAAGCAAAGGAATTGTCGAGAAAAATGTTCTCTCACTTTCCTAGCCAGCGCGGATTGCCCACCTGAAAGGCGTCGTCTGGTGCCAGGCCAGAACCGGCAAGGAGCTTGCGCCCAGCCAGCGTGAGGCCCTCCGCCAAGCACGAAACCAGTGGCGACAAGGGCAAACCCGTCAAGTTCTTCGCCGCGCTCAGCCGTCCAGCCGGGCGCTCGTCATCACGGGCGGACCCGGCGTGGGGAAGACCACCCCGGTAAACGCCATCCTGCCCATCCTACGGGCCAGGAAACTGCGGTGCCTGCTGTGCGCCCCCACGGGTGGCGCCGCGAAACGCTTGTCGCCGGCCAGCGCGAGAATTCCGCAAACAACCAGATGTGAGCGCCGCCAGCATAGCTCAGGGAAAGCGGGGCGATTTCCCTCACGCCCCGTGACGGACGGCCGCCCCAGTCCCTCAACTATCTTGAAAGCCTTTCCTGGCCTTGCCGTTCCTCTCCAGACCCCCTTTTCCCGACGCCCTTAATGCAAGAGAATTATTAGCAAATAAACCAGGCCAGAGAAGCACGGCGGCCTCCCGCCGCGCCGGGACCGCAACCGGGCAGCAGGAGTCCGGGGAGGCTCGCCAGAATGGCGCTCATCGCAAATGTGGCGGGGGCGTCTCAAATAGGGCGGTTTCCATGTCCACTACCCGCCCTGCGGCGATGTCGGCCATGCCCTGCTTGAAGGATTCCGGCACCCACGAATCCTCGTGCTCCACGATGAACCTGGCCACCTTATCCCGCTCTTGCGGCGGCAGTGCCTTGAACTGCTCAATGACTTCCTGCGCGTTCATACCCATGATGCTCTGTCATGCGGTCCGGTCTTAGATTAAGACGCGGGCAACGGCATTTCAACAAATTTCGGACACCCTTGGACGAGGCTAAACGGCCTTGCACTCGTTGTAGGGGAGCGTTGTAGGAGGCGCGAGTCCCCGCCGGCGAAGCGCGGAGCACCCCATCGGCCACATTGGCTGGATCGGCCACATTGGCCGGAGTGGCGACATTGGCTACTGGCGCAAAACTCCATTGCCCACATTGGCCATTTTTTCCAAAAAACTGGCCGGCCCGCGGTCCAAAAGGAATGGCACAGCTCAGCACAATGCTGTTGTTGCCGTCGCGCAGCAGGCGGACCTCCGCCACACCGCCCCGCGACGAACCGGTTCTTTCTGCCCGAGTCCTTAGAGTCTTTGGTCGCAACATCCACGTTTTTGCGTGAATGTCTTGACCTGTTTCCTTTGGAGGGGCCTGATTCTTCGGCGCGGAGCGCCGCATTTAACGCGGCGGGGGAAGGCCCACGCTGCTCTTCCCACTCAGGAATTGACGCTTCGCTCTTGGTTGCGGCTCCGCCGGTTGAGCGTCTGCACGGGGTGCTCGAGGGCGGCGGGGGGTTGGGAATGGCCGTTGCCGTTGCCGCCTTTGGCGGGTTCCACTTCCAGAGTGTCCGTGTCCTCGGCCAGCGCGAGTTCAGGCACGGGCCGGTTCACTTTTTTTTTGACCTCTTCCTGCAAACCGGGGATGGCCAGTTCCGGCTGGTTCTGGCCCGGCGCATTGGCCTCGCGGTAGCCCGGGACGAACTGCACCCCCAGCCAGCGGAAGACGTAGTCGGTGATGGAGGCGGCGTTGCGGATGTCGGGATTCTTGGTGAAGCCGGAGGGCTCGAAGCGGACGTGGGCGAACTTGCGGACCAGGGCGTCGAGCGGCACGCCGTATTGCAGGGCGAGGCTGGTCAGCGTGCCGAGGCCATCCATTAGTCCGCCGATGGTGGAACCTTCCTTGGCCATGGTGATGAACAACTCGCCGGGCTGGCCGTCTCGGAACAAACCGACGGTGAGGTAGCCTTCGTGGCCGGCGATGTCGAACTTGTGGGTTATGGCCTGGCGGGTCTCGGGCAGGCGCTGGCGCAAGGGCTTGCCGACCTGCTCGCGGAGGCGGGCGACCTCGGCGGCGAGTTCCTGGGCCCGGGCGGCCAAGGCCGCGGACGGTTCCGCGGCGGCGGCCTGGTCGCCGCCCTCCTGGGTGCGCCGGGTGCTCACCGGTTGGGAGCGTTTCGAGCCGTCGCGATAGATGGCCAGGCATTTGAGGCCCATTTGCCAGGCCTGCACGTAGGCATCGCGGACGTCGGCGATGGTGCTTTCCTTGGGCATGTTGACGGTCTTGGAGATGGCGCCGCTGATGAAAGGCTGCGTGGCGGCCATCATTTTCAAATGCGCCAGGTAGTGGATGCTGCGTTTGCCCCGATACGCTCTGAAGGCGCAATCGAACACCGGCAGGTGCTCGGGCTGCAGCCCGCCGGCCACGGTCTGGCCGGCTTCCTGGACGTCTTCGATGGTGTCGAATTTCTCGATGTGGGCGACCAGGCGCTCGGCTTGCTGGGGGTTGTAGCCCAGGCGGGCCAGGGCCTCGGGCACGGTGCGATTGACGATCTTGAGCAGGCCGCCGCCGGCCAGGAGCTTGTATTTGACCAGGGCAATGTCGGGTTCGACGCCGGTGGTATCGCAGTCCATGAGGAAGGCGATCGTGCCGGTGGGCGCCAGCACGGTCACTTGGGCGTTGCGATAGCCGGCCTGGCCACCGCGCGCCAGCGCGCCGTCCCAGCACCGGCGGGCCTCTTGTTTCAAATAATCGAATTGCTGGCTGGGCTGGATGTTTTCGACCGCCTGGCGGTGCTGCCGGATGACCCCGAGCATGGCCTCCACGTTGTCCGCCGCCAGGGGCCGGGAGACGTGCGCGCACCGGGCGTCGCGGTAGCCTTGGAAAGCGCCCAGGGCCGCGGCCATTTCGGCCGATTGCTCGTAGGCGTGGCCGGTCAGGATGGCCGTGATGGCCCCGGCCAGCGCGCGGGCCTCCTCCGAATCGTAGGCCAGGCCATAGCTCATGATGAGCGAGCCGAGGTTGGCGTAGCCGAGGCCAAGGGCGCGGAAGATATGGGAGTTTTCCGCGATTTCTTTAGTCGGATAGCTCGCATTGTCGACGAGGATTTCCTGGGCCGTAATGAAAATCCGCACGGCGGCCTTGAACCGGTCGCTGGCAAAGGCGCCGTCCTGGCCTTTGAACTTCATCAGGTTGAGCGAGGCGAGATTGCAGGCGGTGTTGTTGAGGAAGACGTATTCGGAGCAGGGGTTGGTGGAGTGGATGGGCTCGGTGCCCTTGCAGGTGTGCCATTGCTGGATGGCGCCGTCGAACTGCAGGCCCGGGTCGCCGCAAGTCCAACTGCTTTCGGCGATCTGGTCGAGCAAGGCGCGGGCGTCTTTTTTCTGGAGCGGCTGGCCGGTGGTCACGGCGCGCGTCCACCATTCTTTGCCCGCCAACGCCGCTTGCATGAATTGGTCGCTGACGCGCACGGAGAGGTTCTCGTTTTGGTACATCACGCTGCCGTAGGCCTCCCCGTTGTAGGAGCCGTCGTAGCCTTGCTCGATGAGGGCCCAGGCCTTGCGCTCCTCCTTGAGCTTGGCTTGGATGAACTCCTCGATATCCCCGTGCCAATCCCGCAGGGTGTTCATCTTGGCGGCGCGGCGGGTCTTGCCGCCGCTTTTGACCACGTTGGCGACCTGGTCATAGACTTTGAGAAAGGAGAGCGGCCCGCTGGGCTGGCCGCCGCCGCTGAGCTTTTCCTTGCTCGAGCGGATTGGCGACAGGTCGGTGCCGGTGCCGGAGCCGAACTTGAAGAGCATGGCCTCGCTCTGGGCCAGGTGCATGATGGACTCCATATCGTCCTGGACCGACTGGATGAAGCAGGCGCTGCATTGGGGGTTTTCATACTGGGTTTGCCCCCGCTCGACGCGGCCCGTCCGGGGCTGGTAAAACCAGTTGCCGCGGCTGGAGTGGTTGCCGACGCCGTATTGATGATAAAGGCCGACGTTGAACCAGACCGGCGAGTTGAACGCGCCGTACTGATTCAGGCACAGCCAGGTCAGTTCGTCGTAGAAGACTTCGCCGGCGGCTTTGCTGAAGTAGCCGTCTTTGACGCCCCAATCGGCGATGGTGCGGGCGATCCGGTGAATGAGCTGGCGCACGGAGGTCTCCCGCTCCGAGGTCCCCTGTTCGCCGTAAAAGTACTTGGAAACCACCACCTTGGTCGCCAGCAGCGACCAGGACTTCGGCACTTCCACGTTGTCTTGCTTGAAAATGACCCTGCCGGCCTCGTCGGTGATTTCGGCGGTGCGCCGTTCCCATTCCACCTGGTCGAACGGCTTGACTTGCGGGTCACTGAAAACCCGTTCGATGGGCAGGTTCATTTTCGCTCCCGGAACGCCGCCCCTGGCAGCGCCGCGCCTGGCTCCGCGCGCCGCCGTGCCGCGGCGGCCGGCGTCGAGAGCGGCTCCCGCAAGGTCTTCATTGGCATCAATCATGACTTTTCCTCTTACGCATGTCGACCGTCTCCCTCGCCATTGACTGACCGTCCGATGGAAAGACGGGCCGAACCGAGCACCATTCGTTGTTTTCTGAGATAAATCGGCCACGCACTATCGAGGCGCCTGGCACCCCATTAGTGGGGGAACAGTGAAAGCCTACCCCCCATATATTGGGGAGCAAGGAAATTTTCAAAAAAATTACGCAAACGTTATTCTCCGGCGAAATCTGCAATATCAAAGAGGCAAAGCTAAGTTTCTTGCTCCCATTGGAGCCAAGAGAATAAGGCTGATTGAAAAAACCTTCATAATGGCGCCGCCCGCCCGCCGGGCGGGTTGTGGGGCCGGCGCCTGGCCCGCACCGGGGGGATGGTCTTTGGGCGCGGTTTAGGCACCAGGATAATGGGGCAGCCCTCGTATCCGAAGGCGCGGCGCATCTGGTCAGCAAGGTACTTCTGGTACGGCTCCGAGAACAGTTCATCCCGGTTAACGAAGAGCAGAAAGGTCGGGGGCGCCTGTTGCACCTGGGTGGCATAGAAGAGTTTCAATCGGTGGCCCTGGGCGCTGACGGGCTGCCGGCGCTCGACTGCCTGCTGCAAGGTGCGGTTGAGGATGGCCGTGGGGACCTGCTGCTGCAACTGCGCCGCCACGTAGCGCACCGCCTCCAGGAGGCGGTCGAGATGAAAACCCGATTGGGCCGAAGTGAAGATGACCGGCGCGTAATCCAGGAAGAAGAGGTGTTCCTGCACCCAGGCGCCGAAGCCGGCGAGCGTGGTCAGGGCCTTGGGGCCGCGCTGGTGGTCCTGGCGGCCCCGGCGCTCCAGTTCCCCTTCCCGCGCCTTGCGGACCGCCTCCTCGACCAGGTCCCATTTGTTCACGACCACGATGCAGGCCTTGCGCTCCTGGACGATCTTGTCGGCCACCTTCTTGTCCTGCTCGGCAATCCCGCTTTCCGCGTCCAGGACCAGCAGGGCGATGTCGCAACGCGCGATCGAGTCTTCCGCGCGTTTGACGCTGAAAAACTCGATGGAATCGTCCACGCGCCGCGCCTTGCGCAGGCCGGCGGTGTCGATCAGCACGTAGGACTGCCGCACGCCGTCGGTCTGGACTTCAAAAGGCACGTCCACCGCGTCGCGGGTGGTGCCGGGAATCGGGGTGACGACGACGCGCTCGGACCGGGTGAGGGCGTTGATGATCGAGGACTTGCCCACGTTCGGCCGGCCGACGATGGCCAGCTTGAGGGGGGCGGGATGCGTGAGGCCGGAGGCGAGAGCCCCCGGTTCGCCCGTCGCCGCGGCTCCGGCACCTCGGACTTCGGAGGTCGGGTTCTCCGCCGGCAACAGCGCCACCGCCGCCTCGAGCAGCGCCTCGACGCCGCCGCCGTGAATCGCGCTGACCGGGAAGAGCGGGTCGAAGCCCAGTTCGGCGAATTCCACGGCGTCGCTTTCCACCCGGTCGGTGTCCACCTTGTTGACGGCCAGGACGATGGGCTTGCCGCTGCGGCGCAGACGCTGGGCAACCTCGCGGTCCAGCGGCACCACGCCCTCCCGCACGTTCACCACGAAGAGGATGACGTGCGTGGCGGCGATGGCGAGCTCCACCTGGGCCAGGGCGGCCTGGATGATCACATCCTGGGCCTTCTCACCGCGCAGCAGCCCAAGGCCGCCGGTGTCCACCAGGGTGAAGGGCCGTCCGCGCCATTCGGCCTCGGCGCTGATGCGGTCGCGCGTGACCCCGGGCTGATCGTGGACGATGGCGATGCGCCGGCCGGCCAGGCGGTTGAACAGCGCCGATTTGCCGACATTGGGCCGGCCCACAATGGCAATCAAGCCAGGCATGGACTCAAGATGCCGTAGCGGCGGCGCCGGCGCAACCGACTTGGCAGGGACGCGCTGGAACGCAGCCCGGCCGGAGAACCTTCGCCGGCGGCGTGTGGTTTTGGGGTCAATCGGTCCTTTTGACATTCCTCCCGTGTCTTACTAGTCTGTGCCCATGGAATCGCTGCACGCCCCTTGGCGAATCGAGTACATCCTGGCGCCGAAACCCGCCCTGGACGAGAGCCTGTTCACCCGGATTGCGCAATCCAGCGAGGACGAGGCCAATTACGTGATCGCGCGGGAGCGGACGTGCTATGCGTTGCTCAATGTCTATCCCTACACCGGCGGCCACATCATGGTGGTGCCCTACAAGCAGACCTCCGATCTGAACGACCTGACGGATGAGGAGTTGGCCGGCCTGTTCAAACTGACGCGGCGGTGCCAGAATGCCCTGAGCCAGGTCATGCGGCCGGACGGCTTCAACATCGGGCTGAACCTGGGCAAAGTGGCGGGCGCCGGCATCCGGGAGCATCTCCACGTGCACGTCGTGCCGCGCTGGCTGGGGGACACGAATTTCATGCCGGTCCTGGCGAACACCACGGTCGTGCCCCAGGCCCTGCGCGAACTGGCGGCCCAGTTGCGGGCCGCCCTGGCACAGCAAGAGGTCGCAACGTGAAACCTTGCAACGTTACAAGGCTGAAACTCTTAAGAGCTGAATCTCGCCCGCTCGGGAGGCGGCCCCCACAGCGGCCGCTCATTAACACCCTGGTTCCGCGGGGTGAAACCAGGAGCGGAAGGTCCCGGAACCGCGGCCGCGGTTTCCGCGGCGTACTGGCCGCCCGGGCGGCTCCAACGCTTCAAGGCTTCAACGCCTCAAGGCTTCAACGCCTTAACGCCCCAACGCCCTTCCGCCCCGCCCACAGTCACGCCTCACGCCTCAGGCCTCACGTTTTCTATGCCTACCGAGACTCTGCACTTTGAAAGCGCGCGGGTCGCGCAGCAGCTCTACAACAACGACCCCCGGAATTTGCAGGCCCTCGACCTGCAACTGGGCGTCAAGGCCACCTCGCGGGAAGGCTGGATCAAGCTCGAGGGCCAAGCCGATGCGATTGACCAGGCCAAACACCTGTTTCTGCTCCTGCAGGATTCCCTCCAGGCGGGCACCCCGCTGCGCAACCGCGAGTTCGCCCACGCCCTCAATATCGTCATGCACGAGGGCGTCTCGATGCTCAAGGACATTATCTCCGACCGCATCCTGACCTCCGACAAGAAACCCACCGTCACCCCCAAGACCGTGGGCCAAAAAAGATACCTCGACGCCATTCGGCATCACGACGTCACCTTCGGCGTCGGGCCGGCGGGCACCGGCAAGACCTACCTGGCGGTCGCGCTGGCCCTGGCCGCGTTGCACGAAGGCGCGGTCTCGCGCATCATCCTCACCCGCCCGGCGGTCGAGGCGGGCGAGGCGCTGGGTTTCCTGCCGGGGGATCTTTATGAGAAGATCTTCCCCTATTTGCGGCCGCTGCACGATGCCTTGCACGACATGCTCCCCGCCGAGGAAATCCAGAAACATACCGAGCGCGGCGTGATCGAGATCGCGCCTCTGGCCTACATGCGCGGCCGCACCCTCAATCACGCCTTCATCATCCTCGACGAGGCGCAGAACTCGACCACCGAGCAAATGTTCATGTTCCTGACCCGGCTGGGCATCAATTCCAAGGCCGTGGTGACCGGGGACGAGACTCAAATCGATCTCCCTTCCCACAAGCAGTCCGGCCTGCTCGAGGCCCACCGCGCACTCCGACACATCGAGGGCATCGCCATCGTCGAGTTCACCAAACGCGACGTCGTCCGCCATCCGCTGGTCCAACGGATTATTGCCGCCTACGAGGAGCACCGCGGCCAGGCCCGCTCCCACAGCGAAGCGGCATGACCATTGCCAATGGCCAACTGCCAATGGCCAATTGCAGCAGGCGCGCGGTGAGGGGGAACAGGCGGGCGCTCGGGCAAGGGGCCCGATTCCTGCAATCGCCCCTGAAAATTGAAAATGGAAAATGAGAAATGGGAAACGGGAAATGGGTCGCTCACGCTGCGCAACCGGCAGCGCACCCGCCGCCTCGACTTGCCGCTGCTGCGGCGGATCGCCTGGACCCTCCTGCACGGTCTGATGCGATTGGATGATTTCGACCTCGGCATCTTCCTGCTCGGCGCGACGGAGATGACCCGCCTCAACCAGACCTTCCTGGGTCGCCGGGGTCCGACGGATGTCCTCACCTTCGATTATCTGGAAAAACCAGGGCCGGCCGCCGGCCCCGCGCCGTCCGGCCAGGCGTCCGGTGGCGAAGGCGGTTCGTCCGCCCCTTTGCACGGTGAGATTCTTGTATGCGTCGAAGCGGCGGCCGCTCACGCCCGGCAGTTCCGCACCACCTGGCAATCGGAATTGGTGCGCTGCATCGTTCACGGCCTCCTTCACCTGCGCGGCTTCGACGACCGTCGGCCGGCCCAGCGCCGCAAGATGAAGCGGGCCGAGGACCACTATCTCCGCCAACTGGCCCGCCGGTTCGACCTCGCCAGGCTGGCCCGGCAGGAGGCGCACTCCGAAGTCCGAAGTCCGAGACCCGAAGGAAATCCAAAGAGAACTTGCCGTCTGAAGCCCGAGAGGTGACCTACCGTCAGAGCAGATGAGCTGTGCCATTGCTTTTAAGCCGGGGCCTAGCCAGTTTTTTGGCAAAAATGGCCAATGTGGCCAATGCAGCCAATGTGGCCAATGCAGTGCTCCGCCAGGTTGCGGCACTTGCTGGCGACGCTGATTTTCCGCTTTTGACGCCGCCAGGGTTCGGTTAAGGTCTGGTTGGCATGGAAACTGAGCCTGCCAGACCAACGCGTGCTCCGCCGGGGGTGCAGCCTATTGGACGCGATCGCAGACTGGTCACGTTGCTGTTTTCGGACGTGGTGGGGTCCACTGCGCTCAAGCAAGCCCTGGGCGACCGTGCGGGCGTGGCCCTGCTCCAGCAGCATCATGAACTGGTCCGCCAGGTGCTGCGGGACTTCGCGGGCGCGGAGGTGATCAAGACGGCCGGGGATTCCTTTCTGAAGAAGAAGCCCCCGCTCGCCCCGTTGCGCAACCGGCCGCGCTTCCAAGCCCTGCTGAAAAGGTGGGACTCAACCAATGAATCCCGGCACTGAACAACGCAAGCTGGCGGCCATTATGTTCACGGACATGGTGGGCTACAGCGCGCTGGCGCAACGCGACGAGAAGCTGGCGCTGGAGTTGCTCGCTGAACAGCAACTTCTGCTGCGTCCCATTTTCCCCAAGTTCAATGGCCGCGAGATCAAGAGCACGGGCGACGGTTTCCTCGTCGAGTTCAATAGCGCGCTGGAAGGGGCTCAGTGCGCGGTAGAAATTCAAAAGGCGTTGGTCGAATACAATGCGTCCGCTACACCCGAACGCCGAATTCAGGTCCGCATCGGCGTTCACCTGGGCGATGTGGTCTTGCGCGAGGCGGACATGTTTGGCGACGGCGTCAACATTGCTGCGCGCATCGAACCGCTCGCGGAGGCGGGCGGGATCTGTCTTTCTGGGCCGGTGTTTGATCAGGTGGCGAACAAATTGGGTGTGGCGCTGGTGAAGCTGGGCGCGCCGGAGCTGAAAAACATCCAGACGCCGGTGGACGTGTATCGCGTCGTGCTCCCCTGGCAGCAGCAGGCTCCGGTTGCTGCCACATCCGGGGCAACGTTGGCGTCGAAACCGAGCACACGCGCGTTGGCCGTCGGATTGGTCGCCACTGTTGTATTGGTCGCGGCGGGTTGGTGGTTCGTGCATCAATCCGGCAAGGCGACGAAGCAGGTTGCGAGTTCGCCGAGTGCTTCGACTTCGCCAGCCGGGTCGAGCGCATCGCCCGCCCCTGACCAGAAATCCATCGCCGTGCTGCCGTTTGTGAACATGAGCTCCGACAAGGACAACGAGTA
>JBEKRX010000017.1:0-166199 GCA_049518415.1 Verrucomicrobiota bacterium
GTGTAGTGCCGCAAGGCTGTGCGCACGGATGCAAGGAAACACCTTGCCTGGGGGCGGACGCCAACCCAACAGTGAACCGCCTGGAATCCAGGTGAGCGGGGCGCGAGCCTGCGCGGCTGGTGGGACTCTTCTGAACGCCTCGAGTCGAGTGCCTGAGCCAGTTCATCAGAGGCCACGAATTGGAAAGCCGGATGCGGGAGAACCGCCCGTCCGGTTTGGGTGGAGGGCGACGGCGAAAACCGTTCTCTATCCACATAGGCTTGGCAATCGCAGTCGCGGCCTGTGGTTGCAAGGCAAGCGTACAGGCGTGGGCGGATGGGGGCATCAAGCCACCTCTGGCGGTCCTTGGTGCTGAAGATGAGGTGGAGCACTACCTGGCTGGGCGTTTAGGGCATAGGCGCAAGTTCGGTTCTGGAATAGAGATATGAAGCAGGCCATTGGCCTGCAATGAAAATGCATTGCTTTTTCCCAGGGCGTTGCCCCTGGGCTGGTATGAGTGACGCCTTTGGCGTCGGGGCTTAACTAACTGCCATTCAGATGCGACCGCTTTGCTGGCAACACGCACTTTTTTTCGCCAAATCCCCTGAAGAACGATGCCGCCTCAGCCTCCAAGCAGCCCGCTCGGCGCTCTCCTTGCGGGGCTCCGCGAGGCGCAAATCAGGTGCATCCTGATCGGCGGCACGGCCGCTGTCCGGCATGGGACGCGGCTCACGGCCGTCGACCACGAGTTCCGTGTGTGTTGGAGGTCAACCAGGGGGCCGAGGCATCCGCGAAGAACCGTGCTGAAACCCGTTGACAGTCTGGATGAACCTGTGTCACGGTGAGACACGTGAAAACCATCACGATTAGAGAACTCCACGCCCGGACAGGAAAGCTGGTCCGGGAAGCCTCCCGGCACGGCGAGATTCGAGTGACGGACAACGGCCGGACCGTTGCGAAGATATTGCCGGAGGCCGAGCCGGGCCAAGTCCCGTACTTTGCGCGGCGGAAATACGTCAGCGCGGCCATCCGCAAACTGATAGAGAACGGCGGGCTTGGGCAGGGAGGCACTGACGGCACTGTAGCCATCGCGGAGGATCGGGAGGACCGCGTCTGATGCTCTACTTCGACACCAGTTGCATCGTCAGGCTGTATGTCGGCGATCCCGGCTGGCAAAAGGTGCAGGCGCTCGCCAGGACCAAAACCTATAGTCCTATTGTTGACATTTAGGTAACACAAACACCAAGTAGATTATGAGCAACACACTAAAGCCCAAGCCTATGAATGTGCAGACACTCGCTTCGCGGATTAGGACCAAAATGTCGGAAGGTTCGGCGGAACTCAGACGCTCCCCCACCACGCGGATCGCGGTCGACGACATCATAAAGCGCAACAAGATCCTTGAGCAGAGGGCCTTATTCGAAATGACCGACGATCAGCTAATGACGCAGTTGACGAGGACTTTGCTCAAGGCCTGGCCAGCCCCTTTGGCAGCGGCTTACGACGTAATCGGGGAACAACTGAAACCGTTCGCGGACATTGCCGCTATGCTGAAGCCTGAGGCCCTCAACGAGTTCGTGGGTGTATCGCCCAGCCAATGTGTCATCATCGATTCTCGGACACCCTGGGAAGATTTCAAAAAGGATCTTTGGCGGCTTCTCTTCGGTGAATAGATGCTGGGGTCGGTCCTATAATCTCTGCCTACATGAAAAGATTATAGGACCGACCCCGCTCACACACTTCAGGAGCCGTGAAACAGTGTGCCTACTGCGGCCATGAGAACGCCGACGAGGTGACTGCGTGTCGGGAATGCGGAGCGGCATTGGCGGTGGAAAACGAGCAAGGCAGGCTTAAGCTGGTTGAGTTTTGCGCCTGGTGGAAAAAACCGCTTCGCGCTTCTGTCAAGAACGGGCTGTGGTGGGCAATCGTAGTAGCGGCCTGGTTCTATATTCGCCCAGCAGCGATCGTCTACCTGCCTTTTTTCACCGTAGGGTTGGCGGGAGAGGGCGTCCCTGCTCTTGTTTTGTGGATCTTCTACGTGGCCATTACCATAGCTGGGCTGCGCGCCAAAACGCGGTGGGGATATTTTCTGTTTTACTCGCTATTCAGCGTCCTGCTCATGCTCAATGCGGTTGGCTGCCGCCGGATATTTGACGATCTCTCGCAGATGGAATGAAGACTTGCGGCGTGCGGGCCGGGTTCCTTGCGCCGGAGCCGCGTTATCAGCAAACGTTGGAAGTCACCGCTTCAAAAGGTGACCCGAACTGGAAGGCGGGCACAGGCAAAGCGCTTTTCTTCAAACTGCCCAATCATCTTGCACGCGGCCAGGCGAACATAGACGTGTTTCATGAGCCGGCGATGGCGACCTCCTGCTCTTCGACCCGCCAGGTGGCGTAGGCCAGGGCTTCATCGATGTCCGCCGCCTCCAAATACGGATAGAGGCAGAGGATTTCGTCGCGGGTCCTGCCGGCGGCCACGAGGCCAACAATGGTGCCGACAGTGACCCGCAAGCCGCGAATGCAGGGCTTCCCGCCCATGACGGCGGGGTTCCATGTGATGCGCTCTAGTTTTGGCATAGATCAAACATAACCGTTTCGGTTCCCGATGCCAAGGCCGCCTGGAGTTGTGCGCGGAGCTTATCGCGGCCTTTGGCAACGGCGGCCTGGGCATTTTGGCATTGAGCCAGGAGCTCGGCCGCGTTGCGGTTGGCGTCGCTTTGGGGCGCTTACTGAAAGACCCAAACATTTCCATGTCTTCAGTTTTCTTGTCTTTTCTTCTGCTTGTCGGCCGGCGCGCGGGGGTTTTTCAAACGCGTTCTTCGCAACGCTGGAGCGCATCCCCGAGGTTACCGTGTCCGCACCGTCAGGGTCGCCGGCGCCAGTTCGTCGGCCTGGGCTTTGAGGGTAATCTTGCCAGGCCCGCCCGCCGGGCGGAGGATGGCCAGGCAACGTCCCTGGAAGGTCCGGCGCTCCGGCTTCCTGAAACTGGCGGGGTCGCAGGGGTTGCCGCTGCCCACGGCGGCCAGTTCACCCGCGCCGGACACCGTGAAGCGCACCGGCACGCTCGCATAGGGCACCCGTTGGCCGGCGGCGTCAACGACCTCGACGGTGACGTATGACAAATCGTCCCGGTCGGCCCGGATTTCCGGGCGGTCGGCGGTCAGGCGCAGTTTCCTGGGCGGGCCGGCGGAGCGCAGCGCCACGCTGGCCACTTCCTGGCCGTTGATCAAGCCCACCGCGCGCAGGGTGCCGGGCGCGTAGGGCACCTCGAATTTGGCCGTGAGCTTGCTTCCCCCCGAGACCGGTTTTTCCCCCACCTTTTTGCCGTTGAGTTCGAGGCGGACCTTCTCGCATGTCGAGTACACGGCGACCTGCATCGGCTGGCCCTCTTCGACCGGCCAGGACCAGCTTTGGAGTTCGTCGGGCCAACCCCACCCGCTCAGCTTTTCGCTCCGGCCCGGCGGCAGGGGGACATGCACGGCCAATTCGAGTTTGCTGCGGCCCCAAACCAGGTCGCGATAGAACGACTGGGGTTTCTTGAACCCGCAGAGGTCGAGGTCGCCGCACCAGGCGTTGAACCACGGCCAGGGCATGAGCTGCGGGTTCTGCTCGTTGTCCAGCACCGCGTGGCCCAGCCCCGCTTCGCCCAGGTAATCCAGGGCCGTCCAGACGAAATCGCCGATGACGCAGGGGTGCTGCTGGACCATGGCCCAGCAGTTGAACGCATCATTGGGGAACGATTCCGTGCAGACCATCACCCGCTGCGGATGGCGCGCATGGTCCGACTCGTATTTGTGGGGCAGATAATTGTAGCCGCCGATGTCCAGATGCTCGAAGGCGGGGTCCGAAATCCTGTCCCAATCCTGGCCGGGCCAATCCCAGGTATCGCAGATGGCCGCCGTAATCGGCCGGGTCCGGTCGTCCGCCAGCACGGCCTGGCGCAAATGCCGGGCCAGGTCGGGCCGGTTGAAGCGCTCGTGGATTTCGTTGCCGATGGACCAGAGCACGACCGAGGGGTGATTGCGGTCGCGGCGGACCATGGCGGCGATGTCGCGCTCGCACCACTCCTGGAAGAACCGGTGGTAATCCTGCGGGTTCTTGGCCTCCGCCCATTGGTCGAAGGCCTCATCAATGACCAGGACACCCAGGCGATCACAGGCGTCGAGAAACGCCGGCGAAGGCGGGTTGTGGCTCGTGCGAATCGCGTTGTAGCCGTTGGCCTTGAGCAACTCCACCCGCCGCTCCTCCGCCCGGTCGAGCGCCGCCGAACCGAGCGGCCCGTTGTCGTGGTGCACGCAGCCGCCTTTGAGTTTCAGCGGCTTGCCGTTGAGACGCAAACCCTGCTCGGCGTCCACCTCGAGCCGGCGGATGCCGAAGGTCGTGGCGGCGCGATCGCGCACCTTCCCGCCCGCCTCAACTTCCACCTCGGCGCGATAAAGACTGGGCGTCTGGACCGCCCACAAGTGAGGCGAGGCAATCTCGAAAACCTGCTCGGCATACCTGTTCGTCCTGCCGAGCAGGTGCGCGTGTGTTTGGCTGGACTTGAGCACTTTGCCATTTGGCCCGACCAGGCGTGTCCGCACTGAGGCCGCGGCGTAGTCGGCAGGCCCTTCAACCGTCGTCGCCACCTTCACTGTCGCCCTCTCCCCGGACACCTGCGGCGTGGTGACATAGACGCCCCAGAGGGCCACGTGCAGCGGTTCGGTCACGGTCAGCCATACGTGCCGGTAAATGCCCGACCCGGAATACCAGCGGCTGTTTTTGCCTTCGTTCCGCACCCGCACCGCCAGGACATTCTCCTGGCCGGCGGGCTTCAGATGGGGGGTCAGGTCATAGGCGAAGCTCGTGTAGCCGTAGGGATGATCGCCCAGCAGTTGGCCGTTCAGCCAGACCGTTGAATCCATATACACGCCGTCGAAACGCACCGAGACCACTTTGCCGTTGTCGGCGGCGTCGAGCCTGAAATGCTTGCGATACCAGCCCGTGCCGCCGAGGACGTGTCCGGTGGCCGCGCCCCCGGCACTGGCGCCCGGGTCGAAAGGCCCCACGCGGCCGACCGGCGAACCGGCTTCGTAAATGCCCCCGTTGCCGGTGGCGTCAAAGACGCGGACCGCCACCAGGTCGGTGCCATTGCCGCGCACCACGCCCGCCGGCACGCGGTAGCGCCGCTCCTGGTCCCAGGCGGTCCGGAAATCCGGGGGAAACGACCCCAGGCCGCCGATGCGCACGCCATTGAGGTAGGTCTCGTCCACGTCATCGATCTTGCCCAGCAGCAATTCCACCTCTTTGCCCGCGGCGGACGCCGGCAACTGGATATGCCGGCGGAACCACCCATACACGTTGTCCTCGGTGTAGTTGGAGTGGTGCTCCCAAGTGTCCGGCAGCGCCACCTCCTGCCAGGCGGTGTCGTTCAAGACGGGGTTCTTCCAGCCCGGCTCGTCCCCCTTGTGAAACCGCCACTTGCCCTCGACCACGGCAAAGGCAGGGATGGTCTGGTCCGAGGGCGGCAGGTCTCCGATGCTCCAATCGTGCGGCACGTCCAGCGTCCGCCAATTGGTGTCATCAAAGTCCGGGCGCTCCGCCCCCGCTGCCTCGGCCCGGAGAAATTGCCAGTCCCGGTCAAAAGCCCGCTCCCGCCCGCCCTCGGCCCCTGCGTCGAGGCTCAATAACAGGGCCAGGCCTGTTAGCGACAATGTGACAGCTCTCATTCGTTTCATCTGGTTTGATTGTTTCTCAGCGCCGCTCTTTCGGATTTCTGGCAGAGCCAATGTCGGGGCTCAGGCATGGGCGCGTTTCACTCTTTTTGGGCGGTCCGTCCTAATCTTAATCCTAATCCTAATCTCCCTCGTGCAACCGCCAATCAGAATTGGCTTTGATTAACCCCACGAGCATGGAGACAATCCTGCGTAGCCGCTCTTTCCCGGAGGCGACCACGCTCAACTCACACCGGCCCTGGGAGGCCAGAACATCCAGCGCCCCGGCACACTCCAAAGCCGACCCGCGCGAAATGTCATCCCGCATCGCGGGACGGCAACGATCGGGCGCGGTGAACTTGCCGTTGCCTTCGGCAAGGTTCAGCACGATGGAGGTACTGGCCCGATCCAATTGGTCACGCACGGCGACCGATCTGGGCAGCTTTTGCAGCAGCGGCTCCAGCCAGGCGATGAAGGCCAGCGATTCCTGATAGACCTCCAGTTTCTCATGGTCGAAGAGCCGATTCATTTTGATTAAGATTAGGATTAAGATTAAGATTAGGATGGCAAAAAACTGAGATGCGCCCCTCAGTCACCGACGCACACACCCAGCCGCTCACTTACTGCCCCTCGGCGGCGGCCTGTCGGCTCCCGGCTCCGGAGCGAGCGGCGAACGGCGAACGGCGAACGGCACTCACCTGCCCCCCGGCTGCCCGTCGGCTCCCGGCGGTGGTTGTTCGTAAGCATACTGGTCGTCGTCCTTGACTTCCTTCTTGAGGCGGTAGAGTTCCTGCTTGAGTTTGGCCGCCAGTTCCTGTTGCGCCGGGTCACTGTAAATATTATGCAGTTCATCCGGGTCTTTCACCAGGTCGTACATCTCCCACTGGTCCTTCTTCCAGAAATAGATGAGCTTGTGTGTCATCGTCCGCACGCCGTAGTGGGCGCGGGTGTTGTGGTCGCCGGGGTCGTGGTAATAGCGGTAGTAAAAACTGGTGCGCCAGTCGGCCGGGTGCTGGCCTTTGAACAGCGGCGCCAGGCTGCGGCCCTGCATGTCGTCCGGCGTCTTCAATCCGGCCAGTTCCAGGAAAGTCGGCGCAAAATCGGGATTGATGGCCATGGCCTCCTGCACCAGGCCGGCCTTGGCCACGCCCGGCCACCGGACCAGCAACGGCATTCTGACCGAGGCCTCGTACATGAACCGCTTGTCGTAGAGGCCGTGGTCCCCGAGGAAAAAGCCCTGGTCGCTGGTGTAAATGACCACGGTATTGGCGCCCAGGCCGTTCTGGTCCAGCCAATCGAGCAGGCGGCCGACGTTGTCATCGATGGACTGCACGCAGGCGAGGTAGTCCTGCAGGTAACGCTGGTATTTCCAGGCCTTGAGGCGGTCGCCCGTCAGGCTCTGCTGCTTGCCGTCCGCCTCGATTTGGACCTGGGTGGGTTTGACGCCCAGCCACTGGTCGCGGGCCTGGCCTTTGAGGTCCGCCGGCGGCGCCAGCTTGAGGTCCCGCCGGGTGAGGTCGTAAAAGACCTTTTGCTGGCACTCGCGGATGGCGTCGGTGCGCGTGGCATAATCGTCGTGGAGGGTCGGCGGTTCGGGGATTGCTTGGCCGGCGAACATCGCCCGGTGCCGGTCATCCGGGTCCCAGGGCCGGTGCGGGGCCTTGTGGTGGCACATGAGAAAAAACGGCTGGTCCTTGGGCCGGCGCTTCAGAAAGTCGAGCGCCAGGTCGGTAATAATATCGGTGACATACCCCTTGATCACCCGGCGGCCGTCCGGGGTGAGGAAGGCCGGGTCGTAATAGACGCCCTGGCCGGGCAGGATGGTCCACTCGTCGAACCCGGTGGGGTCGCTGCCCAGGTGCCACTTGCCGATCATCCCGGTGTGATAGCCCGCGGCTTGCAGGTACTTGGCCACCGTCGGCTGCGAGCCGTCGAAGCGGTTGAAAGTCGGCACGCCGTTGAGGTGGCTGTACTTGCCGGTGAGGATGGTGGCCCGGCTTGGGCTGCAGATCGAATTGACGCAAAAACAGTTCGCAAACCGGACGCCGCCGCTGGCCAGGCGATCCAGGTTCGGCGTGCGGTTGAGCCGGCTCCCATACGCGCCGATGGCGTGCGCCGCGTGATCGTCGCTCATGATGAACAGGATGTTCGGCCGGCTCTCTGCTCCCGCGACGGCCAACGCTCCCGCCACGACTGCGGCCCAGGTCAAAACCGTCTTCACGACCGCGATTCTGCGCCAAACCCCGCCCGGGGCAAGGCCCAAATGAGCCGCCGAAAAGAACGCGAATTGGAATCAGAATAGGCTCCCGATAGCGGTGGCGCAGGAGACAAACTTGCCGCCCTCGAAGGTCCTCGCCAACCGGCCCTGGCTCCATTTCCGCAGGCGCAAGAGGACGGCGAACGTAAAGTCCGGCGCCTGGCCGCCTTGTCCCCCGACAATCTCGCTGCCCCGGCGCACGTTATCCAGCATCCAGGCCGGCAGCAGGAGGTGATAAGGGTTGCGAGCCACTTCGCCGACATGGAACGTCGTGGCGGTGATCATATCCGCCAGGTCGGCGGCACTGATTTCCACCAGCAGGTTTGGGTCGCTCATCTGGCCCCAGAATTCAGTCTCGACCACAAAGCAATCGAATCCCGCGGGCATCTCTTTCAGGGCGTCGAGCACCAGGAAGTGCGTGCCGATGTGCGTGCTGTTCCAGTCGTGCTCGTGGGGGCACAGCACGACGCGCGGCCGATTCCCCGCGAGGATCGCGGCCACGACTTTGACGCAGGCCTTCCAGTGCGCGGGGTCCTGCGCCCGCGTTTTGGGGGTGATCCGTTCCAGCCCGTTTGGGCCGGTGAGGAGCAGCCCGAAACCAAGGTAGCGGCAGGCCTTCTGGAGTTCCTCCAGGCGTCCGGGCTGGCGCTCTTTGTTGCTGCCAAGGGTCACGGCCACATCGATGACGTTCATGCCCGCCTGGCGCAGCAGGCGCACCGCCAACCCGCCCACGATGCACTCGTCATCGGGGTGCGGCGCAAAAAACAACGCCTTTGGCGCATCGGGGGCCGGCTCGGGCCGTGGGGCGGGGCTGAACTCGCCCAGAGGATAACTCTTGGCCTCCGCGATCAGCCGGACGTGCTCGGAGACGAACTTTTGGTAAGGATTCATAAAGTCAATGCCCAGGGTCCAAGCCCTGACTGCTCAGTTGGGGCCGCGCCGCAGAGACATAAAGATCACCCGACCGCCCGAACCTCCGGCAGGCCCGCGGCGGCGATGGCCTGGCCGTGGCGTTTGTCTTTCTCATCGGGGATGTGAAACGCGATTTTGGCCGCCAGTGCAGGGAACTCGGCGGCAAGCACCGCCTTGGCCCCGGCCAGGATGACGTCCCCGCCTGGGCCGGAGGTGACGCGGCCCAGGATCAGGACGTTCTCCAGGTCGTAGAAATCGGCCAGGTGCGCCACCGCGTAGCCGAGATACGTGCCGATGGTTTCGTAAATCTTCCGGGCGCGAGCATCGCCCCGGTTCATGAGCTTCTGCACCTGCTTGAGTTTTTCCGGGAGCGCCAGCTTCGGCTCGACCTCCAGGCCGGCCGGCCCCAGTAACCGGCCCACGCACTGCTGGGACAGATACTGGACGTTGCAGCCGTAGTCGCCCGACCATTCATCGGTGGGCGCGCTCGGGTTGTAATCCACCGGCACGAAGGCCAGTTCGTTGAGCCAGGAGGTCAGATTGCCTTGGGCGTTGACATAGCCGCCGGCCGTGCTGGTCCCCAGGGAGATGCCCAGAACGCGGTTCCGGCCGAGCGACATCGAGCCGGCCAGGGCCGTCACTTCGCCGTCGTTGATGACCTCGAACGGCACGTTGTTCCACGCCGCCTTGAGGTCGAGGAACAGGTTGCGGACGCGTTGGTTGAACACCTCGGGCGGCACGCCCCGGAACAGCGACGCCACTTTCACACGGTTATGGAGGTAAACGCCCGCCGCGCTCCCGCCGATGGCGTCCACCCGCGGCAGGTGCGCAGCCGCCTTCTTGAGCGAATCCATCACGCCGTCATAGTGGTATTGGGGGTCCGATTGAAAATACGGGTCCCAGGCGGTTTCGTCGCTGAACACGACTTTGCCGTTGATGACCGCGGCCACTTTGCGATCACTGCCGCCCAGGTCGAAGCCGATGCGGCAGCCCTCCAGGTGCCGCCCCAGCGCGGCCGTGCTGCGGCGCTCGGCCGGCGGAGTCTCGGTGGGCACCACCTCCAGCGGATGGTCGAACATCCGTTCGGCCACCAGCTCCGCATCGAAGCGGCCGGCGGGGGTTTCGCGGTAATGGGCCGCCAGCCTCGCGCCGAGCGCCGGCGGCCCCTGGAAATAGAAACGGAAGCCGCCGCGCGACCACAGGAGGAGCTTGGCGATACGTTCCAGGTAAGTGAAGTTGGCGGCCGCCAGGGGATGGCCTTCCGGGAGGATGTGTGTCTGAAAGCGCGAAACGTTCCCCTCCGTCTGTTCCAGCGCCAGGCACACCGGCACCGGATTGGCGGTGGCGCCCGCCGTCTCGCGGAAGGCGCGGTTGGCCAGGACCGCCGGCCGGAACCAGGGGTCGAGGGCCGGGCTGATCCTGGGCGCGACCAAAGGAAGCCCGTTGTTGACGTTCATCAAGCTGTTGGACGTTGGATGCAGTCGCCCCCCAAGTCAAGCCCCCACACCCCCCAGGCCGCGACCGGAGCCAAACCCGAAATCCCAGGGCCGAAGCAGTGGGGCGGGCGTCCCGCCTGCCTCTGCTCCCAGGAGGGCCAGACACCCCGGTGGCAGGCGAGACGCCTGCCCCACTACCCGGGCGGCAGGCGAGACGCCTGCCCCACTACCCCGGGCGGCAGGCGGGACGCCTGCCCCACTATGATTTTCCGGCCTTGCGCCGGCGTTGGTTTGTGCCATCCTCTTGGCGCGCGTTGCCGGGCAGCGCTGCGCAGCTTGAAAGACAAACCAAAACAGACAAGCGCAACATGAAAAACCCCTCCTCCACACGACGGCAGTTCCTGCAACAAACCTCCGGGCTGGCCCTTTCGGTGGCCGCTTTCCCTTCGCTCATCCCCGCCTCCGCCCTGGGCCAGGCCGCCCCCAGCGCCCGGCTCCTCGTCGGGGCGATTGGCCTTGGGCCCCAGGGATTGGGAGTGCTGGGCAATTTCCTGGCGCAACAAGATGCCCAGGTGGTCGCCGTGTGCGATGTCAAAACCGACCAACTCGAACAGGCCCGCCAGCTTGTGAACCGGCACTACCAAAACCAGGATTGCGCCACTTACGGCGATTTCCGCCAACTGCTCGCCCGCAAAGACATCCAGGCCTGCCTCATCGCCACGCCCGACCATTGGCATGTCCTCACGGCTCTGGCGGCGGTCCGCGCCGGCAAAGACATCTACGTGGAAAAACCGCTCGGCCTGAGCCTCACGGAGGATTGGACGTTGCGCAAAGAGGTCCACCAGCACCAGCGGGCCTTCCAGTTCGGCACCCAGCAGCGCTCTTCCCGCATCTTTCGGCTCGCCTGCGAACTTGTCCGCAGTGGGCGCATCGGCCAGCTCAAACATATCAACGTCTGGGCGCCTGGCAGCGCCCCGGGCGGCCCGACCAATGTCGTCCCCGTGCCCCCCGGCCTCAACTACGATTTCTGGCTCGGTCCCGCCCCTTTCAAACCCCATACCCAGGACCTCTGCACGGCCGAGGGCACGAAAAAGACTTGGTGGTTCATCACTGATTACGCCCTGGGCTTCATTGCCGGCTGGGGGATTCATCCCATCGACATCGCGCTCTGGGGCGGGGGCGATCTGCTCAGCGGACCCGTTGAAGTCCAGGGCACGGGCACCTTCCACACCGAAGGCGCCTGCAACACCGCCACCGTCTGGAACATCGACATGAAATTTGCCAGCGGCCTCACCCTCAAGTATGTGGGCGTTCCCAATGGCGGCAACCAGGGGCAGCCGACGGCCGATACCTGGCCTCAGGCCGATGAATGGAAGCAGCGTTACCGCCGCATTTCCAGCCATGGCACCGCTTTTGAAGGCGCCGACGGCTGGGTCCACGTGGATCGCGAAGGCATTAACCTTCAGCCGGAAAGCCTGATTGATGAAAAGGAAGAGGCTTTGACCGTCCAGCTCAAGAAGAGCTCCAACCATGTCCGCGACTTCCTGGACTGCGTCCGGAGCCGCGCCGAAACCATTTGCCCGATTGACGAGTCGGTGCGCGGCGACGCCCTCTGCCACATCAGCGACATCGCCATTCGCCTCAAGCGCAAGGTCGTTTGGGACCTGGCTAAAGAGCAATTCATCGGCGATGAACAGGCCAATCTCAGGCGCCTCGCCCGCCTCATGCGCCCGCCCTGGCATCTGTAGTTCGCGGCGCGGCGGGGGCAGGCCCCCGCTGCTCCCCTGACCAGGCGGCTTTCCTCTGGTTTTGGTCTCGGCCCTGCCGCCCGCAAGCGTTTCTGCTTGTGAATCCTCCGCTGCTGCCTGTAAGAAGGGCGGGTGATGAGTGAACGCACATTCCGGGTTGGCGTGCTGGGGTCGGGCAAAGGCTCGAATTTCGTGGCCATTGCCGAGGCCTGTGCGGCGGGGAAGATCCCCGCCGAGGTGGCCCTAGTCCTGAGCGATGTGCCCGAGGCCGCGATTCTGGAGCGCGCGCGGGAACGGCATATCCCTGCGCGGTTTATTCCGCCGGGCCAATTCCGCACCAAACTCGACGAGGCGGCGGAGCGGGCATACATCCAGGCGCTGCAGGCCGCCGGCGTGGATTTGGTGGTCCTGGCCGGTTTCATGCGCCTCCTCAAGGGTGACTTTCTGCGGGCCTTTCCAAGCCGGATCGTGAATATCCATCCTTCCCTCTTGCCGGCATTTCCCGGCCTGGAGGCCTGGAAACAGGCCCTAGCTTACGGCGTCAAGGTCACCGGTTGCACCGTCCATTTCGTCGACGCCGCCGTGGATGCCGGGCCGATTATCGGCCAGCAGACCGTGCCCGTGCGGGATGACGACACACCGGAGTCGCTCCACCAGCGCATTCACGCGGCCGAACATGAGTTGTATCCCCAGTGCGTCGCGGCCATCGCTCGCGGGGAAGTGGCCGTTCAGGGGCGGCGCGTGTATCGAATTGATCGGCCAGTGCTCTCTTGAGGGAGTTACTTTCCCGACATGGCGAAGCCCAAGTGCATTGAGTTGCCGAGCGGTGAGCGGATTCTGATTCTGCATGAAGACCGGTCGGTGCTGGTGATTGACAAGCCGCCCGGCTGGATGCTCGCCCCCTCTTCCTGGCACAAGCAAGGCGGGAATCTCCAGCGCGCCCTGGTGGCGTCCATTAAGGCCGGCGATTTCTGGGCGCGAGCGCGGAACTTGAAGTACTTGCGGTTCGTGCATCGCCTGGACGCCGGCGCCTCCGGCATTTTGCTGCTGGCCAAGAGCCCGGGCGCCCTCAGCGCCTACAGCCGTTTGTTCCAGAGCCGCCGGATGGAAAAGGTCTATCTGGCGGTGGTCCGGGGAGCGCCGCCCCAAAGCCGATGGACCTGCCGGCTGAGGCTGGGGCCGGACCGGGCCAGCCCGGGCAAGATGAAACTCGAGCCAAACCGGGGCCAGGAGGCGAAGACGGATTTTCGCCTGCTCCGGGCCGGGGCCGGCACTTCCCTGGTGGAAGCCCGTCCGTTAACGGGGCGGATGCACCAGATCCGGCTCCACCTGGCGGCCTCGGGCCACCCGGTGGTGGGCGACGAGCTCTACGGGCCGGCGGGCCTGGCAGCCCAGGCCAGGCTTGGCCTGCGTGCGGTGGGCCTGGCCTATACGGACCCCTTCACCCATGGCCGCGTCTGCATCCGCGCGCCGGCCGCAGAGTTTGCGCGCGAATACGGATTTCAGGCCGCTTGGAGCGAAACTGAAGCAAAGCTATGGAATGAGTGACACGGAAAATGAGAGGCCGGTGGCAGAGACGCCGGGGGTGGTTTTCAAACGCTCGTCGATTCACGGCACCGGGGGATTTGCCAGGCTGTCCATCTCCAACGGCGCCCGAGTCATCGAATACCTGGGCGAGCGCATCGACAAGCGCGAGTCGCTGCGCCGGTGCGCGGCGGACAACCGCTACATCTTCACGCTCAACCAGGAGACGGACCTCGATGGCAACGTGGCCTGGAACCCGGCGCGGTTTGTCAATCATAGCTGCGCCCCCAACTGCGAGGCCGAGGTGGAGGACAATCGCATCTGGCTCGTCGCTCGGCGCGACATCCAGGCCGGGGAGGAGATCACCTTCAATTATGGGTTCGATCTCGAGGACTACCAGGACTATCCCTGCCGTTGCGGCGCCGCCCATTGCGTGGGCTTCATCGTGGCCGAGGAGTACTTTGAGCACGTCCGCCGCCAGCGCGAACTGGCCAACGCAAGCTAAGTCAGCGCGCGGCCCGCTCCAGGGCGGCCAGGACGGTGCCGGGTGTCAGGGCCTCGGGCAGCACCATGGGCGGCGCGTTCGGGTTTTTCGGATAAACCAGCACCAGCGGCACGCCCGCCCGGCCAAACCGATTCAACTCCTCGGTCATGTTGTCCGGGAGGCGGGTGTAGTCGCCCAGCAATGCAACCGCCTGCATCGCCCTGAGCTTCGCCCGCACGGAGGGGACCTCGAGTGCGAACCTCTTGTTCGCCTGGCAGGTCAGGCACCAGTCGGCGGTGAAATCCACAAACACCGGGCGGCCCGCCGCCCGCGCCTCCAGGACGGCCGCCGGACTCCAACGTTGCCAGTCAATGCCCTCGGGACTGTCCTTAAGGCTGCCCGCCGCGGCGGTCTCCCCAACGGGCGAGCGCCAGCGCAATTGACCCTCGACGATCAACAAATACCCGCCTAAGACCAGTACCAGGGTCGCCGCCAGGCCGAGTCCGCGCCGGGCGCTCCCACGCTGGACGAACTGGCCATAGACCCAGCCGGCCAGCGCCAGGACCACCAGGAAGATGCCCAGCCACCATGAGCGCGCCCCATAATAGGCCGGCATCAAGCTCAACAGCCACACCGCCGTGGCCAGCATGGGGAATCCCATGGCGACTCTCAACCGCTCCATCCAGGGACCGGGCTTGGGCAGGAATTTCAGCCCGGCAGGCTGCCAACTCAGGACCACGTATGGCGCGGCCAGCCCGAGGCCGACCGTCAGGAACATCAGGACGATGGTCGCCGGGGGCTGCGTGAAGGCGAAGCCGAGCGCCACCCCCAGGAAAGGGGCCGTGCACGGCGTGGCCAGCACGGTCGCCAGCACGCCGTTGAAGAACGCCCCGGCCGGGCCCTGCCTCGCCGCCAAGGCCCCGGCGGCGCCCGCCACGCGTGCGCCCGGGCTGACCTCAAACAACCCGAAGAGGTTCAACCCGACCAGCGTCACCAGCGTCGTCAGCCCCACCAGAAATTCCGGGTTCCCGAACTGCATGCCCCAGCCGGCTCTGTGCCCGGCGGCTTTGACCGCTATCACCACTCCCGCCAGCACCAGGAAGGAACTCAGCACGCCCAGCCCATAGATCAGCCCCAGCGCCCGCACCCGGCCCCGCTCCCCTTTGGCCTGGCCCACGAACCCAAGGATCTTCAGGGCGATCACCGGCAGCACGCACGGCATCACGTTCAATATCAACCCGCCAATGAAGGCGTAGCAGAGCATTTTCCAAAGCGACCCCGCGGCCGCTGTCACAGCCGGGAGCGCCGCGGCGGCCGTTGCGGCGACCGCCAGCGCCCCCTCGTAGGCCAGCCGTTCCGAACCGGATTTCTGAACCAGCACGCCGGAGATTTGTTTCGGCCAATCGCCCGAGACCTTTTTCACCTCTTTGCGGAGCCGGACCTTGCCGGCATCGGCCGGCATTCTTTCGGTGGCCGGCTCGACCTCGAACCCTCCGCTGGCATCCGGGTAAAAGTCGGCTTCGCCGGCGGCGGCAGCGGAGTTCCATTCCAGCATCAAGCGCCGCGAATCGCCACTGGGGGGCTTCTCCCACCAGGCCTTGGCGGCCACGGCGGCAGCGGGCTTTGGCAGCTTCTTTTGCGACAAGTCGAGCAGGGCGGCGTCTTTGGAAGGCCTGTTTTCCGCCCCGAGGCTGAGCGTCGCCTGCACCGCGGCGCTGCCGGGAAGGCACGCCGTCTCGCACTCCAGCCAGGAGACTTTGGCCTTGAGCGCAAGGCGACCGGGGCGCAGGTCGGCGGCCAGCTTGAGCGGCGCCAGCAGCACCACCTCGTCGCGGCAGACGTAAGTCGTCAAGTCGCCCTCCGGCAGCTTTTCGGGCGCCGGCCATTGGAGCGGACCGGCGTCAACTCCGGCGGGCAGTTGCCACTCGACGGTGGTCGGCAGGCCGGACGCGCCGGGATTTCGCCAATAGGTGTGCCAGCGCGGCTCCATCTGGAGAACAATGCCCGCCAGGACCGTCTCTCCGGGCCGCGCCGCCTCCGCTGCCAGGACCAGGCGCGCCTGGGTGTGGGCGGCCCGCACAGGCATCCCGGCCAGGCAAACCGCAGCCACACTTAAAAAGTTCAATAAGAACCGCACGCCCATAAGATGGCTCAGCGCCGTCTTGAACGCGAATTGGAATCAAGAGCTGAAAAGGCGCATCCTCCTTTTGGGCCGCGGCCGGGCCAGTTTTTTGGAAAAAATAGCCAATGTGGCCAATGCAGGCAATGTGGCCAATGTAGTGTCGCGCTCGGTTGCGGTCCCGCCGCGGCGGGACGCCGCCGTGCTTCTCTGGCCTCCTTTATTTGCTACTAATTCTCTTGCTTTAAGCGCATGGGGAAAAGGGTCCGGACAGCAACGGCGAGGCCAGAAGACGCTTTCCAGATAATTGAGGGAGCAGGGCGGCCGTCCCTTACGAACCGTGGGGAAAATCGCCGCGCCTTCCCTCAACTACGCTGGCGGCGCTCAGCAGGGCGCATTCGCGAGCCGTTGGCGCCCGCGCGGACCGCCAGCTTGCAGGCCGTGGGGCAGACCTCCGGTCTGCCGGTTGACGAAAGCTCTGGTTTTCGTTCATCTTGCCTCCGGAGCTGGTCTTCGTGTAAAATCTCCGCATGCCAAACCGATGAATCGTCACTCCTCACTGGACGAGGGCAAAGCTGTGTCACTGGTATTCCGGCTCGCGGAGGAACTACGGCCGGACGGGGGCTTGGGCGGTCCTGAACCTGACTTCTTAAAATGGATAGAGAAGGCCCTCTTCGCGGACGTGGATACGGCGGCAGACGGAGCAGCGTGGGAGAAACTGCCGGCAGAAGAGCGTGAGGCGTGGCGCCTATTCCACGCTTCCCTTGAGGCGACCAGTAACCTTCTTGATCTCTACAAAAACAGTCCTCATCTGTTCCGAGGGATCGCTAGCCAGTTGTCGTTTCTGCCATGCTTGATGTCCTGGCATCCGGATGCCGAACGCTTCAATCGCCAACTTCTGGAATTTACTAAGCTCGGAGACCTGAGCATGTATGGCGAACTGCAAAAAAACCCACGCCACATCGTTCAGCAAACGTGGCCTGTGCGGTATGCCTACGCGATTATCGCGACGATTGATTTGACCTTGGACACTTATGAAGATCGGTTGCCCCTTTGGGCGGAGGTCTATGGCTACGGCGTCAAACATCCCATTCCCTTGAGTGCCTACGAGAAAACAATGGACAGTATGGGCTGGGACGAGGCCAAAAAGCGGCGCGAATTGCCCAAGTATCAAGGCCGTTATCGAGTACTTCCTGTGTGGACGAAAAGCCTCGAGAAACTTCGCCGTCCATTCAACACGGATCACGTTTTGGATTACTGGCGTACAGGCAAACAAATCATTTTGGAGGAGATGCCACATTTTCACCTTCGCCCCGAATGGCAGAGCTATCACCGTAGAAATTACAAAACAGGCGCGAAGGCTGGGGCAATTCAGCACGCAATTTTCAAGGACATTTTGAGCGCCCTTAAAACTATTGCTGGAACGAACAAGCGAAGCATTGGCGACACGCGGGTCAAAACTGCACGTGTTCAGAAGTAGGGAAAGTGCATCTGTCATTTTCCCGAATCTGCGACCTTGCCAGTCCCTTTGACAAGGCTTATCAATGCCGTGGTAAAGATTATGGATGCGTTGCAAACAACTGGCTGCCGTAAGACCGCGAGCAGGGGTATTCCAAACTCCTTGATGCCTCCAGTCCCCCCGCGAAGCCAGCCGTCGCGGAAAGATCAGTCACCAGGGGTCCGGCTGTTGAAAAGGCTGCCCAGTTCGCACTCCATCCGAAGCGAGCTAAACAAGTTCTTTATTTTCATATGGCCATCAAAGATTCGACAATGAAGCGCCTCTTCGGCATGTCCCGAAATCAATGCGCAATACGTGACTGCAAGAGCCCCATCATCATCGGCGAGACGGTGGTCGGCGAAATTTGCCACATCCGTGCCCGGCGGAAAGGTGGCGCGCGCTATGATTTGTCGCTGGCCGGAACCCGGGAGGATGAGTTCGAGAATCTCATCCTCCTTTGCAGCACCTGCCACAAACTCGTCGATGGCAGCCCAGAGGAATACACAGCGGATTGGCTCCAAGGCGCGAAGCGCGCCCACGAGCAACGGACCCCAGAGCCGATCGAGCTTTCTCAGGCCGAAGCGCGTCAGGCCATGTTGATTCTAGCGAAGCACCTCGCCAAGACGGCGAAGAGCAAGAGAAACACTGGCGACACTACCGCTTACGGCGGCGCGAGAGCTTCAGCAACGCACGGAGGGGTATCTATCGCCATCGGAGGGGCGAGTCAGGCACCCATTACCATCAGAACGGCTGCACCCAAACCGTCAGGCACCAGCTACCCCGCCAACAGCATCGGGGCCGATGCGAACATGACCAACTACATCGAATACCTTTGCGACCTGTATGTGAAGTTCATGCGGCCCATCGAGCCGAACGAGGACACAAGCTGGGCGAAGCTGGGAAGACACATCAAGACTAAATTCCACCTGAAGAAGCGGACACGGAACCACCTTTCAGCGGAGCGTTTCTGGGATCTTGTGAATTACGTGATTCAAGAAAAACTGGCTATTACCCCTGTAGGCAGGAAGCATCTGCGTGAAGGCAAGAGGCTCTGCAGAACATTCGGCGAGTTCCGCCACGGCGAAATGTAGCCACCCACGGTGCGCTTCAGAATCGGCACCATCCCGTGCACCTCTTCCGCCCCCAATTCGTTGCTCTTCCCATCAGAACCGACGGCCGCGTCGAGCGTCGGAGCCTTCGCTAAGGGTTCGGGTACCGCGCCCGTGCGCCGCTTTCCCCTCCACAGCCTCTCCTCGCCAGCCTATCTTCTCATCCCCAGAGCCATGAAACCGACATCTTCCACATACCCGAGCATCAGGCCTGAGGTTGCCGCCAAACTCGGCTTTTACGTTTATGCTTACGTCGACCCTCGAAACTCAGAGATCTTCTACGTCGGCAAAGGATGCAGTGGACGCGCCCTTGCTCACCTGGACGAAACCAGAGAAAGCGAAAAGACTCGGCGCATCGCCGAGTTGAAACAGGCCGGGCTCGATCCTCAAATCGACATTTTAGCCCATGGCATGACGGACGAAGAAACGGCACTGCGGGTCGAAGGGGCAGTCATCGACGTTCTGCGCCCCGGTCGCACCCTCACCAATGTAGTGAGGGGCTTCCGTAGCCTGCAATTTGGCCGCTTGCCGCTTTCCGAACTTGAGGTTCTTTACGGTGCCCCACCAGTCCGCATCGAGGAGCCCGCGCTGCTGATCCGAATCAACCGTCTCTACCGTCCGCACATGACCGCAGAGGCGCTGTACGAAGCCACCCGTGGAGTCTGGCCTTTGGGAGAGCGTCGCCACCGGGCACGGTATGGATTCGCTGTCTTCCAGGGCGTCGTTCGTGAGGTTTACGAGATTCAGAGCTGGCATCCAGCCGGCACCACCCCCTACAACACCCGCCCCCTCCGCGACGTGCAGGTATCGGGCCGGTGGGAGTTTCTTGGGAGAATCGCCCCGGAACTCTCCCCCAAATACCGTGACTGTTCTGTGCAGTCGTATCTCTCCAGCAGGGGACGATTCCCAATTACCTACGTAAACTGCTAAGCGTGGTTCTGAAAGGGGTCATGGGTCGGCCGTTATACTTACACAACAATGTGCGGAAATTCTATGACCGGAGCCCTTCCGTTGCTCGGCCTTGCTCGACTGGCTGCGGGTGGAATACGAGATCGAAAAGCCCAGCAACAAACTTCTCGCGGTGACCGAACTCGATTCCGACACCTGGGTGGGCGAGGTGAAGCGCATCCGGGGAAAGAAACTGCCGCTGACCGCCGCCGGCGTTCACGCCCTGCGGGCCGAATACACCCGCAGCATTGAACCCGCCCTCGCCCTCGCCGCCGAAACCTTGAAGCTGGAGCGCACCCTCAGCGACCTCGTCAACCAAGCCTACGGCCTGACCCCGGCGGAGATTGATCTGATGTGGAAAACCGCCCCGCCCCGCATGCCCATCCCGCCCCCCGCAACATCACGTCCCCAAAATCTTCCCCAGCCAACCGGCCCGTAAAGGGGGGCTCGGCTATTTGCCATTGTCCAATCGTCCCATGCGTTCTACCAGCCCCTTTCGTCCCTCCCACCAGCCGGCTCCATGCCGCCGTGGAGGTGCCCCGCGCCCCGCAATTTGGTCCTTGCCGCACACGGCCGTGTCTGTTTAACTGAGCGCATGGAAATACCGGAGCGTGGGAAAAGCAGCGCCGACCAGAGGCCTCGCGCCTCACTGCGGGCTCTTGCTGGTGTCCCGCCGGACTGCAGCCGGTATCTGTCGACTTGTTACCCTGACATCGGCCCTCCCAATATCAGGGCGGAACTGCCCGAAAACCCCGCCAAACCATAATATCGGGGCAAAACGACGTGATGATCAGCGATTTGGCAAGAGCTTATGAACCCAATATTCAAACAAGGCAAGGGCAAGGGCATCGGCTATAGCATCTCGGAATTCCACGAGAGGTTCGACGAGTTGTGCCGCGAGCACCTGCGGCTCAGGAAGGCCAAGGCGTTTGCGCTCATGTTTTACAACTTTGAAGACAGAGATCTTCAAAAGATCCTTGAGGACCAAGGCGCCTTTGCCCAGCTTGACCGACTGTCAGGTAACAATCTCACCATCTTTTATTTGGATTCAGGAAGCAAGGAGTTGGCAACATACTTCAACTCTCACTTTCTCTCCAGATTGGGCGTCGCCGGAGAGGCCACACCACCCTGTGTCGTATTCTTCAAACTGACGGGTGACAAAATTGGCGAGGTCTCCATAGCCCGGCTGGACAGCCCAAGCGCGCTGCACGGTTTTCATGAGCTTTACCGCGTCATCGAAAGTTACATCGGCGGCCGGGCCAACGTGCCTGTCCAGGCGAAATTCCCAGGATGGATTAAGGGCGGCGCAGGGTTTATCGGGATCGAGGCCTTTCGAGCGGCGCTAAGGAAGGCACTGGAGCACCTCCTTTGAAAACGGAGCGGAACAAAGCACATCGAGGGAACCGGAGCGGGCGTTCGCAGTTCGGATATTGGCTTGCAAGGCTGTCGCGATTGCTTATTCCAGCTCCGGTCGCTCATCTGGAGCGTTAGGCACGAAGGAGCATCAGATGGCCACGCAGGAACGAGACCAACTCTTTTGTTTTCTTGATGTGCTTGGCTTCTCGAGCCTTGTTCAAAGCGTTGGACTCGAAAGCCTCTACGAAAAGTACAGGCAGCTCATCCAGGCAGTAGAAAAGCAACAAAGGGACGGCATGTTTTTTAGCGCCAGAGCTGGCCATCCTTTTTTCGGTTACGAGCGAATAGACTCTTTCTACTTCAGTGACACCATCATCTTCTGGTGTCCCTATGACGTTCATCACTTGGAGGCATTAGCTAACTCTCTGAAAGAGGTTCTATGCCGCTCAATCGAAATTGAGTTACCGCTTCGCGGAGCAATCAGCGTTGGGAAAGCGCGGCTGAATCTTGACGAGAAAGTTTTCATTGGCGAACCTATCGTGAAGGCTGCGAATGCTCAGAAGGCTCAGAAGTGGATAGGCATCACACTGAGCAATGAGTTTCGCGAGCCGCCATTCAACGGCGGGTTCAAAGCTGACTGCTTCCTTCAATACGAGAGGCATTTAAAAGAGGGCGGCGTTTCGCAAGTGACGCCGTTGGTAATTGATTTTCCGCGCCAGTGGAGAGCCACACGAAAAGAATCCCTGGTGGAAGCAATTCAGAGGCTCAACAAGGCGCCCGCATTCGCGGACTACTACGTCAATACCCTTGAATTTGTAGAGTTCTCAGGGAATAGCGAGCGTTGGTGGGAGGCGCATACGAGAGGCTCAAAGGTTCCGCATGACTAACTTCTTTAGCAAGCTATCCTACCTAAGTTCTGCTGTAGCGTCGAACCCGCCCGCGCCCTCGCCGCCGAAACCCTGAAACTGGAGCGCGCGCTCAGCGACCTCGTCAACCAGGCCTACGGCCTGACCCCGGCGGAGATTGATCTGATGTGGAAAACCGCCCCGCCCCGCATGCCCATCCCGCCGCCTGCAACATGAGTCCCGCGGCGCTGCCGCGAAATCAGTAAACCTTCGGCAGCTCGCCTCGCAGCCGTTTCGCGAGCCAGCTTTCTTCGATGCCTTCAGGACGGCTGTTCGATTTCACCCTCAGCGCACTCAGGTTGGGCAGGTCTCTTGGGAATCCCATGACCAGCTCATAGCCTTCCGGATCGCACAGAAGAAGGGCACGCAGTTCTCGCATTCGTTGCGATCGCCATCGCCGGTAGCGCGGCTCGTTCAATCGCAGGTCGCACACGAGCCGGCTTCCAATTTTATTCAGCGGAATGACTGTGCCGTCGGAGCCGACGCGCAAGCATTGGCCGTAAGCCACGAGGCAAGGGTCGGGCACGCGTTTGTTCGACTTGAAGCGGTTACAGCATTGGCAAGCAAGGACGAGGTTGTCGTAAAGGCAGGCGAGCCCCTTGGCTTCCTCCTGTGGGATGATGTGGTCCACAGTCCAGACATCCGTCGGCGCCCACACCATGCGCTTCAGGCAATAGACACAGCGGAAATCAAATTCGTCTTCCAGCCACGGACGGTAGCTTTGGTAGTTTGTGTAGCCCGCCGGCCCGTGTCGGCGGCAATGCGGCTCGGTCGGGTACGCGAACGGCTCAGCGGCTGAAGTCACTCCTTCCATACCCCCCGCTGCTTTGCCCGCTCCACGGCGCGATCCACTTCGTCTGGCTTCCAGGGCTGCATCAGACCAAGCAGCGCGTCCGCCAGTCGTTGCAGGTTCGCCAACTCCTCCACTTGGGCGGGCGTGAGCCGGCCTTCATCCTCCAAGTCCATGAGCTTACCGCGCCGCCGATTTGTTTTTTCCCAATCCACCGTGATGGCGAGGAGGTCACTGAGTCGGTCGAGGTCGGTGTAGCCATTCGGGAAATACCCCGTCTGCAGGAATGGCACACCGCGCCGGCGAACCCTGCCGAACAGGTCGAGAAGCCGCCGCTCCAGCTTCGCCGGGAGATCGTAGAGCCGGAGAACCTCGGCATCGACGCGCCAGTGGAGGAACTTGAGCCGCTCGGATTCGGCGGCGCTGACGGCGGCTCCTGGTTCACCGCCGAAGAACTCCATTTGCGCTGTCGACTTGTCCTTTCGACCGCTGCGGTTTTTGGGCGGCGGCGGCGAAGAAACTGCCCGCGCGATGGCAAGATACTCGGAGACGGCTTTCTCCAAAGGAGCGAGATCGCAAGCCGTCAGGTTGGGGACCGGCAGCATTCGGATGTCGCGAGACAAAACGTCGCGCTTTCCAGACCGGCAATATGCGAAGGCATTTGCGAGCGGCCCATTGAGCAATCCCCAAAGCGTCAGCAAAGAGACTCCCGAAGTTAGGGGCCGGATGACTGTGAAACGGCCTTTGGCCGAACGGCCGGTTTTGTCAATTAGCGCTTTCAACCGCCACGCTTCCCGACTAGTTGGTGCGTGGTTGAGCAACACTTGGGGCTTGTCTCGTTCGAGTCCGATGCCCGGCCGCCTAATCGTGGCTGGGTCGAGGTTCAGCCAAGTGAGACGAGGGAGAAAATGCGTAAGCTCGTGTCCAGACCAATTTGCGAAGCCGAGCTCCAAACCCTGCTGTTCAGTTGGCGACTCTTTGAGAGTTCCTGGGGGAAATGTCGGGTCGTCAGCGGATTTGTGTTCGAAGCCTTTTCCGAGTTTCACAAAGTCCTCCAGACGTCTCATCCCGGCGAGCGCCTGCCACAAATCATCAAGTTCCGGCACAACCAGCGAAGCGTCTTCCGCCGCGAGCAACCGTTCCCGCTTGACCGTCATCTCGCTGCTCGCGGCATACGTCCGGCTGAATTCCGCAACCTGCCCTTCACGGATGCGCTGGTAACGCGCAGCGAAGTGCCGCGGCGCGTTTTGCGCAAAACGGCGACCGATGATGACGGTGCTCTCCGGCTGCCCGTAGCGGAACACCTTGTCGGCGAAAAGGCTGATTTCGGAAATCTCGTAGTCGCGCAACAGCACTTGGCGTAGCGCGCGCGCCTGTTGGCTGTGGAGCAGGGTCTGTGGCAGCACAAAACCAAACACGTTGCCGGGCTGGAGATTCTCCACCACCCGGCGGAAAGTCTCGGCCGCCTTGTTGGGCAGCCAGCCTTGTTTGCGAGTGCCCGCCTCGAACGGCTCAAAAGGCGGGTTGCCAAGCACGATGGACGCTTCGCGCACCGAGCGTTCCAACCGGTCGCCCGGGAACATGTTGGCTTCCGTTAGGGCCCAGCCGTTCGGATTCGGCACGTCGGCGAGCGTCAGCGACAGACGGGCAATTTCGAGCGCGAAGGGGTCACGCTCCATTCCGTGCAGACGACGACGCAGGTAGGATTGGCGAGGTTCGCGCCAATCGGACGGCAGTAACTCACCTAGCAAGCGCATCGCTGAGATGAGGAAAGCCGCATGGCCGCACGCTGGTTCGAAAACCTGGCGCCCCCTCGGCGGCATCTCCTTAATCCACGGACGAAGCCGGCCCACGATGTAATCCACCAGCCAAGGCGGAGTGCTGTGCGTACCCAACCGCTGTCTGGTTGCACGGTCAATCAGCGCGCTTTCGTAAAGATGGGCCAGGGCTTCCGTGCTGACGAGCCCGCAGTGGCCCAAATTCTGGATGTCGGCGGCCGCTGCTTCCAATGCCTCGCGCCGGTCGCGGCCGCCCACCGGAACAGGTTTCGGGTTCCCGCTGTTGTAATGCCTCGAGAGCCGCTCATAGACGCTGTCCAAGTCTGTGAGAGCCAACCGGACGAAGCCCGGCACCTCTTTGTCCTGAAGAATCTTCGCGGCGAGCAACCAAAAGGTCGCCTGCAACAGCCAGCGCCCATCGTTGTCCGAGACCTCGGTCCAGCCGAGCCGTTCTCGAGCGGAACTCACCACCCGCTCAATGACGTTGCGCAGCTTCTCTCCAGCCGCCTCCTCGACGACCGGCAGCAACCCGGTATCCACGAAATCGAGTTGGTAAGTGCTCTCCAGGCGCGCCCACGTCTTCGCGCGATAGATGGCATCCGGCGCCAGTTCCGCGGCGTGTTTTTGGAAGAAGCCAGGCACCTCGGACGGCGTGAGCGGGCAGAGAAACCGCGGCCGTTCTGCCCCCTGTTTCCACACCTGATAACGGTCCGGCAGACAGCCGAAGACGAGCGGCGCGCCAAGTGGGCGCGCAGACGAAACGTCGGCCTCGGTAAACTGCGGTCCCATAAGAGCGACCAACGCTGCCGTCCGCGAATCCAAAGGGCGGTCGGAAAACGCCAACAGCCCCGCCTTCCTCGTTCCGTCCGGGAAAGGGACGTCAGAACGCAGTAGGTCCTCGGAGAACCTGACGCGCAACAAGCCCTCACCTACGGGGCGAAGTTCTGTCGGCAGCGCGAGCACGTTTCGTTTTGACAATACATTTACCCGAGACGAAATGCCAACGCGAATAACTTCTGAGAAATTCCGAGAGCTCGGCCGTTTGCGCTCGCCTTTGGCCTCGGCGCAGCAGCGGGGCCGGACGGCATTTTGGAGCGGGTGGTCGATGCCCCACTAGTTTATTTCCCGGCAGCCCCCTAGCGTGCGAGGGCGACGAGGTAGCGCTGGAGGCGGGTGGCCTCTTCGGCCAGTTCGAGCTGGAGATAGATCTGGTGCAGGTTGGCGCAGATGCGGAGGAGCAGGCGGCGCGAGCTGATGGGCGCCAGGTAATCGTCGCGCACGCTGAAATTGGCCTGGACCAGGTAGTTAATGCAGTCGGCTTTGGTCAGGAGCTTCCCGCGGTTAAAGACGTCCAGGTAAATCTCCGCCGCCGTGGACTGGTAACGGCAAACGAAATGGCCGGGCAGGCCGATGCCGGCGATGGGCAGCCGCAGGCGCCGGGCCAGCAGGAGATAGAGCAGGCAAAGATTGATCGGGTTGCCCGTGCGGCGGTCGAGCACACGGTTCAAATAGCTGTTTTCCGGGTCGTAATAATCCGTTTCGTTGCCGGTAAAGCCCAGTTCGGAGAAGAGGTAGTGGTGGATGGTGCCCAGGGTCTTCCTGGCCTGGTCGGCGGGACCCAGCCGCTCCCGCAACTCAACTGCGTAGCTGTCCAGCAGCGCGCGGTAGGCCTCAATATTGATGTCGGGGTATCGGGTTTGGGCCAGCAGCCACGCGGCGGTCTCCAGGTCGAACTCCTCGCCGTGTTTCAGGCAGAAAGCCAGGAAGGCGTTGTCGGCGGTTTGCCGGTCGAAGTGGCGGATAATCTCCTGCGCGCGCCGGCGCAAGGCCGGCTCGCGGCTCAGCGTGTGCGGCCGCAGCCAACTGACCGCGGACGGGCCAAGGGAAAGGATTTTTCGGCGAACGGCCTGATAGACGGCCGGGTCTTCGTCCGCCAGCAGGCTGAGCAGGGCCGCCCGCCGCCGCTCGGACAGCTCTTCCGGCAACTCGATGCTGACGCCCGCAGGTTTCATACTCGTCCGCTGCACGACCAATAAAGCAAAGCCGCCGCAGGAATTCAATAAAAAAACGCAGGCAGCGGATTTGTGGGGGCGCGGCTCACATTTTTCCGACCGTGTGGCCCGGTTCGGCCGGGCCGGGCGGGACCTGGCGGCGTGGTTTGGTCCGGGCTTCGGTGGCGATTTGCTTGAGGGTGGCCTGGAACAGGTTGCGTTGTTCCTCGAGGTTCCGGCGCCGGAGCGCCCGCAGATCGCGAAGGGCCACGACGATCGCCAAGCCGGTCAAGACCAGGCAGACCAGCCAATAAAACATGAATCCCAAGGCGCTGAGGCCTCCCCGGAGGACGGTTTGACCCGCAATCAGCATGGCCAGCGCGACGGCCAGAACCAAAGCGCCAAACCAGCGCCGGCGGGCGGTAGCATCCAGAGCCATGACCGGACCCTAGCAGGCGACGGGCAGGAAGGATAGAACAATCCATCACCCTGTTTCTTCCACTTCCCATTTGGCGAGGGCGGGCGAATGGGTTACTATGGGGCAAGGCACTTATGGGCAAGGTTCGACTGGCAATGCAACTTGGAATCACCAATCAAGGCCGACTATGCAAATCACAAAACAACTGGCGATCTTTTTGGACAACCGCCCCGGCACCCTGGCGAGCGTCGCCTCGGCGCTGGCGGCGGCCAAGCTTAACATCTATGCCATTGCCACCAGCGACACGGTGGACCATACCGTCATTCGCCTAGTGGTGAGCGATTACCGCAAGGCGTTGCATGTCTTCGAAGAGCACGGCACGCTGGTGGTCGAAGATGACGTGCTCATGGTCGAGGGCAGCAACAAGCCGGGTGAATTGGCTAAACTGGCCCACAAGCTGGCCGACGCCAAAATCAATATCGAGTATTGCTACAGCGCCACACCCCCGGAGGCCAGGAAGGGCTTGCTCATCCTGCGCGTTTCCAACCCCACCAAGGCGCTCAAGGTCCTCAACTGGTGACGCGCGACAGACGTGATGTTTGTGGGCGCAGCGGCGCCGCCTTCAGGCGGCAGCCGCCAGCGAGTCCAACCAGCCAGGCGAGGTTCAGGTCGCGCCCAGCCGCTGGGGCTCATCCTGACACTGCCCTCGAGCGGTGGCGGAAGCCCTCCCCCCTTCCCCCCTCCCATGCGCTGGGAGCGCATGGGAGGGGGGTGGTCGGTTTTTCGACTTTACCCAGGGCGGCGGCCCGCCTGCGCTGCGCTCCGGCGGGCCTTGCCCTGGGCTGGTATGAGCGACGCCTTTGGCGTCGCGTTGCCCTGGGCTGGTATGTTTCCGCTCCTACAGGGCGGAAGGATGCTATGTTTCCCCGTACAGGGCGGAGGGATGCGGCGGTGCGCACGGCTGAGGTCGAATTGGCGGCGATGTCGGGATGCGGCGGCGCCGCTGCCTGGTTGCCGGAGCTGCAAGGTTGCGTCCTTCCATTGCCGCGGCGGGGCTCCGCGTCTCACCCCTCACCCTTGACGCCTCACCCTCCCCATGGCTCATCCGCTGCTCTATGAAATCAACGCCCCTTGCTGGCTGCGGGCGCTGGCCCAAGCCCGCGGCGGCCCCGTGACCCTCGCCGACGTGCCCGCCGCTCAATTGGAGCGCTGGCAGCGGCTGGGCTTCACGCATATCTGGCTGATGGGCGTCTGGACCAGGGGACCCCGCGCCCGGGAGCAGGCGCTCGCCGCCCCGCCTCTGCGGCGCAGCTATGGCGAGGTCTTGCCTGGCTGGCGCGCGGAGGACGTGGCGGGCTCAGCTTACGCGATTGGCGACTACCAGGTCCCGGCGGCCCTCGGTGGCGAAGGGGGCCTGGCGCAATTCCGCAACCGGCTTCACGCGCAGGGGTTCAAGCTTCTGCTGGACTTTGTGCCCAACCATCTCGGCCTGGATCATCGCTGGCTAAGCGAACAGCCGGATTTGTTCGTGCAAAGTCCGACCCAACGCCCGGGCACCTTTCGGCAGGAGACCGGCCTTGGCCCCCGGTGGCTGGCGCATGGCAAAGACCCGAACTTCCCGGGCTGGACCGACACCGCCCAGCTCGACTATCGCCGCCCGGCCACCCGCGCCGCCATGACCGGCTTGCTCCGCTCCGTGGCCGCCCGTTGCGATGCCCTCCGTTGCGACATGGCCATGCTCCCGCTCAACGACGTGTTCGCCCGGACTTGGGCGCACTTCCCGGCCCCTGGCCCCGCGCCCGGCTCGGAGTTTTGGCCCGAGGCCATTGCGGCGGTGAAACAAACCCGGCCGGATTTTCTTTTCCTGGCCGAGGCTTATTGGGGTTTGGGACCGCGGTTGCAGGCCCTGGGCTTCGATTACACTTACGACAAGGACCTCTATGACAAGCTCATGGCCCGGGATGCCGCCGGCGTCCAGCGCCACTTGCTCGGCTTGGGGCCGCAGGGCCTGGCCGCGGGCGCGCACTTCCTCGAGAACCACGACGAGCCCCGCGTGGCCTCCCTCCTTTCGCCCGCGGAGCACCGCGCCGCCGCCGTGCTCGTAATGAGTTTGCCGGGGATGCGCTTTTTGCACGAAGGCCAACTCGCCGGCGCCCGCCTCAGGGTGCCGGTGCAACTGTTGCGCCCACCCGCGGAACCGCCGCAGCCCGAGATTGAGGAGCTCTACGAGCGACTGTTGACGACACTGCCCGCGACCGCGGTGGGGCGAGGGCGAGCCGAGTTGCCGGCCCCGCGCGCCGCCTGGCCGGAGAACCCGACCGCGCAGAATTTCGTCCTGGTCCAATGGCAGGCGCGCCCGCCGGAATTCGATCTGGTGGCCGTGAATCTCGCCCCTCACCGCAGCCAGTGCTATGCCCCGCTGAACCCGGCCGGCCTCGCGGCCCACCAGTGGCTTCTGCGCGATCTGCTGAGCCAGGAGCAGTACCGCCGGGCCGGGCAGGACTTGCAGCAACAGGGCCTCTATCTGGACCTGCCGCCCCACGGGGCCTGTCTGTTCCATTGCCAGCCCCAAACCGCCGCCAACAAATCGCCCTCGTCCTCGTAATCGGTTTCTGTTTTTCCGCTTATTTCCACTTATTTCCACATTCTCGTGGTGACTGGCAGCGGCGGGGGTTAGCCTGCGGGCCATGAGCGCATTGAAATTCTACGGCGGCTTTGTGGCGGTGTTGAAGGCGATGAAGTGAATCTGGATCAGTCGCGCAATTGGGGGTTGAGCACTTTGGACGTGACTTTTCTTCCGGGTGAGTAGGTCAGGCCGATGGTCCCCGGCGCGAAGGGGGTTTCGTAGGGTTCGATGATCGGCGGAGGCAGATACCAAACCCCCTGGTCCGGCGGCGTCGAGGGCGCGGTCGGGGCGCCGAGGAGTTTTTCGACCTCGGCCCGGGACATGCCGAGGCGGATGGCGGCGAAGAGTTCGCGCGGCGCAGCGCGCGTGGGCAGGGGCGCGCAGGCAGAGAGGCAGAGCGCAGCGCACCAGGCGGTGAGCCAGGTCCTGATTAACGGCTGGAAAAGGGGGCGGATTAGTCTGGCCGGCGAGGCATTCATTTGGCGCTTCAAGCCGTTCAATCTCGCCCGTCCGGCGGATTTGCCACCCCGCCAGGTGCGGCTTCGTAAAATCGCGCCAGGTCGAGCAGGAGCTTTTCCAGTTGGCGGTAGTACTGCTCCTCGTTCACTTGGCCCTTCTTTTCACGATGAAGGAAAACGGCCCGCTCGAGGGCATCGCGGCGGGCGCGCTGTTCGTGGGTCAGCTTCCGTTCGGACGCGCTGGGCACCAGACAAAATTGCTGGGCCAGCAAACCATCCAGCCCGGCATTGTCTTTGGGTCGCTTAACGGCGCGCAGCCCGCGGAACCAATCCGCCGGCGTGCCCAACCCGTCGCCGTTGTCGTCCAGCAACGCGTGCTCGGTCACCAGCCGGCCCTGGACCTTGTAGAATTCGCTGGCCTGGTGCGAGGCGGTCAAAAAGGCCTCCAGGAGCGACACCTGGCCGTCTTTGTCGAGGTCGGCGGCCGGGTTGGTGAGGGCCTCGGCGAAGTATCCTCCGAAGCGGGCAAAGTTCTGTTCGTAGCCGCTGCGGGTGGCGGTGATGATGACCCGGTTGGTGGCGGACAACAGGTTCAGAAACGGTGCCCCGCACGAAGCGGTGTTGATGACCACCAGGGGACGGCGGAAGGGCCGCAGCCAAAGCGCCAACTCGGCGGCCGAGACATCCGGGCCGCGCAGGTTGAACTTGGCCTGCTGGCCATCGAAAGTGCCGTGGCCAATCAGGACCAGCCAAAGCGCGCCCAGGCCCTCTTTGGGCTCGGCGGCAAGCGTTTCCTTGAGCCGGTCATAATCGCTGGCCTGCGCCGAGGGCTCCAGGCCGAGCGTGAGGCGCCGGCACTCCGCCTCCGCGCAGGCCCTCTCCCAGAGGCTGACCTGCCGCAGGAAGTTGGTGCCCAGCTCAGCTTCTCCCGCCGCGCCCATGACCAGGATGACCGTGACGCGGTCCGCGGAGGAGTCGCCGGCCGCGACCGCACCAAAGGCGGCGCCGACCACCAGCGCAAGGCACAAGCAGGCGAGCCGAGGCCCCAAGTCCCAAGTCTTAACGCGGCGGAGCCGCAACCAAGAGCGAAGCGTCAATTCCTGAGTGGGAAGAGCAACGTGGGCCTTTCCCCGCCGCGTTAAATGCGGCGCTCCGCGCCGAAGAATCAGGCCCCTCCAAACGCAAAAACGTAGATGTTGCGACCAAAGACTCTAAACCTTCGACAAGATGAACGCTCCGCCATCGTGACGCTCTTCTGCCGCCAGACACCCTGGTTGTGCTCCCTGCTCCTCGCCGCCGCCTCCGCTCTCCCCCGCCCCGAGTGGTGGACTGCGCCCTTCGGACTTCCCACGCTCATGCCCATCCTTTCCAGCGGCGCAGGCCCCACTCGCCGAGCAGGCAGGCCAGGGCGAAACTGAACATGGCCGGCGTGTGCCACAGGGGGTAAGTCCAGGCCTCCATCACCGGCGCCGCCCGCAGCGGCGCCCGGCGCGCAAATTGGTCCAGGGCGTCGGCGCGGACCATCTCGCCGCCGGTCTTGCGGGCCAGCGATTCCAGCAGCGCCACGTTCGGAGCCAGGCACCGAAATTCTTCGGCCGCCAGGTCGGTGCTCCAGCCCGCCTCGGCGCGGCCCACCTCCAGGTCCGCCGCGTTGGTCACGCTCGCGGTGACCTTGTAGCCTCCGCTGGCGCGCGGGAGGTAAGTGGCTTCATAGAGGCCCGGCTCGGCCGCCGAGGCCTCGGCGCGGAGGCGGATGAAGTTGGTCTTGCCCTCGGTGGTCGCTTCGGCCGGGAGGCGCCGCACCTCGAGGCTGACGCTGGCGTTATCCAGCGGCTGGAACTTCGCGTCGCGCACCCGCACGCGCAACGACACCGCCCCGTTCGGGTCCTCCAGTTGGCGCTCGGCGGTGAGGTCCACGCGCTTCGGCGCGTCCGTCACCAGCCAGCGCAGGAGTTGCCGCCAGGCCTTGTCCATGTCGCGATGCGCGTCGGCATCATGCAGTCCCCACCGCCACACATCCCCGACCGTCAGCGCCGCCGTCCGGCCGCGGCCAAACCGCTGCGCCACCAGCGCCGGAAAGGTCTTGCCCGCAGCGTCCTGGACCGTGGCAATCACGCTGGCGCCGGGCTTGATGCCGTGCACGCGATTAAGCACTTGAAAGGGCGTCATGCCCGCCAGCCGCGCTTGCTCGTCTGCTTCGTTATTGCGCAGCCGCGCCCAGGATTGCAGCAGGCCCTCGCGTGTGAGTGTCAGGCGCAACGGACCAGGGGCCTTGCCTGCCTCCGCCCGGTCCAGGTAAACCGGCAGCATGTCGCCGACCGGCGTGCGCTGATACTTGCCCTCCTGGAAGGACTCCATGCCGCCCAGCATGAGAAAACCGCCCCCACGCTCGGCGACGAATCGTTGCAGGAGCGCGGCCTGGTCCGGGGTGAAAAACTCCGCCTCCAGGTCCCCCACCACCACCGCCTGATAGGCATACAATTCCTCCGCCGCGCTGGGGAAACCGCCGCGAAGCTCGAATTGGTCGCGCGGATTGACCGGCATGAGCACCGGCTGATCATAGCGCTCGACCTCCTCAGCCGACTGGTTGCCGAAGCCCCGGAACAGGGGGTTGCTGCTCTCGCCGGCCCGACCGAGGAAATTGAATCTAGGCTCGCGCCGGGCCACGCGGATGAGGCCCACCAGTTGTAGTTGCTCGTCCTCCTGCGCCGCACGGTTCAGGAACTTGAATTCCCAGTTGGGCCGCCCCGCAACGTAGAGAATACGATGCGGTCCGCCTCCGCGGTCCACGGCCACCACGGAGCTGTTGTTCACCAGCGTGGCTTCCTTTGAATCCTCCGCCAGCCTGGCCGCGCCCAGTTCCCCCTTGGCCCGGACAACCACGCGGTAGAACGACAGCCCGGGCCGGTCCGGCCGCAACTCAAACCGAAACGCGAGTTGGTCGCTATCGCCCCGCGCCCGCAGCGTTTGCTCGGCCACCCGCCGGCCGGCCGGCTCGAACACCTGCGCGACGATGCTTTGCCCGGCGTAGCCGCTGGCGGTGACGTCCACCTGCAGCGACACGGGCGCGTCCTCGAAATCGGTCGGCGTGGCGCGCACCTGCTGCACGGCCAGGTCCTTGAGCGGCTCCCGGCTGCCGATCACCACCGGGTAAATGGGCGGCAGGCCGCCCAACTCGGACACGCCGCGCAGGTCGGTGGCGTTGCCGTCGCTCAGCAGCAATATCCCCGCCAGTGGCCGGCCCTGGAACCGCTCGGCCAGGGTGCGCAACGCGCCGCCCAGGGCCGAGGCCCGCCCCTCGAAAGTCAACTCGTCAAAGTCCTTGGCCGTTTGCAGCCGCGCATCGAACAAATAACGCCGGACCTCGAAGTTCTCTTCGAGCGTCCCCAGCCAACGGGCGCGTTGAGGACTCAGCAGGTTGCGAAGAAACTCGCCCCGGCTCCGGGTTGCCCCGCGGTCTTTCACCAACAGGCTCTGGCTGTTATCGGCCACAATCGCGAAAAGGTTGGCCCCGGGCCGGGCCCGCTGGGCCGACCAGAGCGGCTCCAACAGGCAAAAGGCCAGCGCCATCAGGCCCAGCAGCTTCAGGCACGGGCAGACCCACCGCGCCGTCCCCGGCGGCGCGGCCCGGTAACTGCCGAACAACAGCAGCGCCGCCCACGCCAGCGCTCCCGCGACCGGCCACAACCATGCCCAATGGGGGACGATGAGAGTAGCGGACAGCATGATCACGGGAGGGCGACGCATCACGCGGGATGCGGGATGCGTAAAACGTTTTACTTATCCTTTCCCAACTCCTCGTAATAGCGCCGGACCAGTTCCGAGTAGCGGTTGGGCACCGGGTCGCGGTCTATGGGCACCAGCGCCTCGCGCGAGTGCCGCCGCGCCAGTTCCTCCGCAATCCGGTCGCGCACCTCCCGCAGCGGTTGCATGACCTGCAAGCGCACTACCGCCCAGTCCGGTTTCTTGCGCTCCCGCTTGACTGCCTGCCGCAGCACCCGCGCCCGCTCGCCTGCCGCCGCCACCTCATTCCGCAAGTCCGCCTCCTCAATCATCTGCTCCACATCCCGCAGCCGCTCCGACCACGACACGAAATCATCCCCGGTCAACGGCCCCTCCCGCCGCCAGCCGCGCTCGTCCAGGAGCCGGTTTAAATCCCGAGGCCAGTTGCCCCCGGCGTCGCCGCCGAGGCCCCCGGCCGAGGCGGTGTTGAACCAGCCTCCCGCGCTGCTCGAGCTGCGCCCCGCGTCGTCGGCAGGCCCTCGGCCCGCGCGCCCGTTTGCCGCGGTTTGCCTTTCGCCGCCCGCCTCGTTCCGGGCCTCGGCGCCCGGTTGGCCGGTTGGCCCTGTGCCGGCGCGCTGGGTCCCATCGCCGGCCGGCTGTCCGTTTCGGGCCGAGGCCGCTTGGCGCTCCGCCGATTGCACCCCTGGGCTGCCCTGGTTTTCGCGGGAGCCGGGTTGACCGGCGTTGGGCCGGTCCTGCCCCGCCGTTTGCCCGCCGGCCGAGGGAGGCTGGTTGGTCCGTGCGGCCCCGCCTTCGGCCTGGGCCATTTGCATTTCCTGCTGCAACTGCTCGGTCAGCCGGTTCAACTCCTGCTGGGCCAGGCGGAGCGCCTCGGTGTCGTCGCCCAGCACGCTCTCGGCGGCGCGCTCGACGCCCCGCTTGAGCTCCTCAAGGCGCGGGCCGGTGCGCTGGGCCACCGCGCCGGCCTCGGGCAGGAAGTCCAGCCGCAGCAACTCGGAAGTGGCGTCGAGCAGCTTCGCGCCGTCCGGCTCCGAACTGCTGAGCTGGTCGAGCAGGTTGCGCGTCATCACGCGCCGCTGGAGCAGTTGCTCCTGGAGTTCTTTCACGTCCTTGGCGCTGTCCTGGCTGAAGCGGCGCACGGTATCGTAAAGCTGCCGCGAGAGCAATGGCTCCGGGCCTTCGGCCTGTTCGGACACTTGCGTGGCGCGGTCCACCAGGTTGGTCAGGCGCTCCCGTTGCCGCGCCAATTGCTCGACCATCTGCCGCCGCTGGCCGGAGTCGGACAAGCTCTTGTGGTTGGCGCCGGCTTCGTTGAGCAGTTGCTGCTGGAGGTCCGCCTGTTGCCGGGCCAATTCGCGGGCCTGGGCGCGCATCTGGCGCAGGTCTTGGGCGAACTGGCTCGAGTTGGCCTGGCGCATCTGGTCGCGCAGTTGCCGCAACTGCTCTTGGGCCCGCCTGCCCGCCGCCAGCGCCTGCGAGGCCGCCCCCTGCCCGGCCGCTCTCGCCGCCCGCTGCAGGTCCTGGCGGGTCTGCTCCAACTCTTGCCCTTCTCTGGCCAGGTTGGATTGGTTTTCCGGCCGGTCCATCCGTTGCCGCAACTCGTCCAGGTCCCCCACCATCTGCTGCTCTTCTTCCTGGAGCCGTTTGAGGCGCCGCCCGATTTCCGCCCGCTCCTCCTCGGTGCGGGCCTCCTGCAAAGCGGTCTGGAGTTCCTTGAGCCGGTCGTTCAAATCCTGCTGGCGCTGGGCCAGTTCTTGCAGGCGATTGAGCACCTGCAACTGTTCCCGGCGTTGCCCGCTCTCCGGCGGTGGGGCCTGCCGTGGCTGTTCATAGCGGTTGTCGGACTCCGTCAAGTCCATTTGCTCGAGCTGGCGTTGCATCTGCCGCTCGGCCGCGTTGCCGCGCTGATTCCGGTTGCCCCGGCGGGAGACCTGGTAGTCATGTTCCTGCACCTGGAGCAGGGCCTGGTAAGCCGCCTGCTCCGCCGCCAGGGCCTCCGCCAGCGCGGCCGGCGAATTGGTGGCGGCCTGGAGACGAGCCAGGGCCCGCTGCATTTCCTGGATGGCCCTCGACCAGAGAGCGGCCGTGCGAGGATCAGACTGGCGCCCCAAAGCGGTCTTGGCCTGCTCCAGCGCCTGGGCTTGCGCCTCAAGCACAACTCCCGCATCGTCCGCTAACGCCGGCGGTTTCGGCGGCTGGTCCTGGGCGAATGAGCGTCCGCCGCCGGGGCGCTTTGAATTCGATACGGCCTCGCCAACTGCGGCCCCTTCCGCAACCCGACCTGTGACCCAAGGCGTGGAAGCCCAGCCCAGCGCGGCCCGGAGTTGAGTGACCTCCCAAGAGCCGGGAGCCGCCACCATCTTTGGCTCCTGACCCATGCTCAGGGAGAGCGTTCGGGTGGGAATTCCCCGCTCACCGCTCTGAGATTCGCGTTGGGATTTGTTTCGGGTTTCGGATTTCGGACTTTGGATTGGCCTGGCAGCAGGCTGGCCGCGCTGGCGCTGCAGCTTCCAAGTGGCAATCATGATCTGCTTTTCCATTTCCACCAACCGGCCGCTCCGCCCGGCTTGGTCGCCGGATTGCTCTCCGCCCTGTGCTTCGCCCTCGCCGCTGCCCTCCAGGCTGGGGCCTTCGCGGAAGACTTCGTCGAACGGCCGCACTTCGGCGAAGAACAGGTCGCCCGTGGTGCGCCGGGCCTGGCCGTCGGGGCCGAGGTCTTCCGCCCAAACGAACCACGAAATCAGTTGGTCGGGCTGCGCGCCCAGTTCCTCGAGCCGGAGCAGATAATGAAAGGGACGCTTTTCCTGGGCCGGCACGGCGCGGCCCAACTCTAGGAGCTGCAACTCCTGGCCGGCCACGGTGTAGCCCAGCCCGTAAGCCTGGACCCCGAAGTCGTCCCAAACCGTGCCCTCAAAGGCGATCTCCTCCAGCGGCGAGGGGCGGAGATCGCCGCGCGGGGCGGCCAGCCGCAGTTCGGGCGGACGGTTCTTCGAGACTTCGATCACAAACTGCGCCGGCGTCTTATTGGTCCGGCCGTCGGCGTCCACAAGCTGCAAGTCATAGCTCTTGCTGGCCGTGAGCGGAAATTGCTTCAGTGTGGCCAGGGCGCGATTGGTTCCCAGGAGCAAAGTGAGGGTATTGCGAGCTTTGTCTTTGGTCACGAGCCGGGCGGCGGCCACCGGCTTATTGAACCGCAGCGCCAGGTCCAGCCGCGAGCCTTCCACCGCGCTCAGGCGCCGGGTGTTCTCGATGTGTTTGGGCGCCTGCGCGGCATAGTCGGGGAATGTCACCTCCGCGTCGGCGCGCTCCAGGCGCGGGTAATCGAACACGGTCACCTTGAAGTCGCGCGTGCGCCGAGCGCCGTATTGGACATGATAAACCAGGTTACTCGCCACCTCCGGCACACTGCCGCCAAAGAGGGGGTCCGACAGGCTCTTCACCAGCGGGATGCGCCGGGTGACATCCGGCGTCTGCCCGATGACCAGGTCCACATGGGCGGGCAGGCGCCCGCGGAAGCGCGCCACCACCACCAGGCTCTCGCCCCGCTCCAGATGCGTGTCGCCGGGTGACACCGTGACTCCCAGGCCAAAGTCAGGGTTCCTGGCCAGGAGGCGGCGGCCCCCGCTCGTGCGCAGCCCGGACAAGGCCGCCACCAGCAGCAGCAAGGCCAGCCAATGCGCGGTTCGCGCCCACCTGAGACGCCGCTGGGGCACCGTTGCGGCCCAATCGCCCCGGCAGCTTTGCGCCAGGACCTCCCGTGCCAGGCGTTCCTGCATGAAGCCGAGTGCCCCGCCGCCTTTGGGCGCCTGCTGAATGGCCGTGAGCAGGCGACCGTCGAGGTCAGGGTGTTGGCACTCGACTTGCCTGGCCAGCGCGCGCCAATCGGGCTCCTCCCGGCGCTGCCGGAGCAACACCCAGCTCACCGCCCCCGCGCTGAGCAAGGCGAGCACGGGGCACGCCAGCGCCGAGGTCCATCCGCTGGCCCGTTGCAGCGCCACCAACCCCAGCCCAACCAAGCCAGCGCCGGCCCAGCAGGCGGCCACCCTCCACCAGAGCCGCAACTGCCGCCGCCGCCGCGCCAGCGGCTCCAGTCGGGCCTTCAGATGACGTTCGATTGGCATCTGCTGTTAGTAACTGTTCTAGTCGTTCTCGCCGCGAGCCAGGTTTCAAACAAAAGCGCCCCGATTGTGGCGAGGATGCACAGGCGCCAGAGCCTTTGGCGGCTTTCCAGTTCGGCATCCTGGAGCCGGACTTTGCGTTGCACTGCCCGCCCCACCGCGGTTTCCTGCCGCGCCAGCGGCACCCCCAAGCGCTCCAACTCATCCACCGGCAACGGCGCGGTGCGGCTCTCCGCGGCATCCAGATTGACGGCAAAGCGCCTGGGCGGTTGGGCTGAGGCGAGCGTGTAAATGCCCGGTGTCAGGGTCCGGGAGAAACTGGTTTCTCCGGCGGCGAGGTCCACCCGCGAGCCGTCCGGGGCACGGACGGCCAGACCCGATTTGGTTCCGGCATCAGCCGCGGCGAGCGGGATGACGTCGCCCACGTGGTATTGCGTTGGCAGGGGCGCGCCCGCGCCGCTGTGCTCGAGCATCGCGTAGAGCAAAGGGACGAACTTGGTGGACAGGGCAAGCTGGCTGTCGGCCGGCTGCCAGCCGGAGGTCAGAAGCAGCACCCGGCCTTTGCCGACTGGGACCTCGAGCAGGGCCGGATCGCCGCTGTCAAACTTCGCCACGACGCGCGCGGCTGGGATCGCCCCCGCGTCCAGAGTGCGGTATTTCCAGAAATGGATTTTGCTGAAGTCGCTGAAGCGCGCGTCGGCAAAGGGAGCAAAGAGCGGATGGCGGAAGTCAATCTCGCCCAGGATGGCGTAGTTCTTGAGCGAAGCCTCGCCGAGACCCAGGCCCTCCAGGCCGAGCCAGCCAGCCAGCGCCCGCGCCGGCGCGCCGCTCTTCAGGACCAACAGGAGCGTCTTGCCGGCGGCGACCTGCTCGCGCATCGCCCTCGCCAGCGTCTCCGGCAGCGGGTCGGTCACCACGAAGAGCCTCGGCGCCTGGAGGTCGGCCGCCTGCATCGGCCCGCCGGGTTGGCGGACGACCACCTGAACCGCCTGCCGCCGGGTTTCCTGGAACGCGCGCCGCAGGAAGTAAAGCGGCTGCGTCGGGTCTTTCTCCGAATCGCCGCCGCAATAAAGGACACTGAGCCTTTCGGTCTCCGGCGGGACCACGAACACCGTATTGTCAAAATCCTCGTCGTCCCCCTGCAACAGGATGCGCTCCGGCCACCCCTCGTGAGCCAGGCGGGACGCCGGCCCCACTACGCCCGGCGGCACGCTGACCTCGGCGCCAACTCCCGTCTCCGGCCAGGGCACCGGCAGGACGCGACTTTGGCCCGGCGGCACATAGATTTCCACCGCCGTGCCGGCAAAGCTCCGTCCGGCCGGCTGGGCCCAGCCGACCTGGAACCGGTCGCGGCGCGAATCAGCGGCATTGCTCACCCGCACGCGGACAGTGGCGGCCGCCTGCGGGGCCGCATCGTCCGGCTCGCTGATCAGTTCCAGCGCCGCGTTGTTGCCTGGCCTGGGTTTGAGCGCCACGACCGATACCTCGACGTTTCGCGGCCACTCGTAGCCCTGGAGCGATTCCAGGCGGCTGCCTTCCTGCAGGTCGCTGATGAGGACGATCCGGCCCGGTGCGGCGGCCGGCTTGCCGGCGGCCTCGGCCAGCGCCTCGGCCGCCTGGAGCAGCGCCCGGCCCAGGTGCGTGGCCGACCAACTGGGCGAAAGCCCAGCCAGTTTGCCGGTGACCAGCGCGACGCGCTCGCCGGGGCCGGCGGCGTTCCACTGCTCGAAACTCACCACCGGGTTCATCTGCCGATCAAACGTAAACACCGCCGCCTGGTCCGCCGGGGCGGTTTGCCGCAGAATGGACTGCACCTTATCCCGCGCCTCGGTCCAAAGATTCGCCCGCCGCATGCTGGCGCTGGTATCGACCAGCACTACCAGGCGCCGGGCCGCCGAGGGCGGGGCGCCGGCAGCCGCCTTCCTGAAAAAGGGCCGGGCGAAGGCCAGGGCCAGCAGGCAGACGACCGCCCCGCGCAGGAGCAGCAGCACAATATGCTCCAGCCGGTTGCGCCGCGTGAGCCGCGGCGGTGACGGCAGCAGGAACATCAACGAACTGAACAGGGTGCGCTGCCGGGTGGTCCGCCGCAGCAGATGAAAGAGCACCGGCAGCGCCACCGCCAGCACGCCAACCAAAAAAACTGGGGCCAGGAAGCTCATGGGCCTGCCTTCATTCGGATTTCCGGCAACGTCAGCATACTCTTGGAGGGGACTAAAACCTTCCTGCGGTCGTTCGGGCCACCCTCCTTATCCGGCGCTTCTGCTGCATCCGCTGGCGGAGGAAGTCGAAGAGGGCCAGTTCCAGCGGCCGGTCGGTCGCCAGGCGCTGGCAGGCGATGCCCAGCCGCTGGCAGGCTGCCCGCAGCGATTCGCAGTGCGCCTCCAGTTTGCGCCGGTACTCCTTCCGGGCCGCGCCCGGATCGATGAAGAGCGTGCGCCCGGATTCGGCGTCCTCGAACATCGCCGGCGCCTCGAAATCCAAAGCCAGCTCCGCCGGGTCCAGCACCTGGAAGACGATCACCTCGTGCCCGCAAGCCGAGAGGGCGATCAGGTCGGATTCCAGCCGCTCCAGCGGCGCCAGGAAATCGGAAACCAGCACCACCAGGCTGCGTTTGCGAACGATTTCCACAATCCGCTCCAGGGGGGCGCTTAGGCTGGTGCTGCGGCCCAGCGCCGGCTTTTCCAGCGCCAGCATCACCTGCCGCAAGTGCCCGCTCCGATGCCGCGCCGGCAGGTAGTCGCGGATTTCCTGGTCAAAGGTCAGCAAGCCCACCGCGTCGCCTTGCAGGTAAACGAAGTAGGCCAGCGTCGCCGCCAGCGTGGCGGCATATTCAGCCTTGGTGTAGCCCACCGATCCGTAAGCCATCGAACGGCTCGTGTCGGCCAGCAGATAGCAGCGCAGGTTCGTCTCGTCCTCGAATTTCTTGATGAAGTAGCGGTCGCTCCGGGCGAACACGCGCCAGTCCAGGTAGCGCGGGTCGTCATCCGGCGTATAGGGGCGGTACTCAGTGAACTCGACCGAGAACCCATGATACGGGCTGCGATGCAACCCGGTCCAGAAACCCTCGACCACCACCCGCGCCCGCAGTTCCAGATTGCGGATGCTCATCAACGTGCGCGGATCGACCAGCGAAGCCGCCGGCCACGCCGAGGTGGAGGAACGATTCAAAGGGCGCATAGGCTCTCAGCGGCGCCGCCGCAGCAAAGGCCAAGGGCTCTTCATACTCCAATGGGCGGCTCGACCGTCTCGAGCAACCGCTTAACCACTGCCTCCACCGTTATCCCTTCGGCCTCGGCGCGGTAGTTGAGCAGGATGCGGTGGCGCAAGGTCGGATACGCCAGGCTCTGGAGGTCCCCGGCGCTGACATGGACGCGGCCTTTGAAGAGGGCGCGGGCTTTGGCGCCCAGCACCAGAAATTGACCGGCCCGCGTGCCCGCGCCCCAACTGACCCACTCATTGATGAAATCGGGCGTGCCCAGTTGGCGCGGGCGCGAGGCCGCCGCCAGCTTCACGGCGTAACGCACCATCTCTTCCGCGATGGGCACTTTGCGGACAAGTTCATGGAAGCTCAGCACGTCCTGGCCGGTGAACAGGGCCGCCATGCGCGCGGGCGTCTCGGCCGTCGTCCGCCTGACCACGGCCACCTCTTCCTCCTCCGGCAGGTAGTCCATCACCACGTTGAACATGAACCGATCCAATTGGGCCTCGGGCAGCGGATAGGTGCCTTCCATCTCGATGGGGTTTTGCGTGGCCAGCACAAAGAAAGGTTCCTCCAGCGCGTGGCGGACGCCGGCCGCGGTGACCTGGTGCTCCTGCATGGCCTCGAGCAAGGCCGCCTGCGTCTTGGGCGGCGTGCGGTTGATTTCATCCGCCAGGAGCATGTTGGCAAAGACCGGGCCGCGCACGAACACCATTTTCCGCCCCTCGCCGGTCTCTTGCAGGATTTCCGTGCCCGTGATATCGGCCGGCATCAGGTCGGGCGTGAATTGAATCCGCTGGAACTTCAAATCAAAGATCTGGGCGATGGATTTGACCAGCAGGGTCTTGGCCAGGCCCGGCGCGCCCGTGATCAGGCAGTGGCCGCCGGCAAAGAGGGCGATCAGGATTTGCTCGATGACCTCCTTCTGCCCGACGATGGTCTTGGCCAGTTCAGCCTCGATCTGCACCCGCCCGGCCGCCAAACGTTCCAGGGCCTCGCGCTCCGCCTCGTAGGGCGTAGGCGGGGTGCTGGCGCGATTGGAGGGCATGTCAACGCTGCTCATAAAGGGGCGGGTCACTCCGAAAATAGCCACGTGACCCGCTGCAAATCAACGAAAGCGTCATTTTCATGCGAACTGGTATCCCTGCAAGGGATGGGGGGTTAATTGAGAATTGAGTATTGAGTAATGGTTATTGGTCATTGATCCGGCGCCGCGCAGGCAGGTTTTGAGGTTAGCCCGAGAATAGCCACGTAACCGGTTGCAAACAACAAAAGCATCGTTTTCATGCGAAGTGGTATCCCTGCAAGGAATGGGGGATTCATGCGAAGTCTCAAGGCCAAAACCCGAATTCAGTGCGTCATCAAATAAAAAATGATGTTAATGCCCAGCGGGTAGGCCCGTTTTTCCGAAAACTCATGGAAGAAGCCGTCATCCTCTCCTTCCCGTTCCCAGCCGTCGCCGTTGTCGCAGTTGTGCGTCGCGATGACCATGATGCGTCCCTTGTCATCCCGGATCGCCCGCACGTGCACGTGCCTGGCCCCGCGCCCCTGGTAATCATAATTGTCGTAATCGTCGTGGTAATATTCCCAGGTGATCCCGTAGTTCGGGTGGCTCGGGTCCAGGCTCTGGATGCCTTGGCGGATATTGGGCGTCTGGAGCTGGTCCTTCCCCACTTTGAGGTCGAAGACACAATGAAACAACGGGTCATCCATCGGCAGCTCGACAAACTCCCGCTCGGGCAGCACCCGCCGGATGTTCCGTTCGAAGTTGTCCCATTGCTTTTGTCCCCAGAAATCATCCGCCATGAGCACGCCGCCGTTGAGCAGGTAGCGGCGCAGAATCGGGATTTCCGCGTCTTTCAACTGCAGTCCCCCCGGCTCGACCATGTAAATCCAGGGATAATCGAACAGGGCCGGGTCGCTCAAACGCAGCACCCGGCCGTCCGGCTCCACCCTCAGGGAAGTCACCTGCTGCAACCGATAAGACAGATTCAAGTCGCTGTCGGGAAAATCGGTAATCCAACCCATGCCGCTCGACGTGGCCGAAATGCCCGACCCGTTCGGCGCGCGGCGGTAAATGACCCGCACGAAGGTGAACACGTCCTTTTCGAAGCCCGGTGCATTGGTCCAGTTCGGCGTCCCGGTGCTGTGGGAGGGAACTTCGCGGGCCGTGCGCACCGTGTCCACGTTGACCGGCACGCGCCCGTCCGTATAGATGATGCCCGTGTCGCCTCCGCCCGCCCCCCAACGCCAGCCGCCCCATTGCGCCAGGCCCACTCCCACCGCCGCCCCAAAAAGCAACAGCACTGCGAGGCCGCGCCAGCGGCCCCCTGGCGGGACCCTGCCAGGGCGACGTTGGTGCGCTGCCGTCAAAAGACCTTTCATGAGTTTCTCTTGCAGCCAAGCCCGACTCCCTCACCGGTGGGGTCCGTCTGCGTCTGCGGCGGCGCCCCGTCCATTTCCAACAGCAACTGCAGCGCGGCGCGATGGCGCGGCGCCTCCTCCAGGGCCTTGAGCAGATGGAGCCGCGCCGCCGGGTCGCCGACGCGGTGCAGGAGTGCCGCCATACGGAAATGCACCTCGGCCGGGTCCAACGGATCAAGCTCCAGCCACGTTCCATACGCTTGAATGGCCGTCTGAATGTCCCCGCGGCGCTCGCTGGCCTGGGCCAGGAACCGGTACGGCGGGGCGACCAGCGGGTCCACCGCCAGGTAGCGCCGCGCATTGAGCTGCACCGCCTTCCAGTCCTGCGCCGCCGCTCCCAGTTCCATCAGCCGCAAGTAAGCCGGCAGGGCCTGGTCGTCGTCTTCCGCCAGCCGGCTCAAGACCTGCCGTTCCGCGTTGGTTTCGCCCAGGGCGCGCTCCACCTCCGCCAGCATTGCGCCGGGGCTGTTGGGGCCCGTCTGCCCCGGGTAAAGCTCGAGCAGCTTTTGCAGCGGCGCCTTGGCCGCCTGGAATTCCTTTTCCCGGACCAATCGGGCCGCCTGCTCGGTCAGGGCGTAGAAGTTCGTTTGGGAGAGCCAATCCCGGGGCGCATTGGTCAAGCCCGGCGGTGGCGCCGCCGGGGGCTTGGCCTGCCCTTGGCCGAGCAGTTCGAAAAGCCGGGCCGCCGGGGTTCCTTCAGCCCACTCGGGCTTCGTCCAATCCAGCCCGGGCGCGAGCTGTTGCGCCCGCCGCCGCGCAAAGGCCGCAAAGTCCGCCTCGAGCTTCGCCATCGGGGCCGTGTGCTGCGCCAGGGCCTGGTTGAGCTCGGCGCCGTTGCCCAAATCCCGCAAAATCGCCTTGAGTTGCTCCAGGCCGAAGCGTTCGACCATGAACTCGACCACCAGCGCGGATTGGTAGTACGCAAACTGGAGATGGAGTGCGGAACGCGGCGCCAGGAACGCCGCGCTGAGTTTGGAGACCGGGCTCAGGTCGCCGCCCAGCACCATCTCCCGGTAGCGCGGGTTCATGCGCTGCCCCCAGGCCGGGTTGGCCTGGCCCTCCTCATAGACCGAAATGCCTTCGCTCAGCCAGCGCGGCATCCGGTTGCGCGTGAGCTGGAGCGTCACCACGTGGCAGAACTCGTGCCAGAGCATCGCCTGCCAGTTCACCGGATGCCCCAGATGGGCGGCGGGGCTGTTGGCCGTGACCACGTGGCCGAAGCAGACACCCAGGTAGCCGGGATTGCCCGGCATCCCGAAGGTCCGCACGGCAAAATCCTTTTGCTCGGGGAAGACCTCGACAATGGTCGGCGACTTCGGCTCCAGCCCGTATTTGGCGCAGAGCTGGCTCCTGGCCTGCCCGAGCAAGTCGAGCACCTGCGCCCCGTAAATGTCAGCCTCATGCCGGCTCATGCGCACCAGGAAATCCCGGTTCGTCAGCGTCGTGAACTTCGCCAGCGTCTCATGCAAGGTGGCCAGGTTGTAAGCTTCCACATCATAGCCGTCCTGCCGCTGCACCTCCTCGGCCAGTTTCCAGCCCTCGGTCTCCTCGCCTAACCGGAGCAGGTCCTGCGCAAGCTGCCCCTTGGCCGGGAGATAGTCCGGGTCGAACTGCCGGGCCTGGCGCTGGTGCGCGGCGCCCTCGGCAAACCGGTAATTCTGCGAGAGCTTCAGCCCAATGAGATACTCCACGCGCGGGTTGGCCGGCCAGAACTTGAGGGCGTTTTTCCGCGCCGCCTCCGCTGCCGCCGGCTGGTTCCGCAAATAGGCCAGCGCCGCCCGGTAAGCCCAGGCCTCCGGCTGCCACGGATTCACCGCCACCACCCGGGCCAAAAACCGCTCCGCCTCCGCGTAGTCCTCCGCGTCGATGCAGCGATCGGCCAGCAACAGCAGGCTGGCCACGTGATTGCTGTTGCGCTGGAGCGCGCTCTCGAGCGACGCCAGCATGAGCGCCGGGTCGCTCGGCGCGTAGGCCCGCGCCAGCCCGCAGTGCAGGTCGGCGTCATCCGGCAGTTGTTTGAGCCCCTGCTCGAATTCCCTGGCCGCCAGGGCGAAGTCGTGTTTCTCCAGCCCCAAAGTGCCGCTGGCCAGATAGACCTCCCGCAACTTCGGCTCGGCCTGCTTGACGCTGGCGAAGAGCGTGTTGAGCACGCGCCTGGGGTCGGCCCCTTTGAGCAGCACCGCCTGCCCGAACACCACCAGGCTGGCCGCGTCGCCGTAATTCCGCGGCTGCCACGAAACCATCCGCACAATGTCTTCCAGCATCTGCGCGGCGGCGTTGGTCTGCCCGTTGTTCAGCCAGGCCTCGCGCGCCTGCCAGCACAAGCGGATATTCCGGCGGTCGTGCGCCAGGGCATTGGTAATCGCAGCGCGCGCCTCCGCGTACTGGCCCGTCGCCAGCAGCGCCTGGCACCGCAGCAACTGCCAGTCTCCGGCATCCAGGGAGGATTGCGGCGCCTGCCTGGCCAGCGCCAGGCACCCCGCGTAATCGCCCGACAGCAACCGCTGCTGCGCCTCCTTCAAGTCCGCGCCGGCCGCGCAACCCAAGGCCAAAAACAGCAAACTGCCGGCCCACGGCCAAAACTGCGTCCCGCGCGGGCCGCCTCTCATTGTAACTGCGCCAGTCAAGTCAATGGCCCCAACCTAATCCATCCCCCGCCGCCACTCAAGCCGTTCATCGCTCAAGAGCGTCCCGGCTAGTTTTTTGGAAAAAATGGCCAATGTGGCCAATGCAGCCAATGTGGGCAATGCAGGTGGCCGATCCAGCCGATGTGGGCAATGGGGTGTTCCGCCAGGCTGCGGTTTCGCCGGGGCGGGACGCCGCCGTGTTTCTCTGGGCTGCTTTATTGCGCCGTAGCTCAGGCGCTGACGGGCTTCGGCCGGCCGATGGAACGATTCAGTTGAACCGCTAATCTGCGCTAATAAACGCTAATAAAGACGGGCTTCAGGAAGGAGTCTGGCACTTCCAGGCGTCCCGCCCTGCGGGACCACACGGCGAGCGGAACCTTCCGGTCAGAACATCGATCGCAGGCCTCTTCTTAGCGTCCATTAGCGTCTATTAGCGGTTTCTCGTTGGAATCGTTACGGCTGAGGCTTCATGCAAAAACAGGTTCCGAAAGCGAGGCGCAACTCCAACCTTTTCTCTGGCACCCCTCCGGGGTGCGACCGCCCGGGGGGCGCCGTGCCCGGTGGTCGTTCCCCCGCTGCCCTGAACAACCACCGGCTACTGTCTGCCAACCCTCCGGGTTGATGGAGTTTGGCCCGTGCATTTTAGTTCGGGCGAGAAAATCGGAATTTGTTATTTGCACGGGCGCTAAGGCTTCTTCTTGAGCAGCAGCGCCCAATCGAGCCAGCCCGGAGTCCAGGGCGAGGTCCAGTCCGGGCCTTTGACGAGCGGCAAAGGGACGATTTCGCTCGTAAACGCGCTGAAGAGAGCCGGTCCTTGTTTTCGCGCACGCACTTATCTTAACGCGGCGGAGCCGCAACCAAGAGCGAAGCGTCAATTCCTGAGTGGGAAGAGCGGCGTGGGCCTTCCCCCGCCGCGTTAAATGCGGCGCTCCGCGCCGAAGAATCAGGCCCCTCCAAAGGAAACATGCCAAGACATTCACGCAAAAACGTGGATGTTGCGACCAAAGACTCTACTCCGCCAGGACATAGACGGGAGCGCCGGCTTTGAGTTCGAGGCGCAGCAAGCGCGTCGTTTCGTTACCCGGGACAACCTCGGTGGCAAGGTCGGTCACTTCGCCGACGGCATTGACGCGCTGGACGCGGTTGGCTGAGAGCTTGAGTTCGGCGGTCGTGGCGAGCCTCGGATTCCATAGCGCGACGGCGTTGCGCCCGCCGGGGCGTGCCGCGGCAAAGCGGTAGGCGAAGTTGCCGGTCCCCGCCTCCATCGGGCCGGCGAACTTCAGTCCGTCCAGCACGTCCGCCAGGGCCGCGTAGGCGAGGTAAGCGGGTTTGGGCCGGCCATCCTGCCCGACAATGCCCATATTGTGCTCGAAATAAACCGGGTCGGCGCCGTCGTTGCGAAAGTCGTACCAGAACGTCCGGGGTTCGACGCCCGAGACGATGGAGCAGAGATAGACCCGGGCGATGAGTTCGGCCTGGACGCGCTGGGTCACCGGCGCGAAGTCCTGCCGCAACACGTGATGCGGCACGTGCGTGGCCCAGCCCATTTCAGTCAGCCACACCGGCCGGCGGGTGCCGTCGGCCAGTTTGACCTGGTCAGAGACCTTCTTGAGGTCGTTGATGAAGGCCAGGTCATCCAAGCGCCCGCGGTAGGGATGAATGGTCAGGATGTCGAAGGGGGCGCCGAGCTTGAGCATTTTGTCAATGAAGTCAAAATCGATGCCTGAGGTGGAGAGGCCCAGCACCTGCGCGGTGGGGTCCACTTCCTTGATCGCGGCGTAGCTCCGCTTGAGCATTTCCGCATAGAGTTCTTTGGGTCCCTGCCAGAAGAAGATGTTGGGCTCGTTCCAGATTTCCCACTGCTTAATGCGGTCCTTGTAGCGGCCCATCAGTTGGCGCACGAAAGCGACATACTGGTCCAGGCCCTCGGCGGTGTAGCTCTTGGACCACGCGGTCCAATAACCGATAATGGCATAGACCGTAATGCCGTTGCGCCGGGCGCAGTCGAGCAGGTGGTCGTAGAAATCCCAGTGGAATTCACCGGGGCGCGGCTCGAGCCGCTCCCAACTGAAGTCCTCCCGCGACCACTTGACGCCGGCATCGCGGGCCTTGCGCGCGACCTCCTCCATGCCTTCGGGGCTGAAGCGGCCAAGATAGACGCCCATGCCGAAAGGCGATTCGGGCTGCAAGGGGGCGTGCTCGCGCGCGGCAACCGAGGCCAGCCAATACGCCTGCACCGCTGGGAGGACCTGGCCGGGAATTTCGAGCCGAAACTCGGCCTCGGCGAATCGCAGTGACTTTGCCAACCGGGGCGCCGGCACCGTGACGCTGGCGGTCGCCCCTTCAGGGGGCAAGGCCACTGACCTTTGGCCCTCGCCCAACACATGGCCGTCCCAGTCGCGCACTGTCCAGCGGAGCTGCCCTTCCAGCAACCGGTCGGACACCGACTGCATCGAAACGGTAAAGCTCGTGCTATCCCCGGAGGCGGCGGTGCTGGCGGTCATCGCGCACAACTTGTTGGAGGGGCATTGGCCCTCGACGGCCAGGCGCCGGAGTTCGAGGGTGCCCCGGTCGGCGCGACCATTGGCCTCAAGCCGGATTTCGCCCAACCGGAGCGGGCCGTGGATTTTGCCATCGTTTTCGCCCCCGAACCATTGCCAGCCCTCGCCGGGCGGGGCTGCGAAAGTCAATTCGCCGCTGGCGGGCAACTCGCCCACGACCTTGTGGAAGGTCATGAAATGAGTGTGCAAGAAGACGTGGACCGGATGGCCCTTGGCCGCCCCACGCACTTGCAGGCGGAAACCCTCGGGGCGGGTGAGCAGCGATTGCTCCGGCAGGGCCAGACCAACCCAGGCCGCGCCCTGGGTGAAATCAAAGCGCCATTCGCGCCCCTCGAGTGTCGTCGTGCCCCCGTTGCCGGAAGCGATGCTCCGCCAACCCTCGCCCGGCTCGAAACGATAGGCCGGATAGGTGACCTGCACGCTCGGTGCCTCGGCCGACAAGCCAGCGACAGCGAGCAGGACGGACAAGGCCGTGAGGCAAAAGGCGTTCAGACATATCCGTGCTTTCATCGCGGCAGCTTGTAGCACAAGCTCGAGGGCATTCAATGACTTTTTATGCGGTAGAAGAGGGCGCATCCTGACACTGCCCCCGAGCGCGGGCGGAAGCCCTCCCCCCTTCCCCCCTCCCATGCGCTCGGAGCGCATGGGAGTGTTTGCGAACGGCGAATGGCGAACGGCGAACGGCCCTTCCCCTTTCCCATGCGCTCGGAGCGCAGGGGGGGGGTGATCCGTTTTTCGACTTTACCCAGGGCCCCGGCGCGCCGGGGTCCCGCTGAGAGCGGGACGGGCCTTGCCCTGGGCTGGTATGAGCCAAGGCGGGAGGCCTCTCCGTGGGCCTTGCCCTGGGCTTTGTTGCGCAACCGCGTTGCGGTTGGGGCCGGCTTTGGGACGGTTACCCAGGGTAGGCGCTGCGAAGGTGTGAAAAAAATGAAAAAACCGGCCAAAACACAGACGACGCCCCTTGGGAATCAACGACTTACGACAGCGAATTTCGGCGATTTTCAATTTTTTCACACCTTCTGCGCGCCAACCCTGGGCTTTGTTGCGCAAGCCGAGAACGCCCGCCTTGGAGGCCTTGCCGCTAAGTAATGGCCATTCCCCCTGCGGGGCGGAAGAATGCCGCGCTGCGCGCGGGTGAAGTGGAATTGGTGGCAGTGCCGGGATGCGCCCTTGCACGACGGAGATTAGGATTAGGAGATTAGGATTAGGATTAGGAGATTAGGATTAGGATTAGGAGCAAGGTTAGGAGCAAGGACCACCCAAAAAAGTGAAATGCTCCCGTTTTTAAGGAGCTGCGGCATAAAAGGTTGTCTCGGCGCCGGTTTGCGTGCAAGCTCCCGGCGTGAAATGAACACGATGAGTTTGAAGTCACTGTTGGCCGGCGGCGTTTTGCTGGTCGGATGCGCTGGCGGCTTGGCCGGAGAATGGGCCCAGTACCGCGGCCCGCAAACTGCCGGCGTGTCCGGGGAGAAGCTCCTGACCACTTGGTCTGCCGCTCCGCCCAAGTGCCTGTGGCGCGTGCCGACTCCGGCCGGGCTCAGTTCCTTTTCGGTGTCCGGCGGCAAGGTGTTCACGGTGGTCTCCCGCGACGTCGGCGGCGTGCTCTGCGAAGTCTGCGTGGCGTTGGACGCCCAATCGGGCCACGAACTCTGGGCGGTGCCGACGGGCGTGGCCAAGTACCAGAGCGGGGGCGACAGCGGCACCAAAGACAACAGCGGCGGCGACGGCCCGCGTTCGACGCCCGCCGCCAATGCCGGCCGGGTCTATGTCTATTCTTCCGATATGGTGTTGCACTGCCTGGAGGCGGCCACAGGCAAGCCGCTTTGGAAGAAGGACATCATTGCGGAATTCGGGGGCAAGAACATCGGCTGGAAGAGCGCCATGTCACCGTTGCTGGACGGCGACCTTCTATATGTGGCCGGCGGAGGCGCCGAGCAATCGTTGCTCGCGTTCAACCAGGCCTCGGGCGCGGTGGCCTGGAAAAGCGGCAGCGACGCCCCGACCCACGCCACGCCGGTCCTGGCGACCATCCACGGCGTGCGGCAGGTGGTCTATATGATGCAGAGCGGGTTGGTGGCAGTGGCCGCCGCCAGCGGCCAGCCGCTCTGGCAATTTCCGTTCCCCTACCGCATCTGCACCGGCTGCTCCCCGGTGGTGGCGGGCGACATCGTCTTCTGCAGCGCCGGTTACGAGATTGGCGGGGCGGCCTGCCAAATCGTGAAAAAGACCGAGGGCTTCGAGGCCAAGGAACTTTGGCGTGTCAAAGGAGACAATGCCGTGGCCAGCCTCTGGAGCACGCCGGTCTGCAAGGACGGCTATCTCTACGGGATGATCAGCTTCAAGAAATTCGGCCAGGGCCCCTTGAAGTGCGTCGACCTCAAGACCGGCCAGGTCAAATGGGAGCAGCCCGGCTTTGGGGCCGGACAGGTGCTGCTCGCCGGCAATGGCCTGCTGGCCCTGGCCGATGACGGCCAACTGGTGCTGGTGGACCCTTCCCCGGACGCCTACAAAGAAGTCGCCAGGCTCAAGACCCTGCCCGGCAAATGCTGGAGCAGCCCGGCCCTCAGCAACGGCCGTCTCTACGTTCGCAGCACCAAGGAGGGCGCCTGCTTCGACGTGTCGCCAGGCAGGTAACCGCCCGGCAAGAGAGTGGGTGAGTGGGTGGGAGCCAAAGCGGCGCCGGCCGGGATAGTGCCGGTTTGCTCCGCTGGCAGGTCGTTCAGATCGGTTGGGCGCATCCTGACACCGCCCCCGAGCGCGGGCGGAAGCCCTCCCCCCTTCCCCCCTCCCATCCCGCCAAGGCGGGATGGGAGGGGGGTGATCGGTTTTTCCGATTTACCTAGGGCGGCGGCCCGCCCCGCCAAGGCGGGACGGGCCTTGCCCTAGGCTGGTATGAGTGACGCCTTTGGCGTCGCGCCTCTCCCAAGGGCCTTGGCCTGAGCTACTGTCTTCCTGCTCCGGGGCGGAAGAATGCCGCGCTCCGCACGGGTGGAGTGGAATTAGTGGTCCCGCTCCGGGCGGGATCGGGATGCGCCCTGCGCCGGTTTGCCCCGAAAAGAATTACTTGCCAAGGGATTCACTTTGTGTTACAAAGTATGGTCATGGAATCGAATTGGGCCGCCGAGCACTTGCAGGTCATCCGCACGCTCATGGAACGTGCCGCCCTCTATCGCCGCGCGCTGGCGCCGGTGATGACCGCCAACGGCCTGCTGGGCACGCTGGCCGCCCTGGTGGGCGTGCTGGCGCGGATTGAGGCCCCGCGGCCGTTCATCAGCTACTGGATGGCCGTCGGGCTGGTGGCGGTGGCCGGCTCGTTTCTGCTGGCGCGGCGCCAAGCCCTCAAAGAGGCCGAGCCGTTCTGGTCGCCGCCGACCCGCCGGGTGGCACAGGCGCTGTTGCCGCCGCTGTTTTTCGGTTTTGTCCTCGGGCTGATCCTGCTGGTGCGCCCCGGGGCCCTGGCCGGCTCGGCCGGGACGGTGGTTTGCCTGCTTTGGCTGCCGCTGGTTTGGATTGCGCTCTACGGCTGCGCGCTGCACGCCGCCGGCTTCTTCATGCCGCGGGGCATGAAGCTCTTCGGCTGGGCCCTGGTCCTGGGGAGCAGCGCGTTGGGCGCCGCCGGCCTTTCCGATTGGGTGAAGCCGTTGCTGTTTGGCCAAGGCATTATGGGGCTGTTCTTCGGCCTGGCCCACCTGGCCTACGGCATCTATCTTTACTTCACCGAGCAGCGCCGGAATGAAACGTGAACCCCGAACCATTTCTCCAGCTCGATCGGGTCATCCACGAGAAAGGCCGCCTGGCCATCATGTCCATGCTCGCCGCCTCGCCCGACCTCTCCTTCACCGAACTGCGCGATGCCTTGGGCATGACCGACGGCAACCTGACCACCCATATCCGCACCCTCCAGGCCGCCGGCTACCTGTCGGTGACCAAGTCCTTTCAGAACCGTCGCCCGCTGACCACTTGCTCGCTGACGCCGCCGGGCCAGCAGGCCTTCAGCAATTACATCAACCTGCTGGAACGAATCGTCCGGCAGAGCAAGCCTAAGTAACCAGTGAAATTGAACGCAGCCAAGGCCGAGCGGTCTTTTACTTTGTGTTACAAAGTAAAAGACCGTCCAACAGCTTGCCGCCCCGGCCTCGGCGCCCGGGCACGCGCCCTTGAACCCGAGCTGGCGGGCCAGTGCAAAACCGAAACAACCACATGAGAATTATTCGAGCAGCACATCTCGGCATGTGCTTCGGCGTCCGCGACGCCATCGCGCTGGCTTTGAAGCAATCCCAAGCCCAGCCCCTGACCATCCTGGGCGACCTGGTCCACAACGAGACCGTCCTGGCTGAACTCCGCGCCCGGGGCATCCGCATCGCCCAGCACGCGGCCGCGGTCCAGACCCGGGCGGTCATGGTCACGGCGCATGGCGCCTCGGAGAAGGCGATGAACCGGGCGCGTGAGCGCGGCCTCGCCTTGAGCGAAGCGACCTGTCCCCTGGTGCGGGCGGCCCATCGCGCCGTGGCCCGGCTCGTCCGGGAAGGCTATCATCCGGTGATCATCGGCCAGCGCAACCACGTCGAAGTGCGCGGCCTGACGGAGGACCTGGAGGACTTCGACGTGGTGCTTTCGGAGGCGGACATTTTCGAAATGGCGGAGCGGCCGCGCTTCGGCGTGGCGGCGCAGACCACCCAAGCGATCGAGCGGGTGCGGGGCCTGGTGGACCTGCTGCGCCGGCGTTTTCCCCGGGCCGAAGTGCGCTTCATCGACACCGTCTGCCACCCGACCAGGCAGCGTCAGCACGCCGCGGTCGAGCTCGCCCGGCAGGCCGACGTGGTGGTGGTCATTGGCGGGGCGCACAGCAATAACACCCATGAACTGGTGCGCACCTGCGGGTGTTACTGCTCCCGCGTGCACCACGTGCAAACGGCCGCCGACCTCCGCCCCGAGTGGTTTGCCGAGGCCCGGACCGTCGGCCTGACCGCCGGCACCTCCACCCCGGATGCGGTGGTCGAGGAAGTCGAGCAACGGCTCCTGAATTACGCCGCCGCCCTGCCGGCGCCGGTTGCGGCCGACGGCATCCTGGCGCCGCTCGGACATTTGAAAGCGGCCTAAAGACTGGTGGTCGCCAGGGCTAATGGCGCAGGCGTCTCGCCCGCGTTGGTTTCCAGGGCCAGACGGCCTGGCGGCAGGCGAGACGCCTGCCCCACCGGCAGGCGGGACGCCTGCCCCACTAGGCGGCGGCGCATGGCAAGAGACTCAGGAAACCAAACCGCGTAATGTTTATGCAACCCAGGCCTGCAAATCTGGAAGCCCGAGCAGTGGGGGTGCTCCTGCGCGGCGAACCGGAACCTCTCCGCGCCTGGCTCGAGCGCGCCCAGGCGCGCCGCCTCGGCTTCTGTGTCGCCGTCATCTTCCTGGGCGCCGGCCTTTACGGGGCGGCCATGGGGTGGTGGCGCGACCCCCGCCAGGCCCTCTACACGGCCCTCAAGTTCCCGTTGATCATTCTGTTGACCACCACCGGCAATGCCCTCCTCAATGCCATGCTCGCGCCGCTGCTGGGCCTCAATCTCTCCTTGCGCCAATCCTTCCTCGCCATCCTGATGAGCTTCACCATCGCCTCCGCTATTCTCGGCTCCTTCAGCCCGCTGGCCGCTTTCGTGATCTGGAACACGCCGCCGCTCTCGGCCAACGCCGAGGTTTCCGGCGCCACTTACGGCCTCATCCAACTGGCGCATGTCGGGGTGATCGCCTTTGCGGGTGTGGCGGCCAACGTGCGTTTGGTCCGGTTGCTGCGCTCTCTGAGCGGGAGCGCCCCCGCCGCCTGGCGGGTCCTGGCGGCCTGGCTGGCGGGCAACCTCTTCCTCGGCAGCCAGCTCTGCTGGCTGCTGCGTCCGTTCATCGGCTCGCCGGGACTGCCAGTGCAGTTCCTGCGCCCGACGGCCTTCCAGGGCAACTTTTATGAAGCCGTTCTGGGCGCCCTCCGGCACCTGCTGCATTTCAACTGACAACCTCACTGAACCGCACCAAAAGGACGATTATGAACAACATGAATTCCAACCCCCAACACCTGCCGCCGCCCCTCCCGGCCCCGGCCCCGGACGGCTCGGGCGCCCAGCCGCCCGGGCAAAAGCCCGCGGAACCGCCGGCTCTGCCCGGCTACCCGCCCTCGATCCAGACTGCCGCAACGCCGGCATTTCCTGGCCGGTACACCATCGCGCCCGTGGTCCAACCCCTCGGCGAAAACCCCGAAGAACGCGAACCCATCCCCAATGTGATTGCGGCCATCGAGGCCATTCTCAGGCAGCCGCGGCGGGTGATGTACCAGTTGCGGCAGCCGGGTTCGGGCCGGCTCATCGCCGCCATGCTGTTTATCAGCATTCTCTGCAGCCTGGTTTACGGGGTGGTCGTCGGCACCTTTTCCATGGGCACACAACTCTGGGCGGCGCCGCTCAAGATCGCCGGCGGCCTCCTGCTCTCCGTGTTCATCTGCCTGCCCAGCCTCTACATCTTCTCCTGCTTGAGCGGTTCCCAGGCGCGCCTGGCGGAGATCGGCGGCCTGGTCGCGGGCCTGCTCATGCTCACGACCATTCTGCTCGTCGGCTTTGCGCCGGTCGCCTGGCTCTTTTCCCAATCCACCGAGTCGGTCAACTGGATGGGGGCGCTGCACCTGACCTTCTGGCTGATCGCAACCTTCTTCGGACTGCGCTTTCTGGAAACAGGCTTTTCTCATTCCAAGGCCCGGTCGACGGCGGGTCTCAACACCTGGATCGTCATCTTTGTCCTCGTGGCGGTGCAAATGACCACGGCCCTGCGCCCGATTGTCGGCAAAGCCGACACGTTCCTGCCCAAGGAAAAGAAGTCCTTCGTGACGTATTGGGGCGAGCGCCTCAAATAGCTGGGCGCGGCGCCCGGCGAATTGTCTTGGCTGACAGCACATACTTTGTGATACGAAGTGAATGAGATAATCATGTAATACCTGTATGAAAGCATTGCTACGAATCGCTGCGGTTTTATCATTTGGCTTCTTTTTTGCTGGTGGATTAGGGCTTGTCGCCATAGCGGGTCCTACCAATAGCGATGCTTTCCCACTAGTGGCGGTGGGACTGTTCTTTATTGGCACGGCGTTTTTTGTCGGCGCGATCCTCCTGGTCGCTGCCGAGAGGTTCGGTCGAAAGTATGAAGGCAGATGATCGCGCCGTCGCCTAACCCGCTCGGTTGGGGGCGTCGTCTTGGGGTGCTCCACAAGACAACGCTTGCAGTTCAAAAGGCTTTGGCCATCACAAAACTGAATTGCGCCCCAGGAACCCCTCCACGGCGGCCAGGCGCGGGATTTCGCTTTGCATCGCCTTGAGGGCGGCGGCAGCAGCGGCAAAACGGATTCTTTCCGCCAACGGCTCCCCGCAGACCAGGCGCGCGGCATAGGCTCCGTGAAAAACGTCGCCGCAGCCCGTCGTGTCCGCCACCTTGACCGGGAAGGCGGGAAAATGCCGGGCCGCGCGCTGGCCCTGCTCCGCCAGGCCCCAGCAACCGTTTGCCCCGCAGGTGATGATGACCGCCGCGCGATCCGGTCGCCAGAGCGCCAGCGCGGCCTGGGCGGCGTTGGGTTCCCCGGTCAGGCCGAGCGCGAATGCTTCCGAGAGGATGAGATGATCCGCCAGGCCCAAGACCTCCTCAAAGCAGGGGGCGGCCGCGTCTTCGAAATCGGCCACCACCGCCACCCCGTCCCCCCGCGCCACGCGCGCGGCGCGGAGGTTGCCCGGCATCCCGCAGTGATCGATAAACAGGACCTTGGCTTGGCGGATGACCTCCTCCGGCGGCAGGGAATCATGCGCCCCGATCCGGCCGTCGCTTTGGAAGAAGATGTTTCTGCTGCCGGTGTCCCGGCCGACGATGATGACCGCGCGCACGACCCTGGCCTCGGGCAGGCGCGGCGCTTGGGCCGTACTGATGCCCTCGCGGGCGAAGTCCTCGGCGACGTATTGGGAAAGCTCGTCCGTTCCGAGGCAACCGGCGTAGGCACACCGCGCGCCCAAGCGAGCCGCCGTCACCAGTGCCGCCCCCGTCAGCCCGCCGCAGCGGCGCAGGCCTTGCTCCACCTGGACCTTTGCATCGACGGCCGGAAACGACGGCACGTAGAGCAAATCATCCACCGCCACGCAGCCAAGGCCGAGGACATCGATGGGTTTGGCGGAGGCCTTCACGGAGGTTCAGGCGGTCCCGGCCAGGCCGGACATCTCACCGCGCGGCAGGGCCGCAACGGGCGCATCTTGACACTGCCCCCGAGCGCGGGCAGAAGCCCTCCCCCCTTCCCCCCTCCCATGCGCTCGGAGCGCATGGGAGGGGGGTGATCCCTTTTTCCACTTTACCCAGGGCCCCGGCGCGCCGGGGCCCCGCCCGAAGCGGGACGGGCCTTGCCCTGGGCTACTATCTTGCTGCCCCTCCGGGGCAGAAGAGAGCCGCGCTGCGCGCGGGTAGAGAGGAATTGGTGGCAGTGTCGAGGTCCGCCCGGCCGCCACCGGGCAGCGCGGCCAATCCTGTCCGCTGGGCGGCGCGGGCAGCGAGCCGGCGGACAAGATTGTCCGCGCTCCTATGGCGGCCAGGAATCTTCGCTGGCCGCGAGCGTGTTCGACTATGGTCGTGCAGAATTCGGCGCCGAGCCGGCCGAAAGGTGGTGGCGTGTGAAACATCCCGCTAGGCCTTGGCGGAGGGGAGTTGGCCCGAGGCGTCATGCACGCTGGGTCCCCTGGCCGTGAGCTTCTGCCGCGCCAGCTCCACCGGCACATGGCGGGGTACACCCGGGGGACGCCCTTGCGGGCGGGCCCAGCAGACGGCGTTGGTGAGCACCCGCTGGATTTTGGGATGATGGTAAATGGGATAAGCCTCGTGCCCGGGCGAGAAATAGAAAATCCGCCCGCTGCCGCGCGTCCAGGTGCAGCCGCCGCGGAAAACCTCCCCGCCCTCAAACCACGAGATGAAGACCACTGCCTCCGGGGTCGGAATGTCGAACGGCTCGCCATACATCTCGGATTGTTCGAGCTCGATGAAATCGCCCACGCCGGCCGCGATGGGATGGCCGGGATTAACCACCCAGACGCGCTCGCTTTCGCCCGCCTCGCGCCAGCAAAGGCCGCAACTGGTGCCCATCAGGCGCTTGAAGAGCTTGGACCAGTGGCCCGAGTGCAGCACCAGCAGCCCCATCCCGGCCAGGACACGCTCCTGCACGCGCGTGATCAATTCGTCCTTGACCGCCTCATGCGCGGCGTGCCCCCACCACAAGAGGACGTCCGTCTGGTCCAGCACCGCGGCGGGCAAGCCCTGTTCCGGTTCGTCCAGGGTGGCCGTGCGCACCCGCAGGTTGTCCTGCCGGCTCAAGGCCTCGGCCAAGGTCTGATGCAGGCCCCGGGGATAGATCTTTGCGACCTCCGCATTTTCCCGCTCGTGGATGAATTCGTTCCAAATGGTGACGCGCAGTTCCGGCATAAGTATTCGGATTCTTTCATGGCGCCGCCGCCTGTGCCATGCGCCAGTGACGACTTTTTTATGGCAATTCTATAGACACAGCGCGGCCAAGCCGCAGCCGAGCAGCGCAGCCTTCAGGCTGCGGAAGCCAGGACGCACCGTGGCGCATCGGCAAGTTCCCTCGGCCGGCACAGCTCTCAGGCCGCGGCAGCCTAGAGGCTGCGCCCCTCTGCCCGCAAGCCTTTTCGCAGCTTATGGGCCTTGACGGAGGGGGGGGATGAGTGTTACACGCCTCGGGTGCGGGAAACCATAACCATACGACCGGCCATTCCGCAGGTGGAACTGATTAAGAGGTCCGGGGGCAACCTGGACAAATGGATTAACGGACCCATAGCCAAGAGCGTTTTTTCGCCCAAGGCCAAGGCCGCAGGGCCGGAAGCGGGGCGCCGTTTTGTTTCCGCTTGAAAGAACACACCGATTCGATCGATTCTTTTCTCCAGCAAACCTGCCAGTTGGTGGCACGGCTGGATCGGGCCGCCCTCGCCCGCGCCCGGGACTTGTTGCTGGATTGCTACCGCCGCGGCGGCCGCGTGTTCACGCTGGGCAACGGCGGCTCCGCCTCGACTGCCCAGCACTTCGCTTGCGACCTCGCCAAGTTCGTTATCCCCCCGGGCCAACGCCCGTTTGACGCGCGCTGCCTCACCGATAACGTCAGCCTCTACACCGCCTGGGCCAATGATGCGGACCGCGCCGACGTGTTCGTCAACTTAATGCGGGGTCTGCTCCAGCCGGCCGATGTGGTCATCGCCTGCTCGGTCCATGGCGGGCAAGGCTTTTCCACCGACATTGTGCGCGCGGTGCGATTCGCCAAGGAATCGGGCGCCAGCACGCTCAGCCTGGTCGGTTTCGACGGCGGCGCTCTGTTCCGGGAATCGACCGTTGCCCTGCTCGTGCCGGCGGCCTCGACCCCCCAAGTGGAGGCGATTCACCTGGTCATTGAGCACCTCCTCATGTGGTTGATCAAACAAGCGCTGGCGGGGGCGCCGGCCGAGGGTTAGCGCGTATCATGGATGAGCAGGCCCTGTTTTCCAGCACCCCGCTGTGTGTGGTGGGGAACATCAATCGCGATGTGCAGGTCCAGGGCGTGGCCGAGTCTCCCGGCTTGTGGCGCGACGGCGAGACGAGTGTGGCGGGGATTGTGGAGACGGTGGGCGGTGGCGGCGCCAACAGCGCCTGCGCGGCGGCGGCGCTGGGGGCCAGGGTGCGGTTCGTGGGCAAGGCGGGCGCCGACGCGCTGGCGGAGCGGTTGCGCCAGGCCTTGGAGCAGCACGGCGTCAGCACGCATCTGGCGCGCGACCCTCGTTGCGTCACCGGCACCACCGTCGCCCTGGGGTATGCGTCCGGCCAGCGGCACTTTCTTAGTTGCCTGCCGAACAACGAAACGCTTGCCTTCGAGGACCTCGACCTGGCGGCGCTGGAAGGATGCCGGCATCTGTTGCGGGCCGATGTCTGGTTTTCGCAGGCCATGCTCGCCGGCGGCAACCGGCGTCTGCTGCTCGAGGCCCGCCGGCGCGGGCTGGCGACGTCGTTGGACATCAATTTTGATCCGCATTGGTCCGCCGGCTCAAAGGAGGCCATCGCCCGGCGCAAACAACAACTGCGCGAGGTGCTCCCGTGGGTGGACCTGGCGCATGGCAACGCGCGCGAACTGTGCGAGTTCACCGACAGCGCAGACCTGGAGACGGCCCTGCGGCGGTTGACGGCTTGGGGCGTCCAGGGCGTGGTCGTGCATCTGGGCAAGCAAGGCGCCGGTTACTGGAAGGACGGTGAGCTGGTGGTCCAACCGCCCGACTTTGCCGCCAGTCCGGTCAACTCCACCGGCACCGGCGACGTCCTCAGCGTATGCATGATTCTCCTGCAGGCCAGGGCGGAGCTGTCCACCCAACACAAGCTCCGCCTGGCCAACGGCGTCGTGCGCGAGTTTATGGAAGGACGGCGAAAGCTGATTCCCACGCTGTAGGACAATTGCCAATTGCCAATCGCCAATTGCCAATTTGCCCCTGGCCCGCCGGCAGGCCTTCGGCCTCCGCTCTCCTAATGCCAACGCGAATTGGAATAAGGCCAACTCGCCACTTCCTACCGCGCGCCGCACTTATTCGGGCCATTCTCCTCTTGCGCTGAAAACGGCAAACCGCAAACCTTGCCCGCGTGAAATTCGCCATCTGCAACGAAATCTTCCAAGGCTGGAACCTCGATGACACGCTGGCCGCCGCCGCGCGGTTTGGCTACGACGCCGTGGAAATCGCCCCGTTTACCCTCGCGCCGGCGGTGACGGACGTGGCCGCCGGCGAACGGCGCCGGATTCGCGAGACCGCGGCGCGGAACCACATCGAAATCGCCGGCATCCATTGGGTGTTGGTCAAGCCCGAAGGGCTTCACCTCAACCACCCCGACCCGGCGATTCGCCGGCGCACGGCGCGTTACTTTTGCGACCTGGTGGATTTCTGCGCCGACCTTGGCGGGACCCGCATGGTGGTCGGCTCGCCCAAGCAGCGCAATGTCCTGCCGGGGGTTTCCCCCGACCAGGCCTGGGAATGGGCGCTGGAAACCTTTCGCCCGGCCGTGGCTGCGGCCGAGAGCCGCGGCGTTACCGTCTGCCTCGAGCCCCTCAGCCCGGCCGAGACCAATTTCATCAACACCGCCGCCGAGGCCATCCGGTTCGTCCGCCAACTGCGCTCGGCCGCCTTCCAAATCATTCTCGATGTCAAGGCCATGTGCGCCGAGGCCAAACCGCTCCCGCAAATCATCCGCGAGTCGTGGCCGCACTTCGCTCATTTCCACGCCAATGACCCGAACCTCAAGGGACCCGGTTCCGGCGCCGTTGACTTCCGGCCCCTGGCCGCCGCCTTGCAGGAGCTGGGCTACCAAGGCTTTGTCTCGGTTGAAGTCTTCAAGTTCGACGAAGGCCCAGAGGCCATCGCCACCGGCAGCCTCGCGTATCTGAAACGTGTCTTCGCTTAACGCGGCGGAGCCGCAACCAAGAGCGAAGCGTCAATTCCTGAGTGGGAAGCGCAGCGTGGGCCTTTCCCCGCCGCGTTAAATGCGGCGCTCCGCGCCGAGGAATCAGGCCCCTCCGAAGGAAACATGCCAAGACATTCACGCAAAAACGTGGATGTTGCGACCAAAGACTTTAACGCGGCGGAGCCGCAACCAAGAGCGAAGCGCGTCAATTCCTGAGTGGGAAGCGCAACGTGGGCCTTTCCCCGCCGCGTTAAATGCGGCGCTCCGCGCCGAGGAATCAGGCCCCTCCGAAGGAAACATGCCAAGACATTCACGCTTCTCTGGCACCCCTCCGGGGTGCGACCGCCGGAGGGCGGCCTGCCCGGGTGGTCGTTCCCCCCTTTACCCTGAACGACCACCGGCTACTGTCTGCCAACCCTCCGGGTTGGAGAAAATCGGAATTTGTTTTTGCACGGGCTCTCAGGCTTGCCCAGAGCCGGTCCGCTGCGCGCCGGCCTTCGGATTTCGGTTGCGCCAGCGCCGCGCTGAGTGGCATACCTCTCGCATGAAAAGCCTTACTGAGCATCTCTGGTTCGAAGTGCCTAACCGTCGCGGGTTCGTGAATATCACGGATACCGTGGAGGCCCTGGTCCGCAAGAGCGGAGTCCAAGAGGGGCTTTGTCTGGTCAACGCCATGCATATAACGGCGGCGGTCTTCATAAATGATGCGGAGGAGGGGCTGCTGCACGATTATGAGGTGTGGCTGGAGAAGTTGGCCCCTCACGCTCCAACGTCGCAATACCATCACAATCGTACGGGCGAGGACAATGCGGACGCCCACATGAAGCGGCAAATCATGGGCCGCGAGGTGGTCGTCGCTATCACCAAGGGCAAACTCGACTTCGGACCCTGGGAGCAGATCTTCTACGGCGAATTCGACGGGCGGCGCCGCAAGCGGGCGCTGGTCAAGATCATCGGAGAATAAGGCCCCGGCAGCCGCATGGCCGCCCAAATCCGTCCCGGCGGTGACGGGCCCTTAAGGCTCGTGCAAAAATAAATTCTGAGATCTGGCTGCTTGGGTGGAGCGTGAAGCGTAAGAGCGTGGAGCGTGGTCCCGATTCGGAATCGGGATTGCAATCGCAGCGAAACTTGACCTGATTACAACGAGTTTTGCCGGTCAAGAACTTTAGCGGGTCGGGGGTGTTCGGTCCCGACGCGTCGGGAAACAGGGCACGCGGGCCGGGTGCGCTCCCCGAGTCAGTCCCCTCCCAGTTGCGCGGCGGCGGGGGCGGTGACGACCAGCGTCTGGTTGAGCTTGGGGGCGGTGGCGGGGAAACGGACGGGTTGGCCCTGGGCGGGGTCCGCCTGGAGGTAATACTCGAGGTCGTCCTTGGCGGCGGGCGGCAGTGCGACGGTATAGACGGCGCGCGCGACGTGCCGGAGCGGGAGCCGGGCGAAGGGCCCCTCGCCCAGCTTGCGCCAGTAGAGCGCGGCCTGGCGGGGCGGGTCTTGGGAGAGGATGATGACTTTGAGTTCCAGGGCCTCGTTAGCGGCCAGGCTGGCGCGGATGGCGGGCACGATGATGCGCAGCGGGCCGTGGTATTGTTGTCCGGGCTGGGCCTCGGCGGGCAGTGGTTCGCCGAGGATTTGGGCAAGCTCATCGCCAGGCCGGGAGAGCAGGCCGGGCAGATTATGCTGGTTCCAATTGGCCACGGTGCCCAGTTCGCCGGTGGTGGAAACGGTGGCCAGGAGGTGCTCAAAGACTACGCCGACCAGGCGGACGAGCTGCTGGCGGGCGGGCAGCGCCAGTCGCCGGGCCAATTCCTTTTGCGCGGCCGCGTCTTTCTCCTGCTTGACCTTGTCGAAGGCGCGGTTGTATTCCGCCCAGGCGCAGTTCACTTCCCCAACGGCGCGGAGGTAGCGGAAGGTGTGGAGCCAGTAATCGAACCGTTCGAGGTTGCCGGCGCCTTTGACCCGGGGTCGCAGGGCGGCCAACTGCTCCACGAAGGCGTAGTCCTTTTGCGCCTCCGCCCAGGGACGGGGGTCGGGCCTGATTCCGCCAGGACCGTCGGTCCAGGTGCAGGGCTTGGGCAGGTTGCCATCTATTTGCTGGAAGATGGCTGCCGCCGCTGCCGCGCCCGGGCCAAACTGGTGCAGGGCCCAGTCCTGGTAAAAGTCCTGCGTCGAGGGCAGAACGGGTTTGGGCGCGGGGGCCTCCAGGTCGGCGGCGTAGTCGCCATAGGCAGGGCCGCCGCAATTGATCCTGGTGGTGAAACCGTTGCCTTCCACCGCCAGGGCGGCGATGCTGGGGAACTCGACGCGCGGCACGAAATCAATGTCCAGCCAGCCGTTGGTGACGGCGACCTCGGGGAAGCCAAAATCGAGGGCGCGGTTTTTGCCGACTTTGGCAAAGATGTCCAGGTTCGTAATGACGGTCTGGCCCTGGAGTTTCACGTCGAATATCCGCTGGCCGGCGGCATCATAATGCGGCTCGCAGAACTTCAAGGTGACCTTGCAGAGGCCGTTGGTCGCCGGGAGATGATAGGCGGAGAGATTGTAGCGGACAGTTTGGTAGAGCGGGGCGTCGGCGGTGTCCGCGATGGGATTGTTCGGAAACGCGGCGACCTGGCCGCCTTCGGGGCCGGCGAGCCGGCGCAGCCGGGCGGGCGGGAGCGCGGGCTTGTAGGAGCCGAGCCAGGCGCTTTGGTCCCAGGCGGCTTGGGCGAGGGCGCCGATGTTCGGGCCCAGGACGCGGGTGCGCCAGTGGATGCCCAGGAGGCCGTCGCAGCCGTAGCGCAAAGCGTCGGCGGCATCGCGCCGCATGCGGCCGGCCCACAACTGCGGCGAGGTCAAGGCGGGGTCGTCCTCCAGCCAGGGGATGGCCCACTTGCTGCGCCCGAGAACTTCGGCGAAGGCAGGGTCCACCGGGGAGTAACCGACTTCGCGGTTAATGCAGCTTACCGCTACCGCTTGGGGCAGCGCGTGGTCGAACAGCGCGCGGTCCTGCTGCGGCCCCAGCACCCAGCCGCACGTGGCCAGGGCGAAGGGCGGCCGGACTTTCTGGTGCGCGGCAATGGCGGCGGCGAAGTCGTTGGTGGTTTGGGCGATTTGCTCCGCTTTGACGTTGGACCAGGTCCAGTCTTCCGGCGTCCAGAACCAGTAATAATCGAGCGGATAAGCCTGCGCGGCGCGCTGGAAGAGGCCTTCATAGAGCGCCTGGACGGCCGCTTGGTCGGCGGGATTCCGGCCCAGCGCCTTGAGGCGCTGCTGGACGAGTTTGGGGACCACCAGCGGCGTTTCCGTGCCGACGCAGGTCTTGACGCCCAGTTGCCGGGCGAAACCGAAGGCCTGGCGCAGCATCGCGGCGGTGCGGTCGAACACTTCGTTGCTGGCCTCAGGCGACGTCGGGGCGGGCATCCCGCCGGCCATGACCTCGGGGCCGAAGGCGTCCCGCTCGAACAGCGCCGCGCTGCCGAACAGATAGTCGCCGGTTTTCCGGGCGGCATAACCCCAATTGCCGCGCAAGGTGTTCTGGTAACTGGACGGGTAGCTGAATTTGACTTTTCCGCCTTCGCCAATGTCCGCCGGCAGGCCGATCCAGACCGTCGGCTCGGCGTTCGGCCGGTCTTCGGGGTAAGTGTGCAGGCCCAGGAAATTCAGGCGGAGCTTGGGCAACTGCCCAATGATGGCCAGGTAGTCATCGCGGTTCCACCAGTCGGGTCCCTCGGGGAAATCGTGGAAGGGCTGGATGCCGCGCAGGGCAAAGAGCGGCGCGGCCCGCTCCTCCAGGAGCGGCAGTTGCCAGGGCGCCTGCGCGTCGGGAATGACGTCGCCGTCCAAGTAGAAACGCACGCCCAGGCGCTCGGCGAAACGATAGGCGGCATAGAGCGTGCCGGCATCATCGCCGCCGATCAGGAGCAGGAGTTGGTGCCCGGTCGCAGGGGATTGGGATGGGGAGAGGGTTTTAAGGCAGTAACTTTGCGGGGCCAGACCGTCGAATGTGCCGGCCAGCGAGGCGCCGGCGGCCAGGCCCTTGAGGGCCACGCGGTCTTTGCGCGCAATGAAGATCGCCTCGCCTTTGCGCTGGAGACCGCCCGGCTCGGAAACGATGCCCAGCCGTTGGCCTGTGCGCAGGTAAATGTAACGCCGCACTTCCCGCGCGGCCAACTGCTCCATCCACGACGCCTCGCGCGGCGAGACGATCACGGCCGGTCTCGAGCCGGCGGCCGTTGCCGGCAGCGCGGCGGTGAACAACCCTTGGCCCAACGAAGCGCCAATCACCAGAGAAATGAAGTCTCGGTTCATTGCGCCGACGACGCTACCAGCCTGGGCGGGCCGGCTCAAGCGTGAAGAGGTGCGAAGTCAGAAGTTGGCAGTCAGAGGTCAGAGGTCCCAATTCGAGATTTCCAATTTCACACTTCACACTTCACATTTCACATTTCAGACTTCAGACTTCAGATTTCAGATTTGAGATTTGAGATTTAGATTTCAAATTGCCAGTTGCAGGGTCCAAAGTCCAAGGTCCGAAGTCGGAAGCCCAAAGTGGGCCGTTTTGCTGGCAGTTACGACGAGGAGGAGGAAAACGATTCATGGGAGCCATCAAATGTCTGTCTCCGCTGTTTGGATTTGAAAACTTACGAGGAGGTGGCAGGAAAACAATTTATGGGAGGGCGCTGGCAGCGTGCGGTTAACTTTGCCTGAAGGCCAGCCACCAGGGGAGGATGACGAGCAGCGCGAAGAGCAGGCCGGCAAGGAGATTGGTCGTGGCCTTCTGCGCAAGGGCGGGGAGCAGGGTCAAGACTCCGCCCAGCAGGAGGCCGCTGAGGAAGCCGGCCAGGTGGGCGAGGATATCCGTGCCCGGGGACAGGCCAAGCAGCACGAAGAGCATTACCCCGGCGAGGATGCCGCTGAAGACGAGTTTCCGGGCCTGCGGGGCGCGGGCTCGCCAAGCGAAGGACTGCGCGGCCAGCAGGCCCAGGGCCCCCATGATCATGCCGGAAGCGCCGAGGCTGCGATGCCCTCCCAAGGCGAGCAGCCAGCAGCCGAGATTGCCTCCGACACCAGCCAGGCAGGCCGCCAGCAGGCCCACCCCGGTGCCGTAACGTCCCATGGCCAGGCCGAGCAGGACAAAGCCCAGCGTGGCATTGGCGGCCAGGTGCCCGAGGTCGGCGTGCAGCCAGATGGCGGTCAGCAGCCGCCACCATTGGCCCTGCGCCAGGAGCCGGGTGTCCATCGCGCCGGCGGAACGCAAGTCCGCGCGCCCGTCCAGCCAGAAGAACAGGAGGACCAGGAGCACCCAGGCGAGGCTGCCCCAATCGAACAGGTAGCCCTGCTGCAAGACCGGCTGTTGCCAGGGCCAGCCCCGGTTTTCGAGCCGATACTGGCCAATGGCGCTGAGCGCCTGCTCATAATCCTGCGCGGCCACCACCAGCCCCCACCCGCTCCCGTCTTCGGAGGCTTCGATGGTGGCCTCGATCCCCTGGCTGACCAGGACCAGCCCCCAGTCCATCGCCTCCCGGCGGGAATGGGCGGGGATTCTGGCAATTGCAGGTTCCATTGTTTGGTCGCGCGCGGCGTCGGTGTTCTGAGTTTCGCTGCTGCGGGTAACAATACGATTTTTCCGCTCGCCCGCAATCCGGGCGAAAACAATAAAAGTGCGTGCGAATCTATGCTCTTGCCAACCACCATCGCTTTCGGGTTTCAGCCTTGATACAATCATCCGTTAAGGCAAAGCTCAGGTTCATGGCTCGGACTAAATTCAAGACCAAGCTCGTCGCTGGTGCGATTATTTTGCTGGCCATTGCCATCGCCGCTCTGATCACGGGATCATTGAGCGATTCTTCGGGGCGGAGCAGGCTAAGATTGCCGGTCGGCAACCGCGCTCCCGCCATCAGTTTGGGCGAAAGACATGGCCTCACTCTCGCTTCAGACGGCAGCCTTTGGTCATGGGGCTCGGACTTTCTTGGCTGGCCGGTTCTCGGTTTGGGCAATCTCGCGCGTCAATCCACCAGCTTGCGCCGCATCGGCCACGAAACCAACTGGGTCAGCATCGCCGCCGGGATAGACCACAATCTGGCGATCAAATCAGACGGCACCCTTTGGACCTGGGGAGAAAGTGTGCAGGCCCGCTTTACCAGGCCGACAGCGCTAGGAGCTCCCGTGCCCGCCGCCCCGGGTAATGATTGGAAACAAGCCGCCGCGGGTGGGGTCCATTCAGTCGCGTTGAAAAGGGACGGCACTTTGTGGGCGTGGGGCAACAATTGGGCCGGGTCGGTGGGAATTGCCTCCGTCAATGGCAGCTCCGTGCCGGTGCAAGTTGGCTCGGCCACGAATTGGGTCAAGGTCTGGGCCAGCACTCTCGAAACCGTGGGGATACAATCGGATGGCAGTCTCTGGTACTGGGGAGACAATCCCAATCCGGCCTTTGCCCAAGACGTAGGCCGAATCTCCGTTCCTACGCGAATCAGCCCGGACACCAACTGGGTGGACGTGGGCTTCGGCGTGAACACCGTCTTCGCCATCAAATCGGACGGGACGCTATGGACCTGGGGCCGGCAAGCCGACCGCTATACCGGCGCGAGCGATACCGCCCAGGATGCCATACCCACCCGCGTTGGAACGAATTCCGATTGGCGGAGCATCTGCGCCACCACCGGATGGTGGTGCAATGGGCTGATCAAAAAGGATGGCTCACTCTGGTTCATGGATGCCTCTGAGGGCAAACCGAACGGGCCGAGAACTCCATACCAGCCGGTTCAATTCCGGCGAATCGAGTTCCAGAAGGATTATGTCGCTTACGCTGCCGGTGCCGTTCACGCCGCTGCTCCCGGCGTCCACGGGCCCATCGGCGTGGTTCTCACGCGCAATGGCGAAGTCTGGACTTGGGGCATGGTCCTGGGTGATCCGCTGACCTTGAAGAACCGCTCAGAAGCTCTGTGGAATTATCTCCATTTCAAAATCCCTTCGCCCGATCCCCCTCCCGTCTTCCGCGAAAAGCCGTGGCAAGTTCGGAATGATTGAATCGGATGCTCCAGCGAAATAGTGGGCAGTGCGGTATTGCCGGAGCAGCCTTAATAAGCCAGTGGGGCCTGCGGCTGCGAGGCCTCCCGACAATCGGCTCTCCGCCCCGTTGTTCCTGACCACCGCCGCCAGCTTGAATATTCTTTCGCGCAGCCAGTCTGTATGGTTAAATAGGGCCGAATGATGCGTTTTATGAAAACAATGACCTGGTTGGCAGTGGTGGTGACGGTCGGCTTCCCTTTGCTCCTCGGGCCCGTGCAAATGGCAACGGCGCAAGTCGCGGAGCCTGCGATTCCGGTTCCAAGCACAGGGCTGGACGCTGGCGGCATTTCCCAAACGGCGGCCGAGGTGATGCGCCTGATGGAGGCGGGCATGGCTGAGGATGTGCTCTTGGCCTATGTCCAGGACTCGCAGTCTCTGTTCAATCTATCAGCCGATAACGTCCTCTACCTTAAGGACCTCGGGCTGTCCTCGGCGGTCATCCGGGCGATGTTGAACCGTGACTATGTCCTGCGGACCCAGCCTGGGCCGCCGCCGGCTACAGAGCCGGTCCCGGCGGCGCCCGCGCCCGCGCCGGAAACCCCCGCCCCCGCCGCGGCGCCGGCCCCGGTTTATGTCGGCAACCCGCCGCCGGTGGTGAGTTACTTCTACAACGACCTGGCGCCTTACGGCACCTGGGTGCAGTTGGCGGACGCGGGTTGGTGTTGGCAGCCGCGGGCGGTCCTGCTCAACCGGGCCTGGCGGCCTTACTGCGATGCCGGCCGCTGGGTCTGGACAGACGCGGGCTGGTACTGGCAATCGGATTACTCCTGGGGCTGGGCGCCGTTTCATTATGGCCGCTGGCGCTTGCACGAGCGTTGCGGCTGGGTGTGGGCGCCGGGCGCCGCCTGGGCGCCCGCCTGGGTCGTGTGGCGTACGGCCGAGGACCGGTGCGGTTGGGCCCCCTTGCCGCCGCAGGCGGACTTCGATGTGCGGTTGGGCCTCTGTTTCAATGGCATCAAAGCGGCCCTGGACTTCGACTTCGGTCTGCGCCCAGAGCATTTCACGTTCGTGGCTTTGAAGGACTTTCACGAGCGCGACCTGGGCCTTCGCCGTCTGCTGCCGGCCGAGGTCACGCAACTGTACAACCACACGACCGTCATCAACAACCGCCTGGTCAACAACACCATCGTTAATCGGGGCGTGGCGGTCGAGCGTGTCGCCGCTGCCACGCACAAGCCCATCCAGAAGGTGGCCATTCATGATCTCCCAGCCGGCTCGGAGAGGCCGTCCAGGATGCAGGGCTCGGAAAAGGGCGCCTTGGTCGTCTATCGGCCGAAGCTGGCCGCTCCGGCCAGGCCTGTCTCCATGGTGGCCCAAAAGCTCGATGAGCGACATCCGGTGATTCAACATCCCCCGGTGGCGGCGGCCCTGGCGGATAGAAAATCCACTCCCATCAGCAGTGTCTCCCCCCTCGCCTCCGCCCCGCGCCGGCCGCCAACGGCAGGCTCGCAGACTGGGTCACGCCCCAGCGTGGGGAGGACCGTGACGCCGCCGGCCGAAAAGGTCGAGTCACGGCCCCTGGTCGCCAAGACGGCCTCACGGCCAGCCGTGGAAAAGCCTGCGCCGCGGGCAGGGACCCAGACGACGGCGGCCACTCCGGGCCACGCTCCCGCGCCCGTCCTGCATCAAACTGCCACACCAGCCGCCGGTCCCCGGGCGGTAACCCCGCCTTCGACTGCGACCAGGCAAACGGTCCCTTCGGTCAGGCGTTATACGCCCGCAGCCACCGCCCCTCGCTATCCTCTGCAAACCGTTGCCAAAGGCAAAACAACTCCGGTACAAGCATCTCCTCCGAGCCAGAACCTTCACCTCTACACCGCCAAGAGCACGGGGCAGGCTGCCCAGGTGCGCCCGGTTCCGCAGCCCAACGCGACCGCCGCCCAGTCATCGCCAGGCCGCGACGCCAAGGGGGCCAACAAACCGCCACCACCGTCGCGCTGATTTGCGCCCGGCGACAATGACTCCCTCAGGGCGGAAGTCGGGGAAGAGGAACTTCGAGTTTCGGATTTCACGCCGCAAAGAGGTCGCGATCCTCTCGACTTAACGCGGCGGAGCCGCAACCAAGAGCCAAGCGTCAATTCCTCAGTGGGAAGCGCAACGTGGGCCTTCCCCCGCCGCGTTAAATGCGGCGCTCCGCGCCGAAGAATCAGGCCCCTCTCAAGAAACTCCTGATGGAACTGCTTGTGCCTCAACGACTTATTGGAAAACCGGTCATAGCTCGCCGAAACCACAACGGCCTGATTGTACGCGACGGCGCCAGCCCAGCCAGAGTTTCTTCCATCATCAGCCCCCACCAGGGGGTCCTTGCTCCAAAGGAAACATGCCAAGACATTCACGCAAAAACGTAGATGTTGCGACCAAAGACTCTAAGGTGCGCAAGCCCTCGAATAACCCGCCTCCTCGTTTCGTCTGCTCCTCGGTTCGCGCTTGTCGCCGAGGACCGCTCCGGCTAAGCTGCGTAAAATGACGAATATAATGAAACTGTCTCACAATCCGTCTCGAGGGCGCCCGTCCTTGTCCTTGCCTTTTTGCCTCACGCTGGCGGTGCTGGCTTGCTGCTCAGGCCCCGCCGGCCCAAGAGACCCCGAGGGTCGTGCCGACGATAAACCGGCCCCGGCCAATTCCGACAAGCTGGTGCCCCTGATGCTGAACCTCCCCGCCGCCGCTTTCAAGGGCACACCCAAAGACCTCAAGGTCGGCCCCAATGTCGAGCCGCTCTCCGACAAGCCGCGCCCGCCGATGATGGTTCCGGCGGGCTTGAAGAATCTCGCCCCCGACGCGAAGCTGAGCTGCAGCGACAAGAACGCCGCGGCTGACATACTGGCGAAAATTACCGACGGCAACAAGGATGCCTCGGACGACAGCATCATTTTCCTACGCAAGGGCACGCAATGGGTGCAGATGGACCTGGCCAACACTTACGAAATCTTCGCCATCGTGCTCTGGCACGCCCACAACACCGCCAAGGTCTATCATGATGTCATCGTCCAGACCGCCGATGACCCCGATTTCATCCAGAACGTCCGCACCATCTTCAACAACGACCAGGACAACACTTCCGGCCTGGGCGTGGGCGCCGACCGGGAGTACTTCGAGACCAACGAAGGCAAGCTGATTGATACCAAGGGCATCAAGGCCCGCTACCTCCGCTTTTACTCCAAAGGCAGCACCGAGAGCGCCATGAACGAGTACACGGAGATCGAAGTCTATGGCCGCTCCGCCGCAGTCGCCGCCCAGGCGCAAGCCCCGGCCTTCGCCGCCGCTGGCGCGCCCGCCGCGCCCAGGGCGGATTGACTTGCCCATGAATAATGAAGACCGTTGATCGAGGACGGCGCGGCCTGGCCATTCGCTATCCTCTGTCTTCGGTTGTTCCTGCGCCGCTGGCGGCCGCGCGCGCCCGGCGGCGGTCTCTCAGGGCTGGGAGCAGGCTGACAAGCCGGGTCTTATTCCAACGAGCGTTCAAGATGACCCGAAGGACAAGCGAATTAGTGCCATCTTGAACGCGAATTGGAATGAATTGGGGGCGCCACGATGAGCCGTTTGGCACTCCTGGGTCTGTTGTTGGCCGTCATCGTGGCGCTGGCCCTCCGCGGCCCCAGGCTCGGCCAGCGCCCCATGCACAACGACGAGGCCGTCAACGGCATCAAGTTCGGTCAACTCTGGGACCCGGGGTTGGCCAAATTGTACGGCCCCTTCAAATATGACCCCAGCGAGCACCACGGCCCGACGCTCGGTTACGCCACTTTCGCCCTCGCCAGGCTGACCGGCGCACCCGACATCAACCACATTTCCGAGGCCAGGCTCCGGTCGGTGGACCTGCTCTTTGGCCTGGGGCTGATTCTGCTTCTGCCGCTGGTGGCGGATGGCCTGGGCCGCAGGCCGGCCATCTGGGCCGGCTGCTTGACGGCCGTCTCCCCGGCCATGGTCTTCTACAGCCGCGATTTCATCCATGAAATGCTCCTGGTCTTTTTCACCTGCCTGGCCCTGGCGGCGGGCTGGCGTTACTGGCGCTCGCGCAAACTGGGCTGGGCCTTGCTGGCAGGCGCCGCCCTCGGGCTCATGCACGCGACCAAGGAGACCTTTGTCATCACCCTGGCCGCCGCTGGGCTGGCCCTGGCCCTGAACCGGGTCTGGAATCGCTGGCTCGATGCCAGCGGCCTGCCTGTCAACGCCCCGCCCCTCAATTCTTTGCACCTGGCCGCCGCCCTGGTAGGCTGGGTCGCGGTCGCCCTGGTTCTATTCTCGTCCTTCTTCACCAACGCCGCCGGCCCGCTCGACTCGGTGCGGACCTACGGGGCGTGGCTGGGCCGCGCCGGCGGCAGTTCGCCGCACGTCTATCCCTGGACCTTTTATTTCCACCGCTTGCTCTGGTTTCACGCTCCCAAAGGCCCGGTCTGGAGCGAGGCGATGATCCTGGCCTTGGGCGTGGTCGGGGCCGGCGCCGGATTCACCCGCCAGCGACTCGGTCAGGCCAATGCCAGTTTCATCCGCTTCCTGGCCCTCTATACCTTCGCGCTCACGGCGGCCTACTGCCTGACTGCCTACAAGACGCCCTGGTGCCTGCTGAGCTTCTGGCACGGCATGATTTTGCTCGCGGGGGCCGGGGCCGTCGTGCTCGTTGGCGCCCTCAGGCGGCCGGTCCTGAGAATCGCCGCCACCCTGCTGCTGGTGGCGGGCGCCCTCCACCTCGGCTGGCAGGCCTGGCGGGCCAGCGTCCCCTTCGCCTCCGACCCGCGCAACCCGTACGTCTTTGCCCAGACCGGGCCCGACCTCCTGCGCCTGGTGGAGCAGGTCGAAGCTCTCGCCCAGGCGCACCCGCTCGGCCCCCAAATGCCCATCAAGGTCATCGCACCCGAAAACGATTACTGGCCGCTGCCTTGGTACCTGCGCGCCTTCGGCCACGCCGCCTGGTCCAACGCTCTGCCCCCCGACCCCTATGCGAACGTTATGATTGTCTCGGCCAGTCTCCACGCCGGCCTGGATGACGCCAAAACTCACTTGATGGTCGGTTACTTCCAATTGCGCCCGCAAGTCTTTCTCGAACTCTACGTCCAGTCGGAGCTGTGGCGCGCCTACCTTGCCAAGAACCCGCCCGGAGAGCGGCAATGACCCACAATTTTGCCTGACAGTCCTTGGCGCTTCTGCCATCCTGGCGTGACTGTGCTATGAACCTCCGCTTTTGCAGCCGGCGTGAGTTCCTCCGGCGCGCCGCGGTGGCCGGCGCCGCCCTGGCCTCCCCAGCCATCGTCCCCGCGAGCGTCTTCGGACCCAACGCGCCGAGCAACCGCATCACCATCGGCTTGATCGGGATGGGACTCAGCATGGCCGGGCACCATCGCCGCCTGCTGCGCCGCGACGATGTGCAGGTGCTCGCCGTGTGTGACGTGGAGCGCGCCAGGCGCGAAAAGGCCAAGGCCCAAACCGAGCAGACCTACACCGCCCGCAAACCCGGCGGCCCCTACCACGGCTGCGCCGCCTGCAATGAATACGAGCGCATCCTCGAACGCCGCGACATCGATGCCGTCATCATCGCCACTCCCGACCATTGGCACGCGCTGATTGCCCTCGCCGCCATGAAGGGCGGCAAGGACGTTTACGTTGAGAAACCGATGACCCTCACCGTCCGCGAAGGCCGTCTCCTGAGCCAGGTTGCCACTCAATCCGGCGCCATCCTCCAGGTCGGCTCCCAGCAGCGTTCCGAGCGCGCCTTCCGCCGCGCCTGTGAAATCGTCCGCAACGGCTGGCTCGGCCACGTCCACACCCTCTATACCCAACTGGGCGAACTGCCGCCCCCGCAGACCTTGCCCGAACAGCCCATCCCCGACGGCCTGGATTACGACCGCTGGCTCGGCCCGACCCCCTGGTGCCCCTACCACCCCCAACGCGTCCAAGGCAACTCCGGCGGCGGTTGGCGCTGCTTCTGGGAATATGGCTCCCGCAACAACGGCGATTGGGGCGCCCATCACTTCGACATCATTCAGTGGGCCCTGGGCATGGACCATTCCGGCCCCGTCCAGTTCATCCCCAAGGGCTGCGACGGCGCCCCATACCAGTCCCACATCTATGCCGACGGCGCCCGCGTCTGGAAGAACCATCCGGTCAAGCACGGCCAGATGATTCAGTTCATTGGCGAGCGGGGCGAGGTGCTAGTCAGCCGCCAGGACGGGCTGGAGACCACCCCGGCCGAACTCAAAAACCGCCCCCTGGCCCCGGGCGAGATTCACCTTTACGAATCTTCCGACCATCAAGGCAATTGGCTCCAATGCATCAAGACCCGCCGCCAGCCCATCTGCCCCGCCGAAGTCGGCCACCGCTCCGCCACCATCTGCCATCTGCACGGCATCGCCCAACGCCTCAACCGCCCCATCCGCTGGGACCCGCTCAATGAGGAAATCCTCGGCGACACCTACGCCAGCCTTTGGCTCGACCGCCCGCGCCGCGCCCCGTACGTCCTGTGACCCACGGCGGCCGGTTTGAGAGCGGCATTTCGGCAAAGTCAGTTATCAGTTTGATGTCCCCGGACTTTGCTGACAGTTTTCTTCCGGTGTTTCTCCGCCGCCTCACGCTGGGCGCCATCGGCTTGATCTTGGCGCTAGGGATAATCCTGCTGATCCCCGGGGCCGGCCTTTGGTTCCTGGTGCTTGGCGGCGGCGAAGCCGCCCTCTACACCGTCCTGAAGATAAGGTGGCGCCGGGCGGTCCGGCGCGTCCGCCGGGGTCCGCTCCAGCGCTGCTCCTGGAAGCGGTTTGTGGTGACAGTATGGATGTATGCGATGCTGATGGAGTTCTGTGTGGACTTCGGCGCCTATCATGCGGCAAACCCCCTGATCGTCCTGGCGATCATGGCCGTCCTCACACCCCACTACCTTTTTATGGGGATGGTCTTCCGCCTCTGGTTTCGCTGGTACACTTACACCCCCAGCGAGGCGTATCTGACGATGGGTACGGTGGGGTTCCTGCTCGAGGCCATCATCCTCAAACTGATCGCCGGGACCTGGCAAGCCAGAGGCATGCTGCTTTACCCCCTCGACTTCATCGTCAATCTCCTCAATTACGGCGGGTTCACCGTGATCGCCACCCTTTACCAGAATCAAACCGAGGAGCGTCCCCGGACGAAAACCTGGCGTAAGTACCTGGTTGGAATCTTCGGAACCTTGGGGCTCGCTTTGCCCGAAATTGTGGGAACGTATGTCCTGGTGTATAAAAGACTTTGAGCAATCTGAGATTCAGCTCGGCTTGGGCGCATCCTGACACTGCCCCCGGGGGCGAGGGGAAGCCCTCCCCCCTTCCCCCCTCCCATCCCGCCAAGGCGGGATGGGAGGGGGGTGATCGCATTTTCCACTTTACCCAGGGCGTCGGCCCGTCCCGCTCGAAGCGGGACGGGCCTTGCCCTGGGCTGGTATGAGTGACGCCTTTGGCGTCGCGGTTCCCCGGGGCCTTGCGCAGGGCTGGCATGAGTGACGCCTTTGGCGTCGCGGTTCCCCGGGGCCTTGGGCAGGGCTGGCATGTTCTCGGCCCTCCGGGGCAGAAGAATGCCGCGCTGCGCGCGGGTAGAGTGGAATTGGTGGCGGTGTCGGGATGCGCCGCGTTTGCTGCCGGTGAACATCTCCGGCTTGCCCCGGCGGGAGGGGCGGCGGTAAATTGTGGGTATGCCGCACGCGGAATTTGTTCATCTGCATTTGCACACCGAGTATTCACTGCTCGATGGAGCCTGCCGTTTGGACCGCTTGGTGCACAAGGCGCGGGAGTTGAAGTTCCCGGCGCTGGCCATCACCGACCACGGCGTGCTCTACGGGGCGGTGGATTTCTACCTGGCCGCGCGCGACAAGGGCATCAAGCCCATAATCGGCTGCGAAGTCTATGTCGCGCCGGGCAGCCGGCTGGAAAAAAAGACCGGCACCGGGGGCCGCGACATCTATCATCACCTGGTCCTGCTGGCCAAGGACGCGGCGGGCTATCGGAACTTAATCAAGCTGGCCACGGCGGCGCATCTGGAGGGGTATTACTACAAGCCGCGCATTGACAAGGAACTGCTGGCCACCCACAAGGAGGGGCTGCTCGCCCTTTCGGGTTGCCTGGCCAGCGAAATCCCCGAGTGGATTCTCAAGGATCAATTGAGTCGGGCGCGGGAGACGATTGACTGGTTCAAGCAAACCCTCGGGCCGGAGAATTTCTACCTCGAATTGCAGAACCACGGCCTGCCCGAGCAGGCCAAGGTGAATCGGCACCTGATTGGCCTGGCCGCCGAGTTCGGGCTGAAACTGGTGGCGACCAACGACGTTCACTACCTCGAACGCAGCCACTCGCGCGCCCACGACTGCCTGATCTGCCTCGGCACCCAAACCGTGCTGAGCGACACCAATCGCTTGCGCTACGCCCCCGAGCAGTTCTACTTGCGCTCCGCCGAGGAGATGAAGGAACGCTTCGCCGAGACACCCGAGGCGGTGCAGCACACGCTCGAGGTGGCCGAGAAGTGCAACCTGGAAATCGAGTTCGGCAAGCTGCACTACCCGGTCTTCCATCCGCCCGAGCCGTTCACTCGGGAAGGCTACCTGCGCCAGTTGGTGGCCGAGGGCTTGCGCCACCGCTATGGCATTCATGCCCGCCCGCAAGCCCACGGATTCATGGTCGAGCGCGTGGACGCGCCGAGGGAACTGCCGACGTTCCAGGAAGTCCAAAGGCAGCAGGCCACGGACCATGGACCACCCTCAGAAGCCCGCGGCAGAGAGTCGGGAGCCGCACGTCCTGAATCGGGCCTCGCGCCGGCGGCCGCACCTGAGCTCTCCGACCCCGCCACGGCGGCGGCAGTCAACGCCATCGTCGACCGGCTCGACCACGAGCTGACGGTCATTGAGCAGACCGGCTTCTGCAGTTACTTCCTCATCGTCGGCGATTTTGTCCGGCGCGGTCACGAGATGGGCGTGGCGTGCGTGGCGCGCGGTTCGGCCGCCGGCTCGATTGTCACTTACCTGCTGGGCATCTCGAACGTGGACCCGCTTCGCTACGGCTTGCTCTTCGAGCGGTTTCTCAATCCCGAGCGGGTCGACCCGCCGGATATTGACATCGATTTCGCCGACGACCGGCGCGCCGATGTGATCGAGTATGTCCGCCAAAAGTACGGCCGGGACGCCGTCGCGCAAATTATCACCTTCGGCACCCTGGGGGCCAAGTCGGTCGTGCGCGACGTGGGCCGGGTGATGAGCCTCAGTTACGGCGAGTGCGACCGGTTGGCCAAGATGATACCGGCGGATTTGAAGATGACCCTGGAAAAGGCGCTCAAGCAATCGCCCGAACTCAAGGCGGCCTACGAGCACGAAGCGGTCACGCGCGAATTGATCGATACGGCGTTCATTCTCGAGGACCTCACCCGCAACGCCTCCGTCCACGCCGCCGGCGTGGTCATCGGCGACCAGCCCCTGGTCAATCTCCTCCCGCTCAAGCAGGACGAAGACGGCTCCATCGTGACTCAATACGCGATGGGGCCGGTGGGCGAGCTCGGCCTGCTGAAGATGGATTTCCTCGGCCTGAAGACCCTCACGGTGATTCGGAACACCTGCGAGCGGGTCCGGCAGACGCGCGGGCTGGAGGTGCCGATCGAGCATCTGCCCCTCGACGACGCCCGGACCTACGACCTGCTCAACAAGGCGAACACCCTGGGCGTCTTCCAACTGGAATCGGCCGGGATGCGCGACCTCTGCCGGAAGTTCCAGATCAGCAGGCTCGAGCATATCACGGCGCTGATTGCCCTCTACCGGCCGGGGCCGATGGAGCTGATTCCCGAGTTTATTGCCCGCCGCCAGGGCGGGGTGAAGATTGACTACGAGCATCCGCTGCTGGAGCCGATTTGCCGGGAGACCTACGGCATCCTGGTCTATCAGGAACAGGTGATGCAGGCGGCGCAGGTGCTGGCCGGCTACACCCTGGGCAGCGCGGATTTGCTGCGCCGGGCGATGGGCAAAAAGAAACCCCAGGAAATGGCCAAGCAGCGCGACAGCTTCGTCAAAGGCTGCGCCCGGGTGAACAACATTCCCGCCGGCAAGGCGAACCAGATCTTCGATTTGCTCGAGAAGTTCGCCGGTTACGGCTTCAACAAGGCCCACGCCGCCGCCTACGCCATCCTCGCTTACCAGACCGCCTACCTCAAGGCGAATTACCCGGTCCAGTTCTTCTGCGCGATCATGACCAACGACCTGGCGGATACGGCCAAGCTCAGCGAATACATCAACGAGGCGCGCGCCATGGGGATCGAGGTCCTCCCGCCGGATGTCAACGAGAGCGGCCTCTACTTTACGCCCGCGCCGGCCAGCAACGCCCAGCGCCAGCCCGGCCAGGCAGGCCAGCCCGAAACAGGCACAGCGGCAGCTCCCCGCTCCGACCCCCTGGCCATTCGTTTCGGCCTGGCCGCCATCAAGGGCGTCGGCGAAGTCGCCGTGGAGGCCATCCTCAAGGCGCGCGACCAGGCCGGGAAATTCCAATCGCTGAGCGACATGTGCGAGCGGGTGGACAACCGGTCGGTGAACCGGAAGGTCCTCGAGGGGCTGATCAAGGCCGGGGCCTGCGATTGCCTGGGCCAAACGCGCGCCACGCTCTTTGGGCAAATCGACTGGACCCTGGCCCGCGCCGCCAGCGTCATCGCCGACCGGCAACGCGGCCAGAGCTCGCTCTTCGGCCTGCTGGAAACCGAGGCCCTGGCCGCCCCGGACGCCTCCGCCAGCCTCCCGGAATGGCCGGAGCACGAACTGCTCGCCCACGAGAAGGAATTGCTCGGCTTTTACGTCACCGGCCACCCGCTCAGCCCCTACACCGCCATCCTGGCCAAATACTCCCTGGCCAATACCCAGACCCTCGCCGGACTGCAAAACCGCAGCCTCACCCGCATCGGCGGCATGATCGCGGCCGTGCAGAATGGCCTCTCCAAAAAGAGCGGCAAACCCTACTCGCTGGTCACCCTGGAGGATTTGGCCGGCTCCGTCCAGGTCCTCTGCCTCAACGAGAACTACGACAAGTACCGCGACCTGCTCCAACTCGGCAAAGCCATTCTCGTCGTCGGCGAAGTTAACACCGGCGACGACAAGCCGAAGCTCTTTCCGCAGGAAATCATGCCGCTGGAGGTTGCGCCCCAGCGCTATACCAAACAGGTCCACCTCCGCCTCCACACCGCTCACCTCAAACCTGAGCATTTGGACTCCGTCCTCCAGTTGCTCGCCGCCCATCCGGGCAAGTGCCCGTTATTCCTCTGTTTCGTCCGGCCCGCCGGCGAAGTCATTTTCCTGGAAACCCACGAACGCTTCTTCGTAACCCCCTCGCGCGAATTGCAACAGGCAGCCGATGAACTCTTCGGCGAGGAAACCTATTATGCCAAGGTGGATACGACCCCGCCCGAGCGCGCACCCCGCCGCTGGGAACGCCGGCCCGACACTAATGGGCAGGAGTGAAGTTCAGGCGTGGAAGCGCTGAGGCGTTAAACCTCAAAAATGCGCGAATGGTTTTACCCACGGAACCTCTAAAAGCGAGCCAAAGGCACCGGCGATCCACAGTTGTGTGCTGCTTGTTCGCAAGTGTTTACAGAATTCATGTAAATTCACTTGAATGCTGGCACAGATTGCGCGATGCTTTTTTTGCGACCAAGACAGCCGCGAGTGTGCGACTGGGGGGGCGAAAGCCTCCTTGGCCGCGCTTTTTGTGCTCCCGCTCCTTGGTTCAATCGGGCCAACGCTTGATGCTGATGCCATTGACCCTCCCCTTGCGGCGCCAGAACCTTGGATAAATTGCGCGCCACTCGCGGGTGTTGTCTCTGCGCATAACCTACCTGAAAAACAGGTTGCAGCAGAAATCAGCAAGCTGAATCATGTTCGATGTGCTTGATTTCGCAAAGAGAGTTCCCTCGACAACTCGGCGGCCACGGTGCCGCAGGCCGTCTTCGATCGAAACTTCCGTCTAAAGGCGGTGTTTATTGACTTCATGGTAAGACCTTTCGACGGCTGGGCATGGTTGATCCCTCTACTGGTTGTCCTTTGGTTGTCAGGAATTCAAGTTCCAGCGGCGTTAGACCAGTCTGGAGATTCAAGGGCGGTCCAAAAGCACGCACTCGCACCCGATGAGAAACCAGTTGAGAAGCGCTCCGGGCCAGCACAAATCTTAATCGAGGCGCAGCTCATTGAGGTACAGTTGAATTGTGGCAGGACGCTGGGCTTGAATTTCGCCAACAAACAAGCCCCGAGGCCAGGCTGTCACGCTAGTGATGGTCTGTTCCGTAGAGTTGACATGCTATCGGTTGCCGAATTCGTTCCCACCTTGGTGACCAACACCGCAACACGTAATGTGCGCGGGTTCCGTTTTCTGAGCAAGCTTAGCGGTGATCTTGGTCCTCTGCTGCAGGCGTTGGCCAGCGATGGCCGGTTCCGAGTCCTTCAGCGGCGCCTTCCTTCACAAACATCGAACCCAGAAAGGGCATTATTATTCTTTGCCTGGCTGCCAAACCTCTACGGTGGAGGTGTCCGCTACTGTGCGGGTGGTTCTGGCGTGCGGGGGATGCAGACCTGTACGCTTGAGGTGACCCCTTCGATCCAGGCGGACGGGCTTCTCGTGATGGATATCCGGCAGGAGATCGGAACCTTAGGCACGGTAAATATCCCCAACATTGGCGAGGTGCCAGTAATGACCAGTTCGGATCAGTCGCGGGGCAATGTGGTTGTCCGGCACGATGAGATCGTCGTGCTTGGCGGCTTTGTGGAAGCAGTCAGGCAACCGCGGTTTACCAAAGTGCCAATTCTCAAGTACATACCTCAATTAGGGAAGGCTATGCTTCACCTCACGGCTCACAGGGTACGGCTCGAGCTGCTGGTTCTTCTCCGCCAGAGCATCCTTCCTCAAGGGAGACCTGTTCCGGAGTTGAGCGGCATCCGGCCAAAGTGAAGCATGAAGGGGTCAGAGATGACTAATGGAGCATTTCGTGGCCCCTTCTAAAGGTTTGCCCCCTACCACGGCTTCAACTGGTTCATGGCCTTGACCAGGGCGCGCCTGAGGGCCAGGGGCTCCATGCCGTCAGTTTGGCGATAGACGATCTTGCCGTCCGGCGCGAGCAGGACCGTGTAGGGCAGGGCGCCCTGCCAGTCGGGGTCAAACGCGTCAATGAGCCTTTCCCGGTCCGCCGAGGAAAAGATCAAGTTCCCGCAGGAGGCGTTCAAGGGGTCAGAAATGGCTCATGGAGCATTTCGCGTGACCGCATCGTTTTTCCGAGGTTGGGCTGACCAAGCGCAGGGCATTGGCGGCAGTGCGCCAGCAGCCCCCATCCAGTTCCCTCGCTATCCAGCTCCACGTCATCGTCGTCCCCGCACGGAGCGCTGCGGCTCTGCGTGCCTTCCCGCTCCAAGCGTAGCTTGCGTGGCGCGCAGCAAGTCTGCCGGAGGAAGAAAAATGCGTCAATAGTCATCTCTGACCCCTGCCCTGATTATCAACCAGAACGCCATCGCCGGGTTCGCTACATCTGGCTTGTTGGGCCTTGTCATAATGGAGACAAGTCCCGCACCAATTCGATGCTGTTTGTCTGGTTTCGTGCAGTGTCGATCAGCTCAAGTCTGACCTTCGCGCCAACCCGGCCATGGAGCATTTCACGGCATCGCCGGATGTCCTTGCCGGCAGTCTCGACGCCATCAATTTTGTGGATGACTAGGCCGGAAACGAGCCCGGCTTTCGAGGCTGGTCTGTCGGGGATGACATGAGTAATCGTAAGCTGGTGCTCCTGGATTGCGAGCTGAACGCCGATACCGGCGAAATGCTCCTTCTCGTAAGCCGCCAGGATTTTGGGTGTTGCAAAAGTCTCAATCATAGCCGCTATAAAGATCAGGAACATGCACAAAAGACCGATCTTAAGGCTGTTCTGTAAATCTGTAACAAAGGTCCGCTTGCGCTCGCCTGCAGTCTTCTGGAAAATCCACCTCAAGCCGAGTCTCAACGAAAAGGCGTTCCCCAGGAGGTAAGCGGGGATCTCGACGATGCCGTGCGGAAAAATGGAGAGAAACGAGTAGAGAACTCCTCTGTCCACGAGCAAGCTGCCAAGGATAAATCCCGTTGCAAGGATGTTGAACAGGGGGGCAATAGCAGGGACGAAGCCTCCGCACCACATGATAAGCAGGGCCGTCAAGTTATTCATGAGGTAGAGGACGAAGGCCGGAAATCCCGTCTCAGGATTTCCATGAAGGTGCTCCACCAGTTGTTCAATCAGGGCCGGTTTTGCAATGCCAAGCACTACTGCTCCAGCGAATCCGAAGCAGAAAAGGCAAAGAGTAAGGGCCAACCATTTTTTCGCACCGCGAATCAGGTCCCAGTAAGCTTGAGCCAGAGTCAGCATTTGTATCAACCTGCGTTGTGTGAATAGAAGTTCAGCGCCCGGCCCCGACCGACAGACCAGCTATGCAGCTCCAAGTTAAGACCCTGCTCAACGCCGTTCAACACTTTGTTGGCTTCGTTTACCACGACATCCGCCTGCTGCGCGACCGCAAAGGCCGCCCCCGCCAAATCCAAAAAGGGGTCAGAGATGACTAATGGAGCATTTCGTGGCCCCTGCTAAAGGTTTGCCCCCTACCACGGCTTCAACTGGTTCATGGCCTTGACCAGGGCGCGCCTGAGGGCCAGGGGCTCCATGCTGCCAGTTTGGCGATAGACGATCTTGCCGTCCGGCGCGAGCAGGACCGTGTAGGGCAGGGCGCCCTGCCAGTCGGGGTCAAACGCGTCAATGAGCCTTTCCCGGTCGGCCGAGGAAAAGATCAAGTTCCGGCAGGAGGCCTTCTAGGGGTCAGAAATGACTCATGGAGCATTTCGCGTGACCGGATCATTCTTCCGAGGTTCGGCTGACCAACCGCAGCGCATTGGCGGCGGTGCGCCAGCAGCCCCTAATCAGTTCCCTCGCGGTCCAGCTCCACGTCATCGTCGTCCCCGCACGGAGCGCTGCGGCTATGCGTGCCTTCCCGCTCCAAGCGTAGCTTGCGTGGCGCGCAGCAAGTCTGCCGGAGGAAGAAAAATGCGTCAATAGTCATCTCTGACCCCTGCCCGACCAGGCGCAAGGACGGGCGCTGGGAACGCGGACTGGCCGGCTCACTTCGCCGCGGGCGCCGGAGGGGGTTGGGCCGGCTCAGGGGGCTTGGCCGGCAGAGGGGTGACTTGCGATTGCAGGCCCAGCTTCGCGCACAGGAAATAAACGATGGCGCCGACGACAAACGCTGCCACGGGCGCGCAAGGCACGTTCACCCGGAGGGAGACCGGGAGCATTTCATTCGGCAGAATACCCACAATGAACCCGAGCAACCAGGCAATCCACCCGGCGGGGTTGAAACCGGCGCGCGGACCCGCCCAGCGGCTGCGGCAAAGCAGGTAATCCACGACCATGGCCCCGACAATCGGGCCGAACGACGCCCCAATCAGGCCAAAGACGTTGGCGAGGTCGCTCGCCACTTTGGTCACCGCAAGGAGAATGCTGACCACCGCGCCAATCCCGACCGAGATAAAGGGATTCACCTTGGGCAGCGTGGTCTTGAAGCTGTTGGCGGCAATAAACGAGGAGAAGCAGGCGCCGGGGAACGCGGCCAGCGGCAGACCAATCATCATGGCGGCGTACAGGGCCGGGGAAAGCTTCTTCTCCAGCGCGTCGGTCATGTTGATGACCGAGGAATCCACTACGCCGGCCGCGCGGGCGCCCGCCACCACGATGACCGAGATGCCGGCCGTCACGACAATGGCGATGAGGATGCCGAAGATGCCGCCCAGGCTCACGTCCTTTTCGTTGCGGTTGCTCATGCAGATATCCACCCCGGCCGCTCCCGCCGTGGCGAAGAATCCCACAATAATGCCGACCATGATCAATACGGTATTAAGCGTGCTGCCCGACGCTCCGGCGGTGGCGTCCGGCTGGTAGTCAAAGGCCGAGCCGGCGAACATCACCAGGCCAATGACGAGCACCGCCAGTGGGATGACCGGCAGGTAGGTCGCTACCCGGGCGACGTATTGAATGCCTTTCAGACCGACGAAGGCGGCCGCCAATGCGAAGATGATGCACAGGGGCATGAAAAGACCCGGGGCACCCAGCCCTTTTGCCAGCGCCAGCGAGGAGATGCAGGCGTTGACCCCCAGCCAGCCGAACTGCAGCACCCCCATAAGGAAACCGGGCATGAGCAGCCCGCCCACCGCCCCGAACGTGGAAGTGCCCACAATATAGAGCGGCAGGCCGGTCCGCATGCCCAGCAGCCCGGGAACCAGGTAAAACAGGTAGTGGCAAATCACCGCGCCCAGGACAATGCCCACGAGCGTGGCAGCCAATCCTCCCGTGGAGAGGCTGTGCTTGGATATGGAGTCCCAAAACACGAACCATAGGAAAACTCCCGCATAGGTTTGGGCGGTGGTCTTATACCACGGCGCGCGCTTGTCCAGGGGATTGGGCGACGCGCTCGTGATGTAGGAAGGAAGGGAACTGACTGGTTGCTTCTCTTGATTATTCATAGGGGTGGGTTATCGGTTTTTCCGGCGACCGACATGCACTGGCGGGCAGGGCAAGCGCGGCGCCACGCCGCGCCCTCGGTTCTGCCAATCCATCGGGCGGACCTTTGGTTAAGAGCCTGTCTCTGCAGGGCCGGCCTTCTCTCGACACCTCGGGACCGGTTCAGGCGGCTTTCGGACGGGCCATTTCGACGCCGGGCCGGAAAGCCCGGCGAACCGGCAGCCTGGAATGGCTGTCCGGCTGAGATGAGCACAAAGCGGCCTGATTGCAAACAGAGGCCAAGCATTAGCCAAGCATACTCCCGGTGCCCGCCGCGCTGTCAATCGCAAATTGTCGAGGATGAACGACGGGGGGTGGAGGCGACAAAATTGCCAGAATCAGGCCGCCGCGGCCAGGCCAGCGCGTTTCTGTTCTGCGCGGGGGGCGCATCCTGAGACTGCCCCCGAGCGCGGGCGGAAGCCCTCCCCCCATCCCCCCTCCCATGCGCTCGGAGCGCATGGGATGGGGGCGATCCCTTTTTCCACTTTACCCAGGGCGGCGGCCCGTCCCGCTGGGAGCGGGACGGGCCTTGCCCTGGGCTACTGTCTTGTTGCCCCTTCGGGGCAAAAGGATGCCGCGCTGCGCGCGGGTAGAGTGGAATTAGCGGCAGTGTCGGGATGCGCCCAGTGCGGAGGGCCGACAGGCCGACAGGGGTGGGCGACAAAATTGCCAGAATCAGGCCGCCGCGGCCAGGCCAGCGCCTTTTTGCTCCAACGTGAATTGGAATTGCAGCCCTTCAGCGCTGCAACGCTTCAAGGCAGTAAACATTAGTCACTCCCCGCAGGAAGATTTTCCCCGGCGCGAAGGCGGGGCTGGCGTGGAAGGCATCGCCCATTTGCGTGCGGAACAGTTCTTTGAATTGGCGCGCCGCTTCGACCACGACCGCGGCGCCTTTTTGGCTGAAGAGATAAAGCCGGTTTCCGGCCAGGGCCGGCGAGGCGTGGCATTCCATATCGAAGTCGTGCTCCCATTGCTTCTTTCCGTCTTTGGCGTCGAAGCAGGTGAGCAGGCCGCCGGTGGTGACGGTGAAGACCAGTTCGCCGTTGCTGGCCGGGCTGGTCACGTCGGGCACGTTCTCTTCGCTCACCCAGGCCACATGGGTTTTGGTCACGTCGCCTTGCCCGTCGGGACGAATAGCCAGCAGTTTTTCCGACGGGCTGGCCACGAAGACCAATCCGCCGGCGAAGATGGGCGAGGGGGTAATTTCGCCGTTGAGCCCCTCGACGCGCCAAAGTTCGGCGCCGTCGGTGGCCGCATAGGCAATGACCCACGGGACGGCCAGGGTAATCACCTGCGCCTTGCCGGCCGTCTCGATGACGATGGGCGAGGCCCAGGAAGCGCCCACCTGGCGTGGCCGTTGCCAAAGAGTCTGGCCCGTGCGCCCATCCAGCGCCAGGAGCTTCGATTTGCCTTCCTCGCTCTCGCCCTGGTCCAGTTGGAGGAGGAGCCGGTCCTGCCAGGTGGCCAGCGAGGCGGCATGGCCGTAAGGATTCTTGAGCGGGCCAAGGCTCTTGGCCCAGACCAGCTTGCCCTCGAAAGTAAAGGCCGCCGTGTCGCCATTGGCAAAGAGCACATAAAGGCGCCGGCCATCCGAGGCCATCGTGGAAGCGGCATAGCCGGTCGTGTCCGGGACCTCCGCCAACTGGGCGGCGCCGCCGGGGACATTGGTCACTGCCTGCCGCCAGAGCAACTGGCCGGTCTTGCCGTCGAGGCAGAACACTTCACGCCGGGCGGCGTCCCCGCCGGAGAAAAAGACGCGGTCACCCCAAGTGATGGGCGAATTGAACCCAGGGGCCGGCACGGCAGTTTTCCAGGCAATTCCCGCGCCGGTGCTTACGTCCCAGCTCGCCGGGGCATTGGTAAAAGCCGAGACCCCTCCGCCGCCCGCGCCGCGGAAGCGGGGCCAGTTGTGGCTCAGTTCGTCGAGCGGCGCGGCATCGCTGGAGCCGGCGGTGACGGTGTCCGAGCCGAGGAGTTTGTCCAGGTCGGCGGGCCGCCTGGGCAAGGCGGTGCTCAGGCCCAGACTCAGTAGAAACAGGAATGCGCCGATGGCGGCGCCGCTGGCGGCCACACACCAGCGCGCGCGGGCGGCGGCGCGGGCGGGTTCGCCGGGGGCATCGCGCCGGGGCCGGGGCCGCTGCTTTTGGTAAGAAGCCAGCCGGGTCACGGCGAGCACCAACAGGGCCACCCCGCCGAGCAACAGGTACACGCCTGCATCCATTCGCGACAACTGGCGGAAGTAGCGCGCACGGAGCTGCAAATCGAGCTGGCGAATGTTCTGCTTGAGCTGCTCATCGGCTGGGCTGAGCCTCAGTTTCTCTTTGTAGGCCTTGAGCCGGGGCGAGTTCAGCGGATCATCCGCTCGGGCCTGGAGCTGGCCCAGGAGCATCCCGAGACCGACCAGAGCCGCGAAAACGCCGGCCACCCACGCCGTCAGGCGCCAGGCGCGGCAGGCGCCCTGCTCCACGCCCTCCGAAACCGGGGCCGTGGCTCTCGGTTGGTCAACCTGATTCCCACTCATTTGAACTTATAGCTCCGGTCAAAAGCATATCCCGGCATCACTCTGCCTCAAACCCGAAAACCGAAGGCCGAATGACAAAGGCGCAAACTATACCTGCAGGCAGCATGACCTGTTTAACTTACTAGCTCGTCTAACGCTTCAACACTTCAAGGCTTCAGCGCTTGAACATATTCCCTCGGTCGGCGCCCGAGCCGGACGATTTCGCGGGCAATACTCGAAGCAGCGCGCGCAGGCGACGCAGGCGCCGCGATCCGGCTCGTAATCAGTCCGCGGGCGATAAACCGAGAGACTGATGAGCTTTGCGCCGATGACCAGCCCCACCCAGGCGCCGAAAATCCAGCCGCCGACCAGGAATCGCTGCCGGATGGCCGCGGCGTCGGTCAGGAGTTCTTTTGGGCTTTGGCGGGCGCGTGCGAGCGCCAGGTCGGCGTCCGTCAGGGTGCCGGTCTTGGGCGGGGTGTCGCGCTCGCGCACGAAGCGCTCGGCGAGCTTAACGGTGGGGTGCAACCAGGCGGCGGGGACGCTGAAGCGCCCCCCGAGCCAGACGCCGCCGGCCAGGAGCACCGGCAGAAGCAGGAGCAGCCAGGCCAGCCGGCGGCGGTCTTCGGCCAGTTGCGGTTCGGCTCTGGCGGCCTGCGGTCGGCGCATCGCGCCATAGGGGCAAGCGGCCTCGCACAACCGGCAGCGGGCACAGTCATCGGTCGCCACGCGCACGCCCCATTTCGCGACTGCCGCGCCCAGCTTGAGCAAGGCGCCATAGGGACAAAGAAACCGGCAGTAAGGGCGGCCGACGAACACGCCCAGCAGCAGCAGGGCCGCCCCCGCCAGCACCATCAAGGTGCGCCCGTTCAGCCGGAAGATGGGCACGAAGGGATCGTATTGACAGATGATAAACGCGCTGCCCGTCGCCGCGAACAAGACCCCCGCTCCCAAGTAGATGAAGGGCAACACACTCAGGCCATGTTCCAGCCAGGAGGGCACTTTCACCGGTTTGAGCAGGAGCAAATCCTGCAACGCCCCGTGCGGGCAGACGCCCGCGCAGAAGGTCCGGCCCGCGAACAGCGCGAACGCCAGCGGCAACACAAAGAAAGCCGTCACCACCAGCGGCACCGCGTAGCCGCCGTCTCCCAGCGCCAGCGCCACATTCTGCAGCGAGCCGATGGCGCAAACGCAGCCTTTGCGCCAGAACCCGAAGTAGAGGAGCGAGAACCCTGACAGCGCCAGCACGCCCCGGCGCGAGCGTTTCCGGTACACCACCCAGGTAGCCAGGCCCAGCATCACCCCCAGCACGGCGACATCCAGGTACTGCAAGAGCACCGCGCGCGCCGCCGGCGTGGGCATGACCGGGAGTTGATGGCCGCTCTCGAATTCGGGCGGGGGAAAGCGTTGCTCGGCCAGCCCGCTCGCACAGCAGAGGGTGAGGAGCAAGGCGTAAAGCGCAAACCGCAAAATCCAGCCCGACGCCGAGGCAGGCTCGACCGAGGGACCAGCGCCGCCTGCGCGCGCCGCCCGCCGCCTGCTGCACTGCGCACTGGCTTGGCGCCAAGTCATTCAGTGGCTCCTGGTCTTGAGCAGGTAGGGTTGCTCCGCCGGCACCCGGCGGAAGGCATCACCGGCGCAGACTTTGGCGATGGCGCATTCATTGCAATTGACACAGCGGTCGTGGCGGACCTGGAGGAAGAGCGAGCCGTTGCCGAAACGGTTGCAGCCCTCCACGCATTTGGCGCAGCCGATGCAGAGCCCCTCCTCAATCGTGTATTCGTAATACGGGTCCTCGACGAAGGTGCGTTTGATGGCGCCGGTCGGGCAGAGGCAGTTCTCGGCGCCAGTGTTGAGGTCGTTCGGCTCCGGCTCGAAATAGCCGGTGCAGAGCTGGCAGTAGCCGCAGATGGCGAAGGCATGCACGCACTTCACCGCCGACTGTTCCAGCACGCAGTGGGTGGCGCAATTGCCGCAACGCACGCACTTCTGCGGATCGATTTGCCAGACCGTGCCTTGGGCCGCGCTGCGCCCGGCGACCACCCCGATCAGACCGCCCAGGCTCGTCAAGGCCGCCGCGCGCGCGCCCTCGCGCAGGAACTGCCGGCGGCTGACCGGCGGCTGGCTTGGAGGTTGGTTAGCCATGGTTTTTCAGCAGAGACGAGCTTTCAAGAGCCTTGCGGGGCAGGGTGGCGGGGGCCGAGGGTCGAGGGCCGAGGGTCGAGGGAGGTCACTTATTTAACCTGTTTAACTCCTTTAACGCTTCCACGCTTCCAGGCTTCCACGTCTTCACGTCTTTGCTTTCATCACCCGCACATCGGCGGCGACCAGGTCCAGCACATAAATCCGGCCTTGCGAATCCACGGCGGCATCCAGCCCGCCCAGCAGGCCGTCGCTAGTGTCCTTGAGGGCCCCAGCCCTGGCGTTTTCCGGTAACGATTCGGGCCCGACTACGACGCTCTCGAAGGCGCCTGAGGCCGAATAGATTTTCACGCGCGGCAATCCTTTTTCACAGGTGACATAGCGGCCGTCGGCCAGCAGGGCCACGGCCACCGGGTTGCAGCACCCGCAAAAGCCTTCGATGCCCGCCCCGGGTTTGCCCCAGGCAAACTCCAGGTCGCCCTTGACGGTGTAAACCTCCACGCAATGCCGCCCTGGATTGTTCACGCGCAGCAGGCCGTCGCGGGCCACTGCCACGTCCAGGTAAGGGCTGGGGACGATGAGCCCGGGGATGTGGCGGTCTTTATTTTTCTCGCCGATGCGACCGGCCAGTTGGCCGGACTTGTCGTAATGCAGCACGACCCGGTTGCCGGCGTCGGCCACGAACACGTCTTGCCCGGCCACCGCCAGGCCCGTGAGCCAGGCCTTTTTGCCCGGCGAGCCCCACGCCGCCAGGCGCTGGCCTTTGCGGTCGAACACTTCCACATGCTCGCGCAGCCCGGCATAGACCGTCCCATCGGTGGCGACGGCCACGCACCGCGCTGGGGCTGGCAAGGCAATCTCGTCCAACTGGGCGCCCGCGCGGTCAAGCACGCTCACGCCGTTGCTGGCCGCGATGTACAAGCGGTCCTCCGGGCCGACGGCCAGGCGGCGCGGCGCGGGACTCGGCGAGGCGAAGCGCGCGACTTGCTCGTAACGGATCAGCCTGGGGTCGGTCTTGCTCACCCGTTCCAGGTCGTAGGCAAAAGGGTTGGCGCCCTTTTGAGCGGCGCCGGCGCTTCCCACCCGCCCCGAGGCGGCCAGCCAGGCGCTGCCGACGCCAAACCATCCGGCCCCGCGCGCGCTTTGCCGGAGGAATTGACGTCGGGTGATGGCCGGATTCCGATTTTTCATGTTCAACCTCCTGATGGCGCGCCCCTGGCGGAAAGGGCTTGCGGCAGGCCGCAAGAGCCGAACACGGCGCAGCCGCGGCAGAGGCCGCGGTTGACGCAGCGTTGGCCGGCCGGCGTGCGCGACCGCGCGGCCAGCCCGCCGGCGGCAGTCAGCAGGGCCAGCAGACCGCCGCGCGCGGCCGCGCGGAAAAACTCGCGCCGGCTTTCAATCCTTGCCGAAAAAGAGCGCATAATCGCCAATGTAGCCAATGGAGGCAACATAGCAAATAGAGCTTCCCCTACGAACAGAAAATGGGCTACAGCAGGATTGTCAATTACCAACCATTTTTTGCCATGCCCATAGCCGTTTTTGCGAAAGCCCGCCGGCCGCCTCTTGCTCCAACCCAAGGTAACCGATGCTCTTGCTGGGCGTCCGGGGCGTGCGCCGGCTCCAAAAGCCCTGGCCTGGCCACCCAGGGGTGAAGGAGGGGCGGGCCAACCGCGCCACCGATTTCCTCTACGAGGACCAATTGCTGGCCTGGCAGCGGCAAGGCAAACTGCACCGGCTGGACCTGGCCTTCTCCCGCGACCAATCGCACGAGCTTTACGTCCAGCACCGCCTGCTCGAAGAGGCCCGGGAACTCTGGGCCTGGCTCCAGCACGGGGCTTACTTCTACGTCTGCGGCGACGCCAAACACATGGCCAAAGACGTGCACCAGACGCTCATCCAAATCGCCGGCGAACAAGGCGGTCTCGCCCCGGCCGCCGCCGCCGAGTACGTGAACGTGACTTTAATGAAGACCCAGAAGCGTTATTTGCGCGATGTGTATGCACCGTTGAGGGGTTAAGGGTTCATGCAGGAACAAGTTCCGAAGGCGAGGCGTAATGCCGACATTATTCTCTGGCACCCCTCCGGGGTGCGACGGCCAGTCCCGATTCGGAATCGGGAGCCCGGTGGTCGTTCCCCCTTTACCCTGAACGACCACCGGCTACTGTCTGCCAACCCTCGGGGTTGGAGAGAATCGGAATTTATTTTTCGCCGCTCAGCGACCGGTCAATTGCTCGAGCTTTTCGGGGTACCGAGCCCCTTGCACGGTGATCTTGGAGGCGGCGCTATCAATCTCACGGAGGTCGTCCGGCGTGAGTTCGACTGAGGCCGCCCCGATGTTCTCGTCCAAGCGATGCAGCTTCGTGGTGCCCGGGATGGGAACAATCCACGGCTTCTGAGCGAGCAGCCAGGCGAGGGCGATCTGGGCGGGTGTCGCCTTCTTGCGTTGGGCGATGCTGCCGAGCAGATGAATCAGGGCCTGATTCGCCTTGAGAGCGTGCGGGGTGAAGCGAGGGAGGGTGCTGCGGAAGTCGGAGCTGTCGAACTTCGCGTTTTGGTCGATCTTGCCCGTGAGGAAGCCCTTGCCCAGAGGGCTGTAGGGAACGAGACCGATCCCGAGTTGTTGGAGCGTCGGCAACACTTCCGCTTCAGGGCGTCTCCACCAGAGCGAGTATTCGCTCTGGAGGGCAGTGACCGGCTGGACGGCGTGTGCGCGACGGATCGTCTGCACGCCCGCTTCGGAAAGGCCAAAGTGCTTGACCTTGCCCTGCCGGATCAGGTCCTTTACCGCGCCCGCCACGTCTTCGATCGGCACGTTTGGGTCGACCCGGTGCTGATAGAGCAGGTCGATGACCTCGACTTTGAGCCGCTTGAGCGAGCCCTCGGCGGCCTGCTGGATGTGCTCCGGCCGACTGTTCAGTCCCGGCGCACCCTTGATCCCGCGAGGATCGAGATTGGGACTGAGGTCGAACCCGAACTTGGTGGCGATCACCACTTGCCCGCGGAAGGGAGCAAGGGCTTCGCCCACGAGTTCTTCGTTGATGTATGGGCCGTAAACTTCAGCGGTGTCAAAGAAAGTAACGCCGCGTTCGACGGCTGCCCGGAGAAGAGCGGTCATCTCCTGCTTGTCCTTGGGGGGGCCGTAAGAAAAGCTCATTCCCATGCAGCCGAGGCCGAGGGCTGAGACTTGCAGATTGCTTTTCCCAAGTTTGCGCTTTTGCATTTTCGAATCCTTTCTTTGAGTTTGCATTAAAATTCAGTGTCCCACCACCTCGACCGCGGCCTTGCTATGCCGCGTGCGCCATTCCCCCGGTGAAGTGCCTTCCCAGACGTGAAAGGCGCGAATGAAGGAGTTGGCATCCTCGTAGCCCAGCAAGAAGGCGGCCTCGTTCAATTCAACCGTGCTGTGTTTGAGATAGTGGTGCGCCATTTCGCGCCGGGTGTCTTCCACAAGTTGCCGGAAGGTAATGTCGGCATCGGTAAGGCGACGTTGTAGTGTGCGCACGCTCATGCAGAGGTCTCGCGCGACCTGCTGGAGCGTTGGGCGTTTCCCGGCGAGGGAGCGCTTGAGCGTGTGCTTGACCTGTCCTCCCACATCGGCGCTGGCATTGCGCTCCTGAAGCTCGGATTCCAGGTGGGCCCCAATCGCCGTGAGCAGTTCCACGTTGTGGGTTATGAAGGGCAGATCCAAGTCACTGTTGCGAAAGACCAGCGCGTCGCGGCTGGCTTTGAACCGCACGCGGCAGCCGAAGTGGGATTCGAGCAACTCGCGGCTGCGAACAGGGCGGGTCAGTTCCAGGCGCAGGGGCGTGATTCGGCCGTCGGTGCCTCGGCGACCGATGCCTAGAATCCATGAAAGAACAAGGTCCCCCAGAATGTCGGGCTGGGGTTCCTGGGCTTGAGGGTAGATGAACTCCACGGAGGCTTCGTCCCGAGTGGTGAGAACACGGATTTCTTGCGGACACGTCAACTGCTTGAAGCGGGCGATGCGGTGCAGGGCGTCGCGGAAGGACTGGCTGCAAACGGCCGCGACGGTGGTGGGGTGGTAAAGCCCAAAGCGTGGCTCCTCGCCCATTTTCAGGCCAATGGCGGGATCTGGAGTCATTTCGCGGACCGCACGCCATAGGGCGAAGACTTGAGCGGTGGTGGCGTAGATTTTCTCCTGCTGGAAGAAGATTTCCGGCAATCCGGCCCGGCGGAGCAGGGCGGGAAGCGGGATCTTGAATTCGGTCAGCCGCTGTGCCCACGCGCTGGGGAGGTGGAATCGGTCACTCATGCAGTGACGTGAGCTTGTTAGGCATGCGCCTTTGCCTTGCGTCATAAGAAGTTCAATGGGGGAAGGGTGCGTCACGGCCCTAGGCGAACTCTGTAAAACTTGGCCGGCAGGTTCGTCGCGCCTCCGACGTCGAGGTAGTTGGTGCTCGCGAGATAATTGCCGCGAGGGACGACCACCGGGCTGAGATTGGTGAAAGTGTTGGAGGCACTGCCACTGGTAAAGCCCGGAGCGACTTGCACGCGGTTGGTTGAGCCGCCCTGAGTCGTCCACCTGATAAGAATATCGTTGCCTTGCCGCGTGATAGAGGTTAAGCGGAATGGCGTCGAATTGGTATCCATCGGGTCGGTGCCGGCCTGATACTCAGTGGTATTGTTCATCCCATCACCGTCCGGATCGCCGTCGGGGCCGCCCCGGGGGAGCAGTTCGATGCCTTCGGTTCTGCCTAGATTACGGGAGTACAGCTTGTCCACCGCGTTGTTCCAGTGCTCGTGGACGCCGAGACTGGCCAGACGAGATCCGGTGCTGCCGGGGTCGTAGAAGCTGCCCGAGGGCGGATTGGCCGCCTGGGCTGCCTCGTGGAGGTAATTGTCAACGCCTTGGCCGGTGCAGTTGCTGGCCATCAGCGGTTCATTCCGCAGGATGTCCACCACGACCGAATCGATCGCGATGGGGTCCTGCGACGCAAACACGCTGGCGGTCCAATTGGTGCCAAAGGACCTGTAGCGGAGCACCGTGGTGATCGCGTTGTCGGAACCATAGAGACCATCCACCAGGAACAGCAGCGTCTTACCGCCGAGTTGCGGGTGGCCAATGAGATCGACAATACAGTTGTAGGAGCCCATGGGATTATTGCGAAGACCGAAGTTGTGCAGGGGCGAGGGCGTCCAGCCACCGTTCCACGACCCATAATTGGCATTCGTCCGCCAACAGACCGAGCCAAACCAGTTTTTGCCGCACACGGTCACACCGAACATGCTATGCGCCGAGAGCGGGGCCATATCGATCAGATATTTGGCTTCGGTCACGCAGGTTGGCAGATAAGCCGTGGCATGGTTGGCGGGGCTCACGTTCGGATTGGCGAAGTGGACGGGATAAGCGGGGTCATAAACCGCACCGATGCGGCCGTTGCCCGTGGTATTGGCAACGAACCTCACGTTCTGGAAATTCGGGTCCGAATCGCCGTGGATCCGGTTGTAGAGCGGATCGGCAATGGCCCGCGAGGCATCATAAATGGTGACGTTTGATCCGGAGACATGCACCTTGTCGAAGAGTTGGGCAAGGAGGGAGTGAATCGTCTGCGGGCTTGGCATGCGGCCGTTGCCGCCATAAGCGGGGCCGTATCCCTCCTCGTTCAGGTTGATCTTGATTGCGATCTTTTCGCCCGGCTGGTAGCCGACGTCACCAGCACCGTGAGTGCGATTGAAATAGCGCAAGAGGGCGTCCCAGGCGGCCGCATCATTCTGCTCCGCCGTCAGAGTCCGCAGGGCATGCGAGAGCATCTTATCCACCGCCTGCTGATCCAGGTTCTGCACGTCCCACCAGTGGCCGGTCACGCCATCCCACTTGGTTGCATTTGGGTCGTGGACCCATACGACCCGCCCCGGATAGATGCCCTTGCCGACGCCCATCGGGCTATTGGGCGGATCGCTCGGAGTAAAACCCGCACGAGCGCCATTGATGGTGGGCAACCAACAGATAGCTGCCACCGCCACCGCCACCGTCGCGAGGAGTGCAGCAGCCAAGTAGCGGCCTCGGCCCGCCAGACGCTTGGCCTTGCAATACGCCAGACTCGACGCGACTATGCTGGCCAGCCACACCACGAAACCGCCCGCGAGGGGAAAGGCTGCCCGCTGGCATGGATAGGTGGCCCGCGAGGGCTTGGGGAGCACACGTATCAGGAACCACAGCAGCGACACCAACCCCACAAAGGGCAGCGCCCAAGACGCCCAGCGGCGTTCCCTTCCGCGCTCGACACGACGCCCGGTCTTCGGGCAAATCCTCGCAGCATTCTCATCGTTGCCCGAGGAGGGCTGATTCATTGATGTTCTCATAATTTGAGTCTTTCCACGGGAACCAAGGACGCCTTACCTCGCCTTCACATCGTAACAGAACAGGAGGTCCTGATCGCGGATGTACAGTTTGCCGTTGGCAATGACCGGGTGCGTCCAGGCCGGCTGCTGGCTGCGGTCGGGCTGGTCGAAGCGGCCACGCTCGAGGTATTGCTTCGGGTTCGGCTCAATCAGGAGCATGGTGCCCTTCTCGGTGCGATAGTAGAGTCGGCCATCCGCCAGGGCCAGCGAGCCTTTCGGCGCCCGGCGCTCGGCGTCGTCGCGCTCGTCCCAGAGAACGTTGCCGGTCTGGAAGTCGAGACAGACGAGGAAGCCACCCTCATTGCCGCCGTTGGCGCCATACAGGCAGCCGTCGAAGAAGATCATGCCGCCGTGGTGGTTTTGCATCTTCCTGGAGGAATAGACTTCTTCGGCCTTGACACCACCATTCGCATCCTTGCTCAGCTTCACCAAGCCACCGCCCGCACCATAGGCCGAGGCGGCGAACACCGTGCCATCGTGATAGACCGGCGTGGAACAGTTAATAGCCATGCCGTTGGCGGGCCGGTCATACCGCCAGAGGAACTTGCCGTCGGACGCCGCGACCCCGACGAGTGCCCTCGCGGTGAGCTGCACGTACTGGCGCTGCCCGTCGAAGTCGATTGCGATGGCCGAGGCGTAGGCCGCTCCAGAACCGCCGAAACCACCGGCACCACGGCCGGAGCCACCGGGACCGCGGCCGGGACCACCGGGACCGCGGCCCGGGCCGCCTGGACCACCATCGCGATTACCCCGACCGCCGCCGAAACCGCCGGCCACCTGGCTCATCATGCCTCCCTCAAAACCTTCATCCGGCTTCCAAACCTGGCCGCTCGAATCCGTAAATGGCGCGGACAGGCCGGCCTTGATCCGTAGGGTCGCTGCGGATGGCGCCGCACCGGTTACAGCCTCTGCCTGCGGAATGAGTTCAATCCCCTTAATTGCCGCGTTCTCGATCTGAGGCGTGAAAACAATGCGAAACTCTCCGTTGGTGACTTCCACAGGCACCGTTTCGATGTAGGCGCGGTTGGGACCGCCGGCCTTCGCCCAAACGTCAAAGTCCTTGAATTCATGCCCCTGGACATTGTAGGAAAAAACGCGCTGGCCAGGGCCGGTAATCCCTTCATAGGTCTCCGCAAAGTAGAGCTTCGCGAGATACTTGCCATTGGGAACCTTGGAGGAGAAAGCTGTCATCCCCCAATGCTCGCTCATGAACAAGCCTGGGTCTTTGGTTCCGGTCACCACCGGGGCCGAGCCAGCGCCCCGTCCGCCGAGACCACCGGGGCCGCCGCCGGGACCGCCAGGCCCGCCCGCGGAACCACCCGGGCCACCGGGACTGCCACCGGGGCCGCCACCGGGACCGCCGGGCACCTGGCTCTTCCAGATCGTGTTGCCGGTCAACTTGTCGAGGGCCACCAGGATCGCGTCCTGGCCGCCGGGGGTGCAGATGACCTTATCACCATCAACGAGCGGCGATTCGCGGTAACTCCAGGTTGGTACGCGCCCGCCAAAATCCCTCTGAAGGCTGCGTTGCCAAATGATCTTGCCGTCTTTGACCTGCAGGCAAGCCAGGTCGCCGCCCAAGCCCAGAACATAGAGCCGTTCGCCATCTACGGTCGGCGTGCACGCCGGCCCCTCTTTTCCCTGCGGCGCTTGCTGCTTGAAAGCGGACCCAAGGCGCGTCACCCAAAGTTCCTTGCCATCCTTTTCGGACAGGGCCCAAATGACTTCGTCGTCGCCGCGATTGCTCATGCCGAAGATCCGGCCAGCGGCAATGGAGGGACCGCTGTAGCCACCGCCGAGTCCGTTGATTTTCCAGGCGAGCGGTGGGCCGTCTTTCGTCCATTCCTTGAGCAGGCCGCTTTCCTTGGACATGGCGTTGCGGTCGGGACCCTGCCACTGCGGCCAGTCGTCAGCGCGCGCGCAGGACAGCAGGATGGTCCAACAAAGGGCGCTGATGACCGTCCTCTCAAGGTGCCCAGGTTCTTTCGTTCTCATATTGCGTTTCGCGTTTTTTGGTCATTTGACCGTTTTCCGGCATTTAGCTGACGTGACATGCGGACATTCAAAACGAAGTCCGCCAACTTTTTCGGACGTGCTCCCGCGCCGCGATGTCATTGAGCCACCTTCACGCACTTTAATTGTCTCTGATCCCGCACGAGGAGCCTTCCATCGGCAAGCGCCATCGGCGCCCAGTTCTGAGTTTGACCTCCAACTCGTGAAGCCAACGGATCATTTTCTGATCCTGTTCCTCCTTCTCCAAGCAACTTTGCTGATGCAAGCTGCTTAAAGCCGGATGGATCAGGCTCTATAAGGTATAACGTCTGCGCACCATCGCTGGCCAGAATCAGCCCATCGACCAGAATCATACTCCCTTTATTAAAATCAGGTGAACGCTTGGTCTGCCACATGATCTTGCCATCCATGCTCATACACACCATGCCGTCACGCCGTTCATTGGTGCCGTATTCACCATAAAAGTAGCCTTTGTAGAATATCGGCGGTTTCGTCTGGTCGCCAAATTGCCTGGTGGTAAACAGTTCGGTTGTGCCGTAGCTGCCTTCCGCCTTTTTTTCGACCTTGATCATCGTTGCACCGAGTTCATATCCCCCGACAACCAGCACTTTGTTGTCACCAGCATCAACCGCACTGGGCACGGAGATGTGACAATGCCACTTCGCATATTTCCACAGGATTTCTCCCGTAAGCGGCTCTATGCCGATGATGTTCCCCATTTCATTTTCATCCGCTCTCGCCCGTTGGAAAGGATTGGTGGATGGGGTTACCATAACAACCTGGTCTTTCCCGTCCACCTTTACGATTGCGGGGCTGACGTATCCGACATAGCCCAGGGAAGGCGTGCTCCATTTAACTTTCCCCGTGAGCTTCTCATACGCCACCACGCCAGCCTTGGGCGCTTGGGAGGCCACAATCAGCAGGTCATCGTAAATCAGCGGGTTCTGGGTGATGGCCCACGTTGGAAATCGGCCTTCGGGTCCCGCTCCAAACGCCGATCCACCGCCTGCCAGACCGCCGAAGTCCGTCCCAATGTTCTTATTCCAGACTGGTTTGTGTGTGTTTATGTCTATGCAATAAAGGTCGCCGTTGTGACCGCATGAATAGACGTTCTTGCCGTCCACAGTTGGGACGCTTCGTGAGCCGGGAAACATAACAGTTCCGGGAGCGTCATAAGCAAGATTCCAGAGCTCTTTACCGTTGGAAAGGTCTAAACAACGAAGATTATCGCCTACCTTATCGTCCCTATCGAGCAAGTAAACCTTGCCCTCTTTGACAACAGGTCCACCAAAGCCTCTGCCAACAGTAACAGTCCATACAACTTCCGGCCCATTCTGAGGCCAGGAGCGTAAAATGCCTTTCTGGGCTGATGTGCTGTTCCTATTTGGTCCAAGATATTGCGGCCAATCCTCCGCGACCGCGGAAGACATCAGGATTGCCCAAGAAAGGGCGCTGACTAAGGTTTTGGTATTCATAGAATGTTATCTATCAGCTTTATTAGTTTGAGTGTTATACGTGAGGGTGGGAAAAGAGAGGCAGTACTGTTCGAGCCCCGCTCGGCAGTTGTCACAGGTGCGGCACGAATCCACCATGCACCCCACCGCGCTCAGGTCCCCCGGCTTGAACTTGGCAACGCGGGAGCCCGCCCGGGTGACGCGGCCGAGAATCTCATGACCCGGCACGCAGGGATAAATGGTGTTGTGCCATTCATTCCGGGCCTGGTGCAGGTCCGAGTGGCAGACCCCGCAGTATAGAATTTCGATTTCGACGTCCAGGGGGCCGGGTTCACGCCGGGTGATACCAAACGAGGCCAGGGCCGAAGTGGCGCTCTGCGCTGCATAGGCTTGGACTTTGGTCGTAGTCATGTTCTCAAGATAACTTCGGTCCAAAAGGTGTCACTAGCAGAGCGCGCCAATCGGCTTGCAAAACACGCCACTGGGCAGCCTCGGCAATCGCCTCCGGCTTAAAATCCCTCCGACTTATTTTCCGGAAAGGCTCTAAGCGCAAAGGCTGCGCCTCAGGCTTCCAGGCGCGTGAGCACTTCCTGGGCGAGCAGTTCATAGGCCGCGGCGCCGGCGTTGTATTTGTCGTAGTAGATGATCGGCTGGCCAAAGCTGGGCGCCTCGGCCAGGCGGGTAGCGCGGGGAATGAGGGTCTGGAAGGCCTTTTCGCCGAAATGCTGGCGGACTTCGCCCACGACCTGCTGCGAGAGCTTGGTGCGGCCGTCGAACATGGTCATCACCACGCCGAGCAACTGCAGCCGGGGATTGACCCCGCTATCGTGCAACTGGGCCATCACCCGGTTGAGCATCGAAAGCCCTTCCAGCGCGTAATACTCGCATTGCAACGGCACCAGGACGCCGTCCGCCGCCACAAAGGCGTTGAGGGTCAAAATGCCCAGCGAGGGCGGGCAATCGATGAAGATGACGTCGAACCGCTGCGCCTCCAGCACCGGCTGCAAGGAGCGGGCGACCCGTTGGAGATGGTTTTCTGCCCGGGCCAACTCCACATCCGCCCCGCACAAATCCACTTCGCTGGGGATTAGCTCCAGCCCTTTGAAGGCCGTGGGCTGGATCTTTTCCAGGAGACCGCCTTCGCCCAGCAAGACCCGGTAGGCGCTGGCGCCCGCGATCTTCTCGAGGCCCAGGCCGCTGGTGGCATTGGCCTGCGGGTCGAGATCAAACAACAGCACCCGGCGGCCCACGGCGGCGACGCAGGCGGACAGGTTGACGGCGGTGGTCGTCTTGCCGACGCCGCCCTTTTGATTGGCCACTGCAATGACTTTGGCAGGCACTCCGCACATGTAATCAAAGGCGGGCGCCGATTCAAGTTTTCCGGCTGGATTTTGTCCGCCGCTGGCGGCATCATCGGACCATGAACATGATCCTTTCGACGCACAATGTGACCCTGACCAAGGCCATCGAAGATCACATTATCAGCCGGCTCCAGAAGCTCGAGCACCTGCATCCGTATGCGACCAGCGCTCGGGTCACGCTGGAACACGACTCCGCCAAAGCCCCAGAGCGCCAGTTTTCCTGCGCGCTCCGGCTCTCCCTGCCGGGACCCGACCTGTTCGCCGAAGACGTCCAAAGCGACCTCTACGCCGCCATCGACCTCGTCGTCAAAAAAATCGAGCAGCAAATCCGCAAGCGGCGCAACAAATACAAGGCCCGGAAACATAAGACCGCGGCCCGCGGCAAACGCACCCGCCAGGAAAAGGGAATGTGATCCTCCGCGCCCGCGTGGTCCTGCCCATCCGGCAGCCGCCGATCCCCGATGGCGCCGTCCTGCTGTGGCGCAATCGCATTGCCGCCCTCGGACGCTGGCGCGACCTGTCGGCTGGCCCGCGCCCGGCCATCGACTTGGGCGAAGTGGCCCTGCTGCCCGGCCTGGTCAACGCCCACTGCCATCTCGATTACACCAACATGGCTGGCCACTTCGCGCCCCCCAGGGTTTTCACCGATTGGCTCAAACTGATGAATGCCACCAGGACCGGCTGGACCCTGGCCGATTACACCCAATCCTGGCGCCAGGGCGCGCAGATGCTCCTCCGCACCGGCACCACCACCGTGGGCGACATCGAAGCCGTGCCCGACCTCCTGCCGGCGGCCTGGCAAACCACGCCCTTGCGCGTCCTCTCGTTCCTGGAAATGATCGGCCTCGGTCGCCGTCCCGCGCGGGACATTGTCCAGGAGACGGTCGCCCGGCTCGCCTCGCTGCGCGGCGCCCGCTGCCGCCCCGGCCTGGCGCCGCACGCGCCCTATTCGACGCTGCCGGAACTGCTGCGCCTGAGCGCCGCCACCGCCCGCCGCCGCCGTTGCCGCCTCGCCACCCACGTCGCCGAGTCCGCCCTGGAGTTCGAAATGTTCACCCGCGGCCGGGGCGAAATGTTCGACTGGCTCCGGGGCAACGCGCGGGACATGTCCGATTGCGGCCTCGGCTCCCCGGTCCAGCACCTGGAACGATGCGGGATGCTGAACGAAAACCTCCTGGCGGTCCACGTCAACTACCTGGCACGGCAGGACGCCGCCCTGCTGGGCAAACGCCAGGTCAGCGTCGCCCATTGTGCGCGCAGCCATTTGTATTTTCGCCACCAGCCCTTTCCGCTGCGCGCCTTGCGCCAGGCGCGGGTGAACATCTGTCTGGGCACGGACAGCCTCGCCAGCGTCTATAAAACCGCCCGGCAAAGCCTCGAACTGAACATGTTCGAGGAGATGCGGGCGGTGGCGGAGCGCAACTCCACACTCCCGCCGTGCGAGGTCCTGCAAATGGCCACCCTCAACGGCGCCCGCGCCCTGGGCTTGGAAGGCCAGGTCGGCGAGCTTGCCCAGCACGCCTTCGCCGACCTCATCGCCCTCCCGTTTGCCGGGAACATGCCCGACCTTTACCAGGCCATCCTCGAGCATCGGGGCCCTGTGGCGGCGAGCATGATTGATGGCCGGTGGGCGATTGCGCCCCGCGATCATGAGCGCCTTTAACCAAGAACTGGCCCGCCGCCTGGCCGCGCTGCGCGAACAGGGACTCTATCGCGAATTGCGCCGCGTCGATTCGCCCCAAGCCCCTCACCTCGAGGTCGACGGCCAGGCCCTGCTCAACTTTTCTTCCAACGACTATTTGGGCCTCGCCAATGAGCCCGCTCTGAAAGAGGCCGCCTGCCAGGCCGTGCAGCGATACGGGGCCGGGGCCGGCGCCGCCCGGCTCACCTGCGGCTCGCTCGCGCCCCACCACGAACTGGAGGAAGCGCTGGCCGCCTTCAAAGGCGCCGCCGCTGCGCTGAGCTTTTCCACCGGCTACGCCGCCGCCCTTGGGGCCATCGGCGCGCTGGTGGGCAAAGACGACTTCCTCATTCTCGATAAACTCGTGCACGCCTGCATCGTCGACGCCGCCCGCCTCGCCGGCGCCAAACTCCGCATCTTCGCCCACAACGATACCGAAGACCTCGAGCACATCCTCCAATGGGCGGAGCGGCAAGTCGGCCGCCCGAAGTCCACAGCCGACGCCTCGCGCCCGCGCGTGCTCGTGGTGACGGAGAGTGTTTTTTCGATGGACGGCGACCAGGCGCCGTTGCGGGAGCTTGTGGCGCTCAAAGAGAAATACGGCGCGTGGCTGATGGTGGACGAGGCCCATGCCACCGGGCTCTATGGCCCGAACCGGCGCGGCCTGGCTGAGGAACTCGGCGTCAGCGAGCAGATCGAAGTCCAGATGGGGACCCTGGGCAAAGCGCTGGGCGCGGCGGGCGGCTATATCTGCGGCTCACGGACGCTCATCCAGTACCTGGTCAACCGCGCCCGGACCTTCCTCTTCTCGACCTCGCCCGTGCCCGCGGCCGTCGCCGCCGCCACCGCCGGCATCCGCTTCGTGCAATCCACCGCCGGCCAGCAGCGTCGCAACCTCCTCTGGCAACGAGTCTCCGACCTGCGCTCAGCTCTCGCCAACCAAGCCCCAGGGCCGCGCCCCCCGGCCCTCGCCCCTCTCCGCTCACCCCTGCCCGGCGCCATCATCCCCCTCCTGGTCGGCGACGAAAACCGCGCCGTGCAAATCTCCGCCGCCCTGCGCAGCCGTGGCATTTTCATCCCTGCCATCCGTTACCCAAGCGTCGCCCGCGGCCAGGCCCGCCTGCGCCTCACCCTCACGGCCGGCCACAGCCTGGCCGACCTCGAACAACTCCTGGCCGCGCTGCGGACCCTCGACTTCGGCGCTTGAACCTCAGACGCATTTCACTTTTTTTTGGTAGCCTTTCTGGCTTTTTATCTTAATCCTCGCTCCTGATCTTCATCCGAATGAATCGCCTCTTCGACCATGAGAAACTGGAGGTTTATCGGGAGTCTCTGGCCTTCGTCGCCTGGCTCGAGCCCCTGCTGCGAAAGCTGCCCAAATCGGTCGCCGTGCGTGACCAATTGGATCGGGCCAGTACCTCGATGGTTCTGAACCTTGCCGAAGGCAACGGAAAGTTCACCTCACCCGATCGTTGCCGTTTTTTTGACATTTCGCGCGGGTCGGCTCTGGAGTGTGCCGCGGCGCTGGATGTTCTGGCCTCCCCAGGCCGGTGTGAGTTGGGTGTGGTCGCCTCCGGGAAAGAGCGGCTACGCAGAATTGTTTCGATGCTCGTGGGGTTAATCAAAGCCAATTCTGATTGGCGGTTGCACGAGGGAGATTAGGATTAGGAGATTAGGATTAGGATTAGGATTAAGATTAAGATTAGGATTAAGGTCAGGAGGGACCACCCAAAAAAGTGAAGTGCTCCCTTGAACCTCAGACTCTGGAATCAGGCCTTGAAACATGCACCCCCTCGCCAAACTGGATCACCTCTACCTCTGGCACCCCTTCACCCAGATGCGCGATTGGCTCAAGCGCGAGCCCCTGGTCATTGTGCAAGCCTGCGGCGCCGTGCTGCGCGATGCCCAGGGCCGTGAATACCTCGATGCCAACTCCTCCATCTGGACCAATCTCCATGGCCATAATCAGCCCCGGATCAACGCGGCCATCCGGCAGCAGTTGCGCAAAATCGCCCACAGCTCGGCCCTCGGCTACGCCAACGAACCCGCCAGCCGCCTGGCCGAACAACTGGTCAAGGCCGCCAATCCCTGCTGCGTGGCGCAGGCTGGAAGCGTGCACCGGGCGAGGACATTAGTGGGGCAGGCGGCCCGCCTGCCAGGAGGGCGTCTCGCCCTCGAAACCAACGCGGGCGAGACGCCGGCCCCACTACCCGTGCCGGCCCTGCGGAAAGTCTTCCTGTCCGACGACGGCGCCACAGCCATCGAGGTCGCCCTCAAACTCGCCTATGAGTTCACCCGCCGCGCTGGCCGCAGCGCCAAACCCAAATTCCTCTCGCTGGACGGCGCCTATCATGGCGACAGCCTTGGGGCCGTGGCCCTGGGCCACATTGACCGGTTTCACAAGGCCTACGCGGGCCTGTTGTTCAAGACCGACAAGGTCATGGCGCCCTACTGCTATCGGTGCCCGTTCAATCGCGCCAGACCCGAGCGCGCCGACGCCCGCCAGTATCGCAAGTGCCGCTGGCAATGCCTGGACGCGCTGGAACGGAAATTCGAGGTCCAGCGGAAAAGGGGCAACCCTTATGCCGCCTTCGTCTTCGAGCCCTTGTTGCAAGGGGCGGCCGGCATGATTCCTCAGCCCGCAGGCTGGCTGCGCCGCGCCGCCCAAATCGCCCGCGCCCACGACGCCTTATTGCTCGCCGACGAAGTCATGACCGGCTTCGGCCGCACCGGGTTCCTGCACCCGCCCACTCCCTCACCCGCTCAGGCCCTCTCTCCCGCCCCCGCCCCGCCTCTCTTCGCCTGCCACCATGAGGCCGTCCAACCCGATTTTCTCGCCCTGGCCAAGGGCCTCACCGGCGGCTATCTGCCCATGGCGGCCACGCTCACCAGCCAAGCCGTCTTCGACGCGTTCCTCGGCGAATACGGTGAATTCAAGACCTTCTTCCACGGCCACAGTTTCACCGGCAACCAACTCGGGGCCGCCGCCGCCCTGGCCAGCCTGCAACTCCTCCAAGGGGCCCGGTCCATCCGTGCCCGGCAGCAACTTCAGCAAGCGTTGCGGGACCAATTGCCCGCCCTATGGTCCCTGCCACTCGTCGGCGACATTCGCCAGGTCGGCCTGGTCGCCGGGGTCGAACTCGTTCGCGACTGGCGCACGCGCGAACCGTTCGACCTGCGCGACCGCGCGGGCCTCCGCGTGTGCCAGGCCATGGCCAAACGCGGCGTCCTCACCCGCCCGATCGGCAACGTCATCGTGCTCATGCCCCCCTATTGCACGACCCCGGAGCAGGTGCAATGCATCGTGGCCGCCCTGCGCTGGGCGGTCAGCACGCTATGATTTGCCGCGCGCGAGCCAGGTGCTCCGCGGTGAGCTTGTCCTGCTTTTACGGGTGGGAGACCCCTGGTCAATCAGTTCGTTCTCCGAGCAATAACCGCCCAATTTCCTCGTAGGACTGCACGACATGGGTCGCCAGGCGCAGTGCCTCGGCCGGATGCGTGTTAGTTATCGCAATCACCTGCATGCCGGCCGCCAGGCCCGCGGCAACCCCGGGTTTGGAATCCTCCACCACGCAGCAGCCCTGGGGCGCGACTCCCAGCAGTTGCGCCGCGCGCAGGAAAATGTCCGGGGCAGGCTTGCCGCGGGGCACCTCCGTGTCGGTGACCACTGCCGCAAAGAACCGGCCCAGGCCCTCCAACCGGAGGACTTCCTCGACGATCGGGCGCTCGGAACCCGAGGCCAGGGCCAAGGGATAGCGCGCCGCCAGTTTCTCGACCAGTCTTGGCAGTCCCGCGAACAGGGGCTGCTCGCGCCGGATTAGTTCCACCATCCGCTCCCGCTTCATGGCCAGCAGTTCCTCGGCGGCCTGGCTGGGCTTGTGCCGCGCGATGAAATCCATCCACAATTCCTGGTCCGAGCGGCCCACATAGTCCGAGAACCGCAAGCCGTGCGTGTCGGCGTAGCCGAGTTGGCGCACGACCTCCAGGAAGGCGCGTTCGTGGCGCGGCTCGCTGTCCACGATCACGCCGTCCATGTCGAAGATGACCGCTGCCAACGCTTTCATGGGGCCGTGCTCTCCGCCAGTTTCAGCCGCCTGGCAACCGGCGGCGTTCTTGGCGGCCAATCCCTTGAACCGTCTTCCCTTTGCTATGAAACGTCGTGCTAGACATCGATGACCGGACCGTCGCCATCGCCGTGGGAATCGGGCCGGCGCCGGCGTTGGAAGCGGACCCGGGCGCCGCCGCCGGTCAGGGCGTTGAGGACAGTCGAAATCAGGCTGATGGTGAGCGCGCCCCAAAAAGCAGCCGAGAAACCGTTGACCGAGAAGTGCGGCCGGAGGACGTAGCCAACCAAAAGCAGGAGCAAGGCATTGATGACGAACCGGAACAAGCCCAGCGTGATAAGCACGATCGGGAAGGTCAGGAGCATCAGGACCGGCCGCAGCACCGTATTGAGAATCCCCAGCAACAGCGAGGCGACCAACAAATCCAACGCCTTCTGATAGCCGATGCCCTTTACCACATACACCGCTACCAACACGGCCAGCGTGTTGATCACCCAGCTTTGCAGGAATCGTTTCACACAACGGCCATTGCCACGCAACCTTGAATGCCTAAATGCCCGTCTCGCCGGGGCAGGCCTTCGTGCCTGCCGCTGCAGGCCCCTGCTTCGGCGCGCAATAAGCTGGCGGCGGTTTCGGCTCGGAGCTCGACCTTGGGCAGCCCGGCGGGAACCAGGCAGCACTGACCGGCCGCCAGGGCGAGTTCACTCTGGCCGGCCCGCACGCACAACTGCCCGTTCAGGACCCCGAGAATATGCATCCGACCCGGACCGAGCGGCACCTGGGCGGCCGCCTGGATTTGCCAGGCTTCAACCCTAAACAGCGGCTCACGCACCAGCGGCCGCACCCTGGCCGGCCCGGCGCCGGCAAAATCGGCCCGCACCAGCGCCGGCTCGAAGTCGTTGAAATCAATGCTGGCCAGCGACTGCGGGACGTGCAGTGCGCGGGGTTTGCCGTCCAGGCCGACGCGGTTCCAATCGAACACGCGATAGGTCGTGTCCGAGTTCTGCTGGATTTCAAAGACGACCAGGCCCGCGCCGAGGGCGTGGACACGACCGCTGGGCAGGAACATGGCGTCGCCCGGGCGAACGGCGACGCGGTGGAAGCACTCGGCCACGCTGCCGGCCTGGAGTTTGCGCTCGAATTCCGCCCGGCTGACCCTGCGCTTCAGGCCCACGTACAACTCCGCCCCCGGCGCAGCCTCGGCGATGTACCACAGCTCGGCCTTGGGTTCACCGCCCAACGCCGCCGCCTTGGCGGCCGGCGGATGGACTTGCAGCGAAAGCGTCTCCCGGCTGTCCAGGAGCTTGACCAGCAGCGGAAACCGCCCACGCCACGAGCCGGCCGGGCCGAGCAACTCGGCGGCCTGGCGCTCCATGAGCCAATGAAGGTCTTTGCCCGCCAGCGCGCCGTTGGCGATGACGCTGGCATCGCCGGGGCGGTCGCTGATTTCCCAGGACTCGCCGATCGGGATGCCGGGCGGCAGCCGCTTGTGGTAGAGTTGTTCCAGCCGGCGCCCGCCCCAGACGCGTTCCTTAAAAATGGGGTGGAAGGTCAAGGGATAGAGCATGGCGGTCAGGCCTGAGCTTTTTCCACCACCGCGGGTTGCTTTTCGACGAAGTGTCCGAAGTTGCGGAACTTGGCATAGCGCTGTTTCAGGCGGTCCGCAGGGGACAGCTTGAGGAGTTCTTCCAGGTGCTTGAGCAGAGCATCCCGCACCGTCCCGGTGGTCTGGTCTGGGTCGTTGTGGGCACCGCCGAGAGGCTCGGGGATGATTTCATCCACCAGGCCCAACTGAAGGAGGTGCTGGGCGGTGATCTTTAGGGCCTCGGCGGCCCTTGGCGCGGCCGAGCGGTCTTTCCACAGGATGGCCGCGCAACCCTCCGGGCTGATCACCGAGTAATAGGCATTTTCCAGGATCACAACCCGGTCGGCCACCCCGATGCCGAGGGCGCCGCCCGAACCGCCCTCGCCCACGACGGCGGCGATAATGGGCACCTGGAAGAGCATCATCTCGCGCAGGTTCACGGCGATGGCCTCGGCGATGTGCCGTTCCTCGGCGCCGATGCCGGGATAGGCCCCCGCCGTATCGATGAGCGAAATAATCGGCAGGCCGAACTTGTCCGCCAGCTTCATCAGCCGCAGCGCCTTGCGATAGCCTTCCGGGTGGGCGGACCCGAAATTGCGGAGGATGTTTTCCTTGGTGTCGCGGCCTTTTTGGGTGCCGACTGCCATCACCTTGTGCCCGCCCAGGCAGGCAAAACCCCCCACTACCGCCCGGTCCTCGGCAAACAACCGATCCCCATGCAACTCGCTGAACCCGGTGAAGGCCGATTCCAGGTAATCCAAGGTGAACGGTCGCTTGGGGTGGCGGGCAATCTTGATCCGATCCCAGGCGCTGAGGTTCGCGTAGATCTGGCGCTTGGTCTCCGCCAGCTTCTTTTCAATCAAAGCGACTTCTTCCGCGAAGCTGATCCCCAGGGCAAGCCTTTCCGGATGTCTTTTCAACTCCTCCAGCGCGTTCTGCAATTCCGCAATCGGCTTTTCGAAGTCGAGTTGGTGTTTCATCAGCCCGGAGCTTAGTGCTTCCCAGGCGGGCAGGCAACGCCCTTTTGGTACAGGCAAAGAGCCGGATTTGCATCCGGCTCTTAGTGGTGATGAGGTTTATACGCCTTCACCCAGGCGCTCAGAAGGGTAATGCGGCCAACTATTTGCTCGCTGTTCGAACCGCATTACAAGCAAAACCTCTATACTAACCCTAAACGAACAGCGAAATCGTTATCGCCTTCTTCCATTCGCCCTGCACCTTTATAGATAACATCAGAAAGCGACTTGTTCAAAGTTTTTTTCGCTTTTCAAAGAGCTCTTTCTCTTCGCCTCGCGAAGAACTGCGACGTCCTCGCACCCGCCATTGCAACCCTGTTTATTCCTTTCCATCAGATCCCCCGCCCGTCAAGTGCAACCGCCGATTTTTCTGAAAAATCGCGTCCAGAGCCAGGTCCGTGAGAATCCGGGTGTGGCGGCGCTGCCTGAGCACCCGGGCCAGCGGGGTATTGCCCGCCGGGGTGAGAGACTGGCGCAGAGCGGCCGCCTTGCCTGGGCCAGAGGCCAGCACCCAGACCTGGCCGGCGGCGCGGATAGCCGGGTAACCCAGCGTAATCCGGCGCGGCGGCGGCTTGGGCGCCGTCACCGGCCGATAAACAGCCGGGCTCGCCCTTAGCTCTTCGGCTTCCCCGGCAAATAAAGACGCCACATGCCCTTCCTCACCCATCCCAAGGAACACCAGGTCGAGCGCGGGTTGGCCCCCCTTGCCGGGAGGCGCAATGCGCCGCAATCCCGCCTCCGCCTCGGCCGCGGCGGCCTCCGGGAGCGCCTCCCCGCGGATGCGATGGACCTGCCCGCCGGCAATGCCCAGCGGACCGAGCAGACATTCATTGGCCAGGCCAAAATTGCTTTCCGGGTTGTCCGGCGGCACGCACCGCTCGTCGCCCCAGAAGAAATGGACCCGCCCAAGGTCCAGCCGGCGCGCCCGGACCTGGTCCCTCACGGCCAGCAAGAACCGGCGCGCTATCCGTCCCCCCGAAAGCGCCACGCAGTACGGCCCGGCGCGCCGGCCAGCCGTTTCCAACTGCTTCAGCCACTGAGCCGCCGCCGTCTGGGCCAGCGCCTCCTCATCGCCGAAAGTCAAGAGGTCGTAGGTGCCCATGGGTCTCCGGCAGAGGCGCGCTGGTTAGCCGCCTCGTTGACCGTCCTCGGCTCATGCCAGGCATGGCCGGCCTGGGCCAGCAAATCATCCGCCGCCACCGGACCCCAGGTGCCGGCGGCGTAGAATTCGCGGTTGGTCAGCGGCTGGCCCGCCCAGCTCCGGCGCAGCCCGTCGACGAATCGCCAGGCGGTTTCGACCTCGTCGCGGCGGATGAAAAGGGTGGCATCGCCGGCCATCGCGTCCAGCAGGAGCCGCTCGTAGGCCTCGGGCGTGTAAGCGCCGAACTCGGCGTCGTAACTGAAATGCATGCGCACCGGCCGCACGGCCACACTGGTCCCGGGGACTTTGCCATTGAACCGCAGGGAGATGCCCTCATTGGGCTGGAGGCGCAGGACCAGCGAGTTCGAATCCAGCCGCTGGCCGCATTGGGCGGCAAACAGGACATAAGGGGTGGGCCGGAATTGGATGCGCACTTCACTGGCGCTGGCGGGCAGGCACTTGCCGGTGCGCAGGTAAAAGGGCACGCCCGACCAGCGCCAGTTGTCAATGAACAGCTTGAGCGCGACGTAGGTTTCCACATGGGAATCGGATTTGACCCTGGGTTCCTGGCGGTAGCCCGGGTGCAACTCGCCCGCGACCACCCCGGCGAAATACTGTCCGCGCACGACCTGTTTGGCCACCTCCTCCGCGGTCAGCGGGCGGAGCGACCGGAGCAGCTTGACCTTTTCGTCACGAATCGCCTCGGCCTCCAGTGAGACCGGCGGCTCCATCGCCACGAGCGACAGGACCTGCAGGAGATGGTTCTGCACCATGTCGCGCAGCGCGCCGGCCTCCTCGTAATAGCCCCCGCGCTGCCCCACCCCCGGTTGCTCGGCCACGGTAATCTGCACCTGCTCCACCGAGTCGCGGTTCCAGAGCCGCTCGAAGATCGAGTTGGCAAAGCGGAACATGAGGATGTTCTGCACGGTTTCCTTGCCCAGGTAATGGTCGATGCGGAAGACCTGCTGCTCACGGGCATAGCGGGTCAGTTCGTCGTTGAGTCGCAGGGCCGAGGCCAAATCGTGGCCGAACGGTTTCTCCACCACGACCCGCTGCCAGCCCTCCTCGCCTGGCTGATGCAGCAAGCCGGCGCGATGCGCTTGCTCGACCACCTCGCCGAACTGGCTGGGCATGGTGGCCAGGTAAAACAGCAGATTCTGCCGCAGGGGCGGGCGGCCGAAGGCGCTAAGCTGCTGCTCCAGCTTCCGGTATGCGCCCGGCTCCGTGAGGTCACCCTGGCAATAAAAAATGTGCCCGGAAAACTCCTGCCAAATCGCCTCCTCCACCGGCTTAGTCCGGGAAAACTCCTCCAACGCCCGCCGCAACTCCTCGCGCCACGAGGCGTCCGTCTTCTGGCGCCGGGCAAGGCCGAGGATGCGAAAATCCGGCGGCATCTGCCCCTCTTTGCACAGATGATAGAGCGCGGGGACGAGCTTGCGGGCGGTCAAATCGCCGCTCGCCCCGAAGATCACGATGGAACAGGGTTCCGTCAGTTTGCGCGCCTGCCCCAGCCGACACGTCATCACCTCCTCATATTCCGCCCCTTCAGTTTGGTTCACAGGCCAATTATTGCCGAGGTTGCCCCGGATTTCAACGTTTCCGCCCTACCCACTTGCCTGGAAACACGGCTCTTGGGGATTTTTCCCCCCATTGCCGGGGCCAGCCGGCGCCTATTCCAACGGGCGAATTAGTGCTATCTTGAAGGCGAATTGGAATTAAGATTGCGATTAGAGATTACGGGATTAGGATTAGGATTAAGATTAGGATTGGAATTAAGTTAAAGCCATGAAACGAATTTCTTTCGCCTTGCTCGCCGGCCTGGCCCTGCTCCCTCCTGGCTTCGGGGCCGATTTTCAACCTGCCACCCTGCCGCTGGGCGCGCCCGCGCCGGATTTCGACCTGCCGGGCGTGGACGACCGCCGCCATGCGCTCAAGGACTTCGCGCCGGCCAAAATCCTGGCGGTCATCTTCACCTGCAACCACTGTCCTACCGCCCAGTACTATGAAGAGCGCATCAAGAGCATCGTGACCGATTACCAGGCCAAAGGCGTGGCCGTGGTCGCCATCATGCCCAACGACCCCAAATCCGTGCGCCTGGACGAACTGGGCTGGTCCGACCTGGGCGATTCGTTCCAGGAGATGAAACTCCGCGCCCGCGACCGGCAGTTCAATTTCCCTTACCTTTATGACGGCGATACCGAGGCGGTGGCCCGCGCTTACGGCCCGGTGGCCACGCCCCACGCCTTCCTCTTCGATGCCGGCCGCAAGCTCCGTTACCTCGGCGCCATCGATGACTCGGAACGCCCGGCGCGGGTCACGAAAAACTACCTGCGCGACGCCCTCGACGCCCTGCTCGCCGGCCAGGAACCCCCCGTCGCCCGGACCAGGGCCGTCGGCTGCTCCGTCAAATGGGCCGGAAAGGCCGAGGCGGTCAAGGCTTACCTGGACCAACTGGCCGCCGAACCCGTCTCCCTCGCCCCGGCCGATGCGGAGGCCCTCAAGGCCCTGCGCAAAAACCAATCCGGCAAGTTCCGCCTGGTGAGCTTCTGGGCGACCTGGTGCGCCCCCTGCGTGGCCGAATTCCACGAATTGGTCACCCTCAACCGCATGTATCGCCATCGCGATTTTGAACTGGTCACCGTCTCGCTCAACCGGCCGGACGAGGACAAGGACGTGCTCGAGTTCCTGAAGAAGAAACAGGCCTCCTGCCGGAACTTGATCTTCTCCTCGGCGGACCGGGAAAGGCTCATTGATGCGTTTGACCCCGACTGGCAGGGCGCCGTGCCCTACACGGTCCTGCTCGCGCCCGACGGCAAGATCGTCACTCGCCAAACCGGCAGCATCGATCCCCTGGCCCTCAGGCGTGCCCTTGTCCAAGCCATGAACCAGTTGAAGCCGTGGTAGGGGGCAAACCTTTAGAAGGGGCCACGAAATGCTCCATTAGTCATCTCTGACCCCTTTCTGACCCCTTTCCTTTCCGCGTGCGCCCGTCCCCGCACCCAAGGTGCTTGGACGTGCCGCCGGCCCTCCGGCCGGGCGGCCGAGCGGGCCTGGCTTGCCACTGGAGAACGACTGGCGCTAACATTGCCGCATGAACGAACCCCTTTCCCGCCCTGAGAGGTTGAAAAAGACACTCGCCGGCGCCGCCACTCGTCCGCCGATTTCCACCGCGGCGCTCCGGAGCGTGGCGGTTGGCACTTTGGCCGGCCTGTGGTTCGCTGCCTTGTCGCTCGGGCTGGCGCAAGAGGCAAAAGGCCTTGGGAACGAGAACTCACCCGCCGTACTGCCACTGCCTGAGACGCCCACGCCCCGCGAAGATTCTCTGAGCCGAGCCACCAAGCCTGTCCCGATCCACTCTCCCCGGCGCGACAGCGCCGCTTTCAGCGCGGCGGGGGAAGGCTCTGAGAGCGCCCTGGGCCGCGCCCAGGTCAATTCGTTCACCAGCGGCCAGCTCCGATTGCAGGCGCTGACTCCGACGCTCCTCCGGATGGAATTTTCCCCTTCCGGGCAGTTTGTGGACGCGCCCAGTGTCTCCGTCATCAATCGGCAACGGTGGCCCTGGGTGGCCTTGACGACCAAGGAAGCCAATGGCTGGCTCACAGCCAGCACCGGCCCAATCACGCTCTCTTACAAGTTGAACTCAGGCCCGTTCAGCGCCCAGAATCTTCAGGTCAGTTGGCGAGACGGAGTTGGCCGGCATGAGTGGAAACCGGGTGACCCGGACGGGCAGAATCTGGGGGGCGTTCCGGCCAGCCTCGACAACCGCAGCACCAAGGCGGTGACCGAGCCAGGTCCGCTCAGCCGCAAAGGCTGCTTCCTGCTCGATGACAGCAAGAGCGCGCTCTTTGTCCGCGCCGACAATTGGGTCAAAGCCCGAACGCCCAACGACAGTCTGGACTGGTATTTTCTGGCTTATGGGACTGACTATAAGTCAGCGCTCAAGCAACTGTCCGACCTGCTGGGCCCAATCCCGCTGCTGCCGCGGTATGTCTTCGGCGCCTGGTTTGGTTCGCGCGCGGGCTATTCGGGCGAGCAATGGCAGATGATCGTCCAGCAGTTCCGCGACGAACACCTCCCGCTCGACCTGGTCGTCCTCGACTCCGATTCCAAGTCCAAGATGGTTTGGTCCGGCTACGATTGGGACTTGGAGCAGATGCCTGATCCGGCCGGCTTTTTCGCCTGGATGGCCCGGCAGGGCGTCAAGGTGACCGTCAACGAACATTATCAGCCCCTGACCCGCCAGAGTGACAGCCGCTTCGAGACCATTCGGCAGGCCCTGGGGCTGCCTGCCGACGTGAAAGAAATCCCGCACGCCATTGGGGACAAAAAGTATGCCGGGTTGTTCATGGACCTGTTGCACCAGCCGGATTTGGAGCGGGGGCTGGCATTTTGGTGGCAGGACGGAGCCGCCCCGGCCGGTGTGGAGGGACTGGACGACCTGTTGTGGACGCGCCATGTCGAGTATCAAGGCAGCGAGCGCATCACGGGCCGGCGCACCACGGCCTTCTGCCGCCTGGGCAATCAGTGGGGCTCGCACCGCTATGGCATCTTTTTCACCGGCGACCTGCACGGCGTCTGGGCCTCGCTGCCAGTGCTGATCCCGGCGACCGTCCGCGGTGGCAATCAACTTGTGCCTTACATGAATAATTTGTGCGGCGGGGTTTTTGTCGTGGACCTGCCACCAGAACTCTACTGCCGGTGGGTGCAATTCAGTTCCTTGAGTCCCTTGCTCTGGTTCCACGGCCTTTGGGGGCTGCGCTTGCCCTGGGAGTACGGGCCCGACAACGTGGCCAACTACCGCAACTTCGTCGGCTTGCGCTATACTCTGCTCCCCTACATCTATACCTGCGCGCGGGTGGCTCATGAAACGGGCCTCCCGCTCGTGCGCGGGACCTACCTGGAATACCCGGACCAGGAAGCCACCTACACTTTCGACCAGCAATACCTTTTCGGCGACCAACTCCTGGTCGCCCCCATCACCGCCCCGGGCAATGGCCACCCCGTCCGCAAGCAAGTCTTTCTGCCGGCCGGCGATGACTGGTTCGATTTCTTCACCGGCGACTTCTATCCCGGCGGCAGGACCATCCTGCATGAGTGCCCGCTTGACCGGATGCCGCTCTTCGTCCGCGCCGGCTCGATTCTGCCCCGGGCGCCGTTGATGGACTTCAGCGACCAGAAACCGGTCGACCCGCTCACCCTCGAGGTCTATGCCGGAGCGCGTCCTGCCGCGTTCAATCTCTACGAGGACGACGGGCTTTCGTTGGCCTATCGCGCCGGGGCGTACGCCTGGACGCCATTTCATTTCCGCCCGGCGCCGGCGGGGAACTACACCTTGAGCCTCGGGGCGGCGCAAGGCAACTTTAAGGGTCAACTGGCCAAGCGCCGTTATCTCGTGCGCCTGCACGGCCTGTGCCAGCCCCAGGCAGTCGCCCTCAACGGCCGCAGGCTCACCGAGGTTGACCCGGAACAGGGCCTCGACGGATGGTGGTGGGATGCGCGCGCGCGCACCATCATGGTTCGTCTGAACAAACCGCTTTCCGCCGGCCAAGAGAACGTCCTCTCTTTTTCGAACGCGGGGACGAGCGCCGATCTCGCTGCCTGGCAGCGGGCCAGCAACCTGCGGGCCCAACTGCGCCAGCTCAAACGGGACGTCAAACTCAAACACGCCGCCCTGGTCAGCGGGCCGGGCATCAAAAAGCCCCCGCGCGCCATGCGCGAAATCGAAGCGGTCGAACGCCTCCTGACCGACGTGGTGGATCACCCCAAGGGGCGCGGAACCAACCCGCCTGATTATCCGGCCCTGGAGAGCCGAATTGTTGCCGCCTTGGCCAACGACCCTTTCGAGTCCAATCGGGCCTTGCCGGAGCTCGATCCGGAATCGCGCGCCGGCATGGACCTGTGCAAGGGAGCAAAGTTCACCAGCCAGGAAATGACCGCCATGACCAACCGCCTCCGCGGCGCCGACTCCCCGGCGTGGTTGTGGCCAGCGCGCTGAATCCCCTCAGAACGGGCGGCCTTGGCCGACTGCTCAAACGCGCGGCCAGAGTGCGATTACTCCCTTGAGCCAGGCCTCCCTGGACCTGCTGGCCGAGCGGTTCATTCCAATGAGCGTTCAAGATGGCAATGACGCCGATCACCACCAGCAACTCGATCAGGGTGAAACCGGCGGGGGCTTGGCCCTCTGGCGTCCGGGATAACGGAGTCCAGGAATCCCGTTTTTCATCGCCCTAACCTTTCGCCTGACCCCGTCGGATGGCGGTCAGAACCCCGGGTCTTATTGAGATTTTATCGCATAGAAACGTGCGCTGTCCCCGGCCGAATAGGGGAGGCTGACGCTGAAATTGCCACGGCCATCGAACGTATTGACGCCAATCACCGTCCAGTTGGTGAAAGAAAGCGCCGCGTTGGTGGAGGTCAACACGTAATAGACACTGTTGGCCAGGCCGTTGGTGCCGCTGATGACCAAACTACTCGTTGCCGATTGAAAGCTGACGGCGGTAATTTTCGTCCCAGTGGTGGAGAAAGGCGGAGCGGCAGTGACCACCAGTTGGACGGCGGTGCTGTCAGCGCTCTCCTGGAGGGTCGCGTTGTAACCTGCGGGAAGAGTGCCCAGAACAAAGTCGTAGGTGCCACTGATGGGCGTGAGCGATTGGATCAGTGTCACTGTGCTGGGAACCCTGGCAAGCAGCGGCAATTCGGTCACATTGATGGTGTCGGTGCTGCCGGAAATCGTCAAGTTGCTCGTGACGACTGGCGCGCCCGGTCCGCCGACCGCCAGGTTCAGCGTCGAATTGGCCAGGGTGATGCTGCCGATCGGCGCCGCCGCCGTGCCGATCGAACCAGCGACCGAGGTCAGACTAACGGTGCCGTTCGTCACCGCAATCGAACTGACCCCGCCGCTGACGATGGTGCTGGCCGCCACCGTGCCGGCGACGTTCAAGCTGCCGTACGCCAACGTGGACGTGCCCCCGCCAAACGCCTGCCCCAAGGCAAGCTGATTGTTGACCACCACGGTGCCGCCGGGATTGACGGCGAGCGTTCCAGTGACAGGCCTGTTCCCGGCGGCGGAGGACATGACTCCGAGTCCCAGCGTGTTTACATTCAAAGCGCCACCCCCCAGGTTGAAGATTCCTGCCGAATAGCCGCCGTCAGCGGCATTACGGCCCTTGCCCACTATGAGGGTGTCTATCATAATATCTGAAGTGCCGGCGCTGAGATCCACCAAGCCGGCGCTCGCAACCTGAAAGCCTCCAGGAGGCACAACAATGCCTGAACCTGGAGCGGCATTACAATTGCCGCCATTTTGTGTGTTATCGGCGACAATAAACTCCAACACGCGATCCGAACTGGCGCCGCGAAGGTAAAGCTGTGACGGCGGCGTGAAATCGGGATTGAACTCGAAAACCGCAGTGCGGCTACATTGTTCCCTGCCGATGGTTATCGTGTCAGCGTAGATGGCATTGGTTTGTCCCAAATACAAATAATCCCCGTAGTCCCCAAACCCGGCAACGTCGTTTAGGACAAGCGCGGGCCCGGCGGTAGCCGCATAGCCAGTCCCCTGAATGTTTCCCACCTGGGTCAGGCTTATGACGTTCGTTTTGGCCAGGTACACAATCCCATCCTGACGGCCGGCGTTGACGTAGGTTGCCTGCCCGGGGGTCGGGCCGTTTCCCTGAATGCCAATCAGAAAACGGCCGACGGTGGCTTTGAAGGTATCCAGGCCTGACATATCCAGAGTGGCATACAAACCGATCTGCCCGCCTTGGTAAGTGCTGCTGCCTTCGGAGACGTATATGGCTGACCCAACGTTGGTGTTGTTGACGACCAGAGTCCCACCGGCGCCACTGATGGTATTGTAACAGGTTCCGTAGCCTCCCGTATCCGTGTCCGTTCCAGAGCTCAGCATTATGCTAATATTCGTATTGAAAACCGTCAGCGTCACGCCGGGGTTAATAACGGTGTTGTGGGCATAGTCGTGGTTGCCGTAGGCGCTGCCGTTGGTCGCCGCGTACCACAACCCGCCCACCGTGATGTCGGCGTCCACGATGTTGTCGGCCCCTGCCGTGGCGGAGGCGGACTCGCCGGTGTTAGCAAAAAATGCCGTGTCATACGTGGCCGGCAGCGGCGGCCACAGCCAATTGGCGCCGTCGGACCAGTTGATGTTGTTCGCGTTCGCGACATCGGGGCCATTCCAGAAGACGTTTCCCCGGGGTATAATCGGGCCGCTGCTGAACGTCGCCAGGATGGACATCGAATCCCCGCTCTCGGTTACGTTTTGGACGACAAAACCGCCGGGGGCGCCGACCTGGAAGTTGGCGGCGCCGCCCACGATGGAACTGGCGGACTCGACGACGGTTACGGTCGCGGGATATGACTCGATGGGCGGCAGTGACAACAGATTGATCGTATTGATGCCGCTCGCGCTGACATTCTCGGCGTACATGTAGGAGGTGGCGAAGCCCGAGGCGCTCACGGTAATCGTCGCGTTGGTGAGGTTCAAACTGGTCAACGGAGCCGCGGCCGTGCCAATGCCATTGGTGGCTGCCAGCGAACCGCCATTCATGTTGATGATGCTGGTGCCGGCGCCACTGGCGCCGGGCGAGGTGGCGACCTGGGTGCTGGCCAGGATATTGTTCGCCAGGACTGAACCGCCGTTGATGTTGAGCGTGCCGATCGGAGCGCCGGCCAAGGGGCCGCCGGCAAAGGCCAGATTGAGAGTGTCGTTGACTATCAATGTGCCCGTGCCGTTCACGTTGACCGTTCCCACAGCGTAGTTGTAAACATTGCCGTCGCTGTAAGCCGGGTTATAACTGACATTGACGGTATCCGCAGTGATGGTCCCCGCGTTGAAAGTGAGCGCGCCGGTCACCGCCGCCCCGCTGTTTAAGCTATTGCGCGAGGCTTTGCCGATTTGCAACGTGTTCACCAATGCATTGACCGTCCCGCCGGTAAAATCATTGGTGCCGGAACCTCCGCCGGAGGTTAAAGCGTTTGCCACTCCGTCTCCAATATTCCAACTCGCCACCGCGCCGCCGCTGGCGCCGCCAATATAAACCGTCGGATTCCCATTCGTGAAAGCAGGATTGAAGAATATGCCGCCGCTCGCCCATTGGCGGCCGACACTAATGTAGTCGGCAAAGATGGCGTTGGTCTGGCCCAGGTAAAGGGACGAAGCCATATTATTCCCGTAACCCGCCTCGGTTTCGCCGTCGCCGGCGTCACCGACGTCGAGAGCGACCAGCGAAGAGTCGCTGGCGCCGGTCCCGGAGGACGCCGTAATGGTGTTGGTTTGGGCCAGATAGACGGTCCCGACCGGCTGAAGGACGGTGGTTGGACCGACCGCACCCACGCCCACCAGGAAGCTTCCCACGCTGGCATTGAAGGTGCCCAATCCGGACATATCCAGAGTGGCTTGGGCGGTGGAGGACGCGTCGCTGTGGCCCAGGCCGACGTAAATGTTGCTATTGGTGACGTTGAGCGTGCCGCCGCCACCGGTCACTGTGACATTGCCGGTCGTATTGCCGAGATCGAGCACTGGACTGCCGACCGTCAGGCCGCCCAGGGTGACGGTCAAGGTGTCATTGTTGGCAATGGAGGTGTTTTGATAAGTCCCGTTCGTGTTGGCGTAGGTCAGCTCGAACACCGTGACATTGCCGTCCACGATGTTGTTGATTGTCGAAGGAGACGTCACGGATCCGGTGTTGTTGAAAAACGCCGGGTTGCCGGAGCCTGGTTCAGCGTGCGTTGACCAATTGAGGCCATCAGACCAGTTGGCACTATTGGCCAGGTCAGCGCCGGTCCAGTTGATCGTCAGGTAGGGGCTTTGTGTGAGGACCAGTTGCACTGAGGAGGCGGTGGTCTGGAGCGTTCCGACGTAACCCGCCGGCAAAGTGCCCAGCTTAAAGTCCGTAGCGCCATTACCCCCGATGGCATTGCCCGATGAAATCAGTGTAATGACAGGTGACACACCCGCAAGCTGCGATATGGAAATGATGTTGATGGTATTGCCGACCGTGCTGCTATCCGTCGTCAAATCGTTCGCGACGACTGCCCCCGTCAGGCTGCTCACCGCCACATTCAGCGTCGAATCGCCAATCGTCATGCTGCCGATCGGCGCCGCCGCCGAGCCGATGTTGGCGGCGGTAACGGTGGCGTTGGCCAGCGTAACCGTGCTGGCAGAGCGGCCGCTGTCAACAATCCCATAATTGCCATCGGCCACGTTGAGGGTGGCGCCGTTGGTGAGAGTCAAGTACCCCGTCGCAACCGCGTTTGCGGAAGTGCCGAGCTTGACCCCCAGGGCCAGGTTGTTAGAATTGACCACCACATTGCCGGAATTCACGTTGAGCGTTCCAAGGACAGGCGTTGTCCCGGCGGCGGCGGACATGACTCCGAGGCGCAGCGTGTTGACATCCAAAGTGCCAGCCCCCATGTTGAAGACGCCTACCGTATAGCCGCCGCCAGCAGCATTGTGGCCCTTGCCCACGAAGAGCGTGTCTATCTTAATATCGGAAGTGCCCTGGCTTAGATCCACCAAGCCGGCGCACCCGGCATAGGCACCTCCAGGATTCTGGGCAGCCGTCGGGTTGCCAATGCCTGCGCCTGGAGCTACACCTGCATTCCCATTGCCGCCATTGATTGTGTCATCGGCAACAACAAACTCTGGGACGCGATCCGAACTGGCGCCGCGAAGGTAAAGCGTTGGCGCGGTGAAATTGGGATTGAACCTGAAAACCGCAGTGTGATATGCTTCGTGCCTGCCGATGGTTATCGTGTCAGCGGAAATGGCATTGGATTGTCCCAAATATATATAGCTGCTGAAGTCGTCAAAATTCTGGTAAGTGTCCAACAGGACAAGCGCCGGCCCGGCGGCAGCCGCATTGCCAGTCCCCTGAATGTTTCCCGCCTGGGTCAGGTTTATGACGTTGGTTTTGGCCAACCACAGGACCCCCGTAGCACGCGAGTTGTTGAAAAGGTTTACCTGCCCCGGGGTCGCGTTGACTCCCTCAACGCCTACGAACAAACGGCCGACGGTGGCCTGGAACGTATCCAGGCCTGACATATTCAGAATGGCCCATTGATCGATGGCCCCCGCGTAAGTGGCGCTGCCTTGTTCGACGTTTATGATTGACGCCTGGTTGGTGTTGTTGACGACCAGAGTCCCACCGTCGCCACTGATGGTATTGTAACAGTGTGTGAGGCCGCCGGCCGGATCGCTCAGGCTTCCAGAGTCCAGCATTATCGTAATATTCGTATCGAGAACCGTCAGCGTCACACCGGGGTTAATCACGGTGTTGTGCCATCGGTTGTTGGTCTGCCGGTAGAGCAAGCCGGTCACCGTGATGTTGGCGTCCACGATGTTGTCCACGTTGGCTGCCCCGGCGGCTGCGGACGTGCCGGCCCCAACAAAAGTTACCGTGTTGGTGGCCCCCGGTACGACGCCGCCCGTCCAATTGTGGGTGTCGGACCAGTTGATATCGGTGAGAACATTGGCTCCGCTCCAAGTAATGTTTTGAGCCGGCGCATCGGCGCAGAGGGCAAATAATGCGTACAGAGCCGTGACGCGCCGCAAAACAAGGAACGATGGCTTCATCATGGATGGCTTCATAATGTGTACGGTGTTATACCGCGGTTTTTGCCGAATGAACATTGGACCAGGATCCTGGTGTGAAAAGAACCGGGAAGAAGACCAGAAAGTTTTGGCATTTATTCTTAATCACGACTTTGCGGGTGTTAACGGCGTTATTGGTTCAACATGACCGATTGATGACGAAACTGCAAAAACATAATAAAATCTGGCCATTGATTCACGTATATGCTGAGGGACTCCCCATTGTCGAGACCATTTTTCAGTTAATTTAAGATCGTGAAATTCCGGGCCTCTCAGGGAGGCGAGTAGCGAGGTAAACCAGCGTATTGGCTCAAGTCGAGCATGTACGCTTGATAGATTTTTCCCTGCCGCGTGTTCTTGACCGTGAAAGGGAAAGGGAAAGGGAAAGGGTCACTCCCGGAAATCGGAAACATGGCCTGACGGAACGGCCGATTGAGGGCAGGATGGGCGCCGATGGCTCGGAAGATTCGCCTCGAGTATGCCGGGGCTGGCTATCATGTGGCCCGGGGAAATCAGGGCCGCGATATTTACGCCGAGGATCGCGACCGGAAGCTGTGGCTGAAAACGCTGGCAGAAATTTCCCAATCCAGCCAATCCAGCCAATCCAGCCAATGGAGTATTTGCCATTTCGCCCAAAACCCGCTATAACTGTCACCCGGTGAATGCCAAACTGACAGCGCCGCCTCGCTTCGCGCCCGGCCAGGAACCGGTTCCTGCCCGTTTCCACGCGCGCGGCCCGCCGTTTTTGCAGCTATTTCCAGTTATTTCCACTTAAAAATTCGCTGCTTCAATGACCTGTGGCCGGAACACCGAATCCTTCGCAACCATCCCCTCCGCCAGGAACAATTGCGCGCTTGCGTCGCTTATCCCCAGGCCCGCCTCAGCCAGGAGAAGGTGTTGGCAACCGCCGCCTGAGCAGATGAAGCACTACACTCGCCGCCAGTTTTTGGCCCGGGCCGGCGGGCTGGGCGCGCTGGCGGTTTGCGCCGGGCCGGTCCTCGCCTCGAGCAGCCGCCTGGGGAACAAGCTGCCGCTGGCCGAGGCCTTTGACCGGGAGATGGAGCGATTCATGTCGGCGCGGAAGGTCCCGGGCGGCGCGCTGGCGGTGCTGAAGGACCAGCGCCTGGTCTATGTCCGCGGCTACGGCTGGGGGGACCGGGAGAAAAAGGAGCCGGTGAAAGCGGAGTCTTTGTTCCGGATTGCCAGCATCTCCAAGCCGTTCACCGCGGCGGCCGTGCTCAAGCTGAGCGAGAGCCGCCGCCTGGACCTCGAGGCGCCCGTGCTCGAACTCGTGCGGCTGGAGCCGGTGCTGGCGAAAGGCAAACAGCCCGATGCACGCTGGCAGCGGGTCACGGTTCGTCATTGCCTGCATCATACCGGCGGCTGGGATCGCGCAGCCAGCGGCGACCCGATGTTTCGTTCGGGCGAGATTGCCCGGGCGGTGGGCGTTCCGGCCCCGGCCAACCAGGAGGCGATCATCCGTTACCTGCTGGGCCAGCCGCTCGATTTCGAGCCCGGCGCCCGCTATGCTTATTCGAACTTCGGATATTGCCTGCTCGGGCGCGTGATTGAGAGAGTGAGCGGCCAACCCTACGAGCAATTCGTGCGGCAGGCAGTGCTGGCGCCCATGGGCATTCGGCGGATGCGGCTGGGGGTTTCGCTCGCCAGCGGGCGGGCGGAGGGCGAAGTGAGATACTACACCCCCAACAACCGCCGAAGCCCCAGCGTGTTCCCCGGGCAACCCGCCAAAGTCCCCGAGCCGTACGGCAGCTTCTGCCTGGAAGCGATGGACGCGCACGGGGGTTGGCTGGCCTCGGCGGTCGAGCTCGCCCGGTTTGCAGCGGCGCTGCAGGCGCCGGCGGGCAATGCCTCTTTGCAAGCCGACACCCGGCGAATCTTCTACGAGCCGCCGGCCCCGCCCGTCAGCCGGAAAGCCGACGGCTCACTGGCGGATTATTATTACGGCTGCGGCTGGAACGTGCGCCCGGTGGGAAACCAGGGGCGCGCCAACTACTGGCACAACGGCAGTCTGCCCGGAACGTTCACTCTGCTGGTGCGCCGCTTCGACGGCCTCAGTTGGGCGGCCCTCTTCAATCAACGCTCGGAATCTTCCCGCCTGCCCGATGGCGCCATCGACTCGGCCTTGCACCGCGCCGCCGATGCCGTGGCCGAATGGCCGGCGGATGATCTCTTTGCCCACGGACCACGGACCGGACGAGCGTGAGTGGGTGAGTGGGTGAGTGAGTGGGTGGGAGCCAAAGCGGCGTCTCCCGACGGGTCGGGATTGCCGCCCTGCTCCATAGCCCCGCCGGCGATGCCCTATCCAACGCGCGCACGATACCCCAGACGCGCCACCGCCTCATCCCCGGCGCCAAGAGCTGCCAGAGCGGGCGAGGAGCCGTCCCATTCTAGGCGCTTGAGCGCCGCCATCGAGGCCGCGAGGTAGGGAAATCTCAGGTCATAAGTTCGATAGATTGTCTCGAAAAAGGCGACAAGGTTCAGGGGACTATCGGCGGGCGGGAAGCCGCCAAAAACCGTTCCAGGCGCCTCTGCCCCGGGATTTACCAAAGCAAGCGAAACGGCTTCGTAGCGCGTGAAATCGTCGCGAACGAATCGCCGTCCAGCCAGACCAAGCAATATGTCGTGGTATCGGCGGATGGCTTGAACCACTTCCCCCTTTTCATCCACGGCGATGTCGTTGGGCGCAAGCCCCTCCGCTCCGGCGCGGTGGGCTTTCATCACGTGGAGGAAGGCGTAAACGAGTCCGGGGTACATTATATGGAGGTTGGTGGAATCGCCGATCGCTTCCTCCATGCGATTAGTCAAATTCCGAAATGCGCCGCCGGTACCCTTTACAGAGATTGCAATCACCGGCCCAATGCCGGGCTTGGCTATGACGACATCGATGCCCTTGGTCTTCAAACCGCCGAGGACAGTTTGCTCTTTCTCCTGCTGTGCCCCCTCGTCGAAGACCAGCCTGCGGCGACCTGCGCCGGTTTGCACGATCAGCGGCGGGTGCGGCGTGATCTCGTCAGGATGAAAGCCGCCCTCGATAACCAAGCGGATCGCGATGTGCTGGTGGAGCGGCTTAATGTGGCGCTGTCCCTGGGTCTCGAGGACGGCGATGAACTGTGCCAGTGCTGCGTCAAGCCACAGGTAGGACGGGATCCAAGGGTCAGGCATAATGCCTCCAGCGACGTGCTTCCGTGAGCGTTTCTTCAAGAGTGGCGGCGTCGGCCCGGCTGATGGCTGGGCTGCTGAGTGGAAGTCTCACGTTGGCGACCTCTCCCGGCTCCAGCTTGAGCATTCCTCCGCCTAGCGGATGCCCCTCAATTTCGCAGCTTAGCTGGCACAGCGGGGTTTGCCATGCCCGCTGGACGTCTGCGATCTTGAAGCCAGGGGCCAGCCCGACCGCATGAACGGAGTTCGTGCAGACGCACTCGGCCTCATTGGCAACGAGGGTTGGAGCTAAGCCGCTCATGTAGGAGAGGAATGCGTCAGGGCTCTTCACATCGGGCACCACATACCAGGGTTTGCGGTTTCGGCATTTGTAGGTCTCCTTGGCGTCCTGGCCGGCGTCGGTTTCCAAGTACTGGCGAACTGGGGTTGGCAGGGGGCTCACCCCGAGCAAGTGCAAAAGGAGCACGGGTTCATCGTTGGCTATCCAATTGCGGACGGTCCGCTGGTCCACACAGCGTTCTGGGAGTTGCTCGCCCTTGCGCACCGTGACTCGAAGGACTTGCGGGGGTAGGCCCCAGAACTGTGCTTCGGTGGGTCTCAGGTGGAAGAAGTCGTTTGCGCCCGTAACATACCCGACTCCCGCATGGGCGAGTTCGGAAAAACGACGGACGTTTGGCAGGCCGATGAGCCGGTCGTAGAGCGCTACGCCACGCTCCGGCAGGAGGAACTTCCGCAATCGGCCGCCCGATTGACGCCAGGTTGCAAGGCCCACCCGCCGCACTTCTTGGGGAGGGGCCTCAAGGGGCCTAAACACGTCCAGTGCGCTGAGGAGGATTTCCTCCGTGCGCCCGCCGAAACCAGCGCAGTGCAGCAGCCAACAATCCTCGGAGAGCGCCGGGAAGAGCTTCTCCCGGACGGCGATGATGTGAACTCGATCAAAATGGCCGCACAAGGCCGCCAAGAGCGGTTCGGCATAAGTAGCATGACCGATCTCCGCAGGCACCACAAAGGCCATAGCTCCCCCGGGCCGAAGCAGACCCGCAGTGACAACGAGGAAAGGAGCCCAGGAGGAGCAGAGCCCATTGAACCGCGCCCCGAGCCGGGCCGCTTCCGCCAGGGCCCGTTGTCGCGTCTCACCAGAGAAGAACTGGTAGCGGATGAAAGGAGGATTGCCGGCTGCCGCATCGAATCTTTCAGGGCTGCGAGATGCCCACCGGAAAAACTCCCCCTCATGAACCAAAGCCCAAGGCGCACGAGAGCGTGCCAAGAGCGCATGCTCGCGCCCCACGTCAACTCCCACGGCCTCACGATGGCAGACCAGAAACTCGCCGTCACCGCAGGCGGGGTCCAAAAGGCGCTGGCGCGGGTTGGTGATCAACCATTGCACCAACGTGCGCGCCACCGCCGGCGGCGTGAAGAACTGGCCCAGTCTCTTGCGGGAGTCGCCCACGGCTCCTTAATGCCACGGTTGCCGCGCCCCGTCCAGTCCGAATATGGTGCTGCTGGCAGGCGGCAGGACAAGAGTGGCTACTCCCGCAAGTACTGGTCAAACCAATCCGCAAAGCGCCGAATGTCCCAGATCATGGTGGGCCAGCCATGTTTGCCGCCGCGGTGGATGACCAGCTTTACGGTGCAGCCGGACTGCCGCGCCTGGGCCTGGAAGCGTTGTGATTGGTCCAGCGGCACCAGCGTGTCAGCATCGCCGTGGTAGATAAGCGTGGGCGGGAGATTGGAGGTGATGTGGAAAATCGGCGACAGGTCGCGGCCGATGACTTTCCAAAGGGCGAGGTTGGTGGACTCCGGGCCGAAGGCTTGCACGAAATGGATGGGCGGCCCGCCATTGCCGGGGTTCTCGGTCGAGGTGCCGAGGTTGAGCAGGTCGGTGACGGGAAAGAAGATCGCGACGGCTTGCACGGCGCTGCTTTCCCGGTCAACCGGGTCGGGTGCGCTCGCCGGGCCGGGACCGCCGCCAGTCGCCAGCAGCAGGCTCAGGTGGCCGCCGGCGCTGCCGCCAGTGACCCCGAGCCGCTGCGGGGCCACCGCGTAATCGCGGGCATGATGCCGGATGTAGCGCACCGCGCGGTTCATGTCCTCGGCTATCTCCCGCACCGTGGCCTCCGGTTGGGAGACGTGATAGACGGCGAAGACCGTGTAACCACGGCGCAGCAGCGGCGCGGCGACCCAAGGCTCAAAGGAGCCGGGCGGCGACCGCCAGCCGCCGCTGACCACCACGACCACCCCGAGCCCGTTTGGCTTGGCGGGGCGCATGACCTCCAGCGTCAGGTTCCGGCCGTGGCGCTGCCCATAGACCACCCCGCCCGTCCGCGTGACGCGCGGGTGCAGGTAAAGCCAGAGTGAGCCGAGCATCGCGCCGGCGACCAGCACAACCACCGCCACCAGGACCAGCAGCATCCGAAAAACCCGCCGTGCTTTCATGCCGGAGAATCCTCAATCCGTTCGCTGGCGGCGCAGGAGCCGGCGCAGGCCAATCCAGATCACCACGGCCACGGCCACGGCCAGGCTGATGACCCCGACGCTCCTGGCAAACGAGGCCTCCAGGGCGCCGGCGCCGATCAGCGTGCAGGGCACGGCCTCGGGCAACTGGCCGATCAGGCTCCCGACCAGAAAATGCCGGTGGCGGAGAGGGAACAGGCCGCAGGCCAGGTTCACCAGCAAGCCTGGGACCGGCAGTTGCCGCGCCAGGATGACCCCCGAAATTCCTTCCTGTTGCAGCAGGCTATGCAGCTTGCCGCGTTTGGAAAGGTACTGCTCGGCCCATTGCCTGGCGCCAAAGCGCGTCACGAGGAAGAGCGCGTAATTGCCCAGCAAAGTGCCCAATTGGGCCCAGAGCAGCCCGGACCAAAAGCCCAAGGCCATGCCCGCAACAAAACAGAACAGCAGCCGCGGGAAACCTATGGCCACCAGCGCGGCCACGCTCCCCGTGACCACCAGCGGGGCCAGTATTCCCAGGCCCCGGATTTGCTCGCTCACCTCCCGCAACCGCCCAAGGTAGGCGCGCAGCGGAGACAAATAGACGATCGCCAGCAACACCCCCACAATCACCGCCAGCAAGGCGATTCTTCGCCAGGGCGGCCTGGCAGCCACGCCGCCCTCAGCCGTTTCGCTCAACTGCGGCCTCGGTTCCGTCATTGGGTTCGCGCCCGCGGTCATCCCTAATACCATGCGCCAGCGCCCTCGAAAAATGAATCCTAAAAAAACCGCCGGAATTTGAAGCTTGCAAATTGGGATGGGATTGCGTATGCCGGCAGGGTTCTGGCAATAACTTGTTCGGCAATTTCACTAACCATCAGGAACCATGAACAAGAAGCATAAAGCAGGAGGCCTGGACAAACTGCCGACCGGCATCACCGGTTTTGATCACATCACCGGCGGCGGTCTGCCGGCGCGGCGCACGAGCCTGCTGGCCGGCGGACCCGGCAGCGGCAAGACGGTGCTCGCCCTGCACACACTGGTCAGGGCCGCCCAGCGCGGCGAGCCGGGCGTTTTTGTGAGCTTCAACGAGTGCCCGCGCCAGTTGATGGAGAACGCCGGCGCCTTCGGCTGGGGCCTCGAGGCGCTGGAAAAGAACAAGCTGGTGTTTCTGGACGCGCGCTTGCGGCCTAAGGTGGTCCGGGCCGGACAGTATGATTTGACCGGCATGCTGGCGGGCCTGCGCACGGTGGCCACGGACCTGGGCGCCCGCCGGTTGGTGTTCGATTCGATTGACGTGCTGCTGACACTCCTGGACGATCGCCTGGCCGAACTGCACGAAGTGCTCCGCCTGCACGATTGGCTTTGCGAAAACGAATTCACCGCCCTCATCACCGTCAACGTCGATGGCGGCGACCCCCGCGCCGCCCAACGCTATGCCTGCGTGCAGTCCATCGCGGATTGCGCCATTCTGCTCGACTATCGCCTGACCGAGCGCGCCGCCCGCCGCAGCTTGCGCGTCCTGAAATATCGCGGCTCCCGCTTCCTGGAACAGGAATTTCCGTTTGTGATCGCCGATTCCGGGATCGAGGTGTTGCTCCCGCGCCCCGCGAGCGCGGCGGCCGCCACGGCGCCCCCGGCTGAGTCTTACGGATTGCGTCTTTCTTGAAGTGATGAAACGCTCGGGTCTCAGCGAGGCCATCGCGCGGGAGGAGGACTTCGCCGCCCAAGGGCGCGCTTCCATGAACCGCAAACTTCCCCGCAGCCTACGAGCCTGTTCGGCTGGCGCAGCGCCGGAGCCAGGCACTATCACTGGTCCGTCCCGATTTTCTCGTCGCCTCTTCATCAAGCGGTCTGCGACCGCCGGCCTCGGCTTAGCCTCGGTCGCGGGCTTGGGTCTGTTGCCCAAGGGCTTAGGGGCCGAGGAATCATCCGCCGACGGTCAGCCGTTGGTTGGCAGGATTGCCGATGCGGAAATCCGCGCCGGGGTCGAGGCCGCGATTGCCAGGAACCTGATTCCCTCGGCTAGCGAGCAGGCCTACCCCGGCCATTTCACTATTACCGCGGACGGCAATGGTTACGGCGGCAATACGACCTGGCCGGGGTTGGATTCATGGCAGATGAGCGGGGCCTATCTCCTCCTTGGCCGCCGGCGGCTGGTGCTGGACTACTTTGAATTCGTAAGGGCTTCCCAACGAAAAGACGGCAATGTCCCGTTTGCCATTTTTGCAGGCGACACCCGGCCGGACAAAGGTTGCCTGCGCGGTCTGAAGTACCCGGACGATGTCTTTGCCTACAAGCCCCCCAAACGCGAAGGTCTGCCCGTGGCCGCCCAGGAAACGCGCACCTGGATCGGCCTGTTCGAGCATTGGCAACCCAAGGCCAATCCGCTGAGCACCCTCGGTTCCATCTGCTACCTCCTCACGGCGGCAGAGATCTTCGACGCCACTGGCTCGCTGGCCTGGCTGCGCCTCAGACTGCCCTCGCTCCAAGCGGCTGCGAACTACCTGCTGAGCCGGCAGAATGACCTCGGGCTGCTCGGTGGCTCGGGCTTTTACACTGAATTGCCGCCCCGCTATGGCTCGGACGGCGTCACCCAGTGCTATGCCATCCATGCCTTCCGCCAATTGGCAAGGCTATGCCGGGCGGTCGGCGAAAGGACCAGCGCCGGCGTTTGGTCCCGCCACGCCGAGAAGCTGGCCAAGACGTTTGTTGCCGCCTTCTGGCGCCAGGACCATTTCGCCGAATACATTCACGCCGAACACGGTCTGGTCGATGCCCACGGCCTGTCCGATGTCAACTGGGCGGCGGTCGCCTTTGGCATTGCCACCGGTCGGAACCTTAAATTGCTTTGGCCGCGGCTCTTGCACGAGCCGGGCTTCTGGCACGGAGACATGCCGACGCAGACGGTCACCAAGCCCTTTACCTACCAGCCCTGGGAACATAATGAGCCGGTCCCCTTCCCGGTGCAACCGCTGCAGGACGTGGCCGCGATGGGGCGAGCATGGTATCTGGAAGCCACCGCCTGCCAGCGCCTGCAGGCGCGGCAACGGCTGCTCGACTCGGCGCGCAAGGTGTGCCGCGCCGCCAAAACCGATGGCTATTGGCGCGAGCGCTACCATCCCCAACCCAACGGCACGGTTTCCCCTGCCGGCGTTCAGAAGTACTGCGAATACCCGGCGGTCCTGGTGCGAGTCGTCTTTAAGAATCCAACTGCCTTCTGCCTGTGATCATGGTTTGATTGCAAAGGTTTGATTTGCCGGATTCATTTTTTCTCGCTGCGGAATTGGCGAAACAGCTTTTGTGCCAGGGGGAAGGCCGGGCTTTGGCGGCCCTTGTCCAGACAGTAGGTGACCACACCCTCGCACTTGCCTTCCTGCCGGGCCTGCAAGGAGAGGCGGAGTTGTTCGGCTATGCGCTCGGGCGAGGCAGGGTCCCCGTGGCGCAACCGAAATTCCTCCGCGTCCCCGGCGGTCATCGAGATGAAGGGGATGTGGAACCGGCGCGCGCCGGTTTTGGGCGCGCTGCCGAATCCGCTCTCGAAGGGTCCCTGGCGGTTCACCTTCCAGGCCTGTGCCTGGCCCAAGTCAGCCTGGAATTGCAGGCCTTCCGCCCTCAAGCCGCCCAACTGCCAGCGGACGCCAAAGTTGCTTACACCCTTCTTATCCCACAGCCGAAACGCCACCGTCACATTGGTCTTGCCACGCAGGTTCGGGCTCACGTCCACGCTGACCTGGCGCCAATTGGCCGGCCCGCCCGCCACGTCCTCGGCCCAGACCACGCTTTCGTTCACCAGCAGTTGCTTGAAGTGGTAGCCGGCGGTCGGCCCGGAGAAATTGTCGCGCTCGCGAAACTGAACCAGGCATCGGTCAGCGGGCAGCACTTTGGCCGGCTGACTGGCCATCACAAAGTCGCCCGCGCGCGAGGGTGTGTTCCCCGGGCAAACCAGCTCGGCGGCCGGAGGGACGGTCGCATCGTTGAGGACGGCCCAGGTCCTCTCAATCTCCTCCCGGTCCTGCAAATAGGCCACGACCACACCGTCGATGACGGCCCGATAGTCCTCGGCGAACCGGGCGTTGACTTCGTCAAAATACATCAGCGGCAGGAAGGCCAATTGCGGGTTGAGGCCCTTGGCCCGCGCCTGCAGGGCGCGCACGTAGGAGGGTGTGAAAAACTCATGATTGGCATAGAAGTCGTCGATCACCCACGCCGTGAGGTTGGGGTGCTGCCGCGACAGCCGCGCGATTCCCTCCGCCCAGCGTGGATAGTCCAGGCGAAACGGTTCCGCCGGCGGCCCTTCCGAGGGCGGCACCAGGTAAACCCAGACCTCGAGACCCGCCGCGGCCGCCCTGGGCAGAAACAGCTTCAGATCCTCCCAGTCCGTGGCGGCGTGCCAGATCAGCCAGTAGTAGGTGGTGACGCCCAATTCCTGGAGCCGCTTGACCATCAAGTCGATGTCCACGCGGCCGTCGGGCCGGCGCAGTTCGGAATCATAGTCAGCCAGGTGCTGGCGGCCGACCGCTGGACCTGGCGAGGCAGCGCCCGCCACGCCATTGGACCCAGGCGTGGTCAGGAGGAGGACGGAGAAGATGGAGCATAAATACCTTTTCATAGCTGTCGCCTTCGAGGGCCAGGATGAACCGCTGGCCGGCTGAAAGCAAGGAAAGAGGAGTGCGCCTGGAGTGCCGATCGTGGTGGCTGCGGCTGGTTCATAATCCGGGGCGATGGGGGGGCCAAAGTCCAATGGCCTTCGGCCCCGATGACAGCCTCCATTTCCGTGTTGACGCCGCGGCCTGGCCGGCTACGATCAGGCTGCACGGTGTCAGTCTCCGTCATGAAACGCGCCATCCAGCTTGCTTCCCTCCTTTTACTATTGATTTTGAGCTTTGGATTGGTGGAAGCGCAGTTTCATATCTTGCGCGGCCTTTTCGGCGGCCGGCCATTAGGCCAACGCGAATTGGCCACCCAGTTCCTCGGGCAGTATCTTGCCAGCCAATATCCCGGCAAGCGGGCCATCGTCTTTTCCAACCCGTTCTCCAACCGGCCGGGCCAGCCGCCGGAGATATACCAGTACGAAAAAGCCGGGTTGCGCGGCCTGCGGCGGGGTTTGGGGAGCGCGGTGAAAATCGAGCAGGTCGTGTTCCCGGACTTAAGGCCGGGCGCCCTCCAGAATCCCCGCGCGGTTGAGATTGATCGCGGCACCACGACCCCGCTGAGTTACCTCGTGGCGGACGACGCCCTGGACCACCTCGCCAATCAATACCCGGGCGCGGAACTTTTAGTGAGTCTCATTGGGTTGCCAGTCCATATCCGACAAACTGAAACCTGGAAGCCGGGCAATGCCAGGAAGTTTGCCCTGCTGTTGCCGGATTTGCGCATGGTGGGCAATCAAGCCGCTATTCGCCAGGCGGTCAAAAGCGGCAAGCTCGCCGCCCTGGTCCTGAACAAGCCCGGGGCTCCGCCGGAAGACCAGCCGCTCGGCAAGGACGCAAAAATGGAATTTGACCAGCGATTCCTGTTGCTCACGCCGGCGACCGTGGATGAATATTTGCGGGCCTATCCGCGTTTGTTTTAGAGCGTCTCCCCTCAGAGATTGACAAGCCTGACCCGGAAGAAGGCGGGGGAGGGGTAGTTGGCGACGGTATAAGTGTTGGTCGTCAGGACGGGTGACACGGCCGAAAAGCTGGGCTCCGAGAGGGAAGGACTTGTCTCGACCACGTAACCATGCACGCGCCGCGTCGTGCCGTGGACCGCATCATAGAGGTCGGCCGCCGGGCCATCCCATTGCAGGGTCAAGCTGCCATCCGCCAGGGAATACTGCCACTGCCTTAGCCTCGGCAAAGGATGATAGACAATAACCCCTCGCACGGGCAGATTGGCCTCCCAGAGCGCCGAGGTCCAGGCATGCATACTGTTATTGCCGCTCGCCCAGCTTGTCCGGTATCGCGCGTAGGAGACGCCGTTATTCACATAATAGCCGTAGGCCAGCATGCTATGGATGTGCGGGTTGACATGCGGCGTTGAATTCACGGTTCGTGACATCTCGGTATAACTCTGGAGCGACAGCAACACCGGATAGCCCGCGTCGATTTCGGCTTCCAGATCGTTGAAAGTAAATCCTGTGCCCGCGGGTATGTTAGGATTGAAGTCCACCAATTGCGAGATGACCGTGCAATCATAGCCTCGGAATTGGGTCCAGGCGCGAAGGCCGGATTGAACGTCGCTGGCCGGCAGGCCCGCCGCGGCATCGGGCACGAAATTCGTCCGTCGGTCGCCGTTGGTATCCCAGTAATTAAAGCAAAAGCCGTCAATATTGCCATCGCACTCATTGGCCATATTTGTCCATTTCAATTGACTCATTCCGATGAAATCCCCAAGGCAATCCGGGGTGTGTTCCGGTCGCTGGGCGATAACGTAAGGGTCGGGACCGGTGTTTTCGTATCCGGCCCAATAATCGTCCACATGGCCTGGTTGATCAGCCGGGCGTCCGTCGTGGCCGGCTTGAGAGGCCCACAGCGACACGATACCCGAGTTGGCCCCGCTATCATTCAGCGGGGCCACCCCGCCGTTCACCGGTCCGGTGTAAAAATCAGGGAACCCGTGCCGGTCCCAAAAACCCATCAGGTTGCCAGCGGCTGTCCCCATACAGCCGTAGGCCCAGTTATAATCCGGCACCCCGGTCAAATAGACCGAGGTCGAGCCGCCGGCCGGGGCGGCCCAGAAGGCGACCGAGGCTCCAAGGATGCCCAGTTTGGCCAGCGTCTTCATTTTCTTCCTTTGCTCACGGCGGGAAATAACCCGGTATGGTGTCCTGGCCGTAAAGGGCCTGGATGCCCAGGCGCTCGAGTCGCACCCGGTTGCAGGACTCCACATGGCCCTCCATGAAAAGACCATTGGCGTGGAGATTGTGGCGGGCGTGCACTTCATATTGGTGGTCCGCGTCGAAGTAATAATATTGCCTGGCCCCGGCGCCGCTCCGGCCCCGGCTGGTGGTATCGGCCAGGAACAGGTATTCCGTTGGCTGGCGCAGCAAAGTGGTGTTGAGAATTTCCCCAAAGTCACCCTGGGTATATTCGGGCGGCGGGTCCTGGCGGACGCCATAAATGTAAAACCAATTCTCGAACCGTCGCGGAGCATAGGCAGGACAGACAAACACATCCAGCGCCTTCAGTGGCTGGTTGGTGTTGAGAATACTGGCCCAGGTCGTGTCCGGCTCCAGGGGAGCATCAATCTGAATGCGCCCGTTAAATTGTTCGAGATAAAGGGCTATAGCAACCCCTAACTGGCTTAAATTACTGGCGCATTGGGCGCGTCGCGCCCGCTCCTTGGACCCGCTTAGCGCCGGCAACAGCAGACTGGCCAGGATGCCGATGATCGCAATCACCACCAGCAATTCAATGAGCGTGAAGGCCCGGCCGCGCCAGCCCGCCACGGCCTGTGGTATTGCAACCCGCGGCTTTCTCATTTGGACTTTTTAAACTGTGGCGTTACCGGCGCCCAGAAAATAGCTTAAGGAAATCCCACAGTGAGTCAATAAGCAATCGTGAACCGGGGGGCCGACGCCCCGCTTGGCCGAGAGCCTGCTTCCCTGTTTCGCGCAAATTGTGTAAGCTGGCGGCATGAGAACAACTCGGTTCAAAACTCTTCAAGTCGTGACGTTTTTCTGCGGGGCCGCTCTTTGGCTGGGGCCGAACCCGGCCCGGGCGGAGCGGACTTGCCTCTCCCTGGACGGCACCTGGGCGGTCGCGGAGGGGAACTTAAGCCAGGCGCCCTCTTGGTTTAATCACCGGGTGCCGGTGCCGGGGCTGCTCGATGAGGCGCGGCCGGCCTTCGCCCAGGTCGGCCTCAAAAGTCCCTTGCGTGAGGCCTTCTGGTATCGCCGCGAATTTCGCATCCAAGGCGAAGTGCCGGCAGTCGCCAAGCTCAAAGTCCACAAGGCCGCCTACGGAGCGCGGGTCTGCCTGAACGGCATTTTCCTGGGCGAGCACCTGCCCAGCTTCACGCCGGGTTACTTCGATGTCCGGCGGGCCTTGCGCGGCCACGGGGCGGCCAATGAGCTGGTCATCCGGGTCGGGGCCTTGCCTGATGCGCTGCCAGCCTCGCTCCCCTCGGGGTTTGATTTCGAAAAGAGCCGTTACATTCCGGGGCTGTTCGATTCGGTGGAACTCATCCTGTCCGGCACGCCGCACCTGGAACAGGTCCAGGTCGCGCCCGACCTCGCCAACCGGGCGATTCGGGTGCAGGCCGCCGTGCGCAATGCCGGTCCGAAGACTGACGCCCGGCTGTTTTTCCGCGTGCGCGAGGCGCGCTCGCAAAGGCTGGTCGCCGAGAGCAGTTCGGAGCCGCTCCGTCTCGACCGCGAGGCGGAGCAGACCGTCGAGGTCCGCATCCCCATGCCCAAGTGCCGGGCCTGGAGCCCGGAGGACCCCTTCCTCTACGAACTGGAGGCCGGCACCAGCGCCGACAGCCTGCGCACGCGCTTCGGCATGAGGGAATTTCATTTGGACCCGGCGACGGGCCGCGCGGTATTGAACGGGCGGCCGTATTTTTTGCGGGGCAGCAACGTGACGCTTTACCGGTTTTTCGAGGACGCGCAATGCGCTGACCATCCCTGGCGGGCGGACTGGGTGCGCCGTCTCCACCGGCAGTTCAAGGCCCTGCACGGCAATGCCCTTCGTTACTGCATCGGCTTCCCCCCCGAGCTCTGGTACCGCATCGCCGACGAGGAAGGCCTGCTCATCCAGGACGAGTTCCCCCTCTGGTTTGGCGACCGCTGGCCGGCCGAACTCAAAAGCCAGGAGTTGATCCGGGAATACACCGAATGGATGCAGGAACGCTGGAACCACCCCTGCGTGGTCATCTGGGACGCCCAAAACGAGTCTGTCACCGCCGAGACCGGCAAAGCCATCGCCCAGGTCCGCAGCCTGGACCTCTCTCATCGTCCCTGGGACAACGGCTATGGCCAGCCCCAATCCCCGGCAGACACTTTCGAGTCCCATCCCTATCTGTTCAGCAATCCACGGTTCAGACTCTCCGGTTTGGCTCAGGTTTCCGGCGTCCCGCAGGGCAACGCCATTGCCAATGCCGGCCACAACCCGATCATCATCAATGAGTACGACTGGCTGTGGCTCAACCGGGACGGCTCGCCGACGACCCTTTCGGGGAAAGTTTACGAGAACCTGCTCGGCCCCAAAGCCACGGCGGCGCAGCGGCGGCTGCTTTGTGCCAGGTACAACGCGGCCCTGACCGAGTTCTGGCGCGCGCATCGGGCCTGCGCGGGTGTGCTGCACTTTTGCGGCCTGGGCTATTCGCGCACCAACGGCCAGACCTCGGACAACTTCATCGACCTCGAGCGGCTGAAATTCGAGCCGCACTTTCAGCACTACATGGCCGACGCCTTTGCCCCGGTGGGATTGATGATCGATGAGTGGCGCCCGGTGCTGCCCCCCGGAGTGGAACAGACGACTGCGGTCGTCGTCATCAATGACCTCTACCAAAAGTGGCAGGGCTGGGTCCGGTTTCGGGTCCTGCGCCGGGGCCGGCCGGTCGCCGAGCAGGTCCGCCCCTGCGCCGTGGCGGCGCTGGGCGAGACGAAATTGAACTTCCGCGGCCGCACCCCAAAAACGCCGGGCCATTACCAACTCGAGGCCTCCTTGCTCCATGCCGGCGCCCGCCCGGTCCGCAGTCTGCGCGACTTCCGCATCGCCGCCACGGAGAGCAACCGGGACGGGGGAATCGCCCTGCACCAGCCCGTGAAGGCCTCCTCCAGCCATGTCGAGCCGGGCGCCAATTACGGGCCGGAGAATGCGGTGGACGGGGCGGACGATACGCGGTGGTCGTCTGAGTTCAGCGACCCGCAATGGCTGGCGATTGACCTGGGCAGCCCCAGGCAGTTATCGCGGGTGGTGCTCGAGTGGGAGGCGGCTTACGCGCAAAGCTATGCCATCCAGGTCTCCGACGATGGCGCCACCTGGCGGGAGGTCTATACGAACACCAGCGGCAAGGGCGATACGGAAGAGATCAGATTTGCCCCGGTCTCAGCCCGCTGGGTGCGGTTCTATGGCACGAAACGGGCCACGCCCTACGGCTACTCGCTCTGGGAGATAAGAGTCTTTCCGTGAATTGAATTGCCAATCGCCAATGGCCGAGTGGTCTAAGGCGCAATGGTGGAGGTCCTGAGAACCGCTTTCCCACGGCTGGCGTCATGGGCTGCGCCCCCCGCGCTCCCTGGCAGGCGAGACGCCTGCCCCACTACCTCGTTGGCGTCACGGGCTGAAATGTCTGCGCCCCCCGGCTCCCCCCGAATCCGTTCGGCCTTGGGCCTGCCTGGCGCCGGAGGCGCCCCCGAACTCTATTCCACCGGGATGTTCTCGCCCTTGGCTTGGGGCTTTGAATAGTGCGCAATGCGCGCATCGAGCATCGCCCGGAGGCCTTTGAGCAGTTCCATCCGGGCGGCCTCGAAGTGGCGTCGTGCCTCCTCGGGCGGCCCCAACCGCCGCAAAAAGTCGCTCAGGCCAGGGCCTGCCCCCTGGCAGAGACACGGACCATACTCCGGTTTTGAAGATTTTTTGGCTCTCTTCTTATTATTCATACTGCCTCCTGCAGTTCTACCACCAACAGGCCGCCCTCGAGCCGCGCTCGGACCGGCGCCAACCCCATCATCGAACTGGGCAAACCAATGTGCCGCCGCACGGTCCCGATCTCGATGACCAGTTCTTCCCCTTTTTTGAAAACCCCAACCTCGCCCTTGGCCGCAAACGGCGCCTGCATCCGCACTTCGTACCGGCCGTCCCGCTTGCTGAACGAATAAGGCCGCTCGGTGCGCGTCACCGCGCTCGGGTCTTCCCGTTCGCTGAAGGTTGCGCGGGCGAGTTGGCGAATCCGCTCCAGGCCCAGCACCTCCTGCCGGAACAGCGGCACCTGCCGCACCGGCACCGGGGCGAAATAGGCCTCGACCTCCTTGAGAAACTTCTCCTGGGTGCGCCGCCACTCCCGGAAGAATGCATCCTCCACCTGCTCTGGCAGCACCCGATTGACCAGCACCTGGTCCACCGTCAGACCATGCAAGGAAAAATAAACGAACGCCCGCTGGGTCTCCCGCACCACCATCTTCTCCGCATTGGTCACCAACCGCACGCTCGTCACCCGGGGGTCTTCCAAGAGTTGATCGATCCCCTCAATCTGGCCAAACAGCTCCTTGACGCTCGCAAAATAGCTGTCCGGCGGCAGCTCGAAAGGCGCTACCCGGTTGGCGATTGGGCGCACCGCCTTTAACAAGCCGCGCTGGAGGGGGAAGACATGCTGCATGTACCACTTCATCGTCGTGGGCATCGCGATGAACCGCAGGCTTTCCCCCGTCGGCGCGCAGTCCAGCACGATGACATCATATCGCCCTTCCTTGTGCCATTGGTTGACGTAGAGCAAGGCGCTCAGTTCCTCCATGCCCGGAAAGATGGCCATCTCCTCCGCCTCCACCTCGCTCAACCCCGACGTCCGCAACAGCGAACTGATGTACGACCAGATCCGCTGCCAATGCCGCTTGATCTCTTTCTGGATGTTGACCTCGTGAATCCAGAGATTATCGGCGATGCGGTAGGGATCGGCGGTCCTGGCATCGAACAGGCCGGACTCCAGGTCGAAGGCATCGCCCAGCGAATGCGCCGGGTCCACGCTCATCACCAGCGTGCGATAGCCCAACTCCGCCAGGCGCGTCCCCGTCGCCGCCGACAGACTGGTCTTGCCCACGCCGCCTTTGCCGCTAAACAGAAGTATGCGCATCCAGCAATAAACTTACAGACGTGAAGGGTCGAGCGGCTCGGCCGGGCCTTCATGCAGCGCATCTGCCACAAAAGCATCCAACTTTGGACGCGCACGGGCATCGCCGATGATACGTTCCCATTCCAGGTCGCTGGCCTGTTGTTGGAGAAAACGCGCGAAATCCACCGCCTCCCGCGCCTTTTCCTCCGGCAGGGCCTCTACAATCTCAATCAATTCTTGGGCGACTGCGCTCATGTTCAAAGACTAGCCCGCCCGGCTGGGTATGGCAAGCAAAGCGATCCGCGCCTGTAATACCGTGCTCGCGGTGGGCCGCGGGTTGCCCGGTGCCCCGCTCCGCCACGAGTTCGCGGACCTGTGTGCCGGGTCGGGGCCGAGCTCGAGTGCCAAGGTGCCGGAGCCAGGGGGATCTTCCCGATAGCCGATAGCCAATAGCCGATAGCCGACAGGTGCCAAGGTGCCGGAGCCGGGCGGATCTTCCCAGGGAGACTTTTGCAACGCATTGACTGCCAAGGACTCGCGGACTGACGGCTGGCCCCGAAAGCCTTCGGGGCACTGGCCGGCTGGGAGCCTGCCGCTACCGGCCTGGTGGTATTCTCCAGGTGCCTCCGCCGGCCTAAGTGGCACATAAAAAGTTGCATTCCTGGCTGGGTATGCTTTAGTGTCTCTCCGCGACCAAGCGAATCATACTTGACGAAGGCAAACCGGCATTCAAAACCATGAATCCTGGGCGAACATGCAAACGGGGGGGTATGGGTAGGTAAGGCTTTGGGACATCTGACCACTGCCGCATGACATATCTTCTTATAGTTGTCGGCCTCATAGGCGCGGGTACTGTTTCGGTGCTGATCCCGCTGATCCTTAGGCAGTGCGCCCAGCGGCGGATGTTTGCTCGCTCGCCCGACCTGCACCACACCCACAAGCGCCCTGTCCCGCGGCTGGGGGGAGTGGCGCTGGCGGTGGCTTTTCTCGTCATCGAAGGCTTCATCGCCCTGGTCAGGCCGGAAGACCGCGCCCTCACTCCGGAACGCAATGTCATTGTGCTCACTTGCCTGGCGATGTTCGGGCTGGGGTTGTGGGATGACCTTCGCGCATTGGGCGCAAGGAAAAAACTTCTGGGCCAGGTGCTGATTGCTCTGGTGGTCTGTTATTTTGGGCTTGGCGTCCAGCGTTTCAAGATCCCCTTCGGCGGGGATGTGATTGAGTTGCATGGCTGGGGGCTGTTGGTCACGGTCATCTGGCTAGTGGGCATGACCAACCTGATCAACCTCATTGACGGGGCCGATGGGTTGGCCGGGGGTATTTGCCTCATGCTGATGGTGTTGCTGGCTTATGTCGGCCATCAAGTCGGGCACTTCGAACTGCTGACCGCGGGCATGGCCGGGGCATTGCTGGGCTTTTTGTGGTTCAATTTTCCCCCGGCGCGAATTTACCTGGGTGACGGCGGGGCCTATTTCCTGGGCTTCCAGATCGGCTTGTTTTCCCTGGTCAATTCGCACAAAGGGGAGGTGTTTGCGGCGCTGGCCGCGCCGATGTTGGCGCTGGCGCTGCCGATCCTGGACACGGGCCTGGCGATCGTGCGGCGGGGGTTGCGGGGGCTGCCGCTCTTCCGGCCCGACCGGCGGCATCTCCATCATCATCTCCAGGGCATCGGCTTTTCGCGGCGCAAAGTGCTGTTCTCCTTTTACGGGGTAACGCTGGTGTTTCTCATGCTGGGCGCGGCGGCGATTTGGTCGCGCGGCCAGTGGCTGCCGGGACTGGTTGGTTTTGGGGCGCTGGTGTTGGTGATCTGCGCGGGCAACCTGAGTTTCAGCCGGGAATGGTTTGATGTCGCTCGGGTGGTGGGCAGTTCCCTGGAGATGCGGCGGGAAATTCGGTATGCCCTGAGCCTGACGCGCTGGCTGGAACTGGAAGGCGAGCGGCAGGTCTTGCTCGAGGACCTTTGGCAGGACTTTGTCTTTGTCGCGAGGAAGCTGGGTTTTGCGTCGGTCACGCTGACTTTGGCGGATGGCCAGCGGGTGTGGGCAAGGCCGGGGGCCAGTGGGCCGAGGCATTCGATCCGCCACGAAATGCACGGCGGGGATTCGGGGGCGCTGGAGTTGTCGGCCCTCACTTGCGAGTATCGGGATGCTGGGCCGGGTCTGGCCCTGCCATCGCCCTCCTGCAATCGCGCTTTATGCCCCTGCGTTGGGGACGCCAAGCTGTTTGAGGTGTTGAGTGAATTGCTCGCCGAAGCCTGGATGAAGGCCGTCACCCGGTGGAAAAACGGCGAGCGGCTCCCCGTCCGGTTCGATTCCCGGAGCTTGGCCTCGAGCGACGCGGTGGCCCGCGAGCCTGGGCTCCGTTCCGTCGGCGCGCCGGTTCCCCAGGGCAAGGGCAATCCCCAAAGGTCCACCACCGGGCCGGACACGGATAACCTCATCCGCAACCGCTAATAAGTGCGGAGCGTGGAGCGCGGATTGGGCGGTGGTCGGCCGCCAGTTCTGGCGGAGGCGGCAGAATGCAGGCTCTCACACCGGGAGCCGCCCTCCTGGTTCCCACCCACTGACCCCACGCACTCATTCCTCATCGGCTCGCAGAGGCCTTGCCGGCGCCGGCCCGGCGGCGGCGGCCTCGAACTGCAATTCATACATGCGGTAATAGCAACCGCGCGCCTCAAGCAAGTGGGCGTGGGTGCCGCTTTCCACGATTCGCCCGTTGTCCAGGACGACGATGAGTTGAGCGTTTTGGATGGTGGAGAGCCGGTGGGCGATGCAGATCGTGGTGCGGCCCTGCATGAGTTGCTCCAGGGCGGCCTGCACCGCGCGTTCGGATTCGGAGTCAAGCTGGCTCATGGCCTCGTCCAGGACCAGGATGGGCGCGTCCTTGAGAATGGCCCGGGCGATAGCAATGCGCTGGCGTTGGCCGCCGGAGAGGGTAGCCCCCTTCTCGCCGACAACCGCTTCATAGCCTTGGGGCTTTTCCAGGATGAAGTCGTGCGCGTAGGCATGTTTGGCGGCCGCTTCGATTTGGGCATCTGTAGCGCCGGGCCGGCCCAGGGCGATATTATTGCGCACGGTGTCATTGAAGAGGATGGTTTCCTGGGTTACCAGGGCGATTTGGCGGCGCAGGTCCTTGACCGCCACCTGGCGCAGGTCGGTGGGGCCGATGCGGACGGAGCCGCGTTTGGGGTCGTAGAAGCGCAGCAGGAGATTGGTGAGCGTGGTCTTGCCCGAACCGCTGCTGCCGACCAGGGCGACCATCTGCCCGGCCTTGACCCTGAGGTTAATGCCGCGCAAGACCGGCTTGTCGCCGTAATCGAAATCGATGTCCGCGAAATGAATGTCGGCCCCGTGGGCCTGGAGCGGGACCGGCACGGGGGGATCCACCACGGTGCTCGTTTCCTGCAGCAACTCAAAGACCTTCTGGCTGGCGGCCGCGGCCTGGTGGAGCTGGTTGTGCAGCCGGGTGAGCGCCTTGATGGGCTGGTACATCACCACAATGCTCAGGATAAAGGCGACAAAGTCGCCCGGGGCCTTGATGTTGGCCATGGCGGCATAGACCAGGACCAGGGCCACGCCCAGGGCGCCGAGGAACTCGGTGAATTGGCCGGGGATTTCATTAGCCCGCACCAGGCGCATCACGTGGCCGATATATTTCCCGGTGGTTGCCTGGAACTGCTTCAGGACCGTCCCCTCCAGGTTGTAGGCCTTGATGATACGGTTGCCGGTAAACGATTCGTGCATCAGGTCGGTCAACTCCGAAACGTGGCCCTGCATGAGCCGGGCCGACTTGCGGGCTTTGCGGCCGTAAACGATGATGGGCACCAGGCAGAGCGGCAGCACGATCACCGAGACCAGCGCCAGGACCCGCTGCTCGGCTTGGGCCAACATCATGCCCAGCAGCACCAGCACAGTCACGGGGTCCTTGATCAGCGAGCCGAGCGAACCGCTGATCACGCCGTAAAGTACGTGCGTGTCACTGGTGATCCGGGCGATCAAATCCCCCGTGCGCGCGTTGCTGAAAAAGTCCTGCGAGAGGTTTTGGAGGTGATCAAAGAGCCGCGTCCGCAAATCGGCAATGGCCCGCACCGCCGCCCAGTTCAGGAGGTAAATATTCAAGTAGGCGAAGAAGTTTCGGAGCAGCATGACTGCCGGAATGGCGGCAATGAGCACCAAGCGGCCCAGGGTGGGAGACTGCAGGCCGTGGAGCCAATCGGCAAGGCCCTGGAGCAGCGAGTGCAGCAACGCAGGGGCCTGTTTGAGGGCTGGCCCCGAGGAACTGGCGCCGCTTCCCTCAAACTGCAGGTTGACCACGAGCTTGATCACCAGGATGAGGGCGCCGTTGGTCAGGGCGCTGAGGACGCCGCAGCCCAGCCCAAGAAACAGCCGGCCCCGGTAGGGTCGCACGAACGTCCAGATTCTCCGCAAGAATAACAGCATTGCCGCCCCTGAGTATGTCGCTGCCGGGCGGCCCAAGGCGAGTACTTTGTGGCCCCAATTCTTAGCGAGGCCGCGCCTCAGACCGACGAGGCATGTCATTCATTCGCGCCTCGGGTGGCCTCGGGTGGCTGGGCCGACTTGGGAATTGGAAATTGAACTCCTTTAACGCTTGTTCTGTGGGCGGCCGCGGGCTACTTAAGTGCCGGAAAAACTCCGTATGAAAGTCGCCGTGCTCATCCGCCGCTACATTACCACGGGGGGGGCGGAGCGTTACGCCGTGGAGGTGGCGCGGCGGCTGGCCAAGGGGCACGAGGTCCATGTCTTTGCGCAGGAGTGGGACCATGAGCCCGCCGGGATGGTCCTGCATCGCGTCTCCCGGCCAGTGCGCAAGCCCAATTACCTCAACGCGTGGTGGTTTTCCTGGCGCGCCGCCAGGCTGGCCCGGGGGTTCGACGTGGTCTATTCGCACGAGCGGGTCACCCGATTTGACGTGATGAACATTCACTGCGGCACGTTTGTGGGCGGGCTTTGGGGCGCCGAGCGCAGCGAACCGAAAGGGGCTTTCCGCACTTGGCTCAAGCTCCTGACCGGACCGAGTATCTGGAGTCACTGGCTCCTGGAGAGATGCAACAACCGCCTGGCCCCGGGCCGGTTCTGGGTGGCGGATTCCCAAATGGTGAAGCGGGAGGTCCAACGCTACTATCCGATCCCTGAGGAGCGCTTTTTCATCGCTCCCTCGGGGGTGGACGCCCCGGTGCCGGACGCCGCCCGAAGGCGGGCCGAGTGGCGGGGCAGGCTGGGCTTCAAGGAGCATGACGTGGTGGCGTTGTTCGTGGGTTCGGAGTTTCGGAGGAAAGGCCTCGGCGCCCTCATCGAGGCCCTGGGGAGGTTGGGCGACCGCGGGCCCAGGCTGCTGGTCGTCGGCGGCCAGGACCGCACAGCCTATGAGCGGCGCGCCGCCCAGTTGCAGGCCGGCCAGCGCATCACCTGGGCCGGCCCCGTAAACAATATCCAGGACTATTACGCCCTGGCTGACATCTTCGTCCTGCCGACGCTCTCCGACCCCTCGCCCCTGGCGCCGTTGGAAGCGATGGCCTACGGGTGCGCCACGGTGGTGAGCTGCGGGCGCTTTACGGGGGCGGCCGAACTGGCCAGCCGCGGCGAGGCGCTCTTGCTGCAAGACCCGAGGGACCCGTGCGAGCTCGCCAAGGCCCTGGAATCCCTTATGGACCCCGCCACACGCAGAGGCTACGCCGAACGGGGGCGGCAACTAAGCCGGCAATGGTCGTGGGACCGCACCGCGGAGGTGGTCCTGGCCGCGCTCGAAAAATCCGCGCGCGAACGTGGCCGGGCATGCTCCTGAAAGCTAACGCTTAGAATCTTTGGTCGCAACATCCACGTTTTTGCGTGAATGTCTTGGCATGTTTCCTTTGGAGGGGCCTGATTCTTCGGCGCGGAGCGCCGCATTTAACGCGGCGGGGAAAGGCCCACGTTGCTCTTCGGTCGCGCGGGCCGCCGGTATCGCCGGAATTGCGCAAGTCAACCGTCCGGGCGCGCAAGCCGCGCCGGCGGGCGGCCTGGAGCAAGCCGCAGATGGGTCGCCGGCCACAGGCGCCCTCCTCGCGGATGTCTTCCGGCGCCAGGGCCTCGATGGCCCTGGCCGTGGCGCTGTCCAGTTGCCGGGCGATGGCGGGCGTGCAGTAATGGCTGAGGTCGGAGCTGATGACGATGCAGGTTTCCGCCCCGCCCCAGAGCGCCTCCAAGACCTGGCTGATGGCTTGGGTGTCGGCTTGGCCGGCCAGCAGCGGGACGAGCGCAAAGCCGCTCAGCAGAGTCTGCAGGAACGGCAATTGCACCTCCAGCGCGTGCTCCCGGGCGTGGGCTTGGTCATGCACCACAACTTGCGCAAGCGAGGCCAGTTGCCGGCCGGCCTCGGCATCCACCGGCACCAGGCCCAGGGGCGTCGCAAAGGCCGAGGCGGAGACCGCGGCCAGGCCGTCAAAGGCAGCCCGATGCGACGGCCCCAGCAGAACAACACGTTCGATCGTGTCCCGCGCCGGCGCCAGGAGCGCGTAGGCCGAGGCGGCGACAGGACCGGAGAACTGGTAGCCGGCGTGCGGCACGATGAGGGCCTTGGGCGCCGGCCCGGCTACGGACGGCGCATTGGCGAGCAGGGACCCGATCATACTGCGCAATTCGTCCGGGTCGCTCGGATAAAACCAGCCGGCAACTGCGGGCGGACGAACGCCCTTCGGTTGGATGTCATTCATCTCATTAAGAGCCAGAGGCCCGGAATGGGTGTCCGACACTTGGGACACTGCCCGGCCGGCGTGAGGTTGTATTCGCGCACCTGGTAGCCGCAGCGGGCAATCAATCGCTCGTGGCATTTCGGGCACCAGGTGTCTTCCCAGGCGCCGACCCGGCCGGCGGCGTTGCCGGCATAGACGAAGCGCAGCCCCTCTGCGGCGCCAATTTCGGCCGCCCGCACAAGCTGCGCCGCGGTGGTGTTGGGCGGCCCGGTCATCTTGTAGTCCTGGTGGAACGCGGTGACGTGCCAGGGGATGTCGGGGCTCACCGAACGTATAAACCGCGCCATCTGGCGCACTTCCTCCTCGCGGTCGTTAAACCCGGGCACCAGCAGGGTCACGATTTCCAGCCACAGCCCGCGGGCGTGGACCATCCGGATGCCCTCGGTGACGTGTTCGAGCGTGCCGCCCAGCGAGCGGTAGCGCCGGTCATCGAAACTCTTCAAATCGATCTTGTAGGCAGCCATCCACGGGCGCAGCAAATCCAGCGCCTCAGCCGTGGCGTTGCCGTTGGACACGAAGGCGCAGGCCAGCCCGAGGGCTTTGGCCTGTTGGAAGACCGCCACCGCCCATTCGGCCGTGATGAGCGGCTCGTTGTAACTGGAGACCACCAGCCGGGCGCCCAGCCGGCGGCCGGTCTGGACGAGCTGCTCCGGCGTCACGCTCTGGATGGGCGTGGCCGAGGCCGGGTCGCGCAAGGCCTGGCTCGTCACCCAGTTCTGGCAATACTGGCAATGAAAATCGCACCCCAGCATCCCGAAGGTGAGGGCCTCGCTGCCCGGATAGACATGATAGAAAGGCTTTTTCTCGATCGGATCGCACTGTGCGCCGGCCACGTAGCCGAAGGGCACGCGCAATTGGCCGGCCTGGTTGAAGCGCACCCTGCAAATCCCGCGCCGGCCGGCCGCCAGGAGGCAGCGGTGGCCGCAGGCCAGGCAACGAACACGCTCGCCTTCGGCGCGCCACAACGTGCCGACTGCCGTATGGCGATCCAGGACCTCCGCCAGGGTTTCGTTGGCCACCGGCGATTTCACCGCCTTAGGCGGCGCGTTGCCCGCCGTCCCAGGAACCGGGGTCGAAGATTTTATGCCGGCCCTCAAATCCATGCCCAGTACTTTGACCCCGCCCGCGGCGGATGTCAAAAGCGGAGTTGCCCTTCGGGCCCATCCCTTGGTCTTTTGGCCCCGCCGTGCCGGCAGCGCCGGCTTCCGGCCAGCTTGGGTCCCTGGGTCTTTTGGTCCCGTGGTCCCGTGGTCCGGTCCCGCGCTCCTTTGACTTGCAAGCGGCCCGGTCCCGACCTACATTCGGGCGATGTTTGATACGATAAAAGCGGAGTTGAGCGCCGTGGCTGACAAGCTGGCGCACATGCGGAGGTTTCTTTGACCTGCCCGGCGCCCAAGGACGCCTGGGCGAAATCAACGCCTTGATGGCGGTGGAAAGTTTTTGGAACAGCCGGGAACAGGCCCAAAAACTCGTTGATGAAGCCAATTCCCTGCGCAGCAAAGTCGAACCCCTGCTCAAGGCGGAGAAGCGGCTCGAGGACTTTCAGGTGATGGTCGAGTTGGGCGCAGCCGAGCCGGAAGCGGCCCAGGCCAAAATTCTTCAGGAACTCGAGCAGGAGCTGGCCGGCTTCTCCAAGGACCTTGCCGCTCTCGAACTGAAGGCGTTCCTCAGCGGCCCACACGACCAGAGCAACTGCATCCTGAGCATCAACGCCGGCGCCGGCGGCACCGAATCGTGCGACTGGGCCAGTATGCTCATGCGCATGTACCAGCGCTGGGCCGAGTCGCGCGCCTGGCAGGTGGAGGTCACCGACCTGCTGGCGGGTGAAACCGCCGGCATCAAGAGCGCTACCATGATGCTGACGGGCCCCTACGCCTACGGCTATTGCAAGGCCGAGCGCGGCGTGCACCGCCTCGTGCGCCTCTCGCCCTTCGACGCGAACAAACGGCGGCACACTAGTTTCGCCAGCGTGGACGCGATTGCCGAGATCGAGGAGACCTCCGCCGAAGTGGTCATTCCGCCCAGCGAACTCAAGGTGGACACCTACCGTTCCGGCGGCAAAGGCGGGCAAAACGTCAACAAGGTCGAGACCGCCGTCCGCATCACCCACCTCCCGACCGGCATCGTGGCCGCCTCCCAGAACCAGCGTTCCCAGCACCAGAATCGCGCGACCGCCATGAAGATGCTGCTCTCCAAGCTCTATGCCCAGCGGCTGGACGCCCAGAAAGCCCAAATGGAACGCTTCTACGGTGAAAAAGGCAGCATCTCCTGGGGCAACCAGATTCGCAGCTATGTCTTCCAGCCCTATCGCATGGTCAAAGACCTCCGCACCGGCGTGGAGACCAGCAACGTCCAGGCCGTGATGGACGGCGACCTGGACCCCTACGTCAACGCCTGGCTGCGCGCCGGCTGTCCGACCAAGCGCCTGCAGGGCGTCAGGGATGAGCCTGAGTAAGGTACGAAGTCCCAAGTAATTCGGATTTCGGGTTTGCCTCGTGACCATCCTCGACACCATAGTTGAACAGAAGAGACGCGAAGTGGCCCGTTTGCCGCAGCGCGCCGTCTCGGTCGCCGAACTGCGGGCGGCGCTGGAGGCGCGGGGCGGGCGGCGCGATTTCCTCGGGGCGCTGCTTAGTGGGGCAGGCGTCTCGGCTGCCTCGGATTCGAGCACGCCCCCGCCCGAGGGCAGGCGGGACGCCTGCCCCACTAGCCGCAGGCGTCCCGGCTGCCCCACTGTCGCGCTGATTGCCGAGGTCAAAAAGGCCTCCCCTTCGGCCGGGCTCATCCGCCCCGATTTTGATCCCGTCCGCATCGCCTGCGCATACGAGGCCGCCGGCGCCAGTTGCCTGTCGGTGTTGACGGATGAGAAATTCTTCCAGGGCTCGCTCCGGGACCTCAAACAAATCCGGCCAGCGGTGAAACTGCCGCTCTTGCGGAAGGATTTCATCATCGACGAGCGGCAACTCCTGGAGGCCGTCCAATGGGGCGCGGATGCCATCCTGCTGATCGTCGCCATCCTGGGCGATGCGCAGTTGCGGCACTTGCAGACCCTGGCCACGGGCGCCGGCCTGGCCGCGCTGGTCGAGGTGCACGATGAGCCCGAACTCGACCGCGCGCTGGCGGCGGGCGCCCAACTCATCGGTGTGAACAACCGCGACTTGAAGACCTTCAAAGTGGACCTCGCCACCACCGAGCGCCTGGCCGCCCGCCTGCGCTCGGCCTTGGGCAGCACGCCGCTCCTGGTGGCCGAGAGCGGCATCCATACGCGCGCCGACGTCCAGCGCCTGGCCGCCTGCGGCGCTCGCGCGATTCTCGTGGGGGAGTCGCTCTTGCGCCACCCCGACCTCGGCGCCAAAGTGCGCGAGTTGATCGGCTGACGCGCGCATCTTTCCAGGCACCGCATTTTCATACTGATGAAGGTGGTTTCTTGCTTCGACGGCTTGCCAGCGTGGGCCGTGAGATTGATGTTTGCGCGCGCCGTATTTCGTGATGAAAGCGCCATTTGACCGAGGGAATGTCGCCGGGCCTCCGTTGCTCTCCTCTGCCGCATGTTGATGGTCGCTGACTCCGCAGTTGGTGTCGGAAACGCCGCCCGTCAGTCGCCCTATTCCCTAGGGCAAAGGGGCCGCGGCTCAACATTTGACAAGTGCGGCTTGACTTTTTGGTCTGCCGGCGGCTGAATTGCGGCCATGGCACACGCACTACGGCAGAAGCGTGACCCAGGCCGCAGCGTCTGAACCATAAGACGTAGAGGCTCCCATGACCCACAATACTGACGAACCAACGATTACCAACAAAGGATTATTCCGAGAGCTTTCCTGCGGGGTCGCAGAGTTCAGCGCCGGGATGTTGATGATCATAGGCGCTGCCTTTTTGTTCATGAGATTGGCCGAATGGGCAGCTCGTGGCCTGGGGGACGCACGCCCAGTCATCATCATTGCTCCCCTGGCTGCGGAGCTCTTTCTGGCAGCCGTCGTGGCTGTGGTTTTCAGCGTTTACCGAGAGAGCCCAACGAAACGGCTCCAATTTCGCAGAGCGCTGACCCTGCCTGTTGCTCTAGGGTCTGGTTTTTCGGCGGCGGCGCTGGCCCTGCATGGGATGAAGGGTGCTGCTGGCCTTTCAGGGTACGCTGGCTGGATAGGCAAAATCGAGGAATCTTTCAATTTTGTGAACCTGGCCTTTGTAATAGCCCTCTGGCTATGCCTGAGCCGCCGCCGGCGGAGTTAGACGCCAGGAAGGTTTCTTATCTGAATGGCCGCCTGCTCTCCGTCACCCGGTATGACGAAGGCCCTCACCACCGTCAAATGTTGAGCCGTGACCCACGTCTTTTTGGCTCGACCGTCTGTGCGGGGGCAAGACCGAGCAGGAGCGGCGCGCGGCGTTGCGAGGGTACACGGAGCAGGCGGTGCGGCAGCGGAGGATCGGGCGGCCGTGGGACCGTCTGGTGGCCGGCATCGCGCTTGGCACAGGGGCCTTTGCCCGAATGGCGCTAAGTTAAGCACGGGCCCTCCGGCGAGCGGGCAGGGCCAGTTAAAACCCCGCCTCTGTGATGACCTTCTTTTGCACCTCACTCGCGAGCTTCTTCGCCACCGGCTCGATCACCGCCGTCTGGCCGATGAAGACAAAAACCACGTCATTCGCGGGGTAATACGCTGCAATCACTCGCCCGGCATCGGCCAGGGTCACGGCGTCAATGCGGTCGAAGTAAGTGTTGATGAAATCAGCGCCCAGCCCGTAGAACTCGAGTTCGCAGAGGGTCAGCGCCAACTGGTCGTTGGTCTGGAGGGTCGGGCCGAACTGGCCCTTGATGTAGGTCTTGGCCGACTGAAGCTGCTCGGGGGTCAGGCCCTTGTCATGAAGCCCCTTGAGCACCGCCAACGCCAGGTCCATGGCGCTGCCCGTGGACTGGTTTGGGGTAAAAGACGCAATCATGAAGGCCCCCGGCAGTTGCCGCGCGCTAAAGCGGCTGTTCGCCCCGTAAGTCAAGCCGGACTTGATCCGCAATTCGCTGTTGATCATCGAGGTGAAGCGCCCGCCGAACAGGGTGTTGACGACCTGCACGGGGATCCAGTCCGAGTTGGTGCGCGCGAGGCCGATGTTTCCGAAATGGAAGAACGTCTGGGTGGCGTCCGGTTTATCCACGATGAGCGCGTGGCGCCCCTGAGCGCGTGGGGGCGGCGCGAGTTCGGGCCGGACCACCGGCTTGGTCTCCCAGGAGGCGAATTTCTCCCGCAGCCTGGGTTCCAGTTCCGAGGCCGAAAAATCACCGGCGACGGCCAGGATCATCTCGTTGGGCGCGTAATGCGAGGCATGAAACTTCACCACGTCGTCCCGGCTGATCCTGGGCAGGCTGGTCTCCGTCCCGCTCACCGGGCGGCCATACAAGTGCGACGGGAACAAAAAGCCTTCGTAATAGCGGCCGATGACCCGTTGGGGGACCGCCTTTTGCTCCTTGATGCCGTCCGCCTCCTGCTTGATGAGCTTGGCCACCTCCTCGCCCGGGAACGAGGGATGCAGCAGGGTGTCGGACACGAGGTCCACCGCCAAGTCGAGGTCCTTCTTCACGAACTCGGCCGACCCGGACGAATACTCGAGCGCCGCCCCCGCCTCGAACTCGGCGCCCACAAAATCCAAGGCCTCCGCGATCTGGTCCGCGGACCGGGATTGCGTGCCCTTGCGCAGCAGCTTCGCCGTCAGCGACGCCAGCCCCTGCTGTTCGGCGGGGTCGCACACCGCCCCGCCGGATTTCATGAGCCAGTGAAAGCTCACCAGCGGCAGCGCGTGCCGCTCCATCAAGAGCAACGTCAGGCCGTTCTCCAGCTTCACCTGCTTGTGCTCGGGCAGGCGCACCTGGGCGATTTCCTCGAGCCCGGGCGCCGCGCCGCCCGCCACCCCGCTGCCGCCGAGCGCCAGGCAGAACAGAAGGAGCGAGGTCAGGCGATGATGCCGCCGGCGCGGCTTTCCCGCCTGGAATTTCCCGCCGGTGCCTGACGCCTTCTCTCGGCACCCGGCCATCGTCCTTCGCCCCTCCGCCGTGCGCCCGCCTGAAAACTGGTTCACGAGTCTCATCGGTCCGTCCTTTGAATTCCCACTCAATCCTGCTTCGCCCCGGCCGCGGGTTCCGGGATCAGGATAGCCACGGTCCGGTTGCGCGGGCCAAAGTACTTCTGGGCGACCCGCTGCACGTCCTGGCGGGTCACTTTGTTGATCAAGTCGACCGCCTGGAACAACTGGTGATAGTCGCCGAACACGACCTCATAAATCCCCAGCGTGTTGGCTTTGCCGGAAATGGTCTTCATGGAGCGGTAAAAATCGGCGACCGCCGTGTTCTTGGCTTTTTGCAGTTCCCGCTCCGCCACCAGGTCCGAGCGCGCCTTCTCCAGTTCTTCATAGAGCACTTTTTCCACGCGCTCGGTCTCGACCCCGTTCCGCGGCTGGATATCGATTTGGAACAGGAACGGGTCCAGGTGCGCCGACTGCCCGCCCCCGACGGAGTCGGCCACCTCCTCCTTGTCCACCAGGCGTTGGTAGAGCCGCGAACTCTGCCCCCGTAACAGGATGTATTCCAGGACCGAGAGCGGCACGAAGTCCGCGTTGGTCGCGGCTGGCGTGTGATAAGCCACTTGGAGATGCGGGAGCTGGGCGAACTTATTGACGAAGACCCGCCGCTCCCCGGTCTGCTCCGGCTCGGTCGTCGTCACCGGGAGCGGCGGTTCCTGCGCCGGGATCGGCTCCAGATATTGCCGCGCCAATGCCATGACCCGGTCGGGGCGGATATCGCCCACGATGACCAACTCGCAATTATTGGGGGCGTAATAGGTCTGGTAGTACTGCACCAAGTCCTGGCGCTTCCAGGTCTGGATGTCCACCATCCAGCCCACCACCGGCCAATGATAGGGGTGCGCCGTGAAGGCCGCCGCCAGCAACTGCTCCGACAGCAGGCTCTCGTTGTTGTTCTCGACGCTCAGCCGACGCTCGTTCGCCACCACCCCGCGCTCGGATTCCACCATCTTGGGGTCGAACGACAACGCCGCCGTGCGGTCGGCCTCCAAGTCGAAGATCAAGGGCAGCGCCGGCGACGGAAACCAATCCTGATAGACCGTCAGATCCTCGGTGGTATAGGCATTATTGGCGCCCCCGTTGTCCTCCATCACGCGGTCGAACATGCCCGGCCCGTACTTCTTGGCGCCGTTGAACATCATGTGCTCGAAGAAATGGGACAGTCCCGTAATCCCCGTCCGCTCGTTGCGCGAGCCGACCCGGTGGAACAGGTAGAGCGCCACGTTCGGAATCGAGTGGTCCTCGAGCATGAGCATCTTCATGCCGTTGGTGAGTTGGTGGGTCCTGACATCGAACTGCTGCGCGCGCGCTGCCGGCGCGCAGGCCAGCACTGCTCCCGCCACCGCGGCGACGGCCATCTTTCCGGCCTCCGTCATTATCCCCTCTAACGGGATTCGCTTCAGGTTCATATTCGATGATTTTCCGCTCGCACGCCCTCACCTTTACACCACCCCCGCCCGGTTCCGCAAGCCTCCGCAGGAGCGCAAGCGTGCAGCGCCGGATTGCAAACTTGATCCGGACCGACAGAACCGGTTCCCCGGCGAGATCGGGCGGGGGACGATTTATGGCCGCGCGCTGGGGCCGGACCTGGCCGGCTTAGGCCCCTTTTGAGGCGGCGAGGGCAGCCTGTTTGATGGCCCTGTATCGGCAACCGAGAATGCCGGTGCAGACCTTGAGGTATTCCTCGTCGATGTCGAAGCCGATGAACTTGGCGACGATGTCGGCACGTTCTTTGGCAGCGAAGGCTGAGTGGCCGATGCCGAGGAAGGGGTCCATGACGACGGCGTTCTTCTGGCCGTGCAGACGGATGCACTTCACTGCCAGCTCCGTGGGGAAGGTGGCGGGATGCGGGCGCTGCTTGGCGCGCTGGTGGATTGTCTTGTAGGGGATGAACCAAGTATTGCCGCGACAGCGTTTGTCAACGCCCTTGGTGTGGCGCCAGCGCGCGATGTTGGTCTTGTCCGCGTAGGGGACGCCGATCGCCAGCCGGTCGAGGGTTTTCTTGCCGTGCTTGGTGAAATGGAACACGTATTCCTGGCAGTCGTTCAGGTAGCGGTCGGAATTGATGGGCTTGAAGTGGCCGTACGATTTGGTCTCGGTGTCTCGGTCGATGGAGATGGACTTGATCCAGTGTATGGTGTTCTGCAACTGGAACCCGCATTCGGCGATCGTCTTGGCGACATCGAACGGGAAGAACGGATTGCCGGAGGATGTGCCGAGGTTCAGGAAGAACGAACCATCCTGTTTCAGGACCCGGCAAATCTGGGTGGCCCAGTCTTCGCACCAAGACAAATAATCATCGTGGTCTTTGTTGTCGTCGCAGGCGTTGTATTCCTTGCCGATGTTGTAAGGCGGCGAGGTGATCACGATGTCAACGGACCCCGTGGGCAGTTGGTGCATGCCGACGACGCAGTCGCCGAGGCGTATGTCCCATGACGGTGCCGTCCGTTTCTTTCTTAGCAGGGTCTTGATGGTCACGGACCAAACATAGCGCAGCCAGCGTAGCATGGAAGTGCGTGCTTTAGGGGAGTTGTAGTGCGCCTAAGAAGTGCGTGGTCTGCGTTGGTGTATGGCGCCGGTTGTGTTGCATTTGTGCCGGGCTCAGGGAACGAACAGGTGAGGAAACTCCCTGCGAAAGACGCGTTTAGCTCTGTTTTGCCAACCGCCTTGGCCGTAGGAATGGAGGTAATGATACAGCCTGGCCCGGAGTTCGGGAGTCAGAAGAATGTGCCCGCTGGTCTTGTCGTACTTCTGTTGGAGGGCTGACCAAAGAGATTGCCAGCCACCGGTGCCCCTGGTGGCGGTTTCGTCTATGAGGCCGGCGCTTTCATCGCTGTTCAGCGAAATGCTTTGGTCTCCCTCCGTCGAATAAACCGCCGGACTGCGGCCGCGGCCAGGGATGGCGAGCTTGAGCATGGGCGCGTCACCCTTCGCGAGATTGATCAAAGCGGCGGACACGCTCGAGGAATTGGGCTTGAGGAAGGGATACTGGCGCTCGATGCGAGTGAGGACTCGTTGCCGGGTGATGGCGTCAACCATTTCACTGCAGGCGCGCTTCACGGCGTCCTGCAGAGTTGTTTCCTGCTGGGAGGCAGGGTCGAACGGCAACTCGCCCTGGTGAGAGTCGAGGTCCTCGATGTTGCGCAGCGCCACTTCCAAGGCGTGAATTGCCTGGTCAATGCGCTCGCCATCGGCCTGCAGGTTGGTAATCTGGGCCCTAATAGCTTCCGGGTCGAAAAGGTGTTTCGTGATGCAAATAGAACACAAACCGGGGTGCTCGTCAACAGAAAATTGCACACATTTTCACTTTTCTGTTGCTTTGCGTTGTAACTCGGAGTAAGTTCCATCATCCAACACGCCGAAATCTGCGCCGCCAGCCAGGCCAGTGGCCTCGCGGACAACCTGGCCGATGAACATTATTGGACAAGTTTTTCGGCGGACGGAAGCCAGTACGTCGGCGGCGGGGGACGATTTGTTGGTGCTGGGCACCGCCCTTCCGACTCGCCACGCGAACGTCAAATAGCGATCATTTGAGGGTGTTGGCATGGAGATATGCCAATACCATTGACCGGTGCCTTTCCGACCCCGTTTCGCCCTTTTGACTGAGCTCGTTTTTCCGCAACGGCAGGACGGCCATTGGGAGGCGAGATTCCAGCCACCTCCATATCATCCACTTCGCTCAACGATACACCTCGCGCCGGCGCCGAAGGTCAGGGCCGAGGAAGCCGGTCGGGCGGGAGACCCCGAAGTGGTTTGTCGCCTGGTTGGTCGTCCGGGCTGGAAGGCTGGTTCCAGTCGTGCTTGAATTGGCCAGGCTCCTGCAGAATCACCAGGTGCTCGAGGTTACCTGAGACTCGGCCGATGAGAAACCATTGCAGGCCTAGGTGGCGAGGCCATGTTTCTTGACGGCTTTCTTCAAATGCTCTTGCGCGGCGGCAAAGTCGCCCTGCTTGACGGATTGGACGAACTCGGCGTAGGCCTCGGGGGCGAAGGCGGATTGGAAGGCGGCGCGGTTGTCGTTGAGGCAGTCGCGCGCGCCGGGGTCCTGGCCGGCCAGCAGGGGCAGCATCTGGTTCACCGCCTTGCGCAGTTGGGCGGGGTCCACCGCGGGCGCGGCCCGCAGCCGGCGCGCCGGCGCGGGTTTGTCTTCTTTGGGCTTAAGCACGGGCCGGAGGTCGGCGAGCAAACGACTCAGCGCCTCCGCCAGTTCGGTCCACAGGGCTTCAATTTCGCCGGGGTCGGCCTGTTCGTGGATGGCGCGCCCCAGGGCGGCGGCGGCGGCGCGCACCGCGGTGGCTCCCAGCTCAGCCGCCGCGGTCCTCAACTCCTCGACCAACCGTTCCGCCGCAGCCGGGTTGCCCTGCTCCAGCGCATCGCGCATCTCTTCCGGGACGCCGCCTTGCTGTTCCGCGAAGTGCCGCAGCGCCTCGAGATACACCTTGCGATTGCCCTTCGCACTCGCCAGGCCCTCGGCCGTGTCCAGCCCTTCGACCACTGGCAGGTCCGCCATGGACACCGCTTTGGCGGGGCGATGGCCTTGGGCGTCTGCAGCCAGGCCCGGCTCCTCGGGCGGCCCCGCCGGGCAGCCGCGCTCGGCGGTCTTCGGCTCGGCTCCGCCTCGCTCCACGGTGCTGCCGGCGGTTTTCTCCGGCTCTGGCGGCGCGGCGACCGCGGAAGGCAGCGCCGGCTTCTCCGCCGCCGGCGGCGGAGATTCCCCGGCAGGGACGCGTGGCATAAGCTCCCGACCTGTCGGGACCGCCTCCCGCTCTTGTTCTCTAGCAATTCCAGGGGCGCGCTCCAACGCGTCCCTGCCAACTTCTTCCGCCGCAGGCTGCCCGGCGAACAGGTCCATCCCCTGGTCACGCCGGGCCTTCTTGCGCTTGGCTCTCGTGCCGGACTTGGGTTTATCGAGCGGCGGCGAGGCTGCTTCTTCCGCTGGCGTTTCCGCGGGCGCCTGGGGCGCCGGCGAATCCTGCCCGCTGCTGGCCGCCGCAGGGGCCGCGCCCTCGGCACTGGGAACCGGGACCGGCTTTTCCTCCGCCACGGTTGCGGAGGTCGCCGCCGCGGCAACCACTGCCAGGGCGGCGGGAGAATCTGGCTCGACAGATGATGCAACCGGCGACGCCCCGGCAGCTTCAACTTGGGCCTCCTTGCTTTCAGCCGGCGCGGTGACGCTCGGCTCTGCCGCCGGCGCGCTGGCCGTGCGCGCCTGCTCAAGTTCTGCCTGCCCGGCCCGGGCCGCTTCCTCCGCCGCCCGGACACTGGCGTCGAGCCGGCCCTGCAATTCACGGGCGTTGGACTCCGCTTGTTTGAGCCAGGCCTGGAGGGCTTCGCTGGTTTCATGCTCGGCGCGCGCGCTCGCCTCGAGGCGGGCCTGGCACTCCGCGCTCCTGGATTCGGTCTGCTGGATGCTGGCTCGAGCCTGCTTGAGTTCGTTCTGCGCGGCCGCGGCGGCCTCCTTCGCGTTGCGCCAATCGTCTTGCGCCTGTTTTCGCTCCGCGGCAACCCCGGCCAGCCGCCGGTTTGTCTCCGCCAGCCCCGCCTTGAGCCTCTGCCCGCTCTTCACCAGATGCACCACCAGCCACAGCAGGCCGGCCAGGGCGAGCACCCCCAGGGATTCGAGCGCCACTTTCGTGTTCTCGACCCAGCCGCCGTGCCGGACCAGCGGGAGGTTGAGGCTAAGGTTTTGCGCCCCGGCCTCCTGCTGCGCCGCCTGCTGGAGCTCCTCCACCCGCGCCCCAGCCAGCGCCTCCGTCATACGCATCGACACGCCCACAAAGCCCAAGCAGGATTCGCGACCGTTAGGTCCCCGTTGAAAGAGAGCCAGGCGCACCACGAGGCGGGGCTCTCCCCGATAAAGCCTCAACGGCCCCGCCACCGTCAGCACGCGCCTTTGCATGGCGGTCTGGGCGCTGGGACGTTGCGCCGGGTCGTTCAGCACGTTGAACCCAATGACCCGCTCGTAACCGGCCCGGGGCACGATCTCGCTGACGACGCCCTTAGGCTCCAATTCGAGCGAAGCCAGGTCGGGCCAAGTGGCGAGCAACTCCGCCCCGACCTTTTGGAAATTGGGGATGGCGCCGCCGCCCTGCCGCGCCAGCGCGCCCAGCACCTGGGCCGCCGACACGGCGTGCCGGAGCTGCCACTGGAGCTCGGCGCCTCGCGCCTGCGCCTCGAGGCGGGTAAATTCGCGCGCGGCCTTTGCCCGCGCATTGGCGCGCCACCCCACGGCGGCCAGGCCCACCGCCAGGGAGAGGAGGAACACGATAAGCCCTGGCCGCGCTGCCAGCCGGCCCCAGAGCGAAAGTTTGGACTCCGTTTGCGAAACCACAAATGGATTCATGGCGCCAACATTGCCGGCGAACGGGCGCCTGGCGGAAAACCAGCCCGGCTCGGTCCGGTCCTGGCCCGCGCAGACCGCTTGCAGCCCATTTCACCAATCGGCATGGGGCATAATAACCGCGGCCGGCTGACTTTGGAATTGTTTTCTCAAGGGCACCGGCCAAGACCCGAAGTCCCAAAGCAGGCCGGCCCCGCTCCTTCTGACCCGGGGACTGAAGGGACCGGCGGGTGAAACGGGAAGAGCGGGGCCAAATCCGAACGCGGATTTGGCTTGCCAGGCAGAGGGCCAGCAGGCTAGTAAGCGGCGGTGATTCTGCCGCCGCCCCAACCCTCTTCCCTCGATCTTGCAACCAGCCCCATTGGACGACCATGCCCATGAGCAAACCATACCCCAAATCGCTCCTGCTGGCTGCCTTGGTATTCCTCTTCGCCTCCAGGGCCGGCGCAAACCAAGCTTTGGAGAACGAGGCGATTCGCGCGGATTTCAACCAGGGCGGATTGGCGGCCATCACCGACAAGGCCAGCGGCAGCAGCATTGTCCTGGCCCAAGACAGCTTCGCTGTGTTCGCCGGCAATGAATCGGTCGAGGGCGATTTCCTGGCGCCTGCGCTCGAACCGCCGACCGCCACGAAACGGACCTATCGGTTTGAATCCGCTCCCTGGACGGTGTGGGTCGTCTATGAGCTTGAGCCGGGCTGGAAATTTGTCAGCAAGCAAATCCTCCTCGCCCATGCCGGCCAGCGGGACCTGCGCGTCCAGCGTCTCGAACTGCTGCGCGGGCGGGTCCAGACGCCCATCGCCGCGCACCAGCCGATTCGGGACGGGGCCTTGCTGCGCCTGGCCGAGTCGGCTGGCGGCCAGCCCACGCACGGCCTGTTCCTCCAGCTCCAGAACCCCTTCCTCCAACTCAAGCGACAGGCTCAGCGGCTGTCGCTGGCCTATCCGCCCGACCTGCCCTGGAATCCCACCAACGGCGTGTTCCGCTCCGACCGGCTGCTCCTGGGCCCTTACCAGTTCAGCGGCCTGCGATTCCCGGCGCGCCTGCTCCCCGAATGGAAATGGGCGCCCGCAACCGACCGGCCAGCCGAGGCCTGGCTCGACCGCGCGGAAGTCGACGCCCTGGTCGAGTGCGTGCGGGCCTTTCTGCTCTGGCGTCCAGCTCATCCAGTCCGCCTCCACGTCGCCTGGTGCGAGAACGATTACCAGATCGACATTGCCACGCCCGAGGGCCGCGCCGAATACCGCCGCATCATCGACCAGGCGGCGGCCATTGGCTGCCGGTTCCTCCTCTTCACCCCCGCCAACAGCGCCGTCTCTTCGCTGGCCGAAAACCGCGACGCCTGGGGCTGGGAAAACCTGCTCTGGCTCACCCTGGGCCAGAAACTCCGCCAGGGGCTATGGGACCCGGCCAAAGACAAGCTGCCCGCCTCGGTGCAGGAATTGGCGGATTACGCCAAGGGCAAGGACATCAAATTTCTCGCCTACGTCTATCCCTCGCTGCCTTTCCTGCAAAATCCCGACTGGACCCGCTGGGTCCCCAACGGCCAACCCGGCGGTTACCTGGGCGCCGACACCGGCCTGCGCAGCTTCCAGGACTGGCTCCTGGACAAGCTGGTCGCCTTCCACGACACCACTGGCGCCGGCGGCTTCGCCTTCGACCACTGGTGGATTGCCTACGACCAGACCACCACCAGCCGCTACGCCCAGTGGGCCGGCTGCCGCCGCATCCTCGAAGAACTGCGCCGCCGCCGGCCGGACTGCATCATTGACGGCCGCCAGCAATACCATCACTTCGGCGCCTGGACCTGGCTGGCAGGCACTTACCCCCACCCCTTGAATTCCGATGAGCAGCCGGAAAGCTTTCGCGCCTTCCCCGACCTGCATTGGTCGCGGGTTTCCGCCGACCGCCAGCGCCGCACCGCCTACTGGTACCGCACCGAGTGTTTCGTGCCGCCGGAGATCATGCCCGGCTACATGACCCACCAGACCCCGCGCAATGACAGCCAGGGCCAGACCATCCGCACCACCTTCCGTACCGCCGATTGGGACCTCCTGGGCTGGAAATACTCCGTCATCTCTTCCATTGCCACCGCCCCCTTCAACCTCCTCGTCAACTTCATCCCCGCCCGCGACCAGCGCGAGTTCCAGGCCTTCTCCCCGGCCGACCGGAAATGGTTCCGCGATTGGTTTGACTGGACGGACCAAAACGCCGAAACCCTCGGCCGCGTCCAACCGATCCTCGGAGCGCCCCAGTTGGGCCGGGTGGATGGCACGGCCGCTTTCAAAGACGGGCACGGCTTCATTTTCCTCTTCAACCCGAACTACCGGCAGCTCCCGGTGGCGTTTTCACTGGACCGCTCCATCGGGCTGGCCACCGGTGACCGCTTCCTGCTGCGGCAACTCTATCCCGACGCCGAGCGCGGGCGCCTGTGGGCGCCGGCGGGGAAACCGTTCTGGGGCCTGGGAGACCAGGCCGCGCTTGAGTTGCCAGGCACAGAGGCCCTGGTCCTGGAAATCAGCCCCGCCCCGGCGCGACTCGACCAGCCCCTGCTCCTGGGCGCCTGCGGACAAGCTTCGCTGGCGGGGGCGAAGTTGGACCTCTCCGGCGTTCTTGCCGAGCCCGGCGCCCAAAGGGACGTGGCGGTGGTTTTGCCCGAAGGCCGGAAACTCAACGCCCTCGCCGTCAACGGCGTGAACGTCCAGTTCCGGCAAACCGGCTCCTTGGTCTCCTGCCAGCTCCGCTTTGCCGGCTCCCCGCTGGCCCCGCGCCAGCAAATTGGCAGTTTCGACCCCCAGTTCACCGGCGGTCGCTACCAGGCGCAAGCGGTGCTTCCGGCCCGCGCCTTCAAGCAGCTTGAGGCCCGCCGCCGCACTTGGCCGGTCCACTACACCGACCAGGAGCGCCTTGCTCCCTGGCTCAATTCGGACCGCCTCCTGCTCTTCATCAACGTGGCCGAACCGGACGATGAGAAGATGATCGGGGTCACCCTCAAGGTCGATGGAAAGCCTCTCCCCGTCAAACCCGCCTACTCCGCCATCGTGCGCAACAACCCTCAAAACACCTTCCTCGGCTGGTACGCCGACCTCTCCTCCCTCCAGCCCGAGGTCAAACACCTCTTTGAAGTCCAACTGCCCAAACTCGACCCGGGCCAGTTCCAGGGCCTCTTCCTGGACACCCTCGAGGCGGAATCCACGCCGGAGATTGTCCCCTAGCGGCAAAGGGGTCACAAGTGGGCCGTTTCATAAATACGCTCACGCAGGCGGCGAGGATTCTCCGCCCGGTGGCGGCTGCGCCCGCGCGGAGCCGCTTTGTGCTTTTGGTTTGCCCCGAATTCCCCCATGCTCCGGGCATGACACACGCCACTTCGCGGGTGATTGATTTGCGCAGCGACACCGTCACGAAGCCCACGCCCGCCATGCGCCAGGCCATGGCCCAGGCCGAAGTGGGCGATGACGTGTTCGGCGACGACCCGACCGTGCAGGAATTGGAGGCCGAGACGGCCGCCCTCCTCGGCACGGAGGCCGCCCTCTACACCGCTTCCGGGACCATGGCCAACCAACTGGCCGTGCGCGGCCACACCGAGCCGGGCGACGAGCTCCTGGTCGAGGCCAATGCCCACATCTATTATTACGAAGCCGGCGCTCCCGCGGCGCTTTCCGGCGTCATGTGCCGCTGTCTCAACGGCCAGCGCGGCCTTTTCACGGGCGCCGACGTCGAGGCCGCGCTGCGCCCGGTGGACCCGCATTTCCCGCGCACCCGGTTGGTCTGCGTGGAAAACACGCACAACCGCGGCGGCGGCAAAATCTGGCCCCTCCAGCAAATCCACGAGGTCGCCGCCGTGGCCCGCAAACATGGCCTGCTGACGCATCTGGACGGCGCGCGCCTCTGGAACGCCGCGGTGGCCACGGGCATCCCGGAGCGCGACTACGCTGCCCCATTTGACACCGTGAGCGTCTGCTTTTCCAAGGGCTTGGGCGCCCCGGTCGGCTCCGCCCTGGCCGGGCCGAGGTGTTTCATCGAACGCGCCCGGCGTTTCCGCAAGATGTTCGGCGGCGGCATGCGGCAGGCCGGCATCATCGCCGCCGGCGCCCTCTTCGCCTTGCGCCACCATCGCACCCGCCTGGCTGAGGACCACGCCAACGCCAGGGCCCTGGCCGCCGGACTGGCCGCGCTCCCAGGCCTGGAAGCCGACCCGGCCGCCAGCGAGACGAACATGGTGCGCTTTCGTGTGCTGGCCATGCCCGCCCAGCAACTGGTCGAGGCGCTCAAGTCGCGCCGCGTGCTGGTCCTGGCCGTCAGCGCCGACACCATACGGGCCGTTACCAACTTGATGGTCTCGGCCCAGGACGTCCAAACCACCATCGCGATTGCCTCTGAGATTTTGGCGGACGCCGCGGCCTTGAAGCCCTAAAACGCCAGGCGTCCGGTGTTCGGGTGCTGCCTTTGGCCGTTTTGGCCCCTTTATTCCCAGCATTTTGGCCAATACAGCCAACAGAGCCAATGGAACATTTGGCCCTTCGCGGAAAGCGTGCGGACCCCCCCGACCGCGGCAGGCCGCTGCCCCGCTCCGGAGCGAGCGCGCAGCGGCTGCAGTGCGGATGCGCGCCCCGCAGGTCTCGGACCTACTCGAGCCGGGCGGCCGCAGCCAAGCGGGCCTGAGGGACAAAACTCCTTTGCACGCCCCCAGGACGCGCCCGGAAACCACCAGAGCCCAGCCCAAAATGAGACTATTTTCGCGAGCTATTTTCGCTTGCAATTAGCCCGCAAATCCGCCATGCTTCGCCCCAGTTAGGGCAGACTAAATAGTCACAACAAATCAGCATCGAGAACGAAAGAAGTACCATGATAAAAACGTCTGAAAACAGGGCGAAAGCCCCGACCTTGCTGACATTCTTGCGAATGATCATCGGCCTTGCGGTGGCCGTGATGCTCGTGCGACATCAGGCGACGGCAGCGCAAGCACCAGTAAACCTTGGAACGGCCGGCAATTTTGTGATCCTGGCAAAATCAGGAATCTCAACGGTCCCAACCTCCGCGATTACTGGAGATATTGGAGTGAGTCCCATCACCTCGGCCGCCATAACAGGATTTGCATTGAACCTTACCGCAGGCAGTGCCTTTGCGACATCAGCCCAAGTAACGGGAAAAGTTTACGCACCGGACTACGCGGCTCCAACTCCTGCCAACCTGACCACGGCCATCGGCGATATGCAAACAGCCTACACTGACGCTGCCGGACGATCGATACCCGATTTCACCGAACTAGGAGCCGGACAGATTGGCGGGCTAACCCTCGTTCCCGGTCTCTACAAGTGGGGCACTGATGTTTTGATATCATCAGATGTCACTCTCAGCGGTGGCCCAAACGATATCTGGATCTTCCAGATCGCGGGCAAAATCACCCAGGCGAACGGCACGAAGATACTTCTGGCTGGTGGCGCGCTGGCCAAGAACATCTTCTGGCAGGCCTTCGGTGACGTCTCCCTTGGAACGACCACTCACTTTGAGGGAATAATACTGGCCCAAACATCAATCAGCCTTGGGACTGGCGCATCGATTAACGGCAGACTTTTGGCACAGACTGCGGTCACCCTTGACTCCAATACCGTAACAGCCCCAGCGGCGGCGGCGGCGGCGGCCACATTGGTATCATCGGCAGTGGTCACGGGTCCGTACGTGGACGCCATCGGGCAATCACTTAATCTCCCGACCAAGACCATAACGGCTCCGCTGTCAGGCAGCCTGCAGTTCTATCGCATCCGGGCAGGCACAGCGCTTACCATTAAGAACCTCACCGTCTCGGGTGGCAACGTGGTAATCACCTACAATTAAGCAGTTCCGACAGGCTGGTGAGCGTGCGCCCCACAATCCTTAAAATGTCCCGCTCGAATGAGCGGATGGCGGGTGTCGGCGTGAATCGTGTACGCATCAACACTCGCAAAACGGAACACTGGCATCCCATAAGGGGCAAAACCCGACCGTAATCCTTCGGTTTTCCGAAGGAATTCAACGGGCCACGGCGGAAGCACTTTAAGAATTTCAGGCCATTTTCACAGGCGGTGTAGGTTGCGCGTGCTGGGTGACCTCGGTTGTCCCACAGCTTTAGACAAATCCAGGGGAAAAGGCCTGTTCCGGTCGCGGGCGGGAGGGAGGATAGACTGCTGTCCTGGAAGAATCTGAGGTTGGCGAGGTTTACGAGGTTGACAACTTAACGAAGCTGTGTCAGGATACTGGCAGCTATGCCAAAGACATTGGAAAGACGCGGCGGCAAAGTGGAGTTGCCCGCAAAAGAACAGGCTGTGGTGGACGAGTTCACCGTTGTGATCCGCCGACACCGGGACCAGGGTGCAGCCGCCCTCGCGCGCCTGGCCCAGGTGGCGTTTGGCATTTCCATCGGCGGCCGAGAATCGCGCCAGGACAAACTGGCGCTGGCGCTTGCCCGGGGGCTGGAAGCCCGGCAGCAACTGGCGGAAGCCGAAGGGGGCAGCTTTTCCTCGGAGGAAGCGGCGCAGTGGCTTGGAATTTCCAAGACGGCCGTGTTGAAACGGCTCGAGGCCGGCCGATTGCTGGCGTGGCGGGAAGAACGTCTCCAGGCGGCACGGTTTCCGCGCTGGCAGTTCGATCAACACGGGAAGGTTTTGGCGGGGTTGGCGGAGGCGCTCGAAGGCCTCAAGCAGGATGAACGCTTGGATGCCTGGGGGAAGATTCTCTTTTTCCTGCAGACGAAGAGCAGTCTGGGAAACAAGCGGCCCCTGGACTTGTTGCGCGAAGGCAAGGTGAAGGAGGTCTGCCTGGCGGCGCAAGCTTATGCCGAGTAAGCCCAAAGCCGCCCGCACCCTGCTGCGGCCCAGGCAGGATTTCGACCAACGGCAGGTCCCGGTCACGCGGCAACCTTCGCGCTCCTGGTTCCGTGTGCATCGGTCCGGATCGTCGGCGCTCTTGTTCGGGACTTTTGCGTATCACCGTTTTTCCCATTCCGCTTGCCCGTATCCACTGCTTTACATGGGCGCGACTATGCAAACGTGCCTCTGGGAAGTCTTCGGGGATGAGGTCTTTCTGGAAAAGCGCACCATAGCCAAAAGCAAGTGGGAGCAAAGGTCCATCAGCCAAATCACCGTCCCGGAACTCAAGGTGTGCGCGGTCAGCCTGGCGCCAACCAGAGACGCGATGGGCGTGGACAAGGCCAGCCTTTTGGCAGCGGACCTGGCTATTCCCCAAGCCTGGGGTCTCGCCGTGCAACGGCACCCGGCGGCGTTTCAGGCGATCAAATACACCAGCCGGTTCATCGATCAAGCCTGCCTGGCCCTGTTCGACCGTGGCGGCCTGCAAGCCCGGCTCAGAGTCACACACTTGGGCGCTTTGAACGATCTCGACGCCGCAGTGGACTGGCTCCACGAACGGCAAGCGGCGCTGGTGTGATGCCGATTTGCCCCCGGCAAAACGGCAACGGGGGAAACGGGTCAAACCATAACTTTTCACTTTCCTGGCGCCTTCGCTGCGGTTTTGTTGCGCAGGCACAGCTTGTCGTTCAAGCTTTGCCAACTGCCCAGGCGCAATCGCCGGGCGATTTGGCGGAGCGTCAGGGTGGTCTCTCGCCTCAACCGCGCCGTCAGCGCCAGGTTCAGCGGATGGCTTTTCGGATGCTCTTGCAAGTCAGGTTCTTCCCGGTTCAAGCGCCTCGGCCCCTGCGCGATGAGGCGCTCGGCTTTGGCCTCGGCGTCGGCAAGGGTCTGGAACAGCTCGCGGACCAGCGCAGGGTGTTGTCGGAGCAGGGCGGCCCCGGCTTGGTAGCCCAACTGCTGCTTGAGCGCGGTCGAGCCGACGATGTCGGTGAACAGGAGCGTGACCAACTCGGTACGGGGCGGCTTGCGGGCGCATCCTGACACTGCCCCCGAGCGCGGGCAGAGACCCTCCCCCCATCCCCCCTCCCATGCGCTCGGAGCGCATGGGAGGGGGGTGATCCCTTTTCCCACTTTACCCAGGGCGGCGGCCCGTCCCGCCGGGGGCGGGACGGGC
>JBEKRX010000018.1:0-82368 GCA_049518415.1 Verrucomicrobiota bacterium
CTGACCGCCAAGGCAAACTGGCCCTTTGGCAGGTGCTGGCTCGCGCCATCCGACCCGGCTCGCGCTTGGGCGCCGTCCGCCTCGCCGGCAGTCACGCCACTTGCGACGTGCTGGAACTGGAGCCCTTCAAGGAAGATCAGCTTTATCCCAACCTAGCCTGGCTGGCGGAAAACCAAGCCCGCATCGAGCAAGCCCTCTTCAAAAATCTTCATCCCAACGGCTGCCCGGATCTCTTCCTCTATGATGTGACCAGCAGCTGTCTGGAAGGGGAACATAACGCCCTGGCCGCCTGGGGCTACAACCGCGATGGCAAGCCGGGCAAGAAACAGATCGTCGTCGGCCTGTTGTGCGACAGCCAGGGACGGGCCTTGTCCATTGAGGTGTTTGTCGGTAATACCAGCGACCCTAAAACCGTCGGGTCCCAAATTCAAAAAGTCGTCGCCTGCTTTGGCGGCAAAGGCGTGACCTTTGTCGGGGATCGCGGCATGATCAAAGGGCCGCAGATCAAGGAGTTGGGCCAAGAGCATTTTCATTATATTACGGCCATGTCGAAACCGCAGATTGAATCGCTGCTTAAGAAGAAGGTGTTCCCGATGGAGTTGCTTGACACCACCCTCTCTGAGGTGGCCAGCATCCCAGAGAAGGTGCGTTATATTTTGCGGCGCAATCCCCAGCGCGCCTTGGAGACGGAGCAAGTCCGGCAAAGCAAGCAGGCCGCGCTGGCCAAGCTCTTGGAGGAGAAAAACAGCTATTTGGCACAGAAACCCAAAGCCCAGGTGAAGGTGGCGCTCAAAACGGTGCTGGCGCGGGCGGCCAAATTGAAGATCGATGACTGGCTCAGCCTCAAGGCCCAAGGGCGCAAACTGGTGTTGACGATCGATGAGTCCGCGTTGGCCGAAGCCAAAAAGCTCGATGGCTGCTACGTCATCAAGACTGATTTGCTGGACGATTGGGCGAGGGCGCAGGTGGCGCATGACCGGTATAAGGACCTAGCGCTGGTCGAGCAGAATTTTCGGACCAGCAAAACGGCGGAACTGGAAATGCGTCCCGTGCATGTGCGGCTGGAAGCCAGCACCCGTGGGCACGTGCTGGTGGTGATGCTGGCCCATCGGCTGATTCAGGAACTTCAACAATGTTGGGCCAGGGAGAATCTGACCGTGCAAGAGGCCATCAATGAATTGAGCAGCTTGTGTGTCACCGAGGTGATCGTCAACGGCACCGTCAGAGATCAGTTAGTGCCCGAGGGCCGCGCCCAGGTCAAGCGGCTGTTGGAGCTGGCCAAAGTTCAGCTGCCGAAAAGACTCCGCTGCACCGGAAGCACTGTAGCCACTAGGAAGCAACTCAAAGAATCTAGGCCAAAGCGTTGTAAATGAGCATCTTGCAATCGAAATCGCTCCGCCGAGAAGATGGAATTTCCATTGGAGGATTACGCCGGCCCGGCTCAGTTCCCTGGATGGGGCCAGGATATTGTCGCCAGCCAAAGCACCAGGAGGCTCAGGAGGCCGATGACGTAGCTGGTGGGGTCTTTGAGGGCGAAGACGATGGGGTCATCGTGCATTTGGCCGCGATGGGCAACCATCCACACGCGGCTGATCCAATAAAGCAGCAGCGGGCAAATCAGCAGCAACAGCATCGGCCGGTGATACAGCACGGTCACCTCCTGGCTATTGACATAAAGCGCCAGCACCAGCACGGCCAGGTAGCCGCTGGTCGAGCCGAGGGCGGCCACGAGCTCGGTGTCCCCGGCGGCATAGCCCCGGCCTTTGATGGCGGGCTTGTTCTGCTGGCGCGCGGCTTCCAATTCCACGAACCGTTTCACCAGCGCCAGGCTCAGAAACACGAACATCGCAAACACCAGCAGCCAAAACGAGTACGCCACGCCGGTCGACTCGTGGCCGGCAACCAGGCGAATCGTGTAGAGCGCCGCCAGACAGAAAACATCCAGCAGCGCCACCTGTTTCAAGCGCCACGAATAACTGGTGGTCAGCACAAGGTAGCTCCCCAGCACCACGGCGAAGCTCCCTGACAACCGCCAGCCCAGCAGGAGGCCCGCCCCCATCAGCGCCGGGCAGGCGGCCAATCCGGCCGCCAGCGGCAACGTCCCGGCGGCAAACGGCCGCCAGCGTTTGGCCGGGTGATGGCGGTCGGCCTCGAGGTCCAGCAGATCGTTCAACACATAACCCCCCGAGGCGCAGAGGCTGAAGGCTGCCAACGCCCACACCGCCTCCAGCACCAGGCCCAGCCGCGTGATCTGGTGCGACGTGACCAGCGGCACAAAAAGAATCAGGTTCTTCACCCACTGGTGCGGGCGCAGCGCCTGCACCACTGCCTCCCACCACGAGCCCGACCTCTCGAAAACGCGGCTGACCGGCGCGCACCTCCCGGCACGGGCAGCCACCCACGCAGGGGCGTTGACCAGCAGCGCCTGGCGCGCCTGCCTCCAAACCGGCAAATCGTCTGCCGAATTGCCCGCATAATCAAAACCACGCTCCCCGAAGCGCTCCACCAACCGGGCGGCCTTGTTCTTTCCCCGCAAGTTGGTCTGGCCGTCGCTGGCCAGCACCTCCGTGAACAACCCCAGGTGACCGGCGACCGCCTCGGCCAGGCGGCAGTCCGAGGCCGTGACCAGGCAGACGGGCCGGCCCTGGCGCCGTTCCCCCCGCAGGAACTCGACGAAGGCCTCCTGGTAAGGCAGCGCCGCCACGTCCACCTCCGTGCGCGTGGCAACCTGGCGTTTGAGCCAGGCCCGCCCGCGCAACCACCACCACGGCGCCAGCACCAGGTAAAGCGGATTCTGCCGGACCAATCGCACGAGCGATTCCCAGAACAGGTCGGTCTTAATCACCGTGCCGTCCAGATCGACGCACAGCGGCACGGGAACAGGGGTGTTCATGCCCAGCCCAAACTAGCCTGGGGGATTGGCCATTGACAAGCCATTCCAGTTTGAAAAACCTGACCGCCAGTGAATAATGCGATGGTGAAAGCTCTTTTCGCCAGGCCGGGCACGGTCTTCGCCACGGTCTTCCTGTGGAAGGTTGCGCTGCTGCTTTGCCTGGCTCTGCCGGTGCCCTCGAACGATTCCTTTTTCTATGACGGCCCGGTGGTGAACCTCTTGTTGCACGGCAAATACGCCAATCCCGCCCTGGCGCCGGCTTTCCCGATTTCAGGCGCCCAAATGTTCTGCGCCTACCCGCCGTTGTACCAGGCCGTCTTGTTGGCGTGGATGTCGCTATTCGGCGCCTCGGTCATCTCCGCGATGGCCCTCCACCTGGTGTTGTTTGGCCTCTATATGTTGATCCTCCTGGCTATCTTTCGCCGGCTAAGAGCGCCGGCCTGGCCGGTCGCCATCGCCGGGGCATTTTTGCTCGCCATCACCTTCCACGATCGCCCCGACAGCCTGGCGCACGTCTTTGGCCTCGCCGCAATCTACGGCTGGGTCCGTTCCCGCCCTTCCCTGGCAGGGGCCGCAACGCCGCCCCGCCGCAACCGAATCGCTAGCGACGCCTGCAATAACATCCAGGCTTGTCCGGACCGCCTCCCTCCTTTTGGCCCGAACAATTCCAGCCAGCCGGCCCAACGCCTCCCTGCCGCCCAATCCTCACAGCCGGCCAGCAGGTTGGACTATTACAGTGCGGGGCCGGCCACTCGTTGGGCGTGGGCCATGGCGGGTTTGGCCGTCCTGAGTCTGGTCACGAGCCTGCAGATCGGAGCCTTCTATTGCCTGTTGCTCTGGGCCGGCGTGCTGGCGGCCAGCCTTTTGCGCCAAGATAAGTTCCCCTATGCACCCATGCTGGCGATGGCGGCGGTGCCGGCTGCTTTGGTGGGATTGGTGGCGTTTGGCTTCCCGCAGGTCTGGGCCGGCTTTCTGGAGCACGCGCGCCAAACGCCCTCGCTTACGGGCTGGCGATGGCCGCAACTGGATGAGCTCCTCAAAGTCGTGCGCAACGCCCCCGGCATTCTGGCGGCGGCGGCACTCTTGCCTTGGCTGTGCCGGTCCCTGGCCGCTTCAACCAATGCCCCGGCCCGCCCGGCAGCAGGCGCAGCACCGTCCGAAACCCCGGGCCCTCTTAATCCTGATGGCAGGCGAGACGCCTGCCCCACTACCGCGGGCGCGCCGGTTCGTTCTGCGCTTTCTCAGACCCATCCGGAGGACACCGCGGGCATAGCCGGGCGGTTTGGGCTGATTACCGTGACGGCCACCCTCGCCGCGCTGGTGCTCGTTGCCGCGTCGCTCTTCCTGTTAACACCCAACTCGGTTCTCTTTGCCGGCCCCCTTCAGCCCCTGATTGTCGGCGGCTACCTGGCCCTGCTGGCGTCACGCCCTGCGGAGGGCCGCCGGGTGCGCACCCAAGTCTGGCTTTTCCTGGCGCTGGCGGCCCTCGCTTCGATTCGCGCGGTCGGAATGACCACCTGGGGCGCGGCTTGCGCGGCAGATGTCGGCTGTCCCTCCGCCCTTCGGCGCGTCGAGACCGAGTTGAACGGGTGCGCTCCCGGCAACACCGTGGTCCTGTCTTCAGCCTACCTCTATGCGGCGGCGCGGCACCAGGAACTCAGGTGGATTCACTCCGACTGGATGGAGCCGGCCCAGCGGCATCGGCCCAGTGCGGATTGGCAAGGGCTGTTGGCTTTGAGGCCGGCCAGGATCATCCTCACCCAATTCGATTATTACCGCCGCTACCAACCGCTCCTGGCCCAGTTGCAAGCGCGGCCCGACCTGGCTCAGCTCCAGATTCTCAACACCGCCAAGGTCCCCGCCCCGGATTCCATCCGCCCGCTGCAAAGGGTGCTCCAGCACATTGCCTGGGCGCCGGTGGTGGTCACGCTTTCCTGGAAGTAGCTCCTTAACGCGGCGGAGCCGCAACCAAGAGCGAAGCGTCAATTCCTCAGTGGGAAGAGCAACGTGGGCCTTCCCCCGCCGCGTTAAATGCGGCGCTCCGCGCCGAAGAATCAGGCCTCTCCGAAGGAAACATGCCAAGACGTTCACGTAAAAACGTGGATGTTGCGACCAAAGACTCTAAGGATTCATGCAAAAACAAGTTCCGGAGGCGAGGCGCAGTTCCAACATTATTCTCTGGCACCCCTCCGGGGTGCGACCGCCAGTCCCGATTCGGAATCGGGAGCCCGGTGGTCGTTCCCCCTCTACCCTGAACGACCACCGGCTATCCCGCCAAGGCGGGACCAACCCTCCGGGTTGGAGAAAATCGGAATTTGTCTTTGCTTTGTCCCGAAGGGACGGTTGGGGGTGCCCCTGCCAAAGACGAGGCCTCGGCTGACGATTCAATCGTCCCTTCGGGACGAGCCGGGCACAAAGGGCGGGCTACCCCGGCGTTGAAACGCCGGGCTATTCTCGGATGTCCCTTCGGGACAGCAGCGTCCGACACGGGAGAGGCGAACTTCCGAAAGGCATTACCCCTAGATCCGCTTCTCGTCGGCATCGATGAAATCGACGAAGGTCCGGATGTCATCCCGATGGGCCAGACCGGCCGCCTCCTTGCGCTGCTTGAGCCGCGCCTGCATCCCGGCATCGTCCGGCCTGGGGTAGTTCAACATGCGCTCCCGATGGGCCGCCTGGACCGACTCCGCTTTCTTGACGTTTTTCAGCACCCAATCACAGACCTCCCCGTCCGTCAGCGAGTGGCGCACCACCTCCACGAACCGCCCTGCCTCCACCCCAGCCGTTTCCAGCCACAAACCATCGAAACCCTTGCAGAAGTTCGCCTGGTAATCCGGATGCAGCTTGCCTGCCAGGTGCAGGCGGACCTTGTCCACGAACCGCGGCAGGTGCATCCAGCCGCACATGACCTCCCGTGGACTCCGCGGATAAATAATCTCGTTCATCCGCCGATTATACAAATCGCTCGCTTTTGGTGTCTATAAGGTAAATGCTTGCATTGTGAATGCCGGTCAGCAAACCGGGTGGTGCGAAGCGCTGTATCACGCCAAGGCGTCCGAACTGCTCCTTTACGGGCGGGCGCTGGGCCTGAGCCATGGCGAAGCCGAGGACGTCCTCCAAGAGACGTTTCTTGCGCTCATGCGCCGTCGGCAGCCCCCCGCCCTCCCGGAGCATTACTGCCTCCGCGCCTTTCGCAACCGGGCCTTGAACTACCGCCGCAATCTGTGGCGCCGGCTCGCCCGCGAGTGCGAGGCCCAGGGGTGGTTCGAGCCCGCCTCGGGCCAAAGCCCGCCAGAACGCGAGGCGATGCGCCGCCTGGCGGGCCTGCCCCGGGAACAGCGCGAGGTCATCGTCCTGAAGATTTGGCACGATTACACCTTCGAGGAGATCGGAGGGTTGCTCGAGATTTCCCCCAACACCGCCGCGGGCCGTTACCGCTACGGCCTGCAAAAGCTCCGTCAACACCTGCAACAAACTGCGATTGACTATGAACCAGATGAACGATTTGGAAGCCCGCTTGCGCTCCTGGGTGCCTCGCCGCCCCTCGGCGAGCCTTGAGAAGCGCCTCTTTGGCCGCCGCCCGGCGGGGGCCGTCCCGCCGCCCGGCTTCCGGCTCAACTGGCTCGCCCCAGCCACGGCTGCCGTCCTGCTGGCCGGCCTCTTCCTCAGTCAGCACTACAACGCCCACATCGGCTCATCCAATGCCGGGCCGATCGTCGCCATGATCCTCAGCAATCAAAGTGCCGCCGCCTACCTCCCCGGCAGCTTCCCCCGCGCCCAAAACCGGCTGCCCGCCGACGCCTACCAATGGACCATCCGCGCCGGGGCGACTTCTGTTATTAACGCCGTTTTCGATTCAAAACGCATCCGTTAGCTCAGCGCGGGCGAGCCGCAACGTGATTGGTGATTGATGCATCCGATCCGAAAATCCTCGCCCCCTGCTCCCCCGAACGCTCTCCCCTCGCCCGGCCCTGCCCTGTTCCGCCGAATTGACTGGCTCACCGCCCTCGTCACCGCGGCTGCCGTCTGGCTCGGCTACTATCTGACCCTCGCCCCGGAGGTGACGCTCGAGGACTCGGGCGAACTGGCCGCCGGCTCCTTCTATGCCGGCATTCCCCACTCGCCCGGCTACCCGGTCTGGACCCTCTACACCTGGCTGTGGACCGTGCTGCTGCCCTTCAAGAACATCGCCTGGCGGGTGGCCCTGGGCGAGGCCACGAGCGGGGCCGTTGCCGCCGGCCTGCTCGGCCTGCTGGTCTCGCGCGGCAGCAGCCTCCTGATCAAGGGCATCGAGGAACTCAAGGCCTTGGCCGGCCGCTGGGAAGCCGCCATCTGCATGGTCTCCGGCTTCGTGGCCGGCCTGCTCCTGGGCTACAACGGTTTCATGTGGAGCCAATCCGTCATTGTCGAGGTCTATTCTTTCGGCCTCCTCTCCTTCATGCTCGTACTGCTCTGCCTGCTGCGCTGGATTTACGCCCCCCGGCAGCCCCGCTACCTTTATTATGCCCTGTTTTTTTTCGGCCTCTGCTTTACCAACCACCAGACCCTCATCGTCGCCGCCATGGGCATCGAGGTCGCCATCGCCGCCGCCGATTTGCGCCTGGGGCGCAACCTGTTCCTGGGCAATAGCATCCTCTACCTCGGCGGTTGGCTCCTCAGCGCCGAGCATGTGTTCACCGCCTTGCAGGCCAACCACGCCGTGTTCGTCATCTTCCACATCGTCGGCGCCTGTTCCATTGCCGCTTATGCCTGGTTCGCCCGCCTGACCAGCCAGCGTTTTACTGAGTTGGTCATGGATGCGGCTTATGCCGCCTTCTGGCTTTTGCTCGCCTCGCTGCCGGCCACGGGCCCTTTTGGCGCCCTGCTCGCCCTTGGGGCGCTGGCAGCCTTTATCCGGCTTGCCTGGCAAGCCCGCCAAATGCGCGGCGAGTGGCTGGTGGTTTTGCTCTGCGGCCTTTGCTGGGTGGCCGGGGCGGCCTTCTACTTCTACCTCCCGCTGGCCGGCATGACGAATCCCCCCATGGAATGGAGCTATCCCCGCACGGTCGACGGCTTCATCCACGCCCTTACGCGCGGCCAGTACGAGAAAACCAACCCGACGGACATCTTTCATCATCCGGGGGTTTTCGCCTTGCAGTTGCTCAGCCTGGGCCGCAGTATCATTGAGGAGTTCAATTGGCTCTATGCCTTCCTGGCCCTGATTCCCTTCCTGTTCTTCCCCAAACTCCTCCGCCGGGAACGCGCCTGGCTCATCGGTATCACGGCCATTTACCTCTGCCTGGGTGTCTTACTCCTCATTCTGCTCAACCCCCCGCCCGACCGCGCCGCCCAGCAACTGGTGCGCGTCTTCTTCACCGCCTCCCACACCCTCATCGCCTTGCTCGTCGGCTACGGCTTGGCCTTGGTCGCTGCCTTCATGGGCACGAACTATCCCCGCTTTCGCCCCTGGGGATTATTGGGCGGGCTGCTGGCCGCGGGCCTGGCCGTGCTCTCTTTCACGGAATTGACCCAGGACACCTATTTCGGCCAGGGGGCGCCGTTTGGTCTCCGGCCACTCCTGGCGCTCGTCGGCCAGGTCTTCACCAATCCCAATCAATACGGCCTGCCAGTCTATGCCGGCTTGATGCTGGTGGCCCTGACGCTGGTCTTTCTGGCCGCCCTTTGCTTCGCTCGCCAACGCGCGCCGCTGGCCATCACCTTGGCGCTCTTTGCCCTCATGCCCCTGCACTCGATTCTCACTCACTGGTCAGATAATGAAGAGCGCCAACACTGGTTCGGCTACTGGTTCGGCCATGACATGTTCAGCCCCCCTTTCAAAGGCCAGGATGGCCAGCCCCTCTACCCGCCAATGGCCAGGGATGCCATCCTCTTCGGCGGCACCGACCCAGGCCGGTTCTGCCCCACTTACATGATCTTCTGCGAGAGCTTCATTCCCCACCCTTGCCAGCCGCCTGAAGACCAAAACTTCGACCGCCGCGACGTCTATATCATCACCCAGAATGCCCTGGGCGATCCTCCCTACCTCAACTACCTCCGCGCCCAGTACAACCGCAGCCAACAGGTTGACCCGCCCTTCTTCCAGGAGTTCTGCCGCCTGCTCCTCCGGGACAAGGAATACGAGACCAACTTTCTCGCCCGCGCGGTCCAGCCGCTCGACCGCTTCTTCACCCACCTGGGCAAGCGCATCGAAAAACGGCGCCGGATCGGCACCTCCTGGTTTGCCCAAACCGACTTCATCGACCTGCCCGCCTTCGCCGCCCGCCTGGACCCCGGACCCCGCCAGGACCCGCTCTCGAAATACCTTTACCAGCACCTGGACCCTGCCACTCGCCGACTCCTTGCCGCCAAAGCCGACCAACTGGCCGTGCGCCGCGCCCTGGCCCGGGACCTGAACCGGGTGCTGGAACAGGAACTCCGGGCCCGGAGTCTCCTGGCGGACAGGCAGGCGGAAATGCGCGAAACCGACGCGGCGGGAAACGCCACGTCCAAACGCGCCCGCCGGCGCCAGCAGGAGCTTGGCAAGGAAATTGCCGAGTTGTCTTTAATAGGCCCGCTTTACGACCCCGAACATTTCAAGCACGTGGCCCTCCCGCCATACCTGGCCGATTTCATCAAGCAAAACCCTCAAGGCGACACCCGCATCCGGCTCAACCGCTTGCTCCTCGAGGCCGCATATCCCAACGAGCTGGCCCGCAGCCTCGCCGGGGTCTATCCCGACCGCGAGATATACATCCCCACCACCGCTGACGCCCAACGCTGCACCCAGGAGTACCTGGCCGATGCCAGGCGAAGATTGCAACTCAACCAGCTCGAACCGGGCGAAAGCATCATCGAGCTCCCGGACGGCAGAGTACAGCTTGTCGGCCAGGCCACCGTCATGGTTGTCAACGGTCTGCTGACCAAGGTCATTTTCGACCAGAACCCCGCCAGGAAGTTTTATGTCGAGGAAAGCTTGGCGATCAAGTGGATGTACCCTTACTTGACACCCTTCGGCATCATCCTGAACCTCAACCGCCAGCCCCCTGCTGAATTCACCGACGACCTCCTCCGGCGCGACCACGAGTTCTGGACCCAGTACTCCGAGCGGCTCATCGGCAACTGGATCACTTACGACACCCCCATCCGCGACATCGTCGCCTGGATTGAACGCGTTTACCAGCGCCGCGATTTCTCCGGCTTCAAGGGCGACCGCAAGTTCATCCGCGATGACCAGGCCCAGAAGGCCTTCTCGAAGCTTCGCAGCGCCATTGCCGGAGTCTATAATTACCGCCTCTTCACTATGGCCAAGCCCGGCCCCGAACAGCAACGCCTGCTCAAGGAGACCGACTTTGCCCTCCGCCAGGCCTTTGCCTTTTGCCCCTACAGCCTGGAGGCGGTCGCCCGTTACGTTCAGTTCCTGGCCAATTTCCGCCGCTTTGACGACGCCCTCCTGGTCGCCCACACCTGCCTGAAACTGGACCCCTACAATGGCCAGGTGCTCGGCATCATCAAGAACATCCAGGCCTGGAAGGACCAGCAGCCGGCACTGGTTCCCAGCATCCAGGCCCTCGAACAATTGGAGCAGAGCCTCCAAAACAACCCCACCAATTTCCAAGCCGCTTTTGACCTCGCCGCCACCTGCCTTCAATTGCAGCAAACCAATCGGGCGGTCGCAATCCTCGACCGTGTCTTGAGCAGCCCCCAGGTCAATTACGCCGCCCTCGCCGTCCTGGCCCAGGCCTACGCCCAGATCGGCGATTTCCCCAAGCTCCAGGCCGTCCTGGAGAAAACTGTCAAGCTCTTCCCCGAGGCCCCGGAGGCCTGGTACAATTTGGCCGCCCTCAGCGCCGCCACCGGCCACGCCGCCGAGGCCCTCCCCAGCCTCCGCCGCGCCCTCGAACTGAGCGCCCAACGCCTCAAGCGCGACCCCAAGGCCCCCGACCTGGCGGCCCAGGCCCGGAAAGACCCCCGCTTCGACCCCCTCCTCCAAAGGCCCGAATTCCAGCAGTTGCTGCCCCCCGCCCCCCAGGCCCCTCCAAGATAAGTCCCCTTTTCACTTGGCACGAAACTGGCTTCTCTGTAGATGATGGCGGTACGATGAATGTCCGCCTTGGGGCCAGGCCGGCGCCTGCTCCCTCGACACAACTTAAATCAGTCAACGCCGTGATATGCTTTATTTGACCAAAATGACCGTCCTTTGCGGATGCAGCGCCTTTCTGATCTACAGCTTCCCGCTGATCAGCCAGATTGTCATCATCGCGCTGCTGGCTTTCCTGTGGCTTTCCTGCGCCCACAGGACGATCCTCAGTCTTCGCCGACGCTGACCGTTGGCCGCCCGGCCCCTCCACGCCCGCTGCTTGAGCCGCCGCTGCGGATTCAATGACCAATGAGCAATACTCAATGCTCTCAATGAATCCCGATTCCGAATCGGGATTCCAGTGGCGGTCTGAGGCGCAGCCTCGTTAAGTTACAATCTGTCAATACCTCCTCCGCTTGCCGCCATTTTCTCGGCCGGTGCTCAAAGCCTTTCCTCACCAATCCCGGTGGAACCATCAAAAACCGTGTTTCCCCCCTTGCCGCGACGGCTGCAACGGCCTACCCTGCCCATCCAGACGAAAAGCCAAAACCCAATCAATCCATGAAAGAACAGAATTTGACTCGGCGCCAGTTCCTCGCAGCGGCCTCCGCCAGTTCGTTGGCGGCCGTGGCCTCAACCTCACTGCCCGCCTGCGCGGGCGTCACCCAGAAGACCGGCAAACTGGCCGTCCTGGGCGGTGAACCCATACGCAAGAACAAATCGTGGCCGGCCTGGCCTTACATCGACCAAAGCATCGTGGAGGCGGTCGTCAAGACCACCAAGAGCGGCGTCTGGTGCCGCATCCAGTCCGCCTCCGGCACCGTGGCCACCTTCGAGAAGGAGTATGCGAACCTGATGGGCGCCCGGTTCTGCGTGGCCACCGGCTCGGGAACCCAGGCCCTGCACACTTGCGTGGAAGCCCTGGGCATCGGCGCCGGCGACGAAGTCATCACTTCGCCGTACACCGACCCGGGAACTATCGCGAGCATCCTCTGCGCGCGCGCGCTCCCGGTACTGGCTGACCTGGACCCGGCCTCCTTCCAACTCGACCCGGACGACGTCGAAAGAAGGATTACGGAAAACACCCGGGCGATCATGCCCGTTCACATGATGGGGCAGCCCTGTCACCTGGAACGCATCCTGGCCATTGCCCGCCAGCACAACCTGAGCGTGATCGAAGATGCCGCTCAGGCCCACCTGGCCGAGTACCAGGGCAAAAAGCTCGGCACCATCGCTCCCTTGGGCTGCTTCAGTTTCCAGACCAGCAAGACCATCGCCTGTGGCGAAGGCGGGGCCATCCTGGGCAACGACGAACAACTCATGGACAAGTGCTACACCGTCCACAATCACGGCACTTCTCGCCGGGGACGCACCGAGGTCATTGGCCCCAAGTACCGGATGAACGAGTTCCAGGCGGCCGTGCTGCTGGCGCAATTGGCCGGCGCCCAGGAACGCTTCCGCCGCCGCAATGAAAACGCCGCCTACCTGTCCTCCAGGCTCAATGGGTGTCCGGGCATCCTCCCCCAAAAACTCTATCCAGGCACCGCCAGCGGCTCTTTCTACATCTATGCCATGAGCTACAACAAACAACACTTCAACAACGTGGACCGCGCCCGCTTCCTCAAGGCGGTCAAGGCCGAAGGCGTCGACCTGAGCCCCTACATCGACCAGGGATTGCACCGGGAACCCTGGGTCGAGCACATCCTCAAGACCAAGGCCTATCAGAACGCGTTTTCCTCCCGCCGGCTCCAGCAATTCCGCGAACAGATGAGCTGTCCCAATTGCGACCGCGTATGCCAGGAAATGACGATGGTCTGGGCTTCCGGCCCCCTCCTCGGCACGCGGGCGGACATGGATGCCATCGCCGACGCCATCCTCAAGGTCTATGAGCATCGGGACGAGCTCAGTTCGATGTCCGCGTAAGGACTTCCAGCTCTGCGCAGCCAAGCGCGGTTACCTGGGCACAGCCGCACATTGCTTCCACAACTGTGCGACCCGTTGCTTTTGCGGGTCAGTGGATTTTTCGTAAGCGGTGACCTCCCGGGCCAGGCCCTCCGCCACTTTCCGCACGGTGTCGAGGTAGGACTCATCCGCCGCGGCCTGCGAAACCGGGTTGGCCAGAGGCTTCAACTTGCCCAGGGCCAGCCGGTCCAAGCGCCTGTGCGTGGCACAGAGGCACTCCACCGCCAGCCGGGCGTGAGCCGCTGCGTAAGTGTCCGCCAGCCCGCGGTCGGCGAGCAGGCGATGGAATTTGCGCAGGCGCTCGTCCGTGGCGAACAGCGACGCGATGTCCGGGCGGTTTTCGCCCTTGCTATCGGCGCCCAGGCGCAAGGGCGGTTCGTTGGCGGCCAGGTTGGTTTTTCTGAGACGCAGCCAGGCGGCGTCGTGCGGCGGCGCCGGCGGCAGCGCGTCGTCTGCGGGCGCCCCTGGAAATCCAAGCGGCTTGGCGCCACCCAGGGCGATTTCCAGCACGGCGCTTGCCGGCACCTTTTCGTAGGGAAGGGAGATCGACTGCTGGTCGAACGAATTCCACCGCTCGCCATTGAGCGTGACCGCCGTGATGGGACCCGTCCCGACGGTGGCAAGCTCAAGGCGCTTGGCGCCGAAGCGAACCGGGAAGCGCTGTTCCAGCCGGGTGACGCCCGGCGGGATATGTGGCAGCAAGGTCAGTCCGTCGGCACGGTAGAGATACTCGAACAGACCGCGCACGAAAGCGGCCGGCGGACCGAAGGCGTCATAAGTCAGGTTGATCGGCTGGCCGGGCTGGTAAACGTCGCTGCCAAACTTGACCAGCGGATTGTCCAGGCGGAACCGCTCGGCGAAGCCAAGCCACTGGCGCAGCGAGCGGCGCGCCTCCTCGAATTTGCCCAGCCGATAATAACCCAGCAGCATCCGCGCTTCACAGGTGGACCAGTGCCCGCCGTTGACCCACGTGCCGAAGGCCCACAACCCCGCCGGCGGCTCGTACATGTCATCGTAGGACGGGTAGTTCGGCAGGATGAACTCATGCGGCCGGAGGCCGGGTAGCGAGGCAATCCGGGCATAAATCCGCCCCGCCTGCGCGTCATCCGCCACCCGGAACGCGATGGCATCGTGGTTCGGCGAACTCTCGAAGTACCCGTGCCGGGCGGCCCCCAACACCCCGTGGCGCGTGCCGTCCGGGTCGAGAGATTTAATGAAATAACCTTCCTCCGTCACCAGCAGCGTGAGACCCTTCCTGGCCGAGTCGCGCCGTTGCTGGCACAGCCTGGCCTGGTCGCTGCGCCCCGCCAGTTTCTCCACCTCCATGAGTCGGTCCAGCGCGGCAATGTAAGTAACCGACAGGCCGCTCAAGTAAGCCTTCCCATAGGTACCATCGGGCTTTTTCCAGCCGGCGAAACTCGGGGCCAGCAGATTGGCCGCCGCTCCTGCCAGAAAGAGGTTGTTCGTCGGGTCGCGCCGAGTCTCGATGAAATTCGCGCAGCGTTCCAGCTTTGGCAGGTACTTGGCAATGGCTGGCGCCTCGCGGCTGATAAGCAGGAGTTCGGACTGCAGGAGCAGCCCCGCCGCCGTGAACTCCATGCCCCAATCGTGCATCGCCGGGCGCCCATCGCCTTGCCGATAGACGATCCACCCCGGTCGCGCCGCATCGCAAAGACAACCATCCGGCGCCACCCAGTTGAACGGCGGCGCGGCCCCGACCCGCTGGCCGTCGCCCATCTGGTCGAACCAGAGGTCCTGCGAGTTTTGCAGGAAGGTGATGAACGGCTCCGGCAAGAACGGCAGCACGCTGTAAGTCGGGCCATAACTGTTTTGAATCCACCACGCGTCCCACGTCGGGCCCTCGACCAGGCCGTTCCAGCTCGGCATATACAGCATCGCTAGATTCTGAAACTCAGGATCGGGTGCGAACGTGCGCCGGGCGATGTCGAGCAACCGTAAGTACTCGGCGTCCCCGGTCCCGCGAAAAAACTTGCCCTCGAATTCCGTGCCTTCGGCCCCCGCCAAGGGCGAGCCGAAAGCATTAACCAGGACCAGCAGTGCGAAGAGCAGTTTGGGTGCTTTCATGGTCAGGGGTCGCGGGCGGAAATTACTCGCTCCGCATCGCTTGCACCGGGTCGAGCCTGGCCGCGCGCAAGGCGGGGATCATGGCGGCGATGAGCCCGACTGCCGTCAGGATCGAGCTTGAGATCACCAGCGCCGAGAGCGACACGGCCAAATGGATGTCCCCGCGCCCGGAAGTGTCCTCGAAGAGCGGCCCCAAAAACGGGAGCGAGCCAATCAGCTTCACCAGGCCTGCTGCCAGGAGGAAACCGAGCAAGCCCCCGCTCAGTGTCAACATCAGCCCTTCAAAGAGGATCTGGAGCAAGACATGCCGCCGCCGGGCGCCCAGGGCCTTGAGCACCCCAATCTCCCGCGTCCGCTCCGTCACCGAGACCAGCATGATGTTCACCACCCCTACCGCCCCGATGCTCAAGGTGAACGTCCCGATAATGGTCAACAACAGCTTTAACCCAACGCTCACATTGGTGATCAGCGCCAGGAATTTGTTCCACTCGATGATCTCCACCGCGCGGGTATCAGTCACGTTGAAATTGTGGGCCCGGGCCAGCGCCGCCCGAATGTCCGCCACGATCCGGTCCCGGAACTGATTGCTCGCCGGCAGCAAGACGATGTCGTTCAGGTAACGAATGTCCGCCAGGCCCGACAGCGTGGTGAACGGCACGAAGGCGGTCATGTCGTCCGGGGCCTCGTAGTTGGTAATTTGGGTCTTTTTCTCGAGCACCCCGATGACCGTGAAACGGACGCCGTTGATTTTGATCTCGCTGCCCACGGCCGGCAGCCCGCTGAACAGTTCTTTCCTGAGGTTCTGGCCAATCACGGCCACCCGCCGCCGGTGGAGCACGTCCTCCTCCGAGAGAAACCTTCCGAGGGCGATTTCCGCATCGCGAATTCGTTGATACGACGCATAGACCCCGCTCACCTGATAGCTGCGCGTCCGCTCGTTGAACACCAAGGGGTAAAACCGCCGGGCCTCGGGCGAGACCGCTTCCACCGTCGGCACTCCCTCTTGAATCGCTTTGACATCGCTCAGTTCGAGCCGGATGTGCCGTCCGGAACGCTCCCCGCCCGCCTGCAGGCTGGTCTGCCCGGGAAACACCACCACCAGGTCCTTCCCGATTTGCAGGAAGGCCTTGGTGAGCGCGCGCTCGAACCCCTGGCCGTAGGCCAGCAGCAGCATCAGCGACGCCACGCCCCAGATAATGCTAAGCATGGTCAGCGCCGACCGGAGCCGGTAGTGGGCCAGCGCGCCCAGCGCCTCCCTGAAGATATGACCAATCATTCGTACCTCAGGGCTTCCACCGGCGTGAGCCGCGACGCCCGGCGCGCCGGATAAATGGCAGACCCAATTCCCACCAGCACCAGCGTGCCAAAGGCCAGCAGGGCCGTCCGGGCACTGACCGGCAGCCCGGCGAACAGGGTGGGCAGCGGCAGGCGGCTCACCGCCGAGCAGATCGCCCAGGCCGCCGCCAGGCCCGCCAGGCCGCTGACAAGGGTCAAAGCGATTGCCTCCAGAAAGAACTCGAAGAGGATGCGCCCCGGCGAGGCCCCCACGGCCTGTTTGACGCCGATCTCCCGGGTCCTTTCAGCCACCGACACCAGCATAATGTTCATCACGCCGATGCCCCCCAAGCCCAGGGTAATGAAGGCCATGAAGCTCAGGAACAGCTCCATCGAATCGTATATGTGGCTCACCATTTGGGCCATTTGCACGGTGTCCCAGCACCAGATTGCCCCCTCGTCTGCCGGGTCGAACCCGTGCCGCCGCCCCAGCACCCGCCTGACTTGGCGCACCGCCTCCAGATGCTCGTCCGCCGACACGGGCATAAAGAGGATATTGTCGATGTGGCCCGGACCGATGAATGGGCGCGGGTCGGGAAAGTGCCTGGCCATGGCCGTGTACGGGATGAGCACTTTGTTGCCATCCAGGCCATTGTACGAGTTGTTCTGCTCTTTTTTGGCCAGTTCCCCGATGACCGTAAAAGGCACGTCCCGGATATAGACCTGGACGCCAACCGCCTGGCGCCCGGCAAAGAGCTGCTCCTTGACTGCGTCCCCAATCACGCAGACGCAACGCGCGTCTCGCATGTCGGTTTCCGAAACGTGGCGCCCGCCGGCCAGGTTCATGGAGCGGATTTGCTGATAGACGGGCGTGATGCCGTGCGTCGAGAACGCGCCCGAGTTGAACCGGCTGCGGACCGGCAAAGAACTCTGCAACTCCGCGGTGACGTGCCGCACCAGGTAGCATTCCCGCCGGATCGCCCCCACGTCTTCGTAGGTGAACCGGACATCGCGCCCGGCCCGCTGGCCGCCGGCCTGCTGGGTGGTCCGCCCGGACCACAGGATGACCAGATCGGTGCCCAGCGAGGAAAGCATCTGGCGGTAGCCGAGCTTGAAACCCTCGCCGATGGCGATCATGAAAACAATCGACGCAATCCCCCAGGAGATGCCGAACATGGTGAGCAGGCTTCTGAGCTTGTGCGCCCAGATGTTGCGCAACGTCTGAATAATGATCTCCCCGGTAAAGGTCATGGCAAGACGAAGGATTAAGAGCAGGATTAGCAGAAGGATTAGGACTAAGATTAAGATTAAGATTAGGATTAGGATTAGGATTAGGAATAGGAGAACAACCAGCTCCCCGGTAAAGGTCATGGCAAGACCAGTTGGTCGCCCTCCTTGAGCCCGGCCAGCACCTCCGTGCGCTGGCCGTTGGAAATGCCGACCTTGACCGGCAGTTTGCGCCAGCCGGATTTGGCCCTGGGGTCCAGGCGCTGCGCCGAGACGTTTTTGTCCTTGTCATACACCAGCGCGGCCTCGGGGACGAGCAGCGCCTTTTTGCGCTCTTCCAGCACGATCTCAGCATTGGCGGTCATGTTTACGCGCAGCTTCCCCTCCGGGTTGGCAATCGACACCCGCACCTCGAAGGTCGTCACGTTGTTTTCCTCCTTGCCCATCGGGGCGATGCGCTTGACCACCCCCTCGAACGACTCATTGGGAAACGACTCGACTTTGGTCCGGACCCGCTGGCCGCAGGCCGCTTTGCCGATGTCCGCCTCGTCCACCTCGCCTCGGATATAGACCGTGCTCAAGTCGCCCAGGGTCATGATCAGCGTCGCCGCGCTGCCGAGGTTCAGAATCGAAGACACCGCGTCCCCGACCTCGGTGTTGCGGGCGAGCACCAGGCCGCTGATGGGCGCCCGGATGGTGGCGTAGCTGAGGCTCTCTTCCGCCCGCTCCAGGGCCGCCTTGGCCGCCGCCACCCGCGCCCGGGCCTGTTCCACTTGCGCCCCGGCGCTCTGAATGGACGCCTCGAGCAACTGCTGCCGGTTCCTGGACACCTCGTAGGCCCGGCTCGCATCATCCAACTGTTGCTGCGAGGCGATCTTCTGCTTGAACAGGCCCTCCGCCCGCTCGTAGTCGCGGCGCGCAAACTCCAACTCGGGATTAGCCGCTTCGATGCGCGCCCTGCCCTCCCCGGCCACTGCCGCCTGCCGGTTCGCCTCCTCGGCGTCGCGCGTCGCCTCGGCCTCCCGCACCTGCGCCTGCAAATCTTCCTTGTCCAACTCCGCCAGCACCTGCCCCGCTTTCACGCTATCGCCCACGTCCACCAGCAGCGCCTTGATAATGCCGTTCGCCTTGGATTTGATCTGCACTTTGGAAAGCGCCTCGATCTTCCCCCGCGCGACCACCGACCGAGCAACGTCACCCCGCTCCACCGTCACGATCTTCTCGGCCGGTATCGCCTTGGCCTTCCGCAGCCCCAGCGTTGCAGCCCCAAGCCCAACCGCCAGGAGCACCACTGCCAGGGCCGGAATCACCAGTCCACGACGCGCCTTCATTGCGCCTTGGCCAAATGAATCCGCACCCCGCCGTTCACCGTGCTGAGGTTGATCTTCGCCCCGCCCTCGCCCAACCGGACCGTGACGTGGGCGCCCACCGGCCAGTTCTTCTTCACGCTCACATCGCCGGTGATGCTCCCGTTAACGGTCCTGGCCGACAGATCGGCATTGGCCCCGGCCGGCAGGTCCAGTTCCACCGCGCCATTCACCGCGCTCGCGGAGACGGACTTCACTCCCTCCAGACTCGCAAAACCGGCTCGAACCGTGCCGTTGACGCTCGACAGCCCGGCGGTGCCGGCCAGCCCTGTGGCACTAAGCGCTCCGTTCACGGTCGAAGCTTTGACCTGGCCCCGCACTCCGTCGACCTCGATCCGGCCGTTGACGTTGGACACGTCCTCCAGCCGGACCGATTGCGGCACCCTGAGCGTGTAATCCACCGAGGCGGAGTTGCTGCTTTTCCAGCCCCACCACGACTTGGATTCCGGGTACTTCGTCCGGATGGCCAGGCGGTCGGGTTTGGACTCGACCTCGATCTTCACCACTTCCAAGTCCGTTTGTTTCCTCGCCCGCTTGACCGCGTCCAGCTTCACCTCGGGCCGGTCCCAGACGCTGATGCGCACGCTGCCGTTCACGTTGCCCAGGCTCAGCCGCCCCTCCGCCGCCAGCGGATAGGTCTGGTGCATTTCTTCCCTGAATTCCTGCCCGGCCAGCGCTGCTCCGGCCCAGCAACCCGCCATCAGCAGTCCCGCCGCCAGCCAGCGGTTTGTCCCGTCAGATTTCGTCTTCATAGCCTTAAGGTCAATTCTGCGCTGCTTCATTATACCCGGAACCTGGCCCGGAAGTTTCACCCAAATGAATTCTTCTGCTAATCAATCTCCGCTGGGGGCAAAACCGAACAACGGGACTCTTATTGTCGAAGCGCGGTGTTCCCGCGCTCTGGCCATGGGCTACGCCTGCGCATGGTTTTCATCTCACCCCGGCCTTTGCGGCCGCGGTCGGGTCGAGTTCCTTGAGCGCCACGGCGCTCGCCCAGCGCGGAACGGCGCTGTTTGTGTTGTCACGGACCTTCCGAAGGATGGGGACGATAACGTCAGCCTGCTCCGGGAAATTGCCGAGCGCCCTGGCCGCGGTTGCGGCGACGAGGCTGTTCGCGCTTTGGACGCTTTCGAGCAAGGCGGGGACTGCCAGCGAGGGCTCTTTTCGCATCTCTCCCAACAGTTGAGCGGCGCGGGAAGCGATCTGGTCATCTGGATGTCTCAACACGCCGATAACGGCCAGAACAACTCCTGCGGCGACGACTCGGTCGGGGGCAACCCGATTTAACGATTCGGCCGCCACCTGGCGGACCGTGGGAACGGGGTCCTTCAGGGCCTTGGCCAGGACCGCCGCCACGACCTGCCCCTGCTCCGGATAGTATCTCAGCGCAACGGCCGCATTGTTCCGCACGCCCCAGTTGTCGTCCTGCATGGCGCGAATGAATTCCGGCAGCAGCTTGCTCTTTGTCCTCCTGTCCATCTGATTGAGCGGGGCGTTCCGGTCCTCGCCGCAGGTAAAGAAGCTGATCGCAATCTGCCGCACCGAGGAATCCTCATCCCGGAGTGCTCGGGCCATCGCCGGGATAGCGGGCTTGGCGTCGTTGCCCAACCTGGAAAGCAGGTCAACCACGCGCATCCGGGTGCTGCGGGTCAGGTCCATTCGCGGCGCGGGAAACACACGCAGCAGACCGCCGGGAAGGACTCGCGCCATCCCTGGATAGACCCGGCGATAGACCCTCTCTGCCGGGTGATCTGCTCCCTGCAAGGCCTCAGTCAGTACCCGGACGCCCTGCGGGCCGTAAGCCCGCCACTGTTTGACTTGTTCCTCGTCGCTGTAGGAGAGATGCTCGATCCAATAGCTCTCGGGCTTCCCGCGGAAGAGCGGGTCACGAGGCCGGAGAGTCAGCAAACCTGCGCTGACAACAAGGATCGCGAGAAGCAATCCTATGAACAGATGGCGCTTGCGGATTTGCATGGTGCCGGTCCGTGTTGAGGTTTTCGAACGCCCAAGCAGGACTCGATTGCCCAACCTGGATCTGGATCATGCCAGTTCGGGGTGCAGTCTGAAAGAGATTTCTTTTCCCGACGCACCATTCGTGACGCCAAGTCCTCTGCCGTGTCAATTCCAGAATGAGCGACCCAAATCCTCGCCTTAGCGCATGGCGACAAAAAAAAGTCCGGGAGACTCCGCCGGGCCTCCTTGCGTTTTGCGCGCGACCGCCCAAAATCCGCGCCCTAACCGCCCAAAATCATCGCAACCATCTGATTCAGAGACCCTTACACCATCCCGGGTTCTATAGTGCGGGCTTTTCGCCGCCGCTGGTCGGTTGCCGGCTAGCTGCCCCGCCGTCACAGAGGCATTTCCCTCGCTCCCATCACTTCGTAAAGACCACATTGAAATTGGCCGCACGCAGAGCGCAACTTGAGGAGCGCCGCATCAGGCCTTCGTCCAACCGGTATATGAAATCAATGGCGGACTGGCCCGCGAGGCGTCCCAGGTATTTGAACGGGTAGCCCAGGAAATTAAACGGCTGGATTTCGCAGACGCCAAAAGAGCGGGCGACCTGCTCCAGTTGTCCCATCACGACGTTGCTTTCATCGACCGTTCGGGCCTTGGCGATGCGATAGGCGCGAATCATGGCCCAGATGGGATTGTGGCCGAAAGGCTCATAGATAAACACAAGGCGGCCGCCTGGCTTTAGCACGCGCGCAAATTCCTGCCCGGCCGCCTCGGTTTCATGGGCCAGATGGTGAAGGGTTGCCTGGCCGTAGACCAGGTCCAACGTGGCGTCGGCAAACTCCTTCAGGTGCAATGCGTCGCCACAAACGAAACGCACATTGCCTGGCCCTCCGGCGGCAGTTGTTTCCCGGATGGCGCGCCCGGCATCGGGATAGCGGTCCAGGCCAGTCACTTCCGCTTTGGGAAAAGCCCGTCCCAGCTCGCGTGCCAGTTCACCCGCCCCGCAGCAGAGCTCGAGGACCTTTCTCCCGTTGAGGTCCACCCGGCATAACTCGTTGTACCCGGCAACGAACAGCGGCCGGTCGAACCTCCCGTAATGGGCGCAGCCCGCCAGCAGCGCCGCGACGCGTTCATTCGCCGGGCGGAAGTCTTTTGGAAATACGAAGCCGATCCTGACCGCCATATCGCGCAGCAGGTTCCAGGGTCCGCCCCGGCGGGTCAAGTTGAATCGAAAAACTTGTAGGGATGGACCGCATTTGTCCAGGCTCCCGGCATACCAATCACCATTGACGGTTTTCGCGGGTCTGCCTACGGTGGGGCATTATGGCGGTTAGAATCTGGCTGTGGGTTTCAGTGCTCGCGAGTGTTGCGGGGTGGGGTTTGTCCGCCGCGGGACAGTTGAATCGCTCCGGCTACGCGGTTGTAATCGTTGCTGCCATGCTCGGATGCACCGGCAGGTTATTAGGGTGGTGGGGGCGCGGAAGCCCGCCCAGACGGAGTGCGCGCCCGGGGTGCAGGCCGGTGAGTCGCCGAGCGGCAATCGGCACTGGCTGGCGGCGGTTGCGGCGGCGGTTCCGGAGGCCTTTGCCCTTGTGTTTTGCCGCCCTGGCCGCGCTCGTGCTGCTCGGGGGGTTGCTTTACCCGCCTTCGACCCATACCGCCTTCACGTATCGGATACCACGCGTATTGCACTGGCTGGCGGAGGGGCGGTGGCATTGGATTCACTCGATCAGTCCGCGTCTGAACGACCGCGCCTGCGGGATGGAGTGGCTGAGCGCACCGTTGCTGCTGTTCACTAAATCAGACCGCGCCTTATTCTTGCTCAACTTTGTGCCTTTCCTGCTGCTGCCGGGCCTGATCTTCAGCGTGTTCTCGCGGCTGGGCGTCAGGCCCCGGGTGGCGTGGCACTGGATGTGGCTGGTGCCGACCGGCTATACGTTTGTGGTCCAGGCGGGCAGCGCCGCCAACGATGCATTTCCCACCGTGTATGCCCTGGCGGCGGTGGATTTTGGCTGCCGCGCCTGGGTTTCGCGCCGCCCGGGTGAACTCTGGCTTTCGCTGCTGTCGGCCGCGCTGCTGACCGGCGCCAAGGCCAGCAACCTGCCGCTGCTATTGCCGTGGGCGATCCTGGTGGCGGCCAGGCTGAGCGATGGGGCGATGCCAGCGTCCCGGATCAAAGTCGGAGACTCCTCGCGTGGTCTCCTGCAATCGGCGGTGAGCGGCGAGTCTGTGCCTGCGCCCCGTCTCCAGGGCCGGCTGGCGGCCACGGTCGGGGTGTTGCTCCTGGCGGCTACGGTCTCGTTCCTGCCCACGGCGGCGCTGAACCTGCATTACTGCGGCGATTGGTCGGGACTGCGCCTTGAACGCGCCGGCATGGAGATGAAGAACCCGTGGGTGGGTCTCTGGGGGAACGGGTTCCTGCTTCTGCTGCATAACCTGGTGCCGCCCATCTTCCCGGCCGCGGGTTGGTGGAACACCTCCGCCCTGTCGGTCTTGCCACCGGCGCTGGCGCGCCCGCTGGAGGCGAATTTCGAGAATGGGTTTCACCAGGTCAAAGAACTGCCGACGGAAGACTGGGCCGGGCTGGGTTTCGGCCTGAGCGTGCTGGTGTTGGTCTCCCTCGTGGCGGGGCTGGCGGGGAGGCGTTGCACGACGTTCCACCTTTTGGCCCGGCTCATTCCAGCGACGCGACGGAGCGTGTCCCGGCCGGAGCGTGGCGCGGAGGCGGCGGCCCCGGTTTTCGGGAGGGCTGCCCTTCCGACCCGGCTCCGATGGTGCGTGATGGTCGGTGCGTGGGTGGCGTTGGTGGCGTATTGCGTCAAGTCGGGTATGCAGGACGGGGCGCGCCTGATTTCTCCTTACTACCCTTTGCTGCTGCCCTTATTGCTGTTGAGCCCGCGGCAATCCGAGATCGTTCGGCGGCGCTGGTGGCGGGTCATGGCGGGGGCGGGGCTGGGCCTCGCCTTGCTGGTTCTGGTGCTGACCCCGGGCCGGCCTTTGTGGCCGGCCCAAGGGGTTTTGTCAAAGGCGCTCGCCAGTCATCCCGGGCAGCGGTTGCTGGGGCGGGCCCTCAATGTGTATGCGGTGTACGCCGCTCGTTCCGACCCGCTGGCCAACGTCCGGGCGCTGCTGCCGCCCGGATTGAGGGTGGTCGGGTTTCTGGCCGACGGCAACGATATCGACATTTCACTGTGGCGGCCGTTTTTCGAGCGGCGGGTGGAACATGTGCTGCTGGCGGAGGCAGGCGCGGCGATCCGGCAGCGGCACATTCGCTACCTTGTGGTTGGGGGCGCGTTTTTGGCCTCGCAGCAGACTACGCTGGCGGATTGGCAGCGGCGGACGGGGGCGGAGCTGGTGGCGAGCACGACCGCCACGTTACTAGTGGCCCAAGGACCGCAGGCCTGGTACGTCGTGCGGCTGCGGGACTGAAGGGGCGGGGGAATTTGATTGAGCGGATTACCCGCTTCTCCTATCTACTAATGACGGATTCGCGCACGGATATGGAACGACCACCGACCAACGGTGTGCTTGAGGATTTCCGGATAGATTTCCTGGAATGCTGGCAGCGGCTGCCCAACAAAGGCTTTTTCTTTGTGTTGCTGGCGGGGTGGCTGGCGTTGTTCCATTTTCTGGGCAGTTCGACGCTCGGCTATGTGCATTCGCCTTCCTTGTTCTCGTTCATGCTAAGTGCCTACCATCCGAACCTGGCTGGATGGCTGCGGACCTTGAACCTGAACGCGGTCGGGCATTGGCTGAGCGAAAGCGAGGAAGGGCACTGCATCCTGGCGCCCTTTGTGGTGCTGGGTCTGTATTGGTGGAAACGCAAGGCCTTGATGGCGCTGCCGTTGCGGCTATGGCCGCCGGGATTGCTGGTCATCGGCGCGGCGTTGCTGCTCCACGTGTTCGCCTTCCTGGTCCAGCAGCCCAAGCTCTCCATCGTGGCCTTGCTCACCGGGCTTTATGGAGTTATGGGCCTGGCGTGGGGGCCGGCCTGGCTGCGCGGCGGTTTCTTCCCGTTCTTTCTGCTGGCCTTCTGTATTCCGCTGGGCAGCCTCGCGCAGCCAATCACTTTTAACCTCCGGCTGCTGGTTTGCCGGCTGGTGGAATTTGTGTGCAACACTTTCCTGGCGATCGATGTTCAGCGCCGGGGCACGGCGCTGATCAGTCCGACGGGCCATTATCAATACGAAGTGGAGGCGGCGTGCAGCGGCCTGCGCAGCCTGATCGCCACCGTGGGTTTGGCCACCGTCTTTGCGTTCGTTTCCTTCCACAGGTGGTGGAAACGGGGGCTGCTGGTGGCGGTGGCCTTTCCGCTGGCGGTCCTGGGTAATCTGGGGCGGATGCTGGCCATCGTGATCGCGGCGGAGATGGCCGGGCAGGCGGCCGGCAACCGCGTGCATGAAGGCGGTCCCTTGGGGGTGTTCAGCCTGCTGCCTTATCTGCTGGCGTTCCTGGGGCTGTTGCTGGTGGGTCATTGGCTGCGGGAGCGCCCACCGCCGACGCCAATACCACCGGACACGAAAACGCTATGAACAGGCGAAAATGGCTGATGCTGGCCGTCGTGTTCGCGATGATGGCCGGCGCGGCGGGGATGCTCGCCCATCTGCGGGCGCACCAAAAGCTTGGGCGGCCCGGCGTCAAAACCAGCCCGTTGCCCGGCAGCAGCCGCCTCCAAGTCGAGCTGCCAGAGCGGGTGCTCGATTACAAGTCCACGGCCATCGACGTGGGGAAACTGGTGCTCGATTTCCTGCCGCCCGACACGAGCTTCGGACAGCGCCTCTACACGGCGCCGGACGATTTCTGGATTCGACTGAACGTGGTCCTGATGGGCAGCGACCGGACCAGTCTCCACAAACCGCAGTATTGTCTCGGCGGTTCGGGCCTGCGAATCGAGGATGCGCTCTCCACCGAAGAGCAGGTGCATATCGAGCGGCCCCGGCCGTACGACCTGCCGGTCATGAAACTGGTGACCACCGCCGTTGGCAGTGCCAGCGACGATAAACACGCGCCGCGAGCCATCTATGCTTACTGGTTTGTGGCCGATGGGGAGTTGACCGCCCGGCATTCGCAGCGGATGTGGTGGATGGTGAGGGACCTGGTCCGCACCGGCGTGCTGCAACGCTGGGCCTATGTTGCCTGCTTTGCGCCCTGCTCCCCGGGCCAGGAAGACGCCACCTTCGAGCGCATGAAGAAGTTCATCGCGGCGGCCGTCCCCGAGTTCCAATTGACTCCGCGCCCGGCCGAGGCAGCGGTGGCGGCGGGGCAATGAACACGGGCGGACAGTCGAGACACTCCCGCACCGCCATCACTTTGGGTGGACCATAGCCCAACCGCGCTCCAGACAGTCGTCCCCGGCCAAAAGGTGTATGTCCTCGGGGCATTCACCGCCGACGGCCTGGAGCAAGGATACCGATTCGATGAGTTGGGCCTCGGAGAAGCCGCGTTGGCGTTTGCGCAGGCGGAGATTGGCGGCGATCAGGTCCGGCAGGCGCAGCGAGCGAAAGGCGCGGGAAACGCTCAGAGCAGGCCGGCAAGGGGGCTGGTCGCTTCGTGCAGAGGCCCCGGGTCCAAGACGAAGGCCGTCTTGTGCAGCGAAGGCAGGCGGGCAGCCATGGAAACGACATACAGAAAGTCTATAGAATATGGCCGACCAAAAATATGCAGCTCGCCGCACTTTTTTATGGAAATCGAAAAATTAGGCCAGGATCAGGGGACTGAGCTTTGAACCTTTTTCCGCCGGTGGCATTCCACTGGTTGACAATGCTGGTAGTGGCTGAACCCGAACAACTGCCGGTACCGCAAGCCAGGGCCGGGGACCCGGACGCCTGGGACGTCTTGTTCCGGCGCTACCAACTGCCCTTGTATGTTTATGCCTATGAACTGGTCCATGATGAGCAAGCCAGCCTGGATATTGTCCAGGAAACGTTCATCAATGCCGCCAGGCACATCCGCTCCCTGCGCGACCAGGACAAGTTCGGCAGTTGGCTCTTCGGCATTGCGCACCAGAAATGCCTGCAGCGCTGGCGCAAACAATACCGGCAAGCGGCCGCCCTCCGCGAAATCGCCGCCGCCCCGCTCGCATTCGATGAAGGCCCCGATGACGTGCTCATCCGACAGGAACAGGAGGCCCAATTCATGGCGCTCTTGAATCAGCTCCCCCTGCCGCAGCGTTCCGTGGTGCTGCTCCATTTCATCGAGGACTTCTCCCTCGAGGACATCGCCGCCGTTACCGGCGCTGCCCTCGGCACGGTCAAGTCCCGCCTGTATTACGCCAAGCATGCGCTCCGAAAGCTGATCGAGGAGGAAAGTTCATGAAAACACCGCGTGAAATCTTGTTTGAACGCCACCACGCCGCCAAACCCAGGCTCGATGCCGTCCGCCGCCAGGCCCTGGCCCGGCTGGCCGCCAGCAGCCAGGAGGCCGAATCTTGGGTCGCCCTGCGCCAAATCCTCCGCTCCTTGCGCTGGCACCTCGCCGGGTGGAGTGCCGCCTGGGGGCTTATCGCCTTGCTCAATCTCGTTCCGCCGGGCCCGCCGGCCCCAACGGCTGCCCGACAATCCGTCACACCGCCCCGGCAATGGTTGATGGCCGTCCGCGAAAACCGCCGCCAACTCTCCGAACTGGTCAATTCCCCTGAGGGAGCCGACTCGCTCCTGGCCGCGCCCGCGCTCCCGCCCCAGCGCCGGAGCGAGCTTAAACCATTATGCGCCATGGCCTAGCCCTAACCATCCAGAACCGCAAACAGAGAGTTGAATATGAATACCACCAACACCACCTCCGCCTCTGGCGCGGCCACTCGCCGCCCGCTGCCCTTTCACTGGCTCTTCACTTGGCGCGCGCTCCGGCGCGGGTTGATTGGACTGGCCTGGGTCGCCACCGTGGTCGCCCTGTTTTATGGCGAAGAGTACTGGCGCGGACGCCAGGCCTGGAAAAACTGTCGGCGGAAATTGGAGGCCCGCGGCGAGGTGTTGGACTTCATGGCCTTCATCCCCAAACGCGTGCCCGACGACCAGAACTTCGCGATGAGTCCCTTGCTGGCGCCGCTCTTTGACTTCGAGCCCGGCTCACAGCGCTGGCGTGACACCAATGCGCTGGCCCGCCTGCAGGGCCTTTTCCCCCGGTATCAGGCCGCGGCCAGGCTCCTGCCGGAGCTCGACAGCTTGGCGAACTGGTTCAAGGGCCGGCGAACCGACCTGGCCGCCTGCCAGCGGGCTTATGCGGCCACCAATGCCCACCAGTACATCGAACCCACGCCCCCGGCGGCCGACACCAATCGCCCCGCCGCCGCCGCCGCGGTGCTGGCAAACCTGCGCGAGTGCGACCCCGTCCTGGACGAGTTGCGCGCGGCTGCCCGCCGGCCTTACTCCCGGTTCAACGTCAGCTACGAACTGGAAGACTCCGCCGCCATCCTCCTGCCGCACCTGGCTTTTCTCAAGGGCAAAGTAAAGGTCTTGCAGTTGCGCGCCGCCGCCGAACTGGCGCTGGGTCAAACCAACCCTGCCTTTGAGGATGTCAATCTCATGTTTCGGTTGGCCGATGCCACCAAGGATGAACCGATCCTCATTTCCTGGCTGGTGCGCCGGGCGGAGGTCCACCTCCTGCTCCAGCCAATCTGGGAGGGGTTGGCGGACGGCCGGTGGTCCGAAGGCCAGTTGCAGGCCTTCCAGCAACGGCTCGGACAAATGGACATGCTGGCCGAGAGCCGGCGCGCCCTTCAGGCCGACCGCGTCTTCGGCAACCGGATAATCGAGTTTGTCCGGCGTTCGCCCGGCGAGCGGTTTGAAATGGTCGGGGCGACCGATGGCGCCGATTGGCGGGAGATGGCACTGACCCCTCTCCTCCTGCGATTGGCCCCGCGCGGCTGGATCTATCAAGAGCACGTCCAATACAACCGCCTCTTCCAGGATTACGTCCTGCCGCCCCTTGACCTCGCCGCCCGGCAAGTCCGGCCCGAGGCGGCCACGGCCAGCCAGGAAGCCCTCGAGCGCTTGCTGGGCGGCGGATGGCTCGAGTTCTTCCTGCACCACCGCACGCTCTCGCGAGTCCTGCTCCCGGCCCTTAACCACCTCCACTTGGCAGCCGCCCGCGGCCAGACCGATGTTGACCTCGCCACGGCGGCCTGCGCCCTCGAGCGCTATCGCCTGGCCAAGGGGGCGTATCCCGACACCCTCGACGCCCTGGTGCCTGGCTTCGCGCCCAAGCTGCCGCGCGACGTCATCAACGGACAGCCCCTCAAATACCGGCGCCTCGAAGACGGCCGCTTCTCCCTCTATTCCCTCGGCTGGAATGCCAGGGATGACGGCGGCTCTTATCCTCCGCGTTCGACCCGCCAAATCCCACAGCCCCGCGGCCCCCAAACCCCCGAATTGCAGGCAGGCGACTGGGTCTGGCGCTACCCCGCGCCTCCACCCGCGCTCCGATAGTCCAAAAGGCCCGCCGTCGGCAACAAAAAATCCCAATACAGCCAACACAGCCAATGGAATTAGCGAGGCTGGGCCTCAGACCGCCTCTGCAATGGTAACTATTCAGGTAGCCGCCGACGTTAGTCGGCGCACTATTCGTCTGCGGGAAGATCAGCGCCGACTGACGTCGGCGGCTACATGTCGTATGGCGCGGGCGCCCGACCACATGGAGCGTTCCAGTGCCTTCCCACCTGAACGGCTACGTGCAATGAGCCTGCCCGGTGAGGTTGCCCGGAGAATCAAATTAATTGAGCATTGAGTATTTGTTATTGGTCATTGATTCGGCACTCCGGCAACTCATGCGGCGTCATCGGCGGGCCTTCTTCAATGACCAATGATCGTTTTTCAATGCTCAATGCTCAATTCACCTAAAGGAACCGTCGGCTCGGCGCACATTTGCAGTCGGCGCGAAACTCAACCTGATTTAGCGGCCAAGAACTCTAGCTCGAGAAAATCTCCGGCCTGTCGGGCGTGCGTCCCCCTTCCTGGCGCGGAGCATCCCAGGCACCGGAACTTTTTTGGGGCAGACTTGTCTAAATATTTTAGGACTGGCCAAACGGGCGCCAGTATTGCACGTTTGGGCGAGGCCATGAGCGAACTTGAGGTTATCGAATCGGCGCTCGCGGGAGCGGCCCGGCGGCGCCGGTGGGCGAGGGCGTTGCGGGGGTTGTGGATAGGCTTGCTGGTCGGGGCGGTGGTTTCCCTGCTCTTGGACGGGGCGTATCACCTGCTGCCGCTGCCGCTTTGGACGCGCCTGGGCGTGGCCGTGGCGCCGTTGGCAGGCCTGTTGGCCGGGTTCGTCCTCGGCGGTTGGCGCGCACCGGTCCTGAGCCAAGTCGCCCGCTGGGTGGATGCCCGGCAGCGTCTCAAAGAACGCCTCAGCACCGCCCTGGAAGTGGCCGCGGAGCCGAACGCCGGCGCATGGCGCGACCTGGTGCTGGCGGACGCCGCCCAACACGCCCGGCAACTCGACCCGCGCCACATCCTGCCGTTCAGCCTCCCCAAAAAGGTGACCCGCTGGCTGCTGGTGGTCCTCGCCCTGGGGGTCGGTCTGGGTTTTGTGCCCGAATACCGCAGCAAGCGCTTTCTCCAAAGACAAAACGAGCGGCAGCTCATCAAGGAAGTCGGCCGCCAGCTCGCGGATTTGACCCGCCGCAGCCTCGAGACCCGGCAGCCGGCCCTGGAGCCGACCCAGAAGGCCCTGGAATCGGTCAGCGAATTGGCCGACCGGCTTGACAAGGCCAGCCTCACTCGGAGCGAGGCCCTCAAAGACCTGGCCAATGTCGCGGAAAAGCTCAAAGACGAACTCCGGGAGCTGGGCAAGGACCCGGCCCTCAAGCGGCTCGAGCAGGCTGCCCGCGCCTCCGCCGCCAATGACTCCCAGACCGCCGCCGGGCTGCAGAAGCAAGTCGAATCCCTGCAAAAGCAGCTCGGCGCCCCGACGGGTAATCCTGAGACCCTCGACAAGCTCAAGAAGGACCTGGAGAAATTGCAGGAGGCGGCCAAAGGCCTGAGCGACAAGAGCTCGCTCGGCAGCGCAGCCCAGCGCGAGGACCTCTCCAAGGCCCTGTCCGCGCTCTCGCGCCAGGCCCAGGAACTGGGCTTGCAGGTGCCGGAACTCGACGACGCCATCCACGCCCTGCAGGCCAACCAGACCGAACTTTTGCTCAAGGACCTCCAGGCCTCGGTGACCGACCTCGAAAAACTGCGCGACCTGGCCAAGACCCTCCAGCAACTCCAGCAGCAGATGGAGAAAATCGGCAAGGACTTGGCCGAGCAACTCAAGAACGGCCAGCCCGAGGCCGCCCAGATGACGCTCCAGAAAATGGCCGCCCAATTGAAGGCCGCCAACCTCCCGCCGGAACTGCTTCAACAGATCGCCCAGGAAGTGGCCCAGGCCGTCGCTCCCGCCGGCAATTACGGCAAATTGGCCGACTATTTGAAAAGCGCCGGCAAACAGATGCAGACCGGCGACCAGCCGGGCGCTTCCCAGTCGCTGGCGGACGCCGCCAAAGAGCTCGAGCGCCTGGCCCAGCAGATGGGCGATGCCCAAACCCTGGCCGCAGAACTGCAAGCCCTGAACGAGGCCTCGCTGTCCATCGGCACCGGCCAGGGCTGGCGGGCCGGCGCCCGCCCGGGCCGACCCACCATTGGCAAGGGAGGCCAACCGGGCAGCGGCGTCGGCACCTGGGCCGATGAAAACGCCGAGTGGGACGGCCAATGGAGCGAGCGTTGGGACAATACCGGCGTTGAGCGGCCGGACACCGACGCGCGCGGCCACACCGACCGCGGCGAGGGCGAGTTGAGCGACGCGCTCAAGCCGACCAAAGTCCGCGGCCAATTCTCACCCGGCAGCCAGATGCCGAGCGTCACCTTGCGAAACGTCAGCATCAAGGGCCAGAGCAAACTGGACTACGAGGCTGCGGCCACCGCCGCTCAATCCGACGCCCAAAGTGCGCTCAGCCACGAACAGGTCCCCCGCGCTTACCAGGGGGCGGTGAGGGATTACTTCGATGATCTCAAGAAATGAACGACGAGAGGCTGCGTGGCGCATCCTGACACTGCCACCGAGCGGGGGCGGAGGCCCTCCCCCCTTCCCCCCTCCCATCCCGCCAAGGCGGGACGGGAGGGGGGTCATCCGTTTTTCCACTTTACCCAGGGCGGCGGCCCCTCCCGCTCGGAGCGGGAGGGGCCTTGCCCTGGGCTGGTATGTTTCGGCCCCTACAGGGCGGAAGAATGCCGCGCTGCGCGCGGGTAGAGTGGAATTAGTGGCAGTGTCGGGATGCGCCCGAGGCTGCGTGACGGCGCCCTTTCCGTCTCCGGGCGCTGTTCGATGTTGATTTCTCATCGCCAGAATCGTCAACCCATCCGCCCCCAGACAACCTGATAGCTTCACCGCCCACCCCTCACCATGGAAACGCAACAAGCCATCGAGTCCTTCCACGCCACTTACGCCGCCTTGCGCGCTGAAATCGGCAAGGTCATTGTCGGCCATGAGGCCATCGTCGAGGGCACGCTCATCGCGCTGTTTGCCGGCGGGCACGTGCTCTTGGAAGGGGTGCCCGGGCTGGGCAAAACCCTGCTCGTCCGCACCCTCAGCGAGGTGCTCGACCTTGCCTTTAATCGAATCCAGTTCACCCCCGACCTCATGCCCGCCGATATTCTCGGCACCAACATCGTCATGGAAACCGCCAGCGGGCGGCGCGAGTTTGAGTTTCAGCACGGCCCGATTTTCGCCCACCTGATCCTGGCCGACGAAATCAACCGCGCCACCCCCAAGACCCAATCCGCCTTGCTGGAAGCGATGCAGGAGCACCAGGTCACCGCCGGCGGCCAACTGCGCAAGTTGGCCGAGCCGTTCTTCGTCATGGCCACCCAAAACCCCATCGACCAGGAAGGCACCTATCCCCTGCCAGAGGCCCAGCTTGACCGCTTTTTCTTCAAAATCCTCGTGGGCTATCCCTCGGCGGCGGAACTGACCGAGGTCCTCACCCGCACGACCACCGGCAGGCCCATCAGCGTCCAGAAAGTGCTCAATGGCGACGCCTTGTTGGAATTGATGGGACTGGTGCGCGAGGTGCCGGCCGCTTCCCACGTCAAGGATTATGCCGTGCGCCTGGTGATGGCGACGCATCCCAAGACCGAAACGGGCCTGCCGATTGCCTCCCAATATCTCCGTTTCGGCAGCAGCCCCCGCGGCGCCCAGGCCCTGGTCCTCGCCGGCAAAGTCCGCGCCCTCATCCAGGGCCGCTTCAACGTCAGCTTCGACGACCTCGAAGCCGTGGCGCCCGCCGCCCTCCGCCACCGCCTCATCCTCAATTTCGAGGCCGAGGCCGAGGGCATCACCACCGACCACATCGTCACCCAGGTCCTCAACGACGTGCCCAGGGACGTGCAGGCCGTGAATGCTTGAGGCTCAACCTTCGAGCCCTATGCCGGCCCCGCTCCTGACCCCCGAACTGCTCCGCCGCCTCGAGCAGTTCCAACTCCTGGCCGCCCGCCGCGCCAAGAGCTCCGCCAAAGGCGAGCGCCGCAGCCGCGCCCGCGGCCAATCCGTCGAGTTTGCCGATTACCGCGATTACGTCCCGGGCGACGACTTTCGCTACCTCGATTGGAACCTCTATGGCCGGCTCGAACGGCTGTTCCTGAAACTCTACGAGGAGGAACGCGAGCTGCCCGTGCGAATCTTCCTCGATGCCAGCGAATCGATGACCTTCGGCGAGCCGCGCAAGTTTGATTTCGCCCGCCAGGTTGCCGCCGCCATCGGTTATGTTGCCCTCGCAGGCTTTGACCGGGTCAGCGTGATCCCCTTTCCCGAGCTGGCCGGCTACCCCGCCCAGGATCACGCCGCCCACCTGGCGGAGTTGGCGGCGCGGGGCGGGCTGCGCTCGGTGCGGGGCAAGCGGTCGGCTCTCCAATTCTTCGCCAACCTCAGCGCCCTGACCGCCGGCGGCGCCGCCAATCTGAACCAGGCCCTGCGGCGCGGCGCCCTCCAGGCCCGCCACGCCGGCCTGGCCGTCGTCCTGAGCGACTTTCTCGACCCGGCCGGGTATGACTCCGGCCTCTCGGCGCTGGTGGGGCGCGGTTTCCAGGTGGACCTGGTGCAAATCCTGGCGCCCGAAGAGCTGTCGCCGGTCACGTTTGGCGATTTGCGCCTGGTGGATTCGGAGACCGGCGCCATGCAGGACGTGACCTTCGGCCGCTACCGCATGAAGGCCTATCAGCAAACCGTGCAGAACTTCATCCAGCGCCTCCGGGAGTTTTGCCAGGCCCGCGGCCTCAACTTCTTCACCGCCAGCTCGAACACGGCCCTGGAAGAATTGTTGCTCAAGCAACTCAGACAAGCGGAGGTTTGGGGATGAGCAAGGGCTCGTGCAAAAATAAATTCCGAGATCTGATTGCTCGGGTCGAGCGTGGAGTCCCGCCGTGGCGGGATGAAGCGTGCCCAACGCTCCGACGCCGCCAAAAAACCGGAAACTTTTGCTTTCCCCTGATTGCGAGTAGCGTCAAGGATGCGACAGGCGGAAGAACAGGTTGCCTCTGGGTGACGGGAGGGGCACGCTCAGGGTTGTGCTGTTGCTGTTGACCGTTCCGCCGAAGCTGGTCCAGTTGCTTGTGGCCAGGTTGCCGTTCTGCTGCAACGTCCAGCCAGCCGAAGGGGATGGCCAGGACACAATCACATCGTTGCCGGAATGCGTGATGGTCAGGGTCGGCGCGCCGGGCGTTTGCACGGCGGAGATCAAACTCCAAAACCCGCCCGTCAGCGAATAATTGCCGCCGCTCATGGTGCCGGCATCCGGCTGGCCGATGGTGCCGTTGACTTGATATGTGCCGCCCGTGCTGGTGCCGCCGCCGCCAGCGATTTTATACCAGTCCACGGAATAGGATTGGGCCACGGCCACGGAGACGACCATGACGAAGGCCATTGCCGCGCCAATGAGCCGCCAGATTTTGGACTGGGCCGGCCCTCCGGCGCTTTGTAAGAGGAAATCTTGGTCACGCGTCAAAAGCGGCGGAGGACTGCCGCACTCCAAGACGCTGCGCGCCCCTCCTGCGCCAGCTTCCATCTTCCATGCTCGTTTTTTCATCGTTGCCTCATTTCGTTTCGGCGATGGTTTGCACCAGCTTCTTCAGTTCGGCCAAGTTTTGCTTCAAGGCTTCAATTTCCGCCGCCTGCTCCCGAATCCTTGCTTCTTTCTCCTCCACCTTCTGATTCAAGCCCTGAATGGCCGCCAGCGCCACGCCGTCAGCGTCGCTGGTGCTGATGTGGCGGTCGTCTTCGCCCACGGCAAAGCTCGCCGCAAAATCCTGCGCCATCGGGCCGATATGATGAATGTCCGCCGGCTGGCTCTTCAGGTTCCAGGTCGTGATGGGCAGCGCCGCTACTTTTTCGAGGACGGCGCGGCAGTCCACCAGCGCGAAGTTGTCTTTGAGATTGCGGTCGCTGGCCACATTCCACGCATTGGCGCCGGGCGCCAGTTGCACGCCGACGGTGGCGCCGGCGTTGGAGAAGAAGCGCACGCCGCCCGCAGAACGCGCGGTGAACTGGTTGTTGGCTGTCGAAGTAATGTCCCCGCTCGATACGCTGCCGTCCCCCCACACGAAGGCGCCGTCGTGGAGGGCCTTGGCCGCCTGACCCGCGGCGAAACTGCCCATGCCGCCCGCGATATTCCAGGCGCCGCCGGGCACGGTCGCATACCAGTTGGTGGCCGAGTTATTGTGGCCGCCGGCGGCGGTGCTGCGCGAGCCGCTGGCGATATTCTGCGTGCCCCCGGCGATGACTGAGCCGGCGCCGCTGGCTACGTTACCCAGGACCGTGGACCCATCGTAGCCGCCGCCGCCAATGAAGGCGCCGGCGCCATCCGCCTCATTACGGATGCCGCCGCCGACAGTGGCGTAGATCCCGCCCACGACCCTGTTGGTCATCCCGCCGCCGATGGTGGCCCCCGCCCCCATGACATAGTTCGCCGTGCCTCCGCCGATGGTTGTCCACGCCGTAGAAACATAGCCATCCCAGCCGGAAAGGTTGTGAGCGCCGCCCCCGACGAAGTCCTGCCGGCCCGCCCAGTTGTCCACGCCGCCGGCCACGGTCCCATATCCTCCGGAGACCTGATTGGACTCTCCGCCGCTGATCGTGCCGAACACGGAGTTGGTGTAGAACCCGAGCTCACTCCAGCTCACGTCCGACCAAATGAAGTTGGCGTGACCGCCGCCAATCGTCGAATAGCTGCCCAGGGCCTGATTGGCCAGGCCGCCGCCGACAGACGCGTAGCTGCCAGTGCCGGTGGCACCGTCGCCGGCACTGTTGTTCTGCCCTCCGGCCACCGCGGCGAACCTGCTGCTGACCGAGTTGCTCATCCCGCCGCCGACGACGCCACCGGTGCGTGCCGTGGCGATGAGGTTGCCTAGTCCGCCGCCAATCGCGGCGTAGTCGGCATTGGTGCCGATCAGATTCGAGTCGCCGCCGGCGATGACGGTAGCATCGCCGTCGTACTGAATGCGGTTGGCGTACCCGCCGAGAATCGCAGCATTATATCCAAAGGGCTCGATCACATTGTTCTGACCGCCGCCGATGAAACCCAAATGGGCGCCGTAGCCGCTGGCCAGGCCTTGGACTTGGTTGCTCTGGCCGCCGGCGATGGTGCTAAAGACGGCGTTGTTCTGGATCAAGTTGCCCCAGCCGCCGCCGATGGTCGCGCCGTAGGTGGCCACGGAGTTATTGGCCGCCCCGCCGATCACGTTGGGTCCGGAGGCATTGGGCTCCAGCCTGAACGCCCGGGCGCCATTGACCCACAGTTCCAGGGGCTGGTTGTCCGTCGTGCCGACGAAGTTCACGCCCGGTGTCGTGCCGGCGTTTCCACCAATTTTCCAGGCGTTGCCTAAGGCAGCAGGGGGCACCGTGCCGCTGGTGAGTTGCGACGCGTTCAAGCCGGTCAACCCGCTGCCGTTGCCGGCGATGGTGTTGCCCGCATTGTTCAACGTGAGGGGATTGCCGTATGTGCCGCTGAGGTCTCCGCTTGGAATGTTGCCGGTCAGGCCCGCCGCGTTCGCGCCTTCGGCGAAGATGGCATAGGGCATCGGGGTCAACTGCTGGCGCGGCGTCAGCGAGGTGAACGCGCCGCCGCCATTGCTCCGTACGCCGATGTTCAGCCAGTTGCTGCCGCCGGTGAACACCCTGGCGCCGAAATCCACCATGGTCGTCAACAAACCGTTGCTGACGGCGACCGCGGTATTGGTGACCGGCCCGGCGAGGCTGCTGCCGCCCGTGCTGGCGTTAAACAGCGAGAATGTCAGGTCATAGCTGCCGTCGGCAGGATTGGTGCCGTCATTCAGCCGGCCTTGATACATGAACGCCGTACCTTGGGCGTGGGCGCTTGAGAATTGCGAGTTGAGGGTGGAAAGCGCCAGCAGTGCCAGCGCGGTGAACAGATGATTCAATTGGGTTTTCACAATTTGGTTTGGACAGATTTAGATTTTATGTGAACACAGGTTTCGAGGTGGCTACTGCTTCAAGCGGAAGAAGAGACGGGATGCTTGCGTCCGTCCAGCACCTCGGTAAACTGCGGGGCATGAGATGCACGCTTGGTTTCCCTGGTGGTTTCACCGGCCAGACTGTTTTCCGTTCCATTGTGTTGTGTGGGGTGACAGTAGCTTATTTGGTAGCAATCTGGCAACGTCTGTTTTGCGCGACTTTTGTAATGCCTTGTAAATCAACGTGATGTTCTTGTGGGCGCGTGGCGGAATTGGCAGACGCGCAGGACTCAGGACACTCCGCAGTCCGCGCTCCGCACTCAAAACACTTCGCGCTTAAATGCACTTTCTAGCCCCAGCCGCCCTGGCCTTCGCCGCCGCCATCCCGGTGGTGATCGTCTTTTACCTGCTCAAGCGCAAGCGGGTGGTGAAGCTGGTCTCGAGCACCTTGCTCTGGCACAGGTTCCTGTCCGAGACCCAGGCCAGCGCGCCCTTTCAAAGGCTGCGCAAGAACTGGCTGCTGCTGCTGCAACTCATCCTGCTGGCCCTGGCCGTCTTCGCGCTGTCGCGGCCCTATTTCGCCGCCAAAGTCAAACCCGCCGAGTTGCGCGTCATCATCCTCGATGCCTCGGCCTCCATGCAGGCCACCGATGAATCGCCCTCGCGTTTCGACAAGGCCCGCGCCGAGGCGCTCAAATGGGTCGACAGCCTCGCCGGCAACGACCAGATGGTGATTCTGCTGGCCGGCGCCAATGCCGAGGTCAAGCAATCCGCCACCAGCGAGAAGGCCTTGTTGCGCCGCGCCTTGCAGGCCTGTGTCTGCTCCGATTCCCCCACGCGCCTGCTCTCGGCGCTCAGGATGGCCGAGTCCCTCGTGCGCGACCAGCGCAATGCCGAGGTCCATTTGTTCAGCGACGGCGCCGCCCCGGAGTTGACCCAGTTCGAGAGCAAGAACAAACCGCTGCCCTTGATTTATCATCGCGTCGGCAAGGACGCCAACAACCTCGGCATCACCGGGCTGGACGTGCGCGCCAATCCCGAGGACCCCCGCCAGCGGGCCGTCTATGCCAACATCGCCAATTTCTGGACCAACCGCCTGGAGACCGAAGTCGAGTTGCTATTCGAGGAGCGCCTGCTGGAAACCCGCCCGCTGACCATCCCCGCCGGCGAAACCTCGCCCCAGGTCTTTATCGCCGGCCAATCCCGCGATGGCGTCTTCACCGTGCGGCTCACGGCCAAGGACGACCTCCTGGCCGATAACCAGGCCTCCATCGTGAGCCTGTTGCCCAAGCCGGTCAAGGTCCTGCTCCTGACGCGCGGCAACCGGTTCCTGGAAAAGGCCTTGCGCGCCGCTCCCAATGTCCAACTGGCCGTCGCGGCCAATCTGACCCTCCCGCCCGCCGGGTTCGATTTCGTCGTGCTCGACGATGTGGTTCCGGCGCTTTGGCCGCCCGGCAACGTCCTGGCCATTCATGTCCTGAACACCAACTGGGTCGAGAACGTCACCAGCGTCGACGCGCCCCCGATTGTCGACTGGCGCAGTTCACATCCGCTGATGCGTTATGCCGGGTTTGATAATGTCCAGGTCAAGGAAAGTTTTACCGCCCGCACGCCGACCTGGGCGGTCTCGCTGGCCGACGCCCCGCAGGCCTCCCTCATGCTGGCAGGCGAACTGGGCCGGCAGCGCATCGTCTGGATCGGCTTCGACTTCCTCGAAAGCAATTGGCCTTTGCGCATCTCCTTCCCCATCTTCATCGCCAATGCCGTCGAGTGGCTCAACCCCGCCAACGCCCAGGGCGGCCAGTTGCTGGTCAAGGCCGGCGAGGCCTTCCGGCTGGCTTTGTCGCGCCCGGAGACCAGCGCCCAAGTGACCCTGCCCGGCGGCCAGACCAAGGCCTGGCCGCTCGATCCGAACGCCAGCGAATTCGTCTTTGGCGACACCTTTAAGCAGGGCGTCTATCGGCTGCGCCTCGGCACCAATGAAACCGTGTTCTGCGTCAACCTGCTCGACGCCGCCGAGAGCAACATCAAGCCCCGCGACGAACTCCAACTGGGCAAATACTCCAAGGTCCAGGCCACCTCCATGCAACGCGCGAACATGGAAGTCTGGCGCACGATTGTCGGCCTGGCCCTGCTCGTCCTGCTGGGCGAATGGTGGTACTACCATCGGAGGACCGTGTGACGAGCGCCAATTGGCCATCGCTAATCAAGGCCCCGGCGCCTCTTGGCCTGGTTACGGGAGCACTTCACTTTTTTGGGTGGTCCCTCCCAACCTTAATCCTAATCTTAATCCTAATCCTAATCTCCGTCGTGCAACCGCCAATCAGAATTGGCTTTGATTAACCCCACGAGCATGGAAACAATTCTGCGCAGCCGCTCTTTCCCGGAGACGACCACACTCAACTCACACCGGCCTTGGGAGGCCAGAACATCCAGCGCCGCCGCACGCTCCAAAGCCGACCCGCGCGAAATATCAAAAAATCGGCAACGATCAGGTGAGGTGAACTTTCCGTTGCCTTCGGCAAGGTTCAGCACGATCGAGGTACTGGCCCGATCCAATTGGTCACGCACGGCGACCGATTTGGGCAGCTTTTGCAGCAGGGGCTCGAGCCAGGCGACGAAGGCCAGAGACTCCTGATAAACGTCCAGTTTCTCATGGTCGAAGAGGCGATTCATTTGGATTAAGATTAAGATTAGGATTAGGATTAAGATTAGGATTGAGAGGCAGAAAGGCGACCAAGAAAATGAAATGCGCCCCTCGGTTATTCCAACGGTAATCGAAATCAGCAATCAATGACTAACCGCAATCCAGAGCCGAACCCGGAGCGCAAGTGGCCGAGGGATGAATTCGCCCGGCACGAAGTGTTCAGCCAGGTTTGGCTGGTCTGGGGCGGCCTGCTCATTGCCGCGTTAGCGGTGCTCTGCACCGCGGTTGTCCCGCTCCTGACCAAGGCAAGACACCAGGTCGTCGCCTATTGCGCCCAGGACGAAGACTACGCCGAGCCTATCCTGCGCGACTTCCAGAAGGAAACCGGCATCAAGGTCCGCGCCGTTTATGACAGCGAAGCGGTCAAGACCGTGGGTCTGGCCAACCGCTTGCTGGCGGAGCGGGCGCATCCCCAATGCGACGTGTTTTGGGGCAACGAAGAAATGCGCACCCGCCGCCTGGCGGCCCTGAACGTCTTCCGCCAGACCAACGGCTGGGCCGCCTTCGGCTATCGCAGCCGCCGCCTCGTCATCAATACCAACCGCCTTTCCCTTTTCTCCCCTCCCCGTTCCCTGGCCGAGTTGACCAACGCCGGCTGGCGCGGCAAGGTCGCCCTGGCCATGCCCCAATTCGGCACCACCTCCACCCATTTCCACGCCTTGCGCCAGGCCTGGGGCCAGGAGCCGTGGCTCGCCTGGTGCCGCGGCCTGGCCGCCAACAAACCGTTCCTCGTCGATGGCAATTCGCTCGTCGTAAGATTCGTCGGCAGCGCCGAGGCCTGGGTCGGCCTGACCGATTCGGATGACATCGCCGCCGGCCAGCGCGACGGATTGCCCGTCGCCGCCCTGCCCATGTCCCAGGAAACCCTCCTCATCCCCAATACCGTCGCCGTGACCCGGGGCGCGCCGCACCCGGAGGCCGCCCAGCGACTTTTCGACTACCTCCAGCGCCCCGAGGTGGTGGAACGCTTGGTCACCGCCCGCGCGCTCGAAGGCCTTTCAGCCAGCGCCGTCTCGACGCCGACCTTGAAAGTGTCCTGGGACAGCCTCCTCCGCGACCTCCAAGGCACGACGGCCAAACTGAACGAAATCTTTTTGAGATGAACTGGCTCCTGCTCAAGAACAGCCTCCTGGTCAGCGGCCTTGCCACGCTCCTGGCGGTGAGCTTTGGCCTGGTGGCCGCGCTCTGGCTGGCAGGCTTGCCGCGACGCTGGCGGAACCGGTTGCTGGCCGTGGCCGTCGCGGCGCTGGCGCTGCCGCCGTTCCTGGTCACCAACTGCTGGCTCCGTTACCTGGGCCATAGCGGCCTCTGGCACTCGTGGCTGCCGCTTAGCATCATTTCACCGGGCGGCACCATCTGGATTTTGAGCTTGCTCACCTGGCCCATCACTTTGCTGGCCGTTTGGAGCGCCTGGCAGCGACTAGAGCCGGCACAACTGGAAAGCGACCCGGCCTTGACGGGCTGGGCGCTGGTTCGCGGCCTGCTCCTGCCGCTGGCCAGAAACGCCCTGGCCCAGGCGGCGGTGCTGACCTTCGTCCTGGCGCTCAACAACTTTGCCGTGCCCGCCATTTTGCAGGTCAAGGTCTTTCCGGCGGAGATGTGGGTCCGCTTCAACACGAGCTTCGACACCCTGGGCGCCCTGGAGTTGAGTTGGCCGCTCGTGCTCGGCCCGTTGCTCCTGCTGCTCTGGTTGAGCCGGCAGGAAATTCCCTGGCCCAGGCTGGAGGGCCCGGTGCCGCCAAAGCTCTTCCGCCGCCAGCTCGGGCGCGGCTGGTTCTGGTCCGCCGGCGCCCTCGCCCTCCTGCTTTGCCTCCTGGCCGTCGGCCTGCCCCTCCTCCAACTGGTCTCCGGAAAGCGGACCTGGACCGAACTGCCCGCCGCGCTGGCGGCGGGCCAGACGGCCGTATGGAATTCGGTTTGGTTCGCCGCCAGTTCGGCCACGGTCGTCATTGGCCTCGCTTTGGCTGGGGCCGCATCCCAACAGTGCCGCCACCGGGCGCAAACCTCTGGTTGTGCCGGACGTTGCGCACCGCTTATCGGCTGGCTTCTCTGGCTGCCTTTCCTGGTGCCGGGCGTGCTGCTGGGCATCGGCTGGATCGCCTTGTTCAATCGGCCCTGGACGCGGCTCTTCTACCAGAGCGCCGGGATCGTCATCCTGGCTTTCGTCGTCCGCTACCTCGCCCTGGGTTGGAACACCGTCGCCCATGCCGCGCAAGGGGTCGACCGCGATTTGACCGACGCCGCGCGGCTGGAGGGCGCGACGCGCTGGCAAATGTTGCGTTACGTGCACTGGCCCCAGGTTGCGCCCCAGGTAGCCGCCGCCTGGTATATCGTTTTCCTGCTTTGCCTTTGGGATGTCGAGTCCATGATCCTGGTCGTGCCGCCGGGCGGCGAGACCGTGGCCCTGCGGGTTTTCAACCTCCTTCACTACGGCCACAACGCGCAGGTCAACGCCCTGTGCCTGACGCTGGTGGCGCTGGCCCTCGCCCCGCTGGCGCTGTGGAAGGCCTGCGACGCGGCGCGCGCGCGCGCATCACGCCTCGCGCATCACACATCACCTCTTTGCGCCTGCCTCCTCCTGCTCTTGGCAGGCTGCGCTCCCGGGCCGGCGTCCAACGAATTGCCTCTCCAAAGCCGGCTCTTCAGCCGCGTGCAAGTCATCGGCTCGCGCGGCGTGGGCCTGGGTCAGCTCAACAAGCCGCGGTCGGTCGCCGTGGACCGGCAGGACAATCTCTACGTCGTGGACATGACCGGGCGGGTGCAGAAATTCTCCTCCAACGGCCTGTTCCTGCTCTCCTGGCAGATGCCGCAGACCGACCTGGGCAAGCCCAAGGGCATGTGCCGCGACCGCGAGGGCAATATCATTGTCGTCGAGCCGCATTATCAGCGCGTAAACCATTTCTCGCCGGCGGGCCAATTGGTCCGCCAATGGGGCCGGCCCGGCACCAACGCCGGCCAGTTCCTGATGCCCCGCGCGGTGGCCGTGAATTCCCAGAACGAAATCCTGGTCAGTGAATACGGTCCAGTCGAGCGGGTCCAGCGCTTCAGCCTGGTGGACCAGGCCCCCGGCCCGCCTGTCGTGGCTGTAGTGGGGCAGGCGTCTCGCCTGCCACCTCTCCCCCTCCAATCCAATGCCGGCGGGACCCCTGCCCCGCCCTTCCTGGGCAGCTTCGGCCAGGCCGGCAACGGGCCGGGCGAATTCAATCGGCCGGAAGGGTTGTGCGTCGACGCGCAGGACCGGGTTTATGTGGCCGATTCGTGCAATCACCGCATCCAGGTTTTCTCGCGCGACGGCAAGTTTCTGCGCGCTTATGGCAAAGCCGGTCAAGGCCGGGGCGGCCTGAGCTATCCTTACGATATTTGCGTGGACGCGGCCGGACGGCAGTACGTCTGCGAATTCGGCAACAGCCGCATCCAGGTTTTCGACGCCAACGATCAGCCGCTCGAGACCCTTGGCGGCCCGGGCGCCGCCCCCGGCCAATTCAGCAACCCCTGGGGCGTCGCCCTCGATTCGGCAGGCAATCTCTACGTGGCCGATTCACAAAACCACCGGGTCCAGAAATTCATACACAAGTGAACCTCCAGTTCACCCATCCCTATTACCTGCTGCTGCTGGCCCCGGCGCTGGCCTGGGTGATCTGGTTTGCCTGGAAGAGCGACGTCCAGGTCAGCCAGTGGCGCCGCTGGACCGCTCTCGCCATTCGCGCCCTGGTCCTCACGGCCCTGCTCGGCGCCGTGGCCGGCCTCCAGATGCTGCGCCCGGTCGAGGGCATGAACGTCTTCTTCGTGCTCGACCGCTCCGACAGCATCCCCTCCCCGCAACAGGAAGCCGCCAAGGATTACGTCAACAAAATCGCCAAACAAAAAAACAGCCTCGACAAAGCCGGCGTGATTGTCTTCGGCAGCGAGGCCAGCATTGAGTCCTCCCCCAGTTCCGCGGTGGACTTGCAGAAGGTCCAGGCCGTGGTGGGGACCGAGCGGACCGACCTGGCCGCCGCCATCCGCCTCGGCACGGCCGCCTTTCCGGAGACCGGCCAGAAGCGCCTGGTCTTATTGACCGATGGCAACGAAAACATCGGCGACGCCCTGAGCGCCGTGCTGGGGGCCAACCAGCAGCTTGGCGTAACCGTGGACGTCGTACCGATGGGCGTGTCCCGCGCCAATGACGTCTCGGTGCAAAAACTCCAGGTGCCCCCGAGGCTCAAAAAAGGCCAGGCCTTCGAGGTCAAGATTTTCGTCCAGGCCGAGCAGGCCACGCCGGCGACCGTGCGCCTGTTTCGCAACGAGCAGTTTCTCGGCGAAAAACGAGTCGACCTCACCGCGGGCAAGAACCTCTTCGCCTTCCCCCAGGCGCTGCCCCAGCCCGGCTACTACAGCTATGACGTGCAGGTGGATGTCAAGGGCGACCCCTTGCCGCAGAACAATCGCGCCTCCGGCTTTGCCATCGTCAGCGGCGATCCCCAAATCCTCATCGTCTCGGCCGACCCCGAAAAGGACAAGCCCCTGGCGGCCGCCCTCCAGGCCTCCCACATCACCAACCGCCTCGTCGGCCTGGACCGCTTCCCCGCCACCCTGGCCGAGATGCAGAACTACGATGCCATCTTCATCAGCAACGTCGAGGCCGGCGACGCCCACCTGGGCAACGACCGCCTCAAGCTGCTCGAGAGCGCCGTCCGCGATTTCGGCGTTGGCCTGACCTGCATTGGCGGCGACCAGGCTTACGCCGCCGGCAGCTACCGCGGCACCCCGCTCGAATCCACCCTGCCCCTCAGCATGGAACTGGACAGCAAAAAGGTCCTCCCCAGCGGCGCCGTCGTCCTCATCATGCACGGCATGGAGTTCAACAACGGCAACCAGGTCGCCCGCGATTGCGCCGAGGGCGTGCTGGCCGCCCTCGGCCCCGCCGATGAGATGGGCGTGCTGCTGTGGGACGGCACCGAGCGCTGGGTCTTCGAGCTCCAGAAAGTGGGCAACAAGAAAGACCTCGCCGCCCAAATCGCCGGCATGAACCAGGGCGATATGGTCGGCTTCCAGGGCCCCCTCGAAAAGGCGCACGCCGCCCTCCGTAAATCCACCGCCAACCTCAAGCATATCATCATCTTCAGCGACGGCGATCCCCAGGCCCCCACCGAGGAGTTGCTCAAGGCCATTGTCGACGACCGCATCAGCGTCAGCACCATTCTCATCTCCGGCCATTCCGGGCCCGATACCATGGAGTTCATGGCCGAGCGCGGCAAGGGCCGCGCCTACAACGTCACCTCGCCCGATGACCTGCCCCAGGTCTTCATCAAGGAAACGGCCGTGATCCTCAAGTCCGCCATTTACGAAGAGCCCTTCACACCCCAGGTCCGCTCCCTCAGCGAGGTCGTGCGCGGCATCAGCCCGGCCGATTACCCGAAGCTCCTCGGCTACGTCGCCACCACCCCCAAGCCGCGCGCCGAAACACCCCTCTGGACCGATAAAGGCGACCCGCTCCTGGCCCATTGGCAATACGGCCTCGGCCGCGCCGTCGCCTTCACCTCCGACGCCAGGGCCAAGTGGGGCAAACTCTGGCTCAACTGGGATAAATACCGCCAGTTCTGGTCCCAAATCGCCCAATGGAGCCTGCGCCGCCTCGAGAACGCCGACTTCCACACCGAGGTCACCATCGACAAAGGCGAGGCCGTGCTCGGCGTGGACGCCTCCGACGCACAAGGCAATTACCGGAATTTCCTCAACCTCCAGGCCCTGGTCGTCAGTCCCAAAGGCCAGAAGCAGACCATCCATGTCGAACAGACCGGCCCGGGCCATTATGAAGCCCGTTTCCCGACCAGGGAAGTCGGCTCCTACAACTTGAACCTCTTGGAAATCAAAGACGGCCAGGTGCGCGGCTCCCAAAGGCTCGGCGCCAGCGTCAATTATTCCCCGGAGTTCAACGCCATCGAACCCAATCTCAACCTCTTGCGCCGCCTCGCCGAGAGCGGCAAGGGCAAACTCCTGGACCCCGCCTCCCTGGACCTCAACCCCTTCTCGCACGACCGCCAGAAAACCTACCAGCCCCGCGCCCTCTGGGAATCGCTCATCCGCTTTGCCGTCCTGCTCTTCATCCTCGACGTCGCCGTCCGCCGCATCCAACTCGACCGCGACGAGTTGCGCCGCGCCATGCAGAAACTCCGGGCCTGGCTCCTCTTCTGGGAGGGCGTGCCCCGCAGCCCTCAGGCCGAAGAATCCCTGGCCGCCCTCCTGGCCCGCCGCGACGCCGTTCGCTCCCGCCAAACCGCCCCCGCCGCCCAACCTGACCCCGACCTGTTCCGCCCGCAAAAGACGCCTGCCCTGCCTTTGCCGGGGGCGGAGCCCCCCGACGCCCTGGCCCCCGGCCCGCCCCGGCCCGGCGTCGAACTGGCCGCCCAACCGGCCGGGACCGCCCTCGAAGAGCCCGCCCCCGCCAGCACGACCAGCCGCCTCCTCGAGGCCAAGCGCCGCGCCCAACAGCGCAGAAGATAAAAGCCGAAACCCGAAGCCCGAACGCCGTAGCCGCCGGCGTAAGCCGGCTCAAACCTCCGCGCTACGCTGCCTGGCGCAGGCAGACGCTCGGGGGCAGTCACCACGCGCCCCCGTCCAGCCCCCCGTAGCCGCCGGCGTAAGCCGGCTCAAACTGCCGCGTTACGCTGCCTGGCGCCGGCAGGCGCGCGCCCCGAGCGCATGCAAGAGGGAAAGGCCGTTCGCCGTTCGCCATTCGCCGTTCGCAAACACTCCCATGCGAGGAGTTCCCGGATTACATCACCCAGGGCGAGTCGCTTGAGGACTTGCGGGAGCATCTGCGCGATCTGTACGCGGATTTGTCCGGCGGGCTACGGAATGTGTGTCGCGCGGCAAAACATTCGGCTTGCCAAACATTATGCTTCATATACATAATGACCTTCGTACATAGCGCATGAACTTGGAATTCACGAACCGGGCGGCAGAGTTGAAGGAACTCGATGCGGCTGCGAAATCAGGCGGCCTGTTGGTGGTATTCGGACGGCGCCGGGTGGGAAAGACGCGCCTGCTCGTCCATTGGCTCGAACCGCGGGGCGGACTTTACAGCCAGGCCATCGAGGCAGCCAAGGAAATCCAACTGGACCAGGCCTATCAGGACGTAAAGGGCCAGTTGGAGACGAGTCTGGTGCCCAAGAGCTGGGCGGAGTTCTTTGAACTGGTTGGCCTGCGGAAAGGGCCATTCATTCTCTGCGTGGACGAATTTCCCTATCTGGTGGCCTCGGACCCGTCCCTGCCAAGTGTCATTCAACGCTGGCTGGATCACGGCCGGGCAAAGCAGCGCCTGTTAGTATTGGCCGGCTCCAGCACACGGATGATGAATGACCTGTTCCTGAACCGGGCGGCCCCCCTTTACCACCGCGCCCGAAAACTGCTCCAGATCAAGCCGATGAGTTACGGGGCGTTTTGCCAGGCCTGTAACCTGGACCCGGCCGACATGGAGTCATTCAACCGCTTCGCGATGGTCGGGGGAATCCCAAAGTATTGGGAATTTCTCGAACCCGGGCAATCGGCGATTGAGTTGGCCGAGGAGTTGTTTTTTGGTTTCGCTCCCTACCTGGAGCAAGAACCAGCCCGCATTCTGCGGGATGAGGGGATCGCGGGGATGAATGCCATTTCCCTTTTGGAAACCATTGGCCGGGGCGCGGAGAAGCCCTCCGAGATGGCGGCCAGGATGGCGACCCGGCAAACCAATCTCTCACGATTACTCCAACAACTGCTGGATGCCTCGATTCTGGAACGGGAGTTTCCTTTTGCCGAGAGCGCCAGGTCCACCAAGAAGACGCTCTATCGCATTCAGGACCCGACGCTCCGGTTCTGGTTCCGGGTGTTTTCGCCCCACCGCACCCGGTGGCACCGATATGAGGCGGCAGAGAAAGCCAGGCTGCTCCATGAACACGCGGCGACTGTGTTTGAGGATTTTTGCCGCCGCCGCCATCTGGAAGCCGCCCGGTATTGGGAAGGCCGCCTGGAATTTGACTTTGTGCGCCAGGAAAAACCCGGGCGGCTGATCGTCACCGAAGTAAAGTGGCGGCGGTTATCCGCGACCGAGAAGGCCCAGGTCGAGGAGCGCCTGAAAGCGAATTGGCAAAAATCGGTTCTGTCCCGCAGGTATCCAACCGCTGAGTTTGAAGTTCTGGATGCGACGGTGCTGGCGATGGATCGCCCGCCCCTGGGCAATGCGCGGCCGACCGCGACGTGGAAGTGACGCACCTGGCGCTGGACGCGCAATGCACGTGCCATGACCGCAATACAACCGCCGGCAGACCCAAAAACTGAAGCCGCACTCGTCGATTTGTCAATTGTTGAGATGCGACCCCTCTGCTTGGCCACCTGCCGCGCGAGGGCTTCACTTGTTCCCCCGCAGTCAGGGTGGCAGCAATTCGATCGTGGACCTTCTGGCCGCCGTGCGTTGCGACAGAGAGTTGCCTGCCAACGACGCCACGAACGCGAATAGCCATGGCGCGTCTCATTTTGCTCTGCACTTTCCTCAAGCGGGAGGGAGCCCCGCGAAGCCAGCCAGCGCCTTAGCCAGCTCGTGAATCTCTTGCGGCAAGTCCACCGGCTTCAGCATCTCAGCCAGTTTTACGTCAGAGAACTGGCCCCAGCCCTTATCCTGAAGCCACCGCTTCACGCCCGGCAGCACCACATCCTTGGCGTCGGCTAGGGCAAGTTTTTCCGAGGACCAATGCTTGTCAAGAAATTCGCGCGCCATCCGCGCCATCGTGGCGGCGTCCCAGGGCTCCTTGGCGCGGTGACGGATTTCGTCGAGGGTCTGCACCATGCGGTCGTTCGCCGAGTTGCGCGATGCTTCCAGCAGCCGATCGAACTCGGCACGGAGCAGCCTGTCGTCGAATGTCGTTTGCCGGCCATCGCCACCCACCAACCGCGCTATGGTGGGCAGATGGAGCAGGTAATTCTCGATCTCTGTACGCCGCCAGATGTGCCACCGGATGTGATCCGCCGGCAGCGAAGCCTCCAACCTGTCAGGATCAGGATGATAATCGCGGTCGGCGATCGCGAATATTTCGAGCGCTGGCCCTGTGACGGCGATCATTTGCTGCAGCAACCCGCGGAGTCGAGCCATGTCGTGCTGCTTCCACGGGTTGCCTTTCGCGAAGCAGAAGGCCACCCGCCGCTCGATCTGTTGCCATACGTTCTGGCCGACGCACTTGGCGCAAAACAGCGACAAAATGTCTCGGTCGGCGCGATCTTCTACCACCAGGACACGACGGTACGCCTGAATCATCGTCAACTGGGATGGATCGAGCGAGCCGAGCCGGTCCAGCGTGTCATAGACGTCGAATGCCACCGCGAGCCGCGCGGGGGGGCCGTGATCCAGCGCCAGGATGTTTTCCGGGCTGAAACGTGTAATCATCTCCCGAGAATGGGTGGCCATGAGGACCTGTTTGCCTTGCTCGACCAAACGCCGGAGCTCGCTCAACAGGACGCCCTGCAGAGAACCGTGAAGGTGCACATCTGGTTCATCCAGCAGGATGACGCTGGGGCGTTTGAGGAGCACGAAACCGAAAAGATACAGGAACTGCTGGAATCCACTCCCGGCTGAGAAGATGTCGAAATCCTTGGGGCGGTCCTGTTCATGGTAGGTGACCGTGATGTAACGATCCGTGGCCTCGTCCCAGCGGATTTCCATGTCTTTCAGGGCGGGAAAGCTGCGCCGCATGATCTCGGTGAGGCTGTCGAGATGCCCCTGGTTTTTGATTTCCAGCAGCAGGTTCCTGATTACCGTGTGGACCCGGCCGCGCCCCAACTCGTCTTCAATGGCCGCCGAAAGTCTGCGTTCCTCCCGCGGCAGGAACATCGAGAATACCGGCAAGTAAGCCATCCGAAACTCCAGCAGTTGTGCCAGGGCCTCCTGCGAGCCGTCCGAAGGCACGATGGAAACACCGAAGCGGTTGAAGTCGAGCTTCACCGTCGCCGTAACCTTCAAACCGGTGTCGAAAACAACCGTAACCCGGATGCGGCGTTGCTTGCCACCCTGCATGGTCTTTCGGTCGGTCCAGATGTCCATCGGATTCGAAACCGGAAGGACGTAGAAATCCTCCGGGGCGATCGTTCGGTTGCGTAACTCGATGCGGCCACGGCCTTCACTGCCGCCACCGGGCCGCCCGGTCTCATCATTGCGCCTCTGTAAAGAATGGTGGGTGCAAAAATCGAATAGCGCCAGGGCCTGCAGCAAGGTCGTTTTGCCGGAGTTGTTGGCGCCTACCAAACAGTCAAAGTCACGCAGGTCCACCTGAACGGACTCGAACCGTTTGAAATTCTCAATGATAACTCTGTTAACCCGCATGTCCACTACTTTAACCAAAGGCACGCCCTGCCGCCAGCGATTTATCAATCAAAGGCAGGCAGGCGAGACGCCTGCCCCACTATCGACCGGCGGATTTTTCGCCGCATGGGGATGGCGGCCCCCCGATGGCCCGGCCGCGACGGCGGCGGCGGCGGCTGGTTTGGAGTTGTAATCTCGCCGGCGGGCCAGGTCTGTGAGGATATGGGCGATAGGTAAGCGTCACTTATATGGTTTCCTCTGCCCAAAATGACTTTAGTTTGCTTGACTCTGGCCGGGATATCATCAGATTGTTGCGCTTGCGCCGTCTTGAGCCAGACGGGGGCGGCGGGCGGTTTTTTGGCCGATGAAACTGATCACGAACATTTTTGGGTCGTCGCTGGGCAAGAAGTACGTCCAGGCGACGACGGGATGCATCCTGTTCCTGTTCGTCCTGGGGCACTTGGCGGGCAATTTGCAGGTGTTCCTGGGCCGGGAGGTCATCAATCGCTACGGCCATTTCCTGCAGTCGAACGTGGAACTGCTCTGGCCGGTGCGCATGGTCCTGCTGCTCCTGCTGGGGCTGCATCTGTGGTCGGCGGTGACACTGACGCTGGAGAACCGGGCGGCGCGGCCGGTGGGCTACGCCCGGTATCAGCCGGTCGGCTCGACCTTCGCCTCGCGGTGGATGTTTGTGGGCGGGCTGATGATCTTCGTTTTCGTGGTCTATCACCTCCTGCACTACACGGTCGAGGCGAGCGCCATCAATTTTACCGGCCAGGATTTCGAGACGTACCTGGACCCGCAGCAGCGGCACGACGTGTTCCGGATGATTGTGGTGGGTTTCAGCAACGGGTGGGTCTCGGCCTTCTACGTCCTGGGCCTCGGCCTGCTCTGCCTGCATCTGAGCCACGGCGCCAGCAGCCTCTTCCAGTCCCTGGGCTGGAAGAACGACGCCTACCGGCCTTGGCTGGACCGGTTGGCGGTGGTCGTCGCGGTCGTGGTTTTTCTCGGCTATAGCTCCATCCCGGTGGCGATTCTGCTGGGCTACGGCAAGTAAGCGCTAACATGAAACTGGACGCACATATCCCTTCCGGCCCGCTCCCGGCGAAGTGGGACCAGCACAAGTTCGAGTTGAAGCTGGTCAGCCCGGCCAACAAGCGCAAATTCGAGGTCATCGTGGTCGGCAGCGGCCTGGCAGGGGCCTCGGCGGCGGCCTCGCTGGCGGAGCTGGGTTACCAGGTGAAATGCTTTTGTTTCCAGGACAGTCCGCGCCGCGCCCACAGCATTGCGGCCCAGGGCGGCATCAATGCCGCCAAGAACTACCAGAACGACGGTGACAGCGTCTATCGGCTGTTTTACGACACGCTCAAGGGCGGGGATTTTCGGTCGCGCGAGGCCAACGTCTATCGGCTGGCGCAGGTGAGCGGGAACATCATCGATCAGTGCGTGGCGCAGGGGGTGCCCTTCGCCCGCGAATACGGCGGGCTGCTGGCGAACCGCTCGTTCGGCGGGGCGCAGGTTTCGCGCACGTTCTACGCGCGCGGCCAGACCGGCCAGCAACTGCTGCTGGGCGCCTACCAGGCGCTGTGCCGGCAGATTAGCCTGGGGGCCGTGCAGATGTTTTCGCGCACGGAGATGCTGGACCTGGTGGTCATTGACGGTCAGGCCAGGGGGATCGTCGCCCGCAACCTCCTGAGCGGGGAAATCTCCTGTCACCCGGCCGAGGCCGTGGTCCTGGCCACGGGCGGTTACGGCAACGTCTTTTTCCTGGCCACCTACGCCAAGGGCTCCAACGTCACCGCGATATGGCGCGCCTGCAAGAAGGGTGCCTTCTTTGCCAACCCCTGCTACACGCAAATCCACCCCACCTGCATCCCGGTCAGCGGCGAACACCAGTCCAAACTCACCCTGATGTCCGAGTCCCTGCGCAACGATGGCCGGGTCTGGGTGCCCCAGCGCAAGGAAGATTGCCCCCGCCCGCCCGGCGCGATTGCCGAGGCCGACCGCGATTATTTCCTGGAGCGGAAGTACCCGAGTTTCGGCAACCTGGCCCCGCGCGACATCTCCTCGCGGGCGGCGAAAGAAGCCTGCGACGCTGGCCGCGGCGTGGGGCCGGGGGCGCTGGGCGTCTACTTGGATTTTGCCGATGCGATCAAGCGGCTGGGCGAGGGGGTCATCCGGGAGCGTTACGGCAACCTCTTCGACATGTACGAGAAGATCACTGGCGAGAACGCCTACCAGGTGCCGATGCGTATTTTCCCGGCGGTCCATTACGCGATGGGCGGACTGTGGGTGGACTACCATTTGATGAGCAATTTGCCGGGCCTGTTCGTCCTGGGCGAGGCGAACTTCTCCGACCACGGCGCCAACCGCCTTGGGGCCAGCGCGCTCATGCAGGGCCTGGCGGACGGCTACTTCATTGTGCCTTACACCGTGGGCCACTACTTCGCCTCGGTCAAACAGGCCAAGGTCACCGCCAGCCACCCCGAGTTCAAGAAAGTCGAGGGGGACGTCAAAGCCTTCATCGCGCGGCTGCTGTCGGTCAAGGGCAAGCGGACGGCGCTGTCGCTGCACCGAGAGTTGGGGAAACTGCTCTGGGAGAAGTGCGGCATGGCGCGCAACGAAAGCGGCCTGAAGGAAGCGCTCAAACGCATCCCCGAACTGCGCGAGGAATTCTGGCAGAATATCAATGTCCCCGGCGAGGGCGGCGATTTGAACCAGACGCTGGAATACGCCGGGCGCGTGGCCGATTACATGGAGTTCGCCGAACTGCTTTGCCTGGACGCGCTGCATCGCCGCGAATCGTGCGGCGGGCATTTCCGCGAGGAATTCCAATGGCCCGACGGCGAGGCCCGGCGCGACGACGAGAATTTCGCTTATGTGGCCGCCTGGGAATACCAGAGCCCGAACCGGCCGCCGGTGCTGCACAAAGAACCGCTGGTCTATGAAGCCGTCCAGATGAGCACGAGGAGCTACAAGTGAATCTGACCCTTAAAGTATGGCGGCAGAAGAACGGCCAGACCCCCGGCCACTTCGAGACTTACGAGGCGAGCAACGTGGTGCCGGACATGTCTTTCCTGGAGCTGCTCGACGTGGTGAACGAAGGGCTCCTGGGGCGCGGCCAGGAACCGATTGCCTTCGACTCGGATTGTCGCGAAGGCATCTGCGGCATGTGTTCCCTGGTCATCAACGGGCTCCCGCATGGCGGCCGGCGCGGCACCGCCACCTGCCAGCTTCACCTCCGGCATTTCAAGGACGGCCAGGCCATCACCATCGAGCCCTGGCGCGCGCGGGCCTTCCCCATGCTCAAAGACCTCTGCACCAATCGGAGTGCCTTTGACCGCGTCATTCAAGCCGGCGGCTTTATCTCCGTGAACACGGGCGGCGCCCCGGACGGCAACGCCCTCCCGGTCTCCAAGGACGTCGCCGACCGCGCGATGGACGCGGCGGCCTGCATCGGCTGCGGCGCCTGTGTGGCCGTCTGCAAGAACGCCTCCGCCATGCTCTTCGTCGCCGCCAAAGTCTCCCATCTGAACCTCCTGCCCCAGGGCCGAGCCGAAAAGGACCGTCGCGTGCTCAACATGGTGCGCCAGATGGACGCCGAGGGCTTCGGCAACTGCACGGTCACCGGCTCCTGCGAGGCGGTTTGTCCCAAGGAAATCAGCCTCAACTTCATCGCCAAGCTCAACCGCGACTTTGGCCTCGCGATCCTCAAAGGGAAGTGACCAAGCGACGCGGCCACGAAGTTACAAAGCTACACCGTTACAACCTTATAACGTTGAAGCAGTCTTACTTTGTGGGATAATCGCAACGAAAAATGGCATTGGGGAGCACTTTATTGCCGCAATCCCATTGCCATACAAAAAAGGCCTGCCGCTCCGGAGAATAGACCACTCCCGCAGCCTGGATTGGGGTGGGTTCGGCAACCTGTGCCCAGGACGAGCCTTTATCTGAAGACACTTTGATGCAATTCGCTCCCACCGCGGCCAGTCTGCCGTCCGGGAGTTCGATCACGTGAGCGCCCTTGATCGCGCCGAAACCGCATGCTTGAACCCAGGCCTGTCCCTGGTCAGCACTTCGGATGACCCCACGATCATAGATCAGTTCCCAATAGATCGTGCCATCTGAGGCGGCCAGGGGAATGCCGTTCGCCTCCAAGGTGCAGACCGAGGTCCAGGTCGTTCCGCCATCGGTTGTACGATAAACTCCGCCGGTGCCGACGCCATAACCCGAGGCGTTGACCAGATACGTTGACGCGCTGGCCAGGAGCGGATTGGAAGAGAATTTCGTCCCGGCCGGCAGATTGGTCCCGACATTGGCCCAGTTCCGGCCTCCATCCACCGATTTCCAAACCGTACGGCTTTGCTCATGGCCGCCGGCCAGCAAAGTCAGCCGCTGCGGGTCAGAAAAATCAATGCTCAGATAATCGTTATGAGTGATCTTTCCCAGATGATGAAAGGTCTGGCCGCCATCGGTCGTTTGATACACGCCGAAGCTGTTATAGATGCCGCTTTCCCAGAAAACATCGGAATTGGCCGGGTCATACACGATCCAGGAAGGCCGGTTGACGATGAGGTCGGAGCCGCCGCCTTGACCCAGGGGCGTCCAGTTCATGCCGCCGTCGCTCGTCGCCCATAACCCTTTCTGGGCAATACCGGCAATGATTTCGTCTTTGCCGGGAACCACGGAAAGCAGGCAAAGGTTGCCGCATTCCGACGGCATATTGGCAAGGTTGCCAGTGACGTTCACCCATCCAGCAAAGACCGGCGAGACCGCGCCGCATAACGAAATCCCTAAAGGCAGGAGACAATGGATTAACCTTTGGCTCATCGGAGAAAGGACAGGCAATTGTCGTGAGGGGTGTTTTTCATCGGGGCCCGCACACGCGGTCAGGGGCGACGGCGGGGGTGATTTTCGAACCAATTCGTCGATGCCCGCCTGTCGCCACAATCGGGAAGCCCCTTCACAGGAGTCTCTCCTTCGTGAACTCGGGGTTTAGTTCGTAGCGGGGTTTGTTTTCGTGACGTCTAATGTACCCTGAATCCTCGAGCTTGTTAAAAGAACGCCGGACCTTGCGGTACAGGACATCAAACTGGTGAATCCCTTCCTGCTCCGGAAATTTCTGGGACCAGAATATGAAACTGGCTTGTTTGGCGCTCACGAAATGCGCTTTCGAGAAGTGATTAAAGCGATAAACGATGCTTAGGATTTCTTTTAGAAATGGGGCGAGAGCATCAAGTCCGGGTCCGAACATCTGCCTCAGCTCCTCCAGGTAGTTACTCGACAGCAGGACGCGATCGGCGAGATAGATAGGGTAGAGCGGTGGGCTCGAAGGATGTTTGGTAATCAGACCCGCCCTTTCCAGCGGGATCAATTCGTTGAAATGATTGTTGTCCGGGGTGAGGATGATCGTGTAGCGTAATTGCTCGTTGGCCCATTCCGATTTGATCAAGTAAGCCAAGACGAGCTTCTGCGGTTCGCTCAACGGATTTCCCTGTAGCTTGCCCTCAAGGTAGCCGTCGAAAGATTGTAGGATCCACTCCATCCGCTCATCCAGCAGTTTGCCTGAGCACAAAAACAGTTCTACCTCCTCTGAGTAAAACCGGTAGTAAGGCAGGTCGATTTGATTCTGGAGGCAAACGTCAACCAGGGTGGCCATTCCGATCCCACGGCCTTCCCATTTCCGGAAGACCCTGAGCACGTTAGCCAGGCGGGGGTTTCTCGGCTTGGCTTCGGGAATGATCCGCCGCAACGGAACTGCCGCCTCAGGGGCCTCGATCAGCAGGTTTTTTCGGAAAGAGCCAGGATTCCGAATTGAAATGTAGGCGCCGGGTTTGACAGCGATGATTACCTGCCTGTTGATGGTATAATCACGGTGCGCCAGGGCGTTGTTAGTGGTTTCGCGGATCAACCTTTCGGGGTATTGCAACGACGGACTGCCGCCTTGGGCGACGCTTACTCCAACCTGGATATTGCGCAGGACGTAAGCGACTGAAGATTCCATGAGCGGGATGATGTTGTTGATCAGGTCCTGCTTGTCCTGTGCGATCTCCTGGGGCACGTCCACATAGCCATGGACATGACAGCGGAATTGCAGTGCGTCCTCCGGATGCGCCCCACAAACAAGCATGCCGAGCGTCGTCATTTGATTATTGATGACAAACTGTTTTCGAGTCAGGAACGGCATCGCTGAGGCCAGGTCGGCCTTGATCGTCTCGACTTTCACTGGCTGGTTAAGGTGGTGGATGTGCTCATTCAACTTGTCCAAGTCGATGCGATCGGGGGTAATCCCCGGCAGCGGGCGGATCTCCCTGGCCTGGAGTGCCTCTCGCCTGTAATCTTCCTGCGCTTCGATGTCCGCCTCGGAAATTTTATGCTCACCGGTCAGCGACCGCCGGTATGCAACACCTTGGTAAAAGCAGAACTTCCGCTCCGCTGACAGCTCGTCCACGTACACAATGGCCACCCGGCCGCCCATGAAATCGCGCAATTCCATCGGGGGAAAGCAATCGCTGAGATTTAGCGGGTTGCCCGGCCGGTCGGTGAAAAGGGTCGCAAACTCCTTGAGCTTTGCCTCGGCATCCTCGCGGTAGCCGGTGAAGACATAACGCCGCGGCTGCCCCTGCCCTTCCTCCTTTACGCCCAGGATTAGAATACCGCCACGCGTGTTGAGGAAGGCGTTCACAGCGATATGGCGCTGTTTCCAGTCTCCACCGGTGGAGGGCACGGGTTTGATCTCGATCCCTTCCGACTCCAGTTGCTGGTAGCTGCCGCGGCTGATCAGATCTGCCAACTGGCTCAGGATTTTATCAACGATTTTCATCAGTTCCAACCTAGCGGATAATCTCGCGTGAATCAGCCTTTTCTTTACGCTCGGGAGTCCGCCGACATCGGCTCGCCCTGCCGGGTGAGAGCGCGGGGCGCTGGCGGCGACCATTCGTAACGGCGCGATTAGGCCAGAAAGTCCGCAAAGGCACAGGTTACGGTTGGGCTGCAATCGGTGCCACTCAATCAAAAGGCTGGCCCACCGCCCGCTCCAAGCACCTTGCCGGCGGCACAACATTGGCGGCCCGCGTGCGCTCCCAGGCGGGGCGAAACCCGCCGGCTTGATTAGCCGGCCAGGCCTGTTCCAGCGCAGGCCGGGCAGGGCGGCGGCGCGTGGCGGATCAGGTGATAGATGTAATCCTTGAGCTTGGCGCGGCGCATCTTGAGTTCCTCAATCTCCTGATCCGTCGCGAAATCGATTTCCTCCTCGATCCGGTAGATTTCGTCGTCCAACCGGTGGTACTCGTCGAAAAGACTCCGGAAATGGTCGTCAGACTCCTTCAGACGCTTGATCGTCTCGCGATGTTCCGGAAACTCTTGCAAGAGGGGATGATGGAGGTCCATGGGTGGGGTCTCCTGTTTCAGTTCTGTAACCTGGATGTTTGCTCGATTGAATCCCGAAGCCACGGGCAAAGGCCATAAAACGCCTGTGCTCGCTGGGCAGGGACGGGCGGCCGGCACCTTTTCCGGTGAGTTCAACCTGTCTGCGTTCGCAATCGGCCTGCCGGCTGCCGGATATTCGTGTCGCTTCAAATCCATTCGCGGTTCCGCCCCGCGGGGCGGCGCGGAATAATCCTATGCCCGACTCGCGCGTAGTAAAGTTTTCTTTTTGCCTTAGCGCCGCGTAGCGCCGGTGGCACTGTCCAGGTGCGCCCGGGCTTGGGCGTTCGCTGCCGGGTTGCTGGACATATGGGATGCCAAAGGGCTATATCTGGCCTGGCGCTCAGCGCCCAAGCCTGGCGCAAGACGAAATGAAAACCAAATTAGTTGTTCCTGCCCTGGCTCGGTGGCCAGCCTTGGTCGGCTTAGGTTTTATTGCCGCTCAAGCGGGTCGCTCGGCCACGACGCGGCCGCAGTATTACGCGCACGCCGCCGTGCACGATGAGCAAGGAGTCATCGCACCCTGGTATCGCGGGCTGAACGGCCAATGCGACTTCCGGGTGCGCATCGCGGCGGAGACCTTGAAGCGGTATCCGTGGACTACGGTCAGCAACGCGATTGCAGCCTACCCGCATTACGTTTTCAGCGGGGTTTGGCAAATTGCCTCGAACGGGGCGATCACCCCCAAGGTCCCCAGCGACTGGGCCAATGCGGACCTCGGCCAGCGGGCGATTAACCTGCTCAACGGCTGGGTGGACTATTACCGCTATACCGGCGACCCGGCGGCGGTGGCGCACGTCACATACATAGCCGACTTCCTGCTCGACCATTGCCTCACGCCGCCCGACCACCCCTGGCCGGGCCTGTTCATCAGCGCCCCGACCAAAGGCCATCCTTACGCCAAGGCCGACCCGCGCGGCCTGATTCAACTCGACCTCTGCGCCGCCGCCGGACGCGGCCTGCTCCGCGCCGGCCAGCTTACCGGGAACACACGCTGGCTCGCGGCGGCGGAGCATTGGGGGGATTTGCTGGCCGCCAGATGCCATACAAGTCCCGAGGCCGACCCCTGGCCGCGTTACGCCAACCCGGAAGACGCGCCTTGGAAAGACAACAAGCAGACCGGCGGCGTGACCATGATTCTGGCATTCTTAGATGAACTCATCCGCTTGGGCTGCACGGGTGAAGCCAACGTCCTGCTCGCCGCGCGCGAGGCGGGCCGGCGGTATTTGCGGGACAAACTGCTCCCGGCCTGGACCGTGAACGATACCTGGGGCCGCTACTTTTGGGACTGGCCGAACCCGGTGCAGAACTGCTCGACGACGCCCGACGCCGCCAGCTACTTGCTCAACCACCCGGAGGTTTTTCCCAACTGGCGCGCCGACGCGCGCAATATCCTCACGCTCTTCCTGAACCGCAGCAGCGTGGCGCCCAACTCGGGCGGGGATGTGTATAGCGGCGCCTGGGCCTATCCCGAGGCCAACAACTGTTGCGGGCGCTCGCTCTGGTATGCGCCGCTGAACCTGGCCCCCACCCTGGCCCAATGGGCGGTGCAGGCCGACGATGCGTGGGGCCGCGAACTGGCCTATCGCCAACTGGTGCTCCAGACCTACGATGCGCGCGAGAGCGGCGTGACCGAGGACAACATCGAGGGCGGCGTGCTTGTGAACGGCGAATGGTTCAACATTGCGCACCCGCTCCCCATGCGGTGGGTGCTGGCGGCCCTGGGCTGGCTGCCAGAGGAGCTGGGCGCCAGCCGCGAAAACCACCTGGTCCGCGCCTCCGCCGTGGTGAACTCGATCACCTACGGCGCGGGGTCCATCAGGTACTCGACTTTCGACGCGCCCACGGACACGGTGGAAGTGCTGCGACTGGCCTTTGCTCCGAAATCCGTGCTGGCGGACGGCCGGCCGCTGCCCAAGCGAGGCGACTTGCGGGCCAACGGCTACACCGTGAAACGTCTGCCCAATGGAGACGCCATCGTCAGCATCCGGCATGACGGCCGGCACAACCTCGCGGTGGCCGGCGATGACCCGCAGGCAACGCTGGCGGAGGATGCCCTGGCTTACGAGGGCCGATGGACGGCCGAGGCCGACGCTGCCGCTGCCGGCGGCACCCTGCGCGCCGCCGATACCCCGGGCGCCACCATGACCGCGCGGTTCTTTGGCAACCAGGTCCGCCTCATCGGCCGGGCCGACCCGGCTGGCGGCCTGGCCGACGTGTACTTGGACGATGCACGGCAGTTGGTCCACCTGGACTGCTGGAACCCCAGCCCACGAAACCAGCAAGTGCTCTATTACCGGAACGGCCTCGCGCAAGGGACACATACCTTGCGCATCGTCGCGCGCGGCCAGCACAATCCCTACTCCGCGGGCAGCCGCATCTATGTCCAGGCCGTGCAGTTTTCGGCGGCGGACCAGCCGTGGCATTTCCCGACCGGCACCGGCCCGACCGGGACCCAACGCATGGTATTCGGCCGCACCGCTCGCCAAGATTACCGCGACTCGCGGGGCCGGGCCTGGCGGCCCGCCACCGAATTCGTGCTGCGTCTGGGCGCGGAGCGCGACGCGCTGGACTCCTGGTGGACGCAACCCGCGAGAAGCGCCATTGCTGCGACCCGGGACCCGGAGCTCTACCGCTACGGCGTGCACGGGCACGAGTTTTGGGTCAACGTCACCGTCGGGCCGGGCCGCTACCATGCCCGGCTGAAGTTCGCCGCCGCGCGCGGCCTGGACACCCGGACCAACTGCTTCAGCATCCTCATCAATGGTCAACGGCTGGTGGAGGACCTGGACGTGGCGGCGACCGCCGGCGGTCCGAATCGTGCGGTGGATTTGGTTTTCAACGACCTTGCGCCGCGCCAGGGAATCATCGAGGTTCGGCTTAAAGCTCCTTCCGCGCCGGGCACCAACACCGTTGGGCAAGCCCAAGCCTTCCTCCAGGCCCTCGAGGTCGGTCCTGGCCCCGGCGGCCGCGGCGCGAAACCAAAGAAGGGAGCCGTCCCGAATGGCCTTTCGGGTTAGTGCCCGTCGGCCTGTCCGGGATTGCACCAGAGGAGCCCTGGACCCGGGCGCAAGGATTCTTCTTTAAACTGCTGCCGCGTTATGAAGTGGACGCGGCCATCAAAGCCGGTAATCACAGCGCCTTTGCGGTGGCGCTTGCCGATGCCCTCTTCATCATTCGGATACTGGCTCGCATCCAGGCCGCTGTTATAAGCGAAGTAGCCGCCATAGTTGTTTACCTCCGGCTCCCAATGCACGTAGGCGACCGGATTGAAGGCGCTGATCTTGTAAGAGGTCCGGCCATGGGGATAATTGGCATTAAGATCCCCATAGCCGCACACCGCCCCGTTCATGACGTAACTCGACACCCGTTGTATCCGCTTCACAAAAGTCGGGCTGTTGGTGTAGTCCAGGGGGCAATAATAAACCTGCCGGTTCTTTAAGTACGGCCAGTAAAGACCCGCTTCCACGTAAGTCATTTCATTGGGGTTGTTGAAAGGATCAGGGGCGCGCCCCGCCACCGGCAGGTAAAGCCAGCTCGGCCCGAAGTCGTTGCGCCACTGGCAGTAGGCCATCCAGTCGTTGTTGTCGTGAGTGTACATCAGCATGGCCAGGGCGAGCTGCCGATTGTGATTCACGCAGGCGGTGCGGGAGGCCTTCTCCTTGGCATTAGCCAGCGCCGGCAGGAGGAGGGCGGCGAGAATCGCAATAATGGCGATGACCACGAGCAGTTCGATCAGCGTAAAAGCGCCGCCGCCTTCCCTGACCGCGCATTCCTTAAACGAACGACTCCAGCCGGCCCTTTTCATATTGCCTGCGGTTCTGCAGGTTCACAATCTAACCGCCCGGCAATATACCGCAATCCCGGAAATCGTGTCCGTGTTTATCGAGCCACGGAGCTTCGCGCGCCGGGCGGGCAGAGGGCAGGCAAGGCCAGCCGCTGAACGCTTGCCGCTCCCTGTGCGGGGCAGTAGCTTTCACCTATGAGCAAAGCCGAAATTCTTGAGGCGCTGCCGAGGCTGAAGCCGGACGAACTCCAGGAAATCGCAGAGCGGATTTGGGACCTGGAAGAAGCGCAGTTGTTGGCAGGCTGCCGACCCACCGCTGGCGAAAAGGCGATGCTGGACCGCGAACTGGATGAATACCGCCAGGACCCCCAGGCTGGCTCGAGCTGGGAAGCAGTTGAAGCCCGGCTGCGACGGCCGCCCGTGCCGTGAGATGGCGCGTCATCATCTTCCGCATCCTGCACGCCAAGCGCGACCACCGTGGATTGCTTGAAGGCTGAGCCCCCTCGGCGGCGGCGGCGGCGGGCGGTGGATTGGGCTCACACCTCGATCACTTGTCCCGGCCCGGGCTGAAGAATCTTGAGCTTGGGATGGCGGGCGCGGATTCGCTGTGCGAACCAGCGGCGGGAATCCTCCTCGCCATGGGTGAGCAGCACGACCCGGGGCTCGGCCTGGCCAACGAAGTCGAGCATTTCCTTGCGATTGGCGTGAGCCGTGAGATCGAAATTCTCGACGTGGCAGCGGCGCGTGACTTGGCCGGCCCTGGGGCTGAAGAGAAAGGTCTCGCCGTGTTTGGCGGCGCGGAGGTGGCCGCCGGGGGTATCGGGGTCGGTGTAGCCGACGAAGAAGATGGCGTGCTGTTCGTTGCCGATCATGCGCAGGGCCAGGTCGTGCGCGGCCGTGTTCTCACTCATCATGCCGGCCGTGAGGACGAAGATGCGTCCGCCGCCGAGCTTCATTTTTTCCGCCTGCCCGGGTTCGAGGACGACGAGGTTGAGGGCTTCGCGCAACTGGAGGTTGGGGTACTGGCGGTGGGTGCGATGGGATTCCAGATCGTAGATCTCGGTGAACACGCGGCCGAGGCCGCCGATGAAAATGGGCTGGGGCTCCAGTTCGCCTTCGCCGAGCATCAGGGCCAGCAGCGCCAGGATTTCCTGGGTGCGGCCCAGGGCGAAGGTGGGGATGAGAATGGAGCGTTTGGCCTCGAGGGCGCGCTGGATGGCCCGGCGCAGGCGGACCACTTCGGTTGCGCGCGTGAACCCCGGCGGCAGGTCCCGGTTGCCGCGGGTGGTTTCCAGGATGAGCACGTCCGCCTGCACGTCCTCGAACCGGGCGCTCTTGAGGATGGTCTGGTCGTGGAAACAGACATCGCCGGTGTAGAAGAGCGTCTCGCGCTGGCCGCGCACCATGAGGCCGGCGGACCCCAGCGCGTGGCCGGCGTCGTAGAATTCCACCGTCGGGGAAAGGAACCCGGCCCGCGTCTTGTGAAAGGCGGCCCACTCAATTTCGCGATTGTATTTGAACCCCTTGAATCGCGGCGCAATGTCGTCCACTTCGTCATGGCTGAAGAGCGGGTAGTCCCGGATGCCCAGTTCCTCGCGCTGGCGTTTCATGACGTTGACCGAGTTGTGGAGCACGCGTTCGACCAGGAAGTAGCTCAGTTCGCTCATCAGCACATGGGCCTGGGGAAAACAACGCAGCGCGACGGGCAGCGACCCGACGTGATCGTGATGGCAATGCGAAATCGCGATCGCGTCCAGGTCCTCATGCTTGACCAGGTCATAGAGCGGCAGACTTTCCCGGCCTTCCCGCTTGGGATGGATGCCGGCGTCCAGCAGCAGTCGATGACCCTCCAACTCGACAAACCAGGCGGAAGCCCCGATGTCGGGATCGGGGTTAAGATTGATAATCCGCATAAGAAATCAGGTATAAGATAGCCAGCGCCGCCCCGGGGCGCAACCGGCATGTTATCGAGCGCACCCGGGGCGCATTTCAGTTTTTTTGGTAGCCTTTCTGGCTCTTTATCTTAATCCTTGCTCCTAATCTTAATCCTAATCAAAGCCAATTCTGATTGGTGGTTGCACGAGGGAGATTAGGATTACGATTAGGATTAGGATTAGGTTTTGGAGGGACTATCCAAAAAAGTGAAATGCTCCCGCGCGCCCGGCTGAAGCGGGGGCTGAATAAGACTCCTCAAAAACTGACTTGCGCCACCAGCCGGCCCCTGCCCGCTGGCGGCGAGGCGGCGCGGGCGCGTTCAAGGCGCGGCGGAGTGCGGGGAAAGCCACCGGATGCGCTCGGCGAATTGGGCGCGGTCGGGCTCGGGCAGTTTCGTGTTTTGGACCGCCCGGCGATAAAGGGACAAGGCCCGGTCAGGCTGGCTTCGTTGTTCGTAGATCCGGCCCAGGAGCGCGTAGGCGTCGGCGGCCGGCGGGTCTTGTTGGACGAGCTTTTCCAGGGTCTGGGCCGCCTGGGCGGTCAGGCCCTGCTGGTATTGGTAGAAGGCGAGGGTGTAGGCGTACTTCGGTTCCTGCGGGCGCAGTTCGGCCGCGCGGCGGCACCAGGTGAGGGCCTCGGCGGGATGGTCCTTGGAGAGCAGCACGCCCAGGTTGAAGGCGGCCGGCGCCGATTTGGGATCGTGGTTGAAGGCGGCGCGGAAGGCCGCCTCGGCCTCGGCCGGCCGCTCCATCTCGGCCAAGAGCATGCCGAGGTTAAGCTGGATTGCCGCGTTGGTCGGGTCGAGGCGGAGGGCCTGCCGGAGGCTGGCCTCGGCTTGGTCGTTCTGGCCGGCGAGATTGCAGGCCACCGAGAGGTTCACCAGCGGGGAAATGTCGCGCGGTTGGAGCCTGCTGGCGGTGGTGAAGGCCGCTATGGCCGCCCCATACTCGTGCCGTTCGAGGCGGAAGTTGCCGAGGTTGTGGTAGGACCCGGCATCGTCCGGGCGGGCCAGGAAGGAGGCCAGCAATTCGTCGGTGGCCTTGCTCACTGCCGGCCGGTCCTGGCCGGGGAGCATGGCCTGGGGCACGCCGGCCAAGGCGTTGGCGGCGCAGAGGCGGACGAGGCGAAAATCATCCCGGGTGGCGGCCACCAACGGAGCGATGAACTCCGGCCGCAAGCCCTCGCCCAGGGCCTGCGCCGCCGCCGCCCGCACCAGCGGCGAAGGGTCTTTCAAGCACGGCCGGATGCCCTCCCATTTGGCCTCCTGCTCGCAGCCCGCCAGCAACCGCAGGAGCGAGGCCGCCCAGATTTCCTCGCGCCCGGGGCCGCCAAGGTAGTTGACGATTTCGGGCAGCCGGGACCAGTCGCGTTTCCGGGCGGCAGCCACCCAGCCCGCGCGCTGGAGAGTGGCCGCCTGGTAATCGCGTGGATGCCATTGGCGGACCTCGCGGTCGGCCCAGGCGGCCGTCTGGTTGGTGTGACAGAGGTTGCAGGCATTGGGTGAGCCGCAGGCCAGGGTGGCGGCGGGCATGGGCGGGCGCATCGAGTGGTCGGTGCGCCGCATCCGCGCAAACTCGGTCGTCGGCATGTGGCAGGCCACACACCGGGCGCCCTCGGTTCCGGCCTGGTGGCGGGAGTGCGCGGCGGCGTGGTTGACCTTGTCCTGGTGGCAAGGCAGGCAGGCGGCGTCGGCCCGCGCGCCCGGGAAACGGTAGCGCCCGCTGGCGGTGTGACAAACCGCGCAGTGGAGCTTGCCCGACTTGAGGCAGGGGCTGAGCCGCCAGGAAGTGAAGGTGAAGTCCTCGCCCAGCTCGCGCCCGTCGGGATAGAAATCGGCCTGCTCGAGCGCCGCCAGGCCAAAGTGATCGAAAAAGCGGTCACCGGGCGAAAACGAACTGGTCAGCGGATAGAGTTTGGCGTGGCAGGCGCCGCACAAGGAATTCATCTGCTCGGGCGAGACCGTCCCGAGGCTGAGCAGCTTGAGGTCCTTGAGCGGGCGGCCCTGGGGCGTTTGGCGGGCGGCCCGCACGTGCTCGGCGGCGGGGCCGTGGCAGGTTTCGCAATTGATGCCCGGCTCGGCCCAGGAGGTCTGGTAGGTGTCGGTCTCGAGCCGGTAGTGGTTGGTCAGTTGGCTGACATGGCAACTGAAACAGGCGGTGTTAAAGGTGTAGGGCGATTCGGTCCAATGCAGCGGCTCATCCGGCTGCCTGGCGAAATGGCGCACGGCACTGCGGGCCACGTCGAACCATTCCTTGCGGCGCAGGTCGTAGCCCACCGGCAGGACCTGCAACCGCCCGCGCTCGCGCGGGGTCAGGAAATAAAACACGTTCTTGCCGCCCAGAGCCAGTGCGAGGGCGTAAGGCCTTTCGGCGCCGGCGCCCCGTTCGAGCACGACGCCTTTGGCCACGTCGGCCTGGTAGGCGTTGGTGCCGATTTCCAGCGGGGTCTTCTGCTCGACCAGGTTGGTGCGGGCCAGCGCGTAGGGCTGCATCGCCAGCCCGTGATGCGAGGGTGCCCACAATTGATAGAACGCTTCATGGCACTCCCGGCAAAGGGAGGAGCCGGCGTAAACCTTGCCGTCCGCTGGCGCCGCCAGACTGGCGGCCGGCGCAGCCGCCCGCGCCATCAAGCCGAGAAAAACCAGCAGGCAGCCGGACGGCTGCAAAAAGCTTTTCGCGAGCACAGTCTTTGAAGTCGTTCTCCGCTTTTCTGGCCCGCTCATGTCCGTTCTCCACCTGGCCGCGCGCGCGGGCTGATGACCAGCAGGTCCGCCGCCGCGCTGCTTAGGTTTCATGCAAAAACAAGTTCCGAAGGCGAGGCCTGATTCCAACGTCATTCTTCGGCACCCCTCCAGGGTGCGACCGCCAGTCCCGATTCGGAATCGGGAGCCCGGTGGTCCCGTCCCGCTCAGCGGGAGACCACCGGCTACTTTCTACCAACCCTTCGGGTTGGAGAAAATCGGAATTTGTTTTTGCACGAGCACTTATGGCCCCGGCGGCGCGCTGGCGCGGATGAACCGGGCCAGGTCGGCTTTGGATTTCTTCAAGTCGGGCAAGTTGAGGTACATCATGTGCCCGGCGGTGTAGGTGTCCAGGGTAAGATTGCTCAAGAGGGCGGGGTCGACGCCGAGGTGATTGAAGGTGTAGCGGGTAGCCAGCAAGGGCGTCGCCAGGTCGTAATAGCCGCTGGAAACGTGGAGCTTCAGGAACGGATTGCGCGTGAGGGCGCCGGCCAGTGTTTGGGCGACATCGACGTAGCTGTTGGTCTGCTCCCAATTCCACGGGCCGACCGAGGCGAGGACTTCGTAGGCCAGGTCGGTCTCGTATTTCAACTCGGCGCGGACATAGTGGTTGAAGGTCGAGGCGAAGGCGCTGGCCACGGCTTCGTAGCTGGGGTCCTGTTCCGTGCGGCCGGCCAGGCGGTCGCGCACGAAGCCTTTGTAGCGGCTGTCATAGCGGCCCACGACGCGATTCTCCTCGGCCAGCAGTTCACTGGCGAACCGGCCCAAGGAGACCCGCAGGTTGGCGCGCTCCACGTAATTGGTCGAAAGCCCGGTCAGCCGGGCGTACTGCTCCACCACTTGGCGGCGCTGGGCGGCCGGCAGCGCAGTCCCGCGGAACAGGGCGGCGCTGTAATCCCCGGCGGCGAAGCGCTCGGCCCGGGCAAACACCTCGGGCAGCGTCTGCTGCAAGAGCTCGCCCGCCAGCTTCTTGTGAAACCACGCCGTGGCCGTGTAGGTCGGCAGATAGAGGATGTACGCCAGGTCGTTGCCCGCGCTGAAGTCAAGGGTTTGAAAGTTCAGCACGGTGGAGACCAGCATGAGGCCATTGACATTCATTCTGAGGCGCTGGCTCAACTCGCCGGACAGGGCCGCCGCACGGGTGGTCCCGTAGCTCTCCCCGATAATAAACTTGGGCGAGCCCCAGCGTTGGTGGCGCGTGACATAAAGGCGGATGAACTCGGCCACGGAGGCGGCGTCTTCGTGCAGGCCGTGGAACTTCCTGGCCTCCTTGGGCGGGATGGCGCGGCTATAGCCGGTGCTCACAGGATCGATAAAGACCAAATCGGTTTCATCCAGGAGCGAATAGTCATTGTCCTCCAGCTTGTAGGGCGGCGGCAGGGCGCTGCCGTCTTCGGCCAGGTGCACCCGCCGGGGGCCGAGCAGGCCCAGGTGCAGCCACACCGAGGAGGAGCCGGGGCCGCCGTTGAAGGAAAAGGTGATGGGCCGCCGCGAGAGGTCTTCCCCGCCCTCGCGGGTGTAGGCGATGTAAAAGATCGAAGCGGTAGGCTTCTCCTCCTCGTCGCGCAAGAGGATCGTCCCGGCGCTCGCAGTATAGTTGAGCCGCTGCCCCCCGATGGTGGCGGTATGCTGGGACTGAACCAGCTTCTCTTCCGGCTCCTTGGTCTTCTCCTTGGCGGGTTCCTTGCCGGCCTCTTTGGCGGCGGCGGCCGAGGGCGGCGGCGCGTTGGAAGGGGCCTCGGCCGCCCGGGGCGTGGCCGCCAGTGCCGCGCCGGCCAGCCACGCGCTCAGCAGGGTGCGCTTAAACATGCCCCGAAACCTGCCGCTCGCTCCTGGAAAAAGCAACCCGAAAAACCCGCCCGGCCGCCTACTGGAGCGGCAGTTTGACGCTGAACGAACTGCCGGCGCCAGGTTGGCTGGCGACTTCGATGGTCCCGCTGTGGGCCTCGACGACGGCTTTGGAGATGGCCAGGCCCAGACCGGTTTGGCCCTGGACGCCGGAGCGGGACTTATCCACGCGATAGAACCGCTCGAAGATGTGGGGGAGGTCCTGGGCGGGGATACCCTCGCCGGTATCGGCCACGGTCAGCACCGCGGCGCCGTTTTCGGCGCGGGTGGAAACGCGGACTTCGCCGCCGGGGCGGTTGAAGTGGATGGCGTTGCTGAGGAGATTGGTGGCGACCTGGCTGATGCGCTCAGCGTCGCCCAGGCATTGCACGGCCGGCAGATCACAATGGATTTCGACGCCGCGTTCGGCCGCCAGCGGGCGCACCAGTTCGACGCATTCGCGCGTGACGCGGGCGAGGTCGAAGGGTTCGCGGCGGATCGGCTCCTGGCCGGCATCCAGGCGCGCCAGTTCGAGCAAGGAGCGAGTGAGTTTGCGCATCCGCTGAGCGGCGCGCTGGCAGGCCTCGAGCGCGGCGCGGTATTCGGCGGGGCTGCGCTCGCGGGAGAGGGCGGTCTGGGTTTGGGAGAGCACCACCGAGACCGGGGTGCGCAGTTCGTGGGAGGCGTCGGAGGTGAACCGGGCCTGGTGGGCGAAGGCGGCCTCCAGGCGGCCAAAGGTCGAGTTGAGCACACCCGCCAGGCGCCCCAACTCGCTGTCGGTGTCCGCCGCGTTGATGCGTTGCGAAAGGTCGCCGGCGGCGATCTTCAACGCCGTGGCGCTGATGTCCTCGATCGGGCGGATGGCGCGCGTGGCCAGCCACCATCCCCCCGCCAGCCCAAGGAGCAGCACCCCGGCCCCGGCCACCACCAGCCGGAACGCCAGGCGCCGCATGGCCGCCAGGTCCCGAGTGATCGAGCGCCCGACCAGGAGCGTTTCGCCACCCGGCAGATTGCGAAAGGCCTCCCGGCGCTCGCCGCGCGTGCGCGTGCGCGCGGGCGGGAACGGCGGCGGACCGGGCCGGGGGCGCATGGGTCCCCCGACCGCGTCGTTTCCGGGAGGCGCCTGCGGCTCGGCGGGCGCAATGCGCTCGGGCAGGGGCACGTCCTTCGGCGCGCCGGCCGACTGCGCCAGCACCGTGCCGTCTTCCTGCCACAGCACGTAGTAAAAGGCATTGGTTTGGCCGGCATCCAGCGAGCCGGCCTTTTCGATCGCCTCGCGCATCCTCAGCCGGAATTCGGCCGGCTCAAAGCGGCGGCGCCCCTCGCCGGGCCGGTCGCCCGGCGGCTGGTCCGGCCCCCGCTCGGGCGGCCGCCCAGGCGGCCCCGGGCCAAACAGGGAGAGCATGAGGCGCCGCCCAAGTTCCTGGTCGATGCCCCGCAACTGGTTGTCGCGCGCGACCTGGTAGGCCGTGAGGCCAAAGCCCGCCAGCACCAGCACGAGAATCAACCCGTGCCAGGCCTGCAGCCGCCAGCGGATGGAATTGAAGATCATGGCGGGGCGGCGATGCAGTAGCCGTGGCCGCGCCGCGTCAGGATGAAGTCGTGCCCGAGCTTCTTGCGGATGTTCGACACATGCACGTCAAGCAGGTTGGAAAGCGTGTCGTCGTTCTCGTCAAACAGGTGATCGTAGAGCATGGTCCGGGTGACCACTTTCCCACGGTGCAGCGCCAGGTACTGGACCAGGGCATACTCCCGGGCCGTGAGTGCCACCGGCTCCCCCTGCCGCGAGACCGTGCGCGCGGCGGTGTCGATCACCACGTCGCCAAGCTCGAGCCGGGGCTCCGCCTCGCTGGCGCAACGCCGAATGAGCGCGCGCAGCCGCGCGAGCAGTTCCGACAGATCGAAGGGCTTGACCAGATAATCATCCGCCCCGGTATCCAGGCCCCGCACGCGGTCCCGCACCGCGTCCCGCGCCGTCAGCATCAGCACCGGCGTCTTCCGGGTCTGGCGCAACCGCCGCAGCAGTTCCCAGCCGTCTATCCGGGGCAACATGATGTCCAGCACGACTGCGTCGTATTCGTAGTTTTCCGCCTTGTAGAGGCCCTCCTCGCCCTCGGCCGCGCCGTCCACGGCGTAACCATCCTCCCGCAAGGCCTTGCTCAGGCTGTCCAGCAGGTCCGGTTCATCCTCAACCACCAGCACTCTCATTGGCTGTCTTCGATTTTTCTCTGCGCCATTGCACCAAAAATAGAAATTGCAGGCAAACCGGAAATCCTGGCCGGCGCCCATCCCGACGCGTCGGGCGACGCCCCTTGGGCTCCCACTGACCGACTCACTGCGTCTGCCGGGCGGCGGCCACGGAGTGCGCCCGTCAACTCGAGAAGCGGGCACACTCCGGCCCCGTAGCGCAGGCAACAGGCGCGGGCCAGAGCAAATGCGCCCGAGGCGTGCAGGCCTGGCGGCGCCCGAAGAAACCAACGACTCGGGACCACCGCTTCCGCCGCATTGACCGACGGCTCTGACCCACGGCGCCCATGCTGCCACGAACCACCTTAAGAGAAGATTAAGAAACTGACCGGGAATTGACCCTTAGTGCCCGGCGCCACGGCGCTGCGTCTGGCGTCTCAGGCCCGCCAGCTCTGGCCTGTTTTCTGTGGCGCCTTGCTTCATCCGAGCTTAATGTGGCATAATTCATACTCCGGTTATGAAGAAGAACCGAATTGGCCGCAGTGGCCATCTGTGTGGGCGGATTCGCCCGGTGCCTGGCGGGCCGGGAGACGCCCGGCAGGCGGTTTCCCAAACTCCAGTTGCAACGCCCGGCACCCCGTTATGAGAGCCAAGACTTCCCTCCCAGCAGCCCAGCGACGGTTCAAAGGATGCCCGCTGGCCGTGCCAGGCGCCTGCCTCCTCCTCCTGTTGACACCCTCCGCCCGGGCGGACAGACAGGTCTTGCACAACCACGTCCCCGCCGTGGTGGCCCGGCTCCAGCCGGTCGGCCGGCTCGACCAAGCCAGGCACTTGGACCTGGCGCTCGGGCTGCCGCTGCGCAACCGCCAGGCGCTCACCAATTTGCTGGAGGCCCTTTATGACCCGGCCAGCCCCCGCTTCCGCCACTACCTGACCCCGGAACAATTCGCGGGCAATTTTGGCCCTTCCGAACAGGATTACGAAGCCCTGGCCGCCTGGATGCGGACCAACGGCTTGACCGTGACCGCCCGCTATCCTAATCGCCTCCTGCTCGATGTGAACGGAACCGTGGCGGACATCGAAAGAGTTTTCCACCTCGCGCTCCGAGTGTATCGGCACCCCGAGGAGGACCGCACCTTTTATGCGCCGGATACGGAGCCGGCACTGGACCTGGCGGTGCCCGTGCTGCACCTCAGCGGCCTGGACAACTACCGCCTGCCGCGCCCGGCCCTCCTTAGACCTGTGGCCGGCCCGCCCCGCCCGAGGCCCAACCTCGGCTCGGGGCCAGACGGCTCTTACCTGGGCAGCGACTTCCGGGCGGCCTACCTGCCGGGGGTCTCGCTGACCGGCGCCGGCCAGGCGGTTGGCCTGCTGGAATTCGACGGCTTTTACGCCGGGGACATCACGGCTTATGAAACCCAGGCCGGCCTGCCGAAGGTGCCTCTGCAAACGGTGCTGCTGGATGGGTTCAGCGGGAAGCCCGGCAGCGGCAATGACGAGGTGGCGCTGGACATTGAGATGACGATCTCGATGGCGCCCGGACTCGCCAAGGTCATCGTCTATGAGGGCGGACCGCTGGGTGCCGGCAATGATCTCCTTAACCGCATGGCCACCGACAACCTCGCCAAACAACTCAGCTCATCCTGGACCTTCCCCACCGATGCCACCACGCCCCAGATCTTCCAGCAGTTGGCCGCACAGGGACAGTCCTTCTTCAATGCTTCCGGCGACGACGACGCCTATACCGGGGCGATTGATACCCCGGCCGACAGCCCGTACATCACGATTGTGGGCGGCACCACCCTGGCCACCACCGGTCCGGGCGGGGCCTGGGTTACGGAGGCCGCCTGGAATTGGGGTGGCGGCCAGGGCACCGGCGGCGGCATCAGCACCACCTACAGCCTGCCCCCCTGGCAGCAGGGCATCAGCATGTCTGCCAACCAGGGCTCGACCAGCCAGCGCAATATCCCCGACGTCGCCATGGTGGCGGATAACGTCTTCGAGATATCCGACAATGGGCAAACGTCCTCCGGCATCGGGGGCACCAGTTGCGCGACGCCCTTGTGGGCGGGTTTTGCGGCCCTGGTCAACCAACAGGCCGCGGCCGGCGGCCAGCCGCCCGTTGGCTTCCTCAACCGCGCCCTCTATGCCATCGGCAAGGGGGCCAATTACACCAACTGTTTCCATGACATTACCGCCGGCAACAATACCAGCCGCTTGAGCCCCAGCAAATTCTTCGCCGTCGCGGGCTACGACCTTTGCACGGGCTGGGGCACGCCCACCGGGAGCAACCTGATCAACGCCCTGGTGTCGCCGGTTTACGTGCCCGTCATCGCCGCCGCCGGCTTGAAGCTGCTGGCCGAGAGCTGCTTGCCCACTAACGGCGCGGTTGATCCCGGCGAAATGGTGACGGTGAGCTTTGCCTTGCAGAATAGCGGGTTAGCCAATACAACGAACCTGGTCGCGACCCTCCTGGCCACCAATGGGGTGCTCGCCCCCGGTGCGCCGCAAAGCTATGGGGTGCTGGCCGCCGGCGGCCCGGCCGCCAGCCAGCCCTTCACCTTCACCCCCATTGGGGCCTGCGGCTCGACCATTACGACCGTCCTGCAACTCCAGGACGGCCCGGCCGATCTCGGAACCGCCAGCTTCACCCTGCCCCTGGGCAAGTTCACGGCCTGGACCACCTTCGCCGAGAGTTTTGATGGCGTGACGGCCCCCGGGCTGCCCCCGGCTTGGACCACGACCGTCAGCGGCGGCGCCTCCAACTGGGTCACCACCGCCGCCGCCAGCGACTCGCCGCCCAACTCGGCATTTGGGGCTGAACCACCTTATCCCGGCGTGGGCGAGCTGGTTTCGCCCGCCATGCCCATCCTCTCATCCTCGGCCCAGCTCTCTTTCAGAAACCAATACAGCTTCGAGACCAGCCCTGACGATGTCACGGTCGGTTATGACGGCGGCGTCCTGGAAGTCCAGATCGGCAGCGGCTTATTCACCGATATCCTGGCTGCCGGCGGCAGTTTTGCCGGCGGGGGTTATACGGGAATCATCGACGTTACGGATACGGACAACCCACTGTCTGGGCGACTTGCCTGGACCGGCCAGACCAGCGGCTTCATCACCACCACCGTCAACCTCCCGGCCGCCGCCGCGGGCCAGAGCCTCTGCTTGAAATGGCGGCTCGGGACGGACACCGGCAACTACTTCGGCGGCGCCGGCTGGTACATTGACAGCGTGTCCATCAGCGACGGCTCCTATGCCTGCTGTGTTGTGCCTTTGGTGCCGCCGGCGCTCCTGAATCCCCAGACCGGCGGCGGCAATTTCACCTTCTCCTTCCAAACCACGCCCGGCCAAAGCTACTCTCTCCAGTTCAAGGACAATCTCACCAACGCCGCCTGGATCACCGTCCAATCCTTCACCGGCGACGGCTCGCTCCAATCCATCACCAATCCCGCCACCGCCGCGCAGGGCTTTTACCGCCTCCAATCCCCGTAATCGCTCCCCCGCCCAGACCGCAACCATCGGAACAGTTTAGTCCTTGAGGTTCTCGCTGAGTTTGCGCCAGGCGGTGATGGAGCGGGCCAGGTGCTCCCGGGCGTCACCCCCAATGCCGTAGCACTGGAGGCCAATGGGGCCCTGGTAGCCAACCTCCTTGAGGGTCTGGAGCAGGCCGGCCAGGTCAAACGAGCCTTTGTCCAGCGGCTGGATATAATGTTCCCAGCCGGGGCCGGCGTCGAACTCGTCGGCGCCGTTGATCGAGACGGCCCACAACCGCGGCCGGGCCTGCCGCAGGAGCGGTTTGTAGTTGCGCCCTTTGTCCACGCGCAGCCAGTGGCACAAGTTGAACATCACGCCCACGTTCGGGCGGTCCACCTTGTCCGCCACGCGCACCGAGTCTTCAATGCGCTCGACCCAGGAACCGACATGGGGATAAAGGAGCAGTTGGGCGCCGGAGTCGCGGGCCAAATCTGACATTTCGCGGAGGATGGCCACGGCGCGCGGGTCCACTGATGGGTCCGAGGGGGTCATGCCGTTGAGCAGGAGGTCGAACTGGACGTGGCGTCCTTTGACCAGGGCCAGAACGTCCTTGAACCGTGGATCGTAGGGCGCTTTGCCGGGGGCGACGTCCACGGTCATGGTGATTTGGAAGAGGCGCAGCCCGGCCTGGTCGAGGGTCTTGAGCCGCTCGGCGACGCCGTCCAGCCAGACATGGCCGACGCCGTCATAGCCGAGTTCTTTAAGCATGGCGGCCTGTTCCTGGAAGGAGCGTTTTCGGGCGTCATGCCAATCGATGCAAAAGGGAAAGAAGGCAAAGGGTCGCGGTTGGGCGGCGTTGGTCGGGTTGGGGGAGGCGGGCTGGACGAGCCGCAGGTTCTCGAACCAAACGGGGCCACCCCATTTGCCGGTCACGATGATGTCCAGGTCGCCGTCGCCGTCGAGGTCCGCCGCAATGATGTTGATGCCGGAGCCGATGCCTTGGTCGTAGGAAATGACATGCTTGGTCCAGACGGGCAGGGGCTTGCGATTGAGCTTGTAGTAATAGACGCCCAGCGGCCCGTTCTCGTCGGGGTCGCCGCCGTTATGGGCCATGAATCGCTTGCCGGTGATCAGTTCCGGCAGGCCGCAGCCGTCGAGGTCGGCGAGCACGAGGCTGTGGGCCTGGGTCCAGGAGGCGTCGATCAGGTGTTGTTTGAAGGTGATGTCGTTGCCCTGGCGGACCTGCTCGTACCAGAAGATGCCGTAGCCGTGGGCGGAGGAGGTGACGATGTCGTTGAGACCGTCGCCGTTGACATCATAGACCAGAATCTGCGGTGTATGGTCGGCCTTGCCATCCAGGCCGCCCAGGGCCAGGGGATGCTCGGTCCACTTGCCGTGGCGCGGGTCGGCGGGGGCCTCGAACCAGGCGTCGGGGCGGATGAAATCAGGCCGGCCGTCGCCGTTGAGGTCGCCGACGCCCACACCCCAGTTCATGGTTTTTTCCGAGACGACATGTTTGACGAAGGCACCCTGGCCCGCCGGTCCTTTGAGGACTTCATACCAGAGCGTCTGCGCCACGGCCGGCACGACTGCTTTGGCCTTGCCGTCACCGATGACATCGTACAAATCGGCGGTCTCATAGTTGCCGTTAGTCTCGATGAGGGTCTCCGGCCAGGGTCCATTGGCGAGGCCGGTATTGCGGAACCAGACGGCGTGCTTGTCGAACCAATCGACGCTGACGAGGTCGGGCTTGCCGGGGCTGTCGATCTCGAGCGGCAGGTTGGCGAAGTCCCAGCGGTAGCCCTTGCCCTGTTCATCGACGCTGCCCTTGAGGGTGCGGACCTTCACGGGTTTCCAATCCGGCGCCAGATAGAGATACTCTCCGGCGACCACGTCCAGCTTGCCATCGCCGTTGAAGTCGGCCACGCCACAGGCCTCGCTGCGGAAGTTGCCGAGGCGGTGCAGGGCGAACTTTACGGGACCAACGCCCGCGCCCCTGGGGCCTTGGGCTTGCAGGGCCTGTTGCAACAGGGCCTTGGCCCGGCCAGCCAGGTCGGGAGTCGCGGCGGTCCGCTCGACTTGATAGAGCGGGTCTATCACCGCGGGCGCATTGGCAGCCGCCGGCGGACCTTGGAGGAGAGCGCCGGCCACGGCCAAAATGGCAGCGCCGGCTTCCTGGCTGGTGGCCGCGTGGTCCAGCGAGGGCAGAATCAGCGCGAGTGACTCGGGGGTGGCGAGGCCGCCTAGACGGCTGAGCCACAACTTCTTTTCCTCGACGCCCCGGACTAGGGGCGCGGCTTGCTGACACAGGGCGAGACGCTGGGCGGCGGACACCTCCTGGTTGCCGGCGAGGTTGAGGCAGCCGCGCAGACAAAGCAGCTTGTCGGCGGGGTCGGGCAGGGTCTTGGCCAGTTCCAGCAGGTCTGGCGCCGCCTCGGCGTTCCGCCATTGCGCCAGGGTGTGAATGGCCGTGCGCTTGATTTCGTTGTTCGCAACCGCCCCGCGCACCGCCTGCAAGGCCCTGGGGCCGCCCACCTCGCCCAGCACGCGCAGCAGCAGACACTTGGCGGCTGGCGGGGCGCCGGTCAACTGCCCGACCAGCCTCTCCGCGCAGGCGTCGGGGTATTCCGCCCGGGCGCAGACGGCCACGAGCGCCCGTTCGAGAGCGTCGAGGTCGCAAACCCCTTGGGCGCTGGACAACAGGGCCAGCAGGGCCGGCAGGTCGGCTTCGACCGCCAATTCCCCGGCGGCGTTGAGGGCGGCCACCCGGAGCGCCGAATCCGGGGAGTTGGCGGTTTTCCACAGCCGCGGCAGGGCGGCGCGCAGGCGGCGGCGGCTGGCCATCTGGATGGCCGCCAGGCGCGGGCCGGCTTCGTTATGGTCGAGCATCGCCAGGACGGCCGCATCCGCCTCGGGCCCGGGTAGGCTCGCGAGGCTGTCTTGGGCCGCCTGGGCCAGCGCGGCCTCCGCCTGGGCTGACAACTCAACCAGGACGGGGACGAATGCGGGATTGCCGGCCATCTCCCGAATGGCGGCAAGGCGAACTGAGTCTTGGCCGCTCCGGGAGGCAGTGATCAAGGCCGCGACGGCCGCGGCATCACCCCGGGCACTCAGCGCTTGGAGCAGCAAAAGCTGTCTTTCTGCGGGGAGTTTGCCCAGTTCGGCGGCCAGGGCCTCGGTCACCTCAACCCCGGGCAATTCCTGTTGGACCAGGCCCAGCACGGCTGCGAACATGGCCGGGTCTTCGCCCTGCAATTGGCGGGCCAGAAGCTCTAATCGGCCACCCTCATCCGCCAGGATGGCGCCCCGAAGCGCGGCCGCCCGGAATGGCGCGGGGGCCTTGGCCGCGCCAATCCAGTTGCAGACCTCGATGGCCTCGGCGCCGCGGCCGCGCACGCGCAGGGCCTCGGCGCATTGGATTAGGGCGGCGTAGAGTTCGAGCCGGAGGCTGGGCGGGGCGGTGGGCAGGGCGGCTTCGAGCGCCTGGGCGGCGGGCCCCGTGCCGAGGCTGCCGAGGGCGGCGGCCGAGGCGGAGGCGACCGCCGCATCGGACCCCCGCAGAAACTTGCTCAGCGGCTCGACCGCCCGGGCATCGCGCCGCACCCCAAGGCTGGTGATCACGCCGGCCAGGCGGCGTCCTTCGAGTTTGCCCAGGGCCTGGCGCAGCGCGTCGTCCACCGCTGGCTCGGGCATGGGCTCCAGCGCGAAACGGGCCAAGTCAGCGAGCTGATCGTCGGCGAGCAAAGCGGCGAGTGGAGACACGGCTTCCCGCGTCGCGGCCTGAGCCAGGTGGTGAGCAGCCACCCACTTCTGGGCCAAAGGCATGTCGGAACTGAGCACGTCCAGAAGCAGCCGTTGGTTCATGGCGGCGGTGGGCTGGGCCAGGCATTGCGTGGCGGGGAGGAAAAACAAGGCGCTAAGAAGGAAGGGCGCAAGCCGCTGGGCCAAGTCCGAAGTCCGAAGCCCAAAGTCCGAAGGTCGAAGTGCACAGCGCAAAGTCCGAGCTCCTGACCTGAAAATTTCACAGCAACAGCCAAGGGCGGAAGTTCCGCTCCGAGCGGAGCTTTCCCAAGGCGCCTGACGGGCATCCTTATCACGCTTCATAGCTTCTCCTGGGTTGTGCAGTTTCGGTCGATTGTCCTACAAGTGCCATGGCGGCCGCATGGCCCGAGAGAGCAGCCGGTTGGCTTCGGGATCATCCACGCACTGTTCTTTCTGTGGGTCCCACCTCAGATTTCGCTTGAGCAGCATGGAGAGGTTGATGACATGATTGGTGGTCATGGTTCGGTGGGCCACCACTTCGCTGGCCACGCAGGGGCGTCGCCGGCGGACAGAGTCGAGGAAGTCACGGATGTGGTTGAGGGGCCGCTGGGTTCGCGCCTGGTAATCGCGCACGACCTGGTCGAATTGCTCGAGCAGGGAGGGCGGCGACACGTCCGGCTTTTGGTAGCCATCGGCGACAGAGACCCAACCTTCGCTGCCCTCGTAGCGAACCCCGCAAGAGCCGCGCCAGCCGTTGGCCGAGAGCACCAACTTCACGCCCCCGGCATATTGGGCCACGAAACCCTCGGCATTGTCATTGTTGGAATACTCGTATTCCACGGCCGAGGTGAGTTTTGCCCCCAAAGCGGACTGGCACTGGCAAATGGTGTGACTGCCCCAACCGGCCACGCCCGTGCCGAAATCGTAGTAATCCAGCCAGGCCCCGCAGCCATCCAGGTAGCCTTTGTTGTATGGCCGCCAGGGCGCCGGCCCAAGCCAGAGCTCCCAATCGACTATCTCCCGCTCCGGCTCCGGTTCCGCCGGTAGCCTCGCGGCGCTCATCTTCCAGGGCAGGATATGGGCCCGGACGGTGTGTATCTTGCCCAGTTTGCCAGAGCGGGCAAGTTCGTCGCAAAAGACGAAATTCGCTTCGCTGAGCCGCTGCATGCCCGCCTGGAAAATCCGGCCCTGGCGCCGGGCGGTTTCCACCAGGGCCTGGCCCTGGGCGACGGTCATGGTGCAAGGCTTCTCGCAAAAAACGTCCCTGCCCGTCTTCATGGCCATCAGGGAGGCCGGAGTATGCCAGCGATCGCCCGTGGCAATGAGGACGGCCTCCAGGTCCGTCCGCTCGAAAAGCAAGTCGCGCAGATCACGGTAAACGGCGCAAGCTTTGTTCCCATATTTGCCGTCCACCATCTGCCTGGCAGCCTCGCGGCGCGCCTGCTGCACTTCGCAGACCGCGACCAACTGCACCTCGGGGTATTGCAGCAGCGCCGACAGGTCGTAGCTGCCGCGCCCGCCGAGGCCGATGCCGGCCATGATGATGCGCTCGCTGGGCGCCGCGGCGCCGCCCAGGCCCAGCGCCGAGCCGGGAACGAGCTGGGGCACGGCCAGCGCGCCGCAGGCCAGGGCGGCTCGGCTGAGGAATTCCCGCCGGCCCAGCGGCGGGTGTGCGGACGTGGCCGGGGCAGGCGGAGAGACGTTGGAAGCATGAGGGCCTGGCTTTGAAAACCGAAAGAGGGGATGCGTTTTCATCGTGTCGGCCAGTTCTATCTCTTTGGGCAAAGTTCTCAATGAAAAAATGCTGTTTATGAGTTAGCGCGGGGCGCTGAGCCGCGGGCCGGTGCGAAGGAGGTTGAACTTTCGCCGGCATTGTTTAGGCTCAGGCGGTGACCTTGACCGAAGGCTTAGCCAACGAAGAGTTGCGCCGGCGCGAGTTTCCGGTGGCGCGCGAAAAGATTTTTCCCGCTCACGCGGGGGTCTGCCCGCTGGAACTGATATAATCGTGAAAAGGAATTCAAGGCTGGGGAAGATTCGGGCGGACGCCCAGGCGCTGCTGGACGAGACCACGCTGCGCTCGGAGGCCTCCGCTTCGAGGCTGCACCGGTTTTTGCACTTCTGGGTGTTGGTGTGGCAAAGCTTCACGCGCAACCGTTGCCCGGTGCGGGCCTCGGCGCTGGCCTACACGACGCTGCTGGCGTTCATCCCGCTGCTGGCCGTGGTGATGAGCGTCACCAGCACTTTTTTGAAGAGGGAGGGGGAGGAGCGCATCGACCAGTTCATCGTGAAGTTCGTGGCCACCCTGACTCCGCCGGCCACGCTGAGCACCAACGGCGCGGGCGCGGCGCCCGCCGCCACCGGGGCGGAGACGAACCGCCCGCCGCCCAACCCGTTGGCCACCGCCAGCAATGCCGCCGCCGGCGCGGCCAGCGGACCGGTGCTGGCCTCAGGCGCAGAAACGGGCTCGGCGGCGCTGCCGGCCTTCGCCCAGGCCGAGGACGCCGTGCGGGCGCGGCGGCAAGTGGCGCGGGAGATTCACCAGTTCATTCAAAACACACGGAGCGGCGCGCTGGGCCTGACCGGGAGCGTGCTGCTGATCTTCGCGGCGATCTCGATGTTGAGCCGGATCGAGGACACTTTCAACGACATCTGGGGCGTGGCCCGGGGCCGGAGTTGGTTCATGCGGGTGGTGCTTTACTGGGGCGTGTTGAGCCTGGCGCCGCTGCTGCTGGTGGTGGCGCTGGGCCTGGCCACCGGGCCGCACCTGGAAGGCACCAAGCGGCTGCTGACCATGATGCCGTTCATGGGCAGTTTCCTTTTCCGATTGCTGCCGATTGTGGTTTTGTGCCTGACCTTCGCGCTGTTCTACATGCTGATGCCCAACACCAAGGTGCATTGGCGGGCGGCGCTGGCGGGCGGTTTGGTGAGCGGGGTTCTCTTTCATCTCAACAACCTGGCCAGCGTGCTCTATGTCTCGCGGGTCGTTTCCAACAGCAGGATTTACGGCAGCCTCGCCCTGGTGCCGGTCTTCATGATTGGGCTCTACTTTGGCTGGCTGATCGTGCTGTTCGGCGCGCAGGTGGCCTATGCGTTTCAAAACCGCGCCATCTACCTCGAGGAAAAGCAGATCGAGAACATCAACCAGCGCGGGCGGGAATTTATCGCCTTGCGGCTGATGACCTTCATCGGCCGGCGCTTCGGCCGGGGTGAAGTGCCGCCCACCATTGGCGAACTGGCCGAGGGGCTGGCCGTGCCGACGCGCCTGGCGCAGCAAATCCTGCAAACGCTGGCCGGCGCGCGCCTGGTGGTGGAAACGGCCGGCGCGGATGCGGCCTACCTCCCGGCCCGGCCGCTGGCGAGCATCACCTGCTACGATGTCCTGCTGGCCCTGCGCGCCAGCCAGGGGCAGGAATTGGCCACGCGCGACGAACCGATGCGCGCGGAAGTGTACGGCGAGTTCCAGCGGATTATGGAAGCCGAGCGCCAGACCGCCGCTTCGGTTACGCTGCTGGCTTTGGCCAACCGCGCCCAGGACCAAGCCCTGGGCCACGAGCCCAGGGCAGAACTGGGCCAGGGGAGTGAGCAAGCGAACAAGTGAGTGGGTGAGATTATGATCATCGGCGTACCCAAGGAAATCAAAGACCAGGAATACCGGGTGGCGTTATTGCCCTCGGCAGCGTATCAACTTATTCAGCGTGGCCATCAAGTGTTGGTTGAGCGCAATGCCGGGGCGGGCGCGGGCTATCCGGACGAGGATTATGCCCTGGCGGGCGCCACGCTAGTGGAGGACCACGCCGTGCCGTTCGATAAGGCGGAGCTGGTGGTCAAGGTCAAGGAGCCGCTGCCGGTCGAGTACGGGCTGCTGCGGCCTGGCCAGCTCCTGTTCACTTACCTGCACCTGGCGGCCAGCCGCCCGCTAACGGAGGCGCTGTTGAAATCGCGCGTGACGGGCCTGGCTTACGAGACGGTGGAAGTGAACCGCCGGCTGCCCTTGCTCGAGCCGATGAGCGAGATCGCCGGGCGGATGTCCATCCTGGTCGGCGGCTACTTTCTGGCCAAGCATTTGGGCGGCAACGGCGTGCTGCTGGGCGGCGTGCCGGGGGTGCTGCCGGGCCGGGTGGTGGTGCTTGGGGGCGGCACCTCCGGCATCAACGCGGCGCGCATGGCCCAGGGCCTGGGCGCCGATGTGACCGTGCTGGAAGTGGACCTGGAGCGGATGCGGTTCCTGGACATCACGCTGCACACCGCCCACACGCTCTACTCGAACGAGGCGCATCTGCTCGAACTGCTGCCGTCGGTCGATTTGCTCGTCGGCGCGGTGCTCGTGCCCGGCGCCAAGGCCCCCAAGCTCATCCGGCGCGACATGCTGCGGCGCATGCGGCCCGGCAGCGTGCTGGTGGACATCGCCATTGACCAGGGCGGCTGCGCCGAAACTTCGCGCCCGACCACCCATGACAACCCCGTCTTCGTCGAGGAAGGGGTGTATCACTATTGCGTGGCCAACATGCCGGGGGCCTACGCCCGGACGGCCACGCAGGCCCTGACCAACGTGACCTACTGCTTCATCGAGTGGCTGGCCGACTACGGCCTGGCCGAGGCCTGCCGGCGCCAGCCGGCGCTGGTGAGCGGCATCAACCTGATGGATGGCCAGCTCACGCACAAGGCCGTGGCCCAGGCGCATGGCCTGAACTGGGTCAGCCCTAAATTGTAGGCCAGACGGAGGAAGTCCGAAGTCCGCAGTCCCAAGCCAAACCGTAGGGGGCGCGCGACGGAATTCTTCGGACCCTGCGATTTGCGAGGTTTTGAGGAGCTTTTGTATATGAGGCCCATATATAGTACACTGCTTGGCTCTCCCCCTGATGGCAGCCATGGCGTCGGCACGCTGGCCTTCAGGCCGAAGGCCTGATTCATACCAGCCCAGGGCAAGGCCCGCCGGAGCGCAGCGCAGGCGGGCCGCCGCC
>JBEKRX010000019.1:0-82170 GCA_049518415.1 Verrucomicrobiota bacterium
TAGAGGGGGTGGAGGAAACGTTCGGCATGGCCTGGCGGTTGTTTGCCACGATGCTCGAAAGAGCAGAAACAACGGAAGCCGTCGGCCTAAACTGGGCGCGCCTCCACTCCACTCGACCCCCCTCGTTTTCATTTGTCATCGGAGCTGGAGCGGGTACGTGAGCGTGTTTGTGAAACGGCCCACGAAGGGTTCATGCAAAAACAAGTTCCGAAGGCGAGGCGTAATTCCAACATCATTCTCTGGCACCCCTCCGGGGTGCGAGCGCCAGTCCCGATTCGGAATCGGGAGCCCGGTGGTCGTTCCCCCTTTAGCCCGAACGACCACCGGCTACTTTCTACCAACCCTCCGGGTTGGAGAAAATCGGAATTTGTTTTTGCACGGGCGCTAAGCCAACGAAGCTGCAACTTTGGCTCGTCTCACAATTCCCGCAGCGCCGCGGCGACGGGGAGGCGGGCGGCGCGGAGGGCGGGCAGCAGGCCGCCGAGCAACCCGATGAGAGTCGCCAAGGCAATGCCCCGGGCCAGCAAGACGGGGGTGACGTTGAAGGCAAAGGTGACCTGGCTGAAGCTCTGCCAGTTAATCGTTGCGGCGTGAAAGCCATCGCACAGCAGCCAGGCCAGGCCCGCGCCGAGGGCGCCGCCGAGCAGCGCCAGCGCCAGGGATTCCAGCATCACCGAGGCGACCACGGCGGCGCTGCCGAAGCCGAGGGCGCGCAGGGTGGCGATCTCGCGCGTGCGGGCCGAGACCGAGCTGTACATGGTGTTGAGCGCGCCAAAGATCGCTCCCACCGCCATCAGGGCGGCGATAAGGTATCCCAGGGTGGTAATCAAGGTGGTCAGCAGGGTGGATTGTTCGGCGTAATACTCGGCCTGGCGGAGGACCTTGACGTTGAGCCGCGGGTCCGACGTCAGCGAGTCTTTGAATGGCCCGAAGGCGGCGGGTGAAGTGAGCTTGGCATGAACAGCTTGGAAGCTGCTGCCCCGGTGGTAGGCCTCCTGCAAGACGGTGGCGTCGGTCCAAATCTCGGATTCCGCCGTGCCGCCGCCGGCGGAGAAAGTGCCGACAATCGCCCATTCCTCATGGCGGATGCGCAGTTTGTTGCCCACCTGCAGGCCGGCAAATTCCTGCGCGGCACCGACGCCGACAATGACCTCGTTTCGGCCCCAGGCGAACGCCCGGCCTTGCTCGATCTTGAGCTTGTCGCGCACGTGAAAGGCGGGCGCCTCGACCCCGCGCAGAGGCACGTTCGCGTCCGTGCCGGTCGAGCGTTTCGGCAGCGTGATGATGACGAACAGCTCGGCTGAGGCGAGTGGGCCTTGGGGATTGCGCGCCAGGCCTGGGGCATCGGCGATGACGCGGGTTTCGTCGCGCCCGAAGCCGCTGACCATTTCGCTGTCGGCGCCGCTGCGCAAGACGATGGCCGCATCGGCGGAGGCGGAAGCGGTCAGGGCCTTGCGGAAGCCCACGGCCATGGAGAGGACGCCGATGAGCACGCCGACGACCCCGGCGATGCCGATGACGGCGGCGGAGACCGAACCGCGGCGCTGGGGGATGCCGAGCAAGCCGAACTTGGTGACCGAGGCGACTTGCGCCAACCAGTTGACCGGACCAGCCATATCACATCCTCCTTAAAGCCTCGGCCACCCGCAAGCGCATCGCCTGCAAGGCGGGGAAAAAGCCGGTTACCAGGCCGAGGGCGAGGCAGATGCCCAGGCCCAGGAACAGGTCGCGGAGCGGGAAAAAGAACATCGGCAACATGGCCGAGAGGGGCTTGGCCAGCGCTGGCACGATCAGGCAGGCTAATCCCAAGCCGAGCGCTCCGCCCAGGGCGGCGAGCACGCAGGACTCGGCCAGTACCAGCCACAGGATTTGGCTATTGGTAAACCCGATCGCCTTGAGCACCCCCAATTCGCCCGTCCGCTCGCGCACGGCCTGGGACATGGTGTTGCCGGTCACTAGCAGGATGGTGAAGAAAACGGCGCCGAGGATCGCGGCGGTCATCAGCGCGACATTGCCGATCTGTCTCACCCAGCCTTGCAGAAAGGCGCTCTCCGGCTCCGTCTTGGTCTCCTCGGCCGAGTTTTCGAATTCCTGGTCCACGAGTTTGGCGACGGAAGCTGCCTGGGCCGGGTCTTTGATGCGGATGGTGTACCAGCCCACCTGCCCCTTCCAGAACAGGCGCGCCTCGTCAAAATAGTCATAGCGAAAGAACAACGACATCGTGTCGTCGGTCTTCTCCTTGCCGTCATAGATGCCGACGATATCGAATTCCCAGGTCCGGCTGCCGTCCAACTTCGTCCAAATGGGCGTCTGGATGGGCACCCGGTCGCCGAGCTTCCAATGAAACCGCTCGGCGGTCTTTCGGCCGACAATGGCGCCGGTGCGTGTGCGCAGCCAGGCCTGTTTCTGCTCGGGCGCCAGGAGCAGCTCCGGATGCATGTCCAGGAATTGCTCCGGCACCACGGGGTTCTGCATGAAGAAGTATTTCCGATCCTGGTAATACCCGCCGAACCAGGTCTGATGGGTTGCCGCGGCCACCCCAGGGATTCGCTCCATTCGGGCCTGGTAACTGACCGGCAGCGTTTGGATGATGGATACCCTGTGCCGCACGATCAGCCGGTTCAATCCTTCCATGCTCACCCCGCCGGTGAGGGCCTGTTTGATGGACGACAACAGCCCGAACAGCAGGAACGCCACGACCACGGACAGCAGCGTCAGCAAGGTCCGCAGCTTCTTGCGCTTGAGATTGCTCCAGATGAGGTGCAGGAACTTCATGGGGTGGTGGATTACTGGACCGGTTGATCGCTAAGCTGGCCTTTGTTGAGATAGACGATGCGCGAGGCGCGCGCCGAGGCATGGGGGTCGTGGGTCACCAGGATGATGGTCTTGCCGTGCTGGCGATTGAGGGCCTGGAGCAAATCCAGGATCTCGTCGCCGGCTTTGCGGTCCAGGTCCCCGGTCGGCTCGTCGCAGAGCAGCAGGGTCGGATCGGTCACAATCGCCCGGGCGATGCCCACCCGCTGCTGCTCGCCGCCGGAAAGCGTGCGGGGATAGTGCGCGGCGCGGTGGGTGAGGCCAACTACCGCCAGCGCCGTGTCCACGTGCCGCTTGCGCTCCGCCCGGGACAGGTGGCTCAAGAGCAACGGCAGCTCGATGTTGCGCTCCGCCGTCAGCACGGGCAGCAGATTATACAACTGGAAGACGAACCCGACATGGCGCGCGCGCCAGGCCGCCAAACGGCGGTCGGACAACTGCTCGGTGCGCTCGCCGGCGACGGTCACCACCCCGCGGGTGGGCCGGTCCAGTCCGCCAATGAGATTCAGCAGCGTGGTCTTGCCCGAACCCGATGGTCCCATCAAGGCCAGGAATTGGCCCGCCGGCACCTTCAAGTGCAGGTCCCTCAAGACGTGAATCTCCTCTGACCCGCGGTGAAACACTTTTTCCACTCCGTCCACATCCACCAGCGTATCGTTCGTATTCATTTGTCTGTTCAATATTACTCTCGCTTTTGGCTTCCGGTGGCAATTACAAAGCCGAGCCCTTTTTCCAAAAGCCGAATTGGAATTAATTCTCTCAGCCTGTTTCGACAATGCTAGGTTTCCTCGCTCCTGCGGCCGCAGGAGCGGAGCGCCCGGTCTGCGTGCGCGGGGCACGCCGACCGGGCGCCCCGAGGAAATCCAGCATGGTCGAGCTACTTAGCCAACCTCACCGCGACGCCGTCGGCCAATCCCTTGGGCCAGTCCACCACCACTCTTTCGCCGGCGGCGACGCCCGCGCCGATCACGGCCTCGTCCGTGCCGGTGCTGCTCACGATGACGGCCCGGCGCTCGGCGCGGCCGTGTTGCACGACAAAGACCACGTCGCGGCCGTCAAGTTGCTGGACCGCACTCTTGGGCACCGTGACCAGGCGGCTGGCCGCCCGCGCGGCGCCGTCCGCCTCGCGGAACGCCACCTTGGCGCTCATGTCGGGCAGGATGCGGGGCGCCAGCTTGACGAATCCGACGCGCACCTTCACGGTGGATTTCTGGCGGTCGGCCGTGGGAATGATGGCAATCACCATGCACGGAATCTTCCAGTCCGGGTAGGCATCGAGGGTGGCCTCGACCGGCTGGCGCGGCTCGACGCGGTTGATGTAGCTTTCATTGACTTCGATTTCGATTTCGAGCGACTGCATGTCGACAATCGTGCAGATGCCGGTCCGGGTGAAGCCGCCGCCGGCGGAGACCGGCGAAATCATCTCGCCCGGCTGGGCGTTCTTCGAGGTGACCACGCCGGCAAAGGGCGCGCGAATGACGGTGTCATCCAACTGCTGCTGCCAGGTGGCCAGGGCGCGTTCGGCCACGATGACGTCGGAAGCTTGCTGTTTCAGTTTCGCCTTGTAGGCGAGCGCGGTGGCCTCGGCGTGGTCGTAATCGGCCTGGGTGGCGATCTTGTTTTTAACCAGGGCGGCCTGGCGGGCCAGCTCCTGGTCCGCTTCCCGGATGCGCACGCGGGTTTCGGCCAGCGCGTTGGTGGCCGATTCCAACTGCGCTTCGGCCAGGCGCAAGCTCGCCCGGACATTCGTGTCGTCCAACCGCGCCAGCACCTGGCCCTCCTGCACGTTCATCCCTTCCTCGACCAGGACCTCGATCACCTTGCCGGTCACCTTGGACGAGACGGTCGCCGCTCGGCGCGCCGTGACGTAGCCGGAGGCATTCAAGACGGTGCCCGCGAGACCGGCCCCAACCCTCTCCCGCGCCGCCACCGTCCGCACCTCGAGGCCCCGGGACTGCCTCAGCAGCCAACCCCCCGCCCCGGCCAGCAGCACCACGACCGCGAGGCCCGCCAGCCAGAATCGCCAACTCGAGGCCGGCCGGTCCCGGCGTTCGATGCGCAAATCATCCAACTTGGGTCTTGGCTCATCCATAAATCACGCGCCCACAACAAACCGTTTTTCCCGCCCAAGGTCAACCGTGTAGCGCGCCTCGAACCGTTGAACCCCTGGCGGGGGCAGCAGAATTAAATCCAGCAACATCTTTGTCCCTCGTCTTTTTGTGTGCGCCCGGCCGGGTATCCGCAGTTGCGCCAATGCTCGCGCGCTGTTCCCGTATGTAACTTATTTAACTCTGGCCTCTCTTGTTCCCCCTTGCAAAGCGGGCGGAGTTCTTTCAATGTCGGCCCATGCAATCGTACGAAATCCTGCGCGAAGTGTTTCAGGAGTGCAGCCCCAAGCAGGTCGCGGCCGAACTGGGTCTTTCGCTCTCGATGATTTACAAGTGGTCGGAGCCGCCCGACCCTGCCTCTGGCAGCGGGAGCAGCAATCCCCTGGACCGCCTCGACGGCCTGCTGCGTTGCAGCAAGGATCGGCGCCTGGTCCAGTGGGTTTGCCAGCGGGCCGGGGGCTTCTTCATCCTGAACCCCAAGACCGACCGACCCCACCCGTCTTACTTGATCCCCGCCACCAACCAAATCGTGCAGGAATTCGCGGATTTGCTGGCGGTCATTGCCGCGGCGGCCGCAGACAACCAAATCACCCCGAAAGAGTCTGAAGCGATCCGCGGCCGCTGGGAGGAGTTGAAAAGCGTGACCGAATGCTTCGTGACTTGCTGCGAGGAAGGCAATTTCAGGCCGCTGAAAGATAAAGCGCCGGGATTGAAGCCGCCGAAATAAAGGGGCGTTGGAACCTTGAAGCGTTGAGGCGCCAGCCAAGAGTGTCCGGACACGACAGACATAGCCGATAGCCAATAGTCCATAGCCAATGAGCCCTGCCCCGCTAGGGGCAAATTAAAACCAACATGTTGGTACTGCTATAGTCGAACATGCTCGCAGGCTGCGAAGATCTTTGGGCGCGCTCGGGGCGCGGACATTCTTGTCCGCCGGCTCGCTGCCGGCAGTTCCAGGCGAACAAGATCGTCCGCGCTGCACGACTGCGGCCGCGCCGGGCTGCGTGGTACGCAGGCATTTGGTGGAAGCTGTAAAGCGTTGGAACCAGAAAACTTGGGAACCAAAACAGACGGTATGGCAGGCGACGGCTGTGCATTGCAGGGGAAGGCAGGCAGGTGGTGGGTGGCGGCCTGGTTGGGTTTCCTGGCGGCGATGACTGCCTGGGGGGCGGAGGTCATCGAAGCGGACATCTGCATCTATGGCGGCACGGCGGGCGGGGTGGCGGCGGCGGTGCAGGCCGCGCGCCTGGGCAAGCGGGCAGTCATCGCCGAATGCGGCCGTCACCTGGGAGGGCTGACTTCCGGGGGCCTGGGCGCCACGGACATCGGCAACCAGGCGGCCATCGGCGGCCTGGCGCGCGAGTTCTATCAACGCATCGCCCGGCATTACGCGCGGGACGAGGCCTGGCAATATGAGCGGCGGGAGGACTACTTCCGGGCGCTGGGCGGACGCTCGACGGCGGCGGACTTGAGTTCGCCGGGCGCAACCCTATGGACGTTTGAGCCGCACGTGGCGGAGGACATTTTCTTCCAGATGGTGAACGAAGCGAAGGTGGCGGTCTATTTTCAGCAACGCCTGGCCGGCGTGAACAAGAGCGGGGCGCGTCTCACCGGCCTGGTCATGGAGAACGGCAAGGTCTATCGGGCCAGGATGTTCATCGATGCCAGCTACGAAGGGGACCTCATGGCGAAGGCCGGGGTGAGTTGCACCGTGGGTCGCGAGGCCAATGCCCAGTACCACGAGACGTTGAACGGCGTCCGGGCCGAGACCCCGAAACACCAATTCCTGGTGCCCGTCGATCCCTATGTCAAGCCCGGCGATTCGGGCAGCGGTTTGCTGCCGTTCATTGAGCCTGGGGACGGCGGCCGGCCCGGCCAAGGCGATCGTTGCGTGCAGGCTTACAACTTCCGGCTCTGTTATACGCAAGTGCCGGCCAACCGGCTGCCCCACACCCCGCCGGCCAATTACGAGCTGGCCCGCTATGAATTGCTGGGGCGCTACCTTGAGGCGCTCGTCGCCGCCGGCCGCAAACCTCAGCTCGGCGAGTTCTGGAACCCCATCCCGATGCCCAATGGCAAGACGGACATCAACAATAACGGCGGTTTCTCCACGGATTTCATCGGCGCCAACTACGCTTACCCGGAAGCGGGCTACGCCCAGCGCGAGCAACTCCGGCAGGCCCATGAGGATTACACTCGCGGCCTGGTCTATTTCCTGGCCACCAGCCCGCGCGTGCCGGCGAACATGCGGGCCGAAATGCAGGCCTGGGGGCCGGCCAAGGATGAGTTCCGCGACACGGGCGGCTGGCCGCACCAACTTTATGTGCGCGAAGCCCGGCGCATGGTATCGGACTACGTCATGACCGAGCACAACTGCCGGGGCGAGGTCAAGGCGGCCGAGCCGGTGGGCCTGGCCGCCTACACGATGGATTCACACAATTGCCAGCGCCTGGCCAAACAGGGGCGGGCCGAAAACGAAGGCGACGTGCAAGTGGGCGGGTTCCCGCCTTACCCCATAGCCTACCGGGCGATTGTGCCCAGGGCCGGCGAGTGCGAAAACCTCCTGGTGCCGGTCTGCCTCTCGGCGACCCACATCGCCTACGGCTCGATTCGGATGGAGCCGGTATTCATGATCCTGGGCCAATCCGCCGCCACGGCGGCAGCCCTGGCGCTGGATACCAAACAGCCGCTGCAAAGGCTCGATTATCCCAAGCTGCGCGCCCGCTTGCTGGCGGACCGGCAAATCCTCCAGTGGACTGGCGCGCCCCAACCCAAACCCGGTGGCTAGTGTTTTGTCAGTGCGTCAGGGCAACTTCTCGCTGCTCAGCGTGACGGTCAGCGTTGAGGTTTGACCGGGCGGCAGGTTGATTTCGTTCGCGGCCACATTGCCGCACTCGACGCAGACCATGTGCTCGTATTCCTGGTTGCCGAAATCGGGCATTTGCTGCGACTTGGCAATCCAGGGGTTCCACACCATGGTCGAGGCGGAGCCTTGCTTCTGCACGAGGATTTTTCGCCCAAAGCGCGGGTCGAGGAGCTCCACCGGGCCGGTCGTATCGAGGAAAGTGCGGTCGACTTCCGAAGCGATGCGGATAACGTCGCCGGTTTCGGTCTTTTTGGCGAACTGATCGACCCGGTCCCGGTAAGCGACGCCCCGGAGTCCGCGGATGGCAACGGCGGTGCAATCGCCGACTTCAAAATAGGTGTGGAGGCAGTTCTCAAAGGTCAGCACCTCGTCCGGGGACTGGTTGGTTATGATAAGCTGGAGGGTGAGAGCGGCTTTGACGGTGACCACGTAATCGGCGATAAAGGGCGGGAGGGTGGAGGCCTCAGGACAATCGGGCAAGCGGAAGCGGACGCTCACGCTGCCGTCGGGGGCGGGCACGAATTCCTTGAGGTCCCAGGTCTTGAGCCGGGCAAAGCCATGCTGGGGCAGGCCCTCGCGCGGGCCGAACCAGGGGAAGATGACGGGGATGCCGCCGCGGATGGGCTGGCCTTCGGTGAAGCGGCTGCATTGGCTCATGAACAGCAGGGGCGGCTCGTCCCTTTTCTGGAAATGGGTGACGTGCGCGCCGTGCAGGTAAATCTCCGCCGTGCTCCAGGCGGTGGTGATCTCGAGCATGGGCAGTTCGTTCTGGCCGTCGAGAAAGGCCACGCGCCCCACGGTTCCCTCTCCTGGTTCGTGCTGAGTTGTGCTGGTTGTCATAATTTGCCTCTGCTGCGCCCCTTATACCAGGGTCCTCCCGCTTTGGCACGTCCAATTTTTCGCTTTAATTCGCCGGCAGGCGCGCTAAGGTCGCTCCCAGTATGGCAAAACCACATCAATATAAATTCTCTTTCGGCCCCTGGAATATCAGCGAGGGTCAGGACCCCTATGGGCCCCCGACCCGCCCGCCCCAAAGCTTCGATTGGAAGCTGGAACAACTCAAGCAGCTCGGCTTCGACGCCATGATGTTTCATGACGATGACGCCGTGCCGGACATTGACAATAAAACGGACGCGCAGCTCCGCGCCGAGGCCAAGGCCTTGAAGAAAAAGCTCGAGGATGCCGGGGTCGCGGCGGAAATGGTCGCGCCACGGCTCTGGTTCAGCCCGATGACGATCGACGGCGCCTATACCAGCAACGACCCGAAGTGCCGCCGGTATGCCCTGGAGCGTTCGCGGCGCTGCATCGATATTGCCAAGTGCCTGGGCACGGACCTCATCGTGCTCTGGCTGGCGCGTGAGGGGACCTACCTGCGCGAATCCAAGAGCGGCCGCCGCAGTTTCGAGCTCCTGGTCGAGGCCCTGGACCAAATGCTGGCCTACGACAAGAAGGTCCGCCTGGCGATCGAGCCCAAACCGAACGAACCGATGGACCAGGCCTACGTGCCGACCATCGGCCATGCGCTGGCCCTCGCCCAATTGACGCGCGACCCCAAACGCGTCGGCTGCCTCATCGAGTCAGCGCACGCCATGCTGGCCGGGCTCGACCCGGCGGACGAAATCGATTTCGCCATGACCTTCGGCAAGCTCTGGTCGCTGCACCTCAACGACCAGAACGGGTTGAAATTCGACCAGGACAAACCGTTCGGCAGCGCCAACCTGCGCGTCGCCTTCAACCAAGTCCGCGCCCTGGAACGCAATGGCTACGGCCAGCAGGGCCAATACGTCGCCTTCGACGTGCACCCCTTCCGCACGACCAAGGTCGAGCACTGGGTGGCGCACCTCGACAACAGCCGCCGCACCTTTCTGCGCCTCCTGGAAAAGGCGCGCACCTTCGACGAGCCCCAGGCCCGCCAACTCATCGCCAACCGCGACTACGGGGCGCTGGACCTGCTGGTGCTCGAGCACTTGCTGGGCAAGTAGAAGGCCCAGGACCGAGGGCAGAAGCCCGGAGGATTGCTGCCGGCGCTTTGCCGAGGCGGGGGCGCATGTGAGTTGAGTGTGGTGGCCTCCGGGAAAGAGCGGCTACGCCGAATTGTTTCGATGCTCGTGGGGTTAATCAAAGCCAACTCTGATTGGCGGTTGCACGACGGAGATTAGGATTAGGAGATTAGGATTAGGATTAGGATTAGGATTAAGGTCAGGAGGGACCACCCAAGAAAGTGGAATGCTCCCGCGACGCGGGGTTACCTGGTCCGTTGTTGATATTTGAGAAGGGCCGCGGCGTCCTGGTCTCCCTGGGCCTGGGCGGACTGGAGCAGGCTGGTGACTGTCAGCAGGGCGCGGGCGGCGGCCCGGCGCTGCTCCTGGCTGGCCGCCGGCAGGCTGCAAAGGGATTGCGCCCGCTGGTAGGCAGAGACGTAGTCCTTGCTCTTCAGGGCGGCGTCGAGCTGGGCGAGGAGGTTCTTGATTTCGGGGCCGGCTTTGGCGAACACTCTTTGCATTTCTGCCGGGATCTGTTCCGCCGGCAAGGGGGGTGGTGGGCCGGTGCTGCGGTTGCATCCCGTGGCGCCGAGCAGCGCCAAGCCAGCCGTGAAGCAGAGCGACCTGAGCCAACGATATGTGCGCATAAACAGGGAATCTTCGCGGCTCGCGCCGAAGAGCGGCGGGCGCGCTACTTTGGCATCACATTGGGCACTTCTCCCGTGTACCAGCGATAATCAACGCCCACGTTGCGAGGGACGTACTTTATCCTCGAGACGTGTCCCGGCACCCAGAGTGTGTTGCAGCCCTTGGGCGGCGAGAGGCCATGACGCCACCAACCCGCCAAAAGGTCCACGCCCGGATAAAGCGGCTGCAGGTAGTTTTCCGGGCCCCACTGGTTGAGAATGGTCTTGTAGCCCGGAAACAGGCCCAGGGTGTCTTCCGGCCCTTCGGGTTTTTGTTCGGCAGAATCCTGGCAGAAGATCGTGCTGACGGGGCTCAGATAACTGGAAGTCCGGAGGGGGCCTTTTGCCCCGGGACCGTACTGGGTACCCTGGCCCGTCCAGGGCTGGAGCAGGTATTGGCAGAGGCCGTAGCAGGAATTCGCCCAAAAATCGTGGGGGAAGTAGATGCCGGCATCGTGCCATTCGTCCACGACCTTGCCATTGGGGCAGGCAAAGAGCTTCCGGTTGCCCCCGAAATACTGGTAGTAACCCAACGCCCAATAACCGGCGTCGTCCGTCACCGCGAGCAAAACCGTGGAATTGGGATTGGCGGTCCATTCGCCGCCATTGATCACATAGCCGTCGGCCTGGCAAAAGTAGGTGTCCCGATTGTCATCCGCATACATTCGGGCGGCCACCCCAATCTGGCGCAAGTTGCTGGCGCATTGGGCGGCCTTGCTTTTCTCCTTGCCTTGCGTCAGGGCCGGCAGCAGCATCGCCGCAAGGATGGCGATGATGGCAATCACCACCAGCAACTCGATGAGCGTAAATCCCGCAGGCCGTCGCGCCCGCCTCCAAGACTGGTCGGTTCTCATTCGGAGATGCGCCCGTAGGCAACGGGATGATGGTTGAGAAAGCCGGGCCACGGCCAAGTTCACCCGCCAAGGATAATATGAGGCGTAGGCCGTCCAAAGGAGCCAGAGGCCCCCCTGTTGGCGGGACCGCAATCTCGCCTCAGTTCCTGCAAGTGCCCTCATGCGTGCTGCCCTAGTTTAATGATGAATTCCTTAGGCCAGATCAAGCCGCGAGTTGAGGGCTGACCCGATGGGCGCGCGGCTCACTTTCTTCCAACCCAGCCAGGTGCCCGGAAAGTCCGGTTCCCCCTCACGGCTGGGGGCACGGACATGGGTAACACTTTTCATTTCAGTTTTGGGTTGCGGCTGCGCCGCTGGACGATTTTGTCCGATCATTGTGCTTCATTATTTCGAGAGGCGTCCTTAGCCTCCCAGGCAAGTGCGGAGTGCGCAATGAACAGTGGGCCAGGCCCGGCTGCGGATTGGCGGAGAGCAGCGGCGGCCGGGAGGGGCGGAGAAAACGATTAGCCATGAAGATCAAGTTTTTCACCACGGGCGGCACGATCGATAAGGTCTATTTCGACGCGCAGAGCGAGTTCGAGGTCGGGCCTCCCCAGGTGCTGGAGGTCCTCAGAGACGCGAATGTGACCTTCCAGTACGCGGTCGAGTCGCTCCTGCGCAAGGACAGCCTGGACCTGACCGAGGCGGATCGGCAGCTCATTCGCGAGCGGGTGGCGGCGGAAGCGTGCCCGCTGATTGTGCTGACGCACGGGACTGACACCGTGATCCAGACCGCCAAGGCCCTGGCCGGGATTCCCGGCAAGACGATTGTGCTGACCGGCTCGATGCAGCCCGCCCGGTTCCGCGTCACCGACGCCGTTTTCAATATCGGCTCGGCCATCGGCGCCGTCCAAGGCCTACCGCCCGGGGTCTATATCGCCATGAATGGCCGGGTGTTTGACCCGAACCGGGTGAGAAAGAACCGCGAGAAAAACTGTTTTGAAGCCGTAGATGATTGAACCGTCGAGGCCTCCCCGGCATCAAACCTCGCCTGCCCATGCCCGCAAGCACCCGCCCCCAGGGCGGTCATCCTCCCGGCCCTGCCCCGGCCGCGAAAGCGAAGGCTTGATGACGAAACTGCCATGGGGGTTTCATGGGGGTGCCCATGGTTTCATGATGGGGTGTGCGCGGCCGGGAAGGCGCCGGCGAGTCGGGCGGCGGGCCGCTATGGCAGCACCACCAGCCGATAGAAGAATTGGCGCCGACCCGCCGAATTGGGGTCCAGGAAAAACAAGGTGTTGCCGGTAGCGGTATTGGTCAGCAGCGGCGTCCACTGAGGCGGCAGGCTGGCGGAACCGTCCAAGCGATAGGATTGCTGGGCCGCGAGGCCGCTGGCGCCCACCTGGAAGAGGTGGTTGGAAGTGATGAAAGTGAGCGAAAGCACTGGCGCAAGGCCGGGACCTCTGGTCCCCAGCCTGAACTGGGTCGTGGCCGACACCGCGGCTATGCCCGTCGCGCCGGGATAGCTGGTGGTCTCCATGTCCTCGAGACCTTCAAAAAGCAACGCCGCCTGGTAAGACTGGTTCGTGCTCAGGGTGCCGGCCGGTATGACCGCGGCGGTGGCCAAACCAGACAATGCCCCCGGCATCCCCAAGTCCGGCGTTTGGAAGACGGTGGTTCCATTCAGGTCGCTAATCGTCAGTTGGATGAACCCGTTGATGCCCCCCGGCCCGGCGAAGGGGTCCCACGCCAGGGTATAATCGGCCGTCGGGTCAATCACCTGCGCGGCATTGTAGGCCGTGATGTGCGGCGCGTTCGGGTAGGTCGCTGCCGACAGCGTCAAAGAGAGAATCTTCAGACCGTCCCGGGCGCAATTGACCTGCATGGTGTAGGTGCCGAATGGATAGCTCGTGTCGAGGCCGGACTGTGTGGCCAGACGCTCTGCAAAAGACCACACCAGCCCGCCCGTCTGCGCCATCAGGGCCTTGGGGTTGCCCTGGGGCGTAATGGCGGCGCCATTGAGCACGGACGTCGGGCTGCTGGCCTTTGCTTGCGCGCTGAAAACATAGCCGTTGGTCGGCAGCGGGACCGGCGGCCCGCTGCCTGCCTGGGTGAAAACCAGGCCCTTGCAAACGCTGTAGGCAACCAGGTCGGCCGGCACCGCGTAAATGTTGAATTCGGTCTTCGAGTAATAATCCGCCAGGCTCAGCACGGCGGGATAATTGGTCGTGTTCAGGCCGGCGATCCGCTTGAAGGAGAGGGTCCCCTCATAGGTTTGCCCCGGGGTCAGTGTTCCACCGGCTATGTCGGCATTGGTCGCGCCGGGATTCAAGGGCTTTTGTCCGCCGATGTCCGGGGTCTCGTAAACCTTGTTGCCTTGCCAGTCCTCGACTCGCAACTGGACGAAGTCTTGCGGGCCGCCCCCGCTCCAGGCATCCCAGGAGACGGTCAAAGGCTGGCCCGCGTCCACCGTTTGCAGGGCCTGGAGATTGGCCACGCGCGGCGGCGGCGGCGCATTGGTGACCGATTGCAGTGCGCAGGTGAGCGACCTGGGACCGTCATGGGGCGTGTTGAAGCTCACCGTATAGTTGCCCCGCCCATACAATGCCTCCAAAGCGCCCGCGTTCGTGGCCGTATCCAGGAAACTCAGTGTCACCAGGTCGGGGTCGAGCCCCAGGCTTCGCGTCGTGGGCCCATTGGTTGTGGCCGGCAAAACCACGGTCCCGTTGGTGAGCAAGCCGGACAGATAGGCCTTCACCGAGGTCTTGAACTCATACTGGCCGGACGCACTGGGCACTGGCGGACCGCTGTTGGTCTGCGCCCACCGCGTGCCCTTGCCCACTTCGACCACTTTCACATCCGGCGCCGCCGCGCTCGACGTCACCAGCGAGAGCTCCGTCTCGGCGAAGTAAGCCGCCACCCCGAGCGCCTCGGGATAGTTGGTGGGATTAACCGCCACGTTCTTCTGAAAATCCAGAGTCACGGTGTAGGTTTGTCCCGTCGCCAGGGTCCCGGGCCCCACCACCCCGTAGGTCCTCAGCCCGTTCCAAGCCGCCTGTTTCTGAACATTCGGGCTTTCGAAAAGCTGGTTCTGGTTGGTATCCTCGATGGTCAGGCGCTGGAAATCCGCCGCCGTCCCGGTGCCGAAGCTGTCCCAACTCAGGACGCAGTAGCCATTGGCATTGACGCTTTGGATGGCGGGGAAATTGTTGAAATGCGGCGCGGCCGGGTAAGCGTCCCCTAGCAGTGGCAGGCTCACCGAGACGATGCCGTCGTGCACGCCATAAATCTTAAGCGGATAGTTCCCGTTGGGATAGCTGTTGTTCAGCGCCGTCAGCGTGTTCTTCGCGTGCTTCAACGAGAAGTGGGTCTGCGAGGTGGTCAGCGGAAGTTGAGTGAACAAATTGGACCCCGGCACTTTCACGTAAGCGTTCGTGACGAAGCCCGGCACCACGGGATACACGGAGACCTCGACTGGAAACCCATTGGTGCCGTCCAGCGTGAGCAGAAAGGGACCAGTCTGGCTCCAGCGCATGCCCTTCTTCACGGTGTACAGGGAAGTATCGGAGGCCTGAACAATTGCCCCGCTCTGAAGCACTGCCAACCCGACCACCCAACTCAAGGCACAGGAACAAAAAGCACTGGCCACGCTCACTCTATTCATGCATGAAAAGCTTGGCGGATTTGAACCGCCCCGTCAACGACAGAGTGCTGACGCGCGGGGCCCGGGGTCCGCTTTTCGCTTTACTTCGGCCGAATTCTCCGCTACAAGGTGGGGTCGCGGGCGGGCCGGGCGGCCCGAGGCACAACTCAAATGTTCCCGCACGATCGTAGAGGCGCGCAGGGCTCGCCGCTGGCGGCGATACCCAACGCTTCTACCGCGTGCGGCTCCTGCCCTGAGGCGTGGTTATCCACTGGCGGCGTGGCAGAAGCGCGCCGGCGCCTCCATTGGCGCCGGCCGAGGTCCTGGCTTCGGCTCAGGTGGCATTAGCTCATCCACCTGGGGTTCCTCAGCTTCCATCACGGCCGCGGCAGTTGTCCGTTCGGCCTTTGATTCCGCAGAGGTCCACTGTCGCAATTGCTGCCTAACCTCAGGCTCCTCAGCCATCTTGTGAAGTATCCCGGCGATGGCCGCAGTCGCACCCCTGACGGTGAGGGTCCCCTCGAATTTGAATCTGCCCGCAATCCTTTCAGCCTTTTCCAGATTGTAGTAATCAACCAGTGCGCCAAGCACCCATTCGCCGGACAGGTAGTCCAGGAACAGATGTTTGTGCAGGTAAATCGCCTCCCTCGCCTTCCAGGCGCAGTTGGGAATCCCATTTAATATCTCGGCCCTCCGTTCCGAAGGCAGTTGCTTCATCCGGCGTCTGACTTCATCGACGCCCATGGCCTCGACCTTTTCCACCCGGGCCAGGTACTCGTGCACGATCTTCCGCGCCAACGGCTTGGCCCGCAGCGTCTGGAGTATCACTCCAAATTCATTCTTGACCGCATTGGCCGACAATCCGTAGGTCGCCATCAGTTCCTGGTCGTTGCAGCCCTGCACGAAGCAGTCATAGGCCAGCCGGCGATCCCGGGTCGCCCTGAAGCTTAGGTCCCGCCTTTGCGCCTTACCCACCCCCTCGTGGAACATCAGGATGGTGTTGAGCGGAATCAACTTGATGACCTTCATCCGGTCGCCGACCGGCATCCGGTGCAGCGCCCAGCGCATTTTCCCCCGGCTCACCGGTTTGACCGCCAGCAACTCCTCTTCGATCCTGGCAGCCTCAGCCATCAGTTCCTGGCTTTCCAGGATGGAGTCGACCACCCTGAAAACCGTGTTCCGGGCATGTTTATAGGGGGTGGTGGGTTCCACGTAGCCATACGCCAGGGTATTCTCGGCCCGGTTGGCCGTTTCCTCTGCCTGCTCAACGGCTTGCTTAGCCGCCAAGTACGCCGCCTCCGGGTCCATTTTGACCGCCCCGAGCACCATGACCTTGACCAGGGCATTTTTCCTGGCCACTTCCGGCTGGAGCAACTTTCGGCCTGACAGCTTGTCAGCCAGAGCTAAAGCGGCGGTCTCGACATTGCTGACGGATTCGCCGATGCGCAAGACCAACTCCACGACCCCGATGTCATCGCCCTTGCTCGGCTGGCCAAGGCCCTGGTGGAGCGAGGCCTTGAAGGCCTCCCAATGTTCGTCGGACATCTCTCTGAGGATGAAACGCACCCGCTCCCGCAGCCGCTCGCGGGCCTTCCGGACCTGCTCCAGCAGCGGCGGATGGCCCGTGATCGCCTGCACCATTTGCCAGACCGTGCCCCCGGCCTGCCCACCGAGCGCTTCGCCCTTTCTGAACAGGCGCTCCAGCAGCTCGATGTCCCCGTTTTTTGTCGCGTGCGTCAGGCTCTCGTCCATCAACCGCTTGAGCTGGGTCCAGTCTTCGCCCGACATCCTCCGCAGGACGCCATGAATCCGTTCGGCGGACATCGCCGCCAGATTGCCGTTCGCGTCCGGCCCGGCCGCCTCGGCCGATGAGCCGTAAGGTCCCAGAGCCTTTGGTGCTGAAACCAGGAGCTGAAAACGCGGTTTCATGGCATTACAGGGGTTTCTACACCGGCCAGCCGGTTTTGGGAACTGTGCGTCTGAATGCACACCCCCGGCAAATCCCCTGGACGCCTTTCAGCCAAACCCCGATTGTGCGACAGCCGGCCGCTATGGCATCATGCGAGCGGATGCCTGAACAGGCCATTAATCTATGATGGAACAAGGCCGAATCCTGCGGAAACGCATACTGCTGGCCGATGACCAGCCAGAGGTGCGTAGTACCATCAAGTTGCTGCTCCGGCTGGATGAACATTCGGTGGCCGAGGCCAGCAACGGACGGGAAGCACTCGACTTGTTCAGCCCCAACCGCTTTGACCTGGTGATTACGGATTACGCCATGCCGGAGATGCGGGGTGACGAACTGGCAGCCAATCTCAAGCGCCTGGCCCCGTCCCAACCCATTCTCATGCTCACCGGCTCGGTCGAAATGCTCGACGGCGCCGAGAACCCTGTCGATGCCCTCCTCAGAAAACCCTTTTCCCTCGGCGAGCTGCGCCGGGCCATTGCACAGCTTTGCTGACCTGAGCATCAGCTTGCCTCGAAGCCGAATTCGAGCAAACTATTGGCGCGATGCAACGTAGCGGCTCGCATTTGCATGCTGCGTTTTGGACCGCTTGAAATCCTTCTCGGATTCCATTCCGGTCGGTGGCGCCGCTTGCAGGCGACCGCTGTCGCATGGCCGATCTGGCTGCAGTTCTTCAAGCGTAAGTGCCTGGTGTTCGCCGAAAACCGCAGTTCCAAAAACAGCCTTGTTCCTTGTTTTCGTCCGCGCAAATAAGAAAGAGCGTTATTTTCGATTTTTGGCTTTTGTGAAAATAGCTGGCGTGGTAATTTTCACTGGGAAGTCAATGGGGTCGTGCGACCCCAGGCCACTACGCTCCACCACCATGCGCCACCACGCCACGCTACGGTAATGGCGATGGCAGTCTGGTTTTCGGCTTTCTGTCGCTCCTCCTTCCCCAGGCCGGCCAAGCGCAATTTCGCCACGGGAATGCGGGTCGTTTTGAGGGGCTCTAGAATCAACTTGCCTTGGACCCGAATTCGAGCAAAGTATATCCCCGATGGCGCGTAGCGAATCAGATTTGCATACTGTGTTTTGGACCACTTGGAGGCCTTGCCGGGCTCCTTCTCGGTCGGTTGTACCGCTTTCGTGCGACCAGTATCAAATGGCAGTATCAAATCGTTTCTGCTATGCTTCTACAAGCGTAAGTGCTTGATAGTCAACGGCGGGAAGGGTGGCTGAGTGGTTAAAGGCACCTGACTCGAAATCAGGCGTAGGGGTAACCCTACCGGAGGTTCGAATCCTCTCCCTTCCGCCAAACTGGATACCGGCAGGGAAGGGATCGCAATTTATCGGAAGTTCGCGTGCGGCCCTCCAAGCACCGCCGGCGCCGCTGGCATTGCTTCTGGCGAATGACGGGTCAGGAAAACGCCCCGGTTTTTCACGGCCAGCACACCCCTCGTCAAACCACAGGACTAAACGACAACCGACTTGCAGATTGCTTCCTGGCTGATTTCAGCCATGCTCGGCGGGTTTATGAAGCGACTGGTGCCGGTGGTCGCGTGCGCCACGGCGCTTTTTGGCGCGCTGGTTTGGGCGCACCCTGACACGCTTACGGAAGTGAATCAACTCGAACTGCAAGGGCATTTCAAGGAAGCCGCCGCGGTCCTGGGCCGGGCGTTGAATGCTCCCGCTTTGCCGGCGGCGGAGCGGCGCCAATTGGCGTTTGCCTTGGACCGGCTGGAGCGGATCCGCAAGGATTTTCCCTTTACTAAAGAAACGCTCTTTGCCGCCCTCAAAGACTCGGTCCAGGACCTCACGGCCGCCGAGTACAACCGCTGGGTTGACGAAGGCCGCTTCGACAGCCGGCAGATTGACGGCGAGCGCCGTTTCCTGACTTCCAGCGTCGCGAATCTCTTTTTCCGCCACCCGGAGCTCAACGGCCGGCGTGTCCCGCCCCGCAACTCCGTCCCCCTCGAGCAACTGCACTGGGAAACCTGCCTGACCATCAAGCAAGCGGCGCAAGCCCAGCGAAAGCCCTACGTCCTGCCCAAGCGATTCCAGGCCACCATGACCGTTACGGCCGCCGCCAACGCCGTCCCCGCCGGCCAACTCATCCGCGCCTGGCTGCCGCTCCCCCGCCACTATCCTTTCCAGGGCGACTTCCAACTGTTCTCGTCCTCTTCCACGCCCAAGCACCTCGCGGACGAACAGCAGCCCATCCGCTGCCTTTGCCTGGAGCAGCCAGCGGTAAAGGACCTGCCAACTGAATTCTCGGTCGGATACTTTTACACCAGCCACGGCGTCTGGTTCGACCTCCAGCCGGCGGCGGTGCGGCCCTGCGACCCGAGCGACCCGGCCCTCAAGGACTTTCTGCGCCAGGGGCCGCATGTGGTCTTTACACCGGAAATCCGCGCGCTGGCGCGGCAGATTGTCGGCCAGGAGACCAATCCCTGTTTGAAGGCCAGGAAATCCTACGACTGGATCGCCGAGCACATCCAATATAGTTACGCCCCGGAGTACTCGACGATTCGTAACCTGAGCGCTGATTGTCTGCGCAAAGGCTACGGCGATTGCGGCGAGCAAGCGCTGCTGTTCATCACCCTCTGCCGCCTGAACGGCATTCCCGCCCGCTGGCAATCCGGCTGGAACACTTTTCCCGGCGAGCAAACGATTCACGATTGGTCGGAAGTCTATCTCGCGCCCTACGGCTGGGTGCCGGTGGACCCCTACATGGGCGTCTATGCCATGCGCTACGCGACCTCGCTCACGCCGGAACAGCGCCGCCAGGTGCGCGATTTCTATTTCGGCGGCCTGGACCAATACCGCATGGCGGCCAACAGCGACCACAACCAAACCCTCACTCCCCCCAAACAATCCCTGCGCTCCGACGACGTGGATTTCCAGCGCGGGGAACTCGAATGGGGCGGGCACAATATCTATTTTGACCAATACGCTTACAGCTTTACCCTCAAAGAACTCAAAGTGCCGGGGCGCGATGAATGACCAGCCAATCAATCTGAAACAGGCGCAAGCCACGGCCGTGTCAGCCGCTCGGGCCGTGGGCGCCTTGCTGCGACGCAACCTGCCTGCCCGCAAACGGACCGAAATGGTCACGCAGCATGACATCAAGCTGGAACTCGATGTCCGCTGCCAGAAACTGATCGAGCGGGTCCTCCTCGCCGCCTACCCCCGCAGCGCCCTGTTGGGCGAAGAGGGTGTGGCCGGCCAGGCGGGCGCCGACTGGCGATGGGTCGTGGACCCGATCGACGGCACGGTCAATTTCGCCTACGGGATTCCGCACGCCTGCGTTTCCATTGCCCTGCAACAGCGAACCGCAAACCCGGATGCGTCCACCTACGCGGACGGCTATCAAACGCTGGTCGGGGTGGTGTATGACCCGTTCTGCGACGAGCTGTGGACGGCGGCGCGCGGGCAGCCGGCGCGATTGAATGGCAGAATCATTCACGTCAGCCGCCGGCGCCGGCTGGCCGAAGCCATCATCTCGATTGGCTTCGCCAAGACCCGGGAGAGTCTCGAGGCCACCTTGCCCTACTTCGTCGAACTCGTCCACCGCGTGCGCAAGCTGCGCGTCATGGGTTCAGCCGCCCTGGCGTTGACCTACGTCGCCAGCGGGCGGTTCGACGCCTACATCGAACGGGGCATCCGGCTTTGGGACATCGCTGCCGGGGGCTTGATTGTCGAGTGCGCCGGCGGCCAGTTCTGGCGCCAGGCCGCGGGAGACCAGGCCTATCGTATGATTGCGAGCAACGGCCCGCTTCGTCGCTACCTCCGCGTGCCGGATTGAGACCGCACGTGGCAACGTTGCAACGTTAAAGCGTTGATGCGTTGGAGCCTTGGCAATGGGAACCAACGACACAATTCCCCCCGCATCTGGCGGCTCGCCGCTCGCTTCCGGTGCCAGGGAGTTTGGCCGGGTTCGGGCGAAGTTTCACCGCTCCGAAGGTTTCGGCCTGCGGCCTGCGGACTTTCCCTCCAATCTCCGCTTGAGCTTCGCCAAAGCCCGGGCGCGGTGGCTTAACTGGTTCTTTAGCGCTTCGCCCAGTTCGGCAAAGGTCTGGTCGTAACCCACGGGCACAAACAGCGGGTCGTAGCCGAAGCCACCCTGGCCGCGCCGGGCCAAGGCAATCCACCCTTCACAGGCGCCTTCGAAAAGCTCCGTGAGCAACCCAGGCTCGTTTGCCTGGCACGCCGGCGAGGCCGTTTCCTTTTCCGGCGCGACTACCGGTGTCAGGGCCAGGACGCAACGGAAACGTGCCGTCCGCTTCTCCGGCGGGACATCCTTGAGCAGGCGCAGCAGCTTGGCATTGTTCTCGGCGCTCGCGGAGTTGTCCGGCCGGCCGCTGTCCAGCGCGGCAAACCTGGCCGAGTGCACCCCCGGGGCGCCTCCCAGCGCATCCACCTCCAACCCGGAATCATCGGCCAGCACGAAAAACTCTCCACGCGCCTGGCGCCTGGATTTCCGCCCGCCGCCCTCCGCCAGCCACCGTGCCAGCTCCACCGCCTTCCTGGCCGCGTTCCCCGCAAGGGCCGCGGCGCCTTCGATCACCTTGGGCGCATTCGGAAAATCGTTCAGGGTCAGGTATTGGAACCGCTCCCCGAGAATCGCGCGGATTTCTTCGACCTTATGCGCGTTGCGCGTGGCAATGAGCAATGTAATCATGCGCTATTGCGCTTTCGTCAGTCGAAACCCGCAGCAGCCCACTTTGACGCCTGGCAAGGCCATGAGCTAATCTCGCCGAAACCGGGAGCGGAGTAAAACGCAAAACGTAATGCGGGACCACGAGGGAGCATTTTCACTTTTTTTGGAGGCCTTTCCGGCTCTTTACCTTAATCCTTGCTCCTAATCTTGATCCGAATCCATCGGCTCTTCGAGCATGAGAAGGATGAAGATTAGGATTACGATTAGGAGCTAGGACCAACCAAAAAAGCGCAATGCGCCCTTTGGTCCGGTGGTCCCCATTTCGCCATTGCCAAGCGGCCGGGTTTTGGATTGAATGGGGCCATGAAGACTCAACAAACCGGTCAGTTTTCACCCCAGGAGAATTCACCCGCCGCCACAAGGGCCGCGGGCGGACTCGACCGCCGGTCCTTTCTCCAGCAGTCGCTGTTTTTAGCCGGCGGGTGTGCTTGCTGTTTGCAGGCGGGGAGTCTGTTTGCCCTGGCAACGCCGCTCACCACCACCTTGATCAGTCCCGGTTGCCGGCGCTCGAAGGTCAAGGTGGCCAAGGTGTATCTGGGCGTGCCCAAGCCGCACTGGCCCACCCCCAAACTGGATGTCGAGGCCGAAGCCAGGCGCTACGAGGCCGCGTTTGCGGAGATGCACAAGGAGTTTGCGGACGTGGAATTCCTCGCCAGCAAGCTCGTGACCCGGCCGGAGGAACTGAGCGGCCTCCAGGGCGCGCTGCAAGCGGCGGATGGCATTCTGCTCATCCATCTCACCATCGGCGTGGGGGCGATGATAGCGGAGGTCCTCGCCGCCAAGAAACCGACGGCCTTGTTTGCGGCGCCCTATTCGGGCCATGAATGGAGCGGCTTCGGCGCGCTGCGCAATCAACCCGGCGGCGAGAGCCTGGAATGCCTGCTCACCAGCGATCTGCGGCAGTTGGCGGCGGCGGTGCGGCCGTTCCGCGCCATTCACCATTTGCGCGAAGCCAAAATCCTCAACCTCACCACCCGCCCACTCCCGGCGGACTACACCCGGGCGATTGCGGAAAAGTTCGGCACCGAGATCAAGGTGCTCGACCTGCCGCGCATGCTGGCCGCCTACGATGCGATTGACCCGAAAGCGGCCGAGGCGGAAACGCGGCGCTGGATGCGCGCCGCCACCAAGATCGTCGAGCCGCCCCGCGCCGAGATTTTCAATTCCTGCCGCCTGGCGCTCGCCTTCGAGCAAGTCATGGCCGAGGAAAATGCGACGGCGCTGACGGTTGATTGCTACGGCACGATGTATCAAAAGCTCCCCGCCTTCCCGTGCGTCGGTTTTGTCCGCTTGAACGACCTGGGCCTGGCCGGGATTTGCGAGTCGGACCTGAGCAGCGGGATGACCTTCCTGTTGCTGCAAGGATTGTCCGGACGGCCCGGCTTCATCAGCGACCCGACGGTCGATGAGTCCAAGCACGCGATTATTCTGGCGCACTGTCTGGGCGCGACCCGGATGGACGGGCCCGAGGGGCCGCGGGCGCCCTTCAAGCTGCGCACGATCATGGAACGCCAGGAAGGCTGCGTCCCCCAAGTGCGCATGCGGGTCGGCCAGAAAGTCACCCAAGCCCTGCTCATCGGCGCCGACCGCTTGCAGTATTTCACCGGCGACATCATCGAATCACCCGACACCGAACGGGGCTGCCGCACCAAGATGACGGTCAAAGTGGAGGGCGACCTTGAACGACTGTGGCAAAACTGGTCGCATGGCCTGCACCGCGTCACCTGCTACGGCGATCTCACCGCCGACCTGAAGCGTTTCTGCCGCTACAAGCACATCCAGATGGTCAACGAGGCCTGAGCTGGGCACGCGCGAAAACAATTGACGGACGCAGCAAGATGATAACCACGATCCGCAAATTCGCCCGTTCCACGCTCTGGCTGCTGCTGCCAGCGGCCATCGCACAGGCCGGGGAGCCGGTGTATCCGGTGAAGATAAGTCAGAATGGAAGGTACTTTGTCGATCAGCGGGGCGAGCCCGTCTTCTGGCTGGGCACGACGCAGTGGCAGCTCTTCCGCGAATACACCCTCGAGGACGCCCGCACGATCCTTCAGAAAACCAAAGAGAAAGGCTTTGCCTTCGCCCAGGTCATGCTCCTGGGCGTGGGCGACGGCACCAAGCCGAACGTCTATGGCGAAAAGCCCTGGCTCGACAATAATCCCCTCACGCCCAACGAGGCCTATTTCAAGAACGTCGATGCGGTCGTGCGCACCGCGCGTGAAAACAACGTCGTCATTTCGATGACGCTCTACCACCAGCGTTACCGCAAATATATCACCGTGGATAACGCTCGCGCGTGGGCCAAATGGCTGGCTGGGCGGTACAAAGACGTGCCGACCATCGTGTGGTCCATGACGCCCGAGGCCAGGCAGGAGTTTGTGCCGGTCTTGCGGGAACTGGCGGCGGGCCTGCATGCAGGCGACGGCGGTTACCACCTGATCACCTTCAAGCCCGACCCCGCCCCGTACTCTTCCAGCTTCATCCACGGCGAGAGTTGGCTGGCCTTTGACTCGATGCAAACCTGGAAGGGCGTCGAGCTGATCTATCCCATGGTGACCAAAGACTACAATCTTAAGCCGGTGAAACCGGTGCTCATGGCGGAAGGCGCATATGAACAAGGGTCGGAGTACGGCTTCGAGGTGACGCCGCTTTGGATTCGCCGGCAGGCCTACTATTCCTACCTGGCCGGCGGGCATCACACCTACGGACACAATGACAGTTGGCGGGTGTTGCCCACCTGGAAGCAGGCGCTGGACGCGCCGGGCGCGACGCAATTAGGCATCCTCAAGCGAGTCTTTCTCGACCGCAAGGAATGGTGGCGCCTGGTTCCGGACCAGGCCATTCTGGCCAGTGGCGGCAACACCAATGGACCAGTATTGAACCTGGCTGCCCGCCACAAGGACGGTCAATGGGCGCTGGTGTATTTGGGGAGCAAGGCCTCCTTCTCCGTCAATCTGGACAAGGTCGCCGCCGGGACGAAGGTCAAAGCGTCCTGGAGCGATCCGCAAACCGGCGAATCCGTGGCGATTGGCCGCTTTGCCAATCGGGGCGTGGAATCGTTCTCGACGCCCAACGGGTGGGAGGATGCGCTGCTGGTATTGGAAGCCGCGGGAAGTTGAGGGCCCAACAGGCGCTGGACAAGGCAAGAACAAAGCTATGGCTTCGGTCAAAAGTATGCCGCGCTCGAGTCGGCCTGAAATCCCAAAGAACGGCGCGTTCCGCAAGACCGCCAGTATTGGAGGCAAGTTATGACAAATCGCCGAACCTTCATGCACCAACTGATGGGCAGCGCCGCCTGGGTGGCGGCTCCGGGGCTATTCTCACCAGGCCGGGTCCTGGGCGCCAACGACCGCATCCGCATCGGCTTGATCGGCGCCGGCAGCCGCGGCAAGGAGATTTTCCGCGCGGCCCTGCGCTGTCCCCAGGTCGAAGCTGCCGGAGCCGCCGATGTCTATACCCGGCGCCTCGACGAAGCCAAGGCCATCGCGCCGGCAATCAAGACCTACCGGGATTTCCGGCAATTGCTCGAGGACAAGTCGCTCGATGCCCTCCTGATTGCCACGCCCCAGCACCAGCACGCCCTGAACTTCGTCCCCGCCATTCAGGCCGGCAAAGATGTGTACCAGGAGAAAACCATGGCGTTCAATCCCGACCATGCCCGGCGCATGCGCAAGGCCTTCGAGGGTTCTGGACGCGTCGTCCAGATCGGCATGCAGATGAACAGCGGAGCGGGCCTCCGGCAAGCCCAGGAACTGGCCACGCCCGAGCGCCTGGGCGCCATCACGGCCATCCAGGCCTTCCACTATCGCAATGCTCCCTATGGCGGCTGGCTGCGGGAGATACCCCCGGATTGTGACCCGGAGCACGTCGATTGGCCCGCCTTTGAGGGCGAAGCCAATCGCCAGCCCTTCGACCCCCAGCGGTACATGAACTGGCGCTTCTACTGGGATTACTCGGGGGGCAACGTCTTCGAGAATATGGTCCACCAGCTCGGCTTTTGGTACAAGGCGCTGGGGCTCAGCATTCCGGAAAGCGTGACCATGGCCGGCGCCAATTACCGGTGTCCCAGGATGGAGCTCCCGGACACCATGTCGGTCTCGATGAACCACCGGGAAAAGCTCCTCTTCACCTGGAATTCGATGTTCGGCAATGCCTATTACGGCGAGGGTTACGACTACCTGTTTGGCGCCAAGGGCACTGTAACGCACGATGAGTCGGATCAAGTCCGCTACTTGCCCCCGGGAACCAAGCCCGCAGGCGGGGCCGCCGAGACAGCAGGCCCTTCGGCGCCGGCCCGTGCGGGTTACTCGGATTACACGCTCCAGCACCTGCAGAATTTCTTCGATTGTATCCGCAGCCGCAAGGAGCCCATCTGCCCCTTCGACCTGGGCTTTCGCACGGCGATTGCCTGCCAAATGGCGATCACCTCCTGCCGGCAGCAGCGCGCCGTGCATTGGGACCCCCAGACCGAAGAAATCGTGTGATCAGCCCTGGAACGGGAGCGCCCTGTGCTGGTGCCGTGCGAAATCCTCGCCGGCCGCGAAGATTCTCCGCCGGGGACGCGTCCCCGCCAACTCGACTTATGAAAACCATGAATCGTCGCTCTTTCCTCAGCACCTCCGCCATCGGCGCGGGTGGTTTGGCGGCCGGGGTGGCCGTGCTCAACCGCCCGAAGACCACCTCGGCCGGGTCCGCCAATGACAAAATCCTGCTGGCCCTGGTTGGGGCCGGGGGACGCGGCGCCGCGCTCGCCCAGGGTCTCTCCAGCCTGGAGAACGTCGAGTTCAAATTCCTCTGCGAGGTCAACGACCGGCGCGGCGGGGAGTTGCTGCGCCAGTTGGAGCAGCGCCAGGGACACCCGCCCCAACGCGTGAAAGACCTCCGCCGCGCGCTGGCGGACAAGGAAGTGGACGGGGTCGTCATCGCCACGCCCGAGCACTGGCACGCGCTGGCCAGCGTTTGGGCCTGCCAGGCGGGCAAGGATGTCTATGTGGAAAAGAACCCCTCGCTCACGATTTGGGAAGGGCGCAAGATGGTTGAGGCGGCTCGCAAGTATAACCGTGTGGTGCAGGTGGGTTTCCAGAATCGCAGCGCGCCTTACGCGCTTTCCGCCCGCCAGTACTTGCAAAGCGGCAAGCTGGGGAAAATTGTGCTGGTCAAAGTCTTCAATCTCTTGCCGGGCGGTCCCTGGCAGGCCCAGCCCGATGCCCCGGCGCCGGCGGGACTGGATTGGGATTTGTGGCTGGGGCCGGCGCGGGAGGTCCCCTTCAACGCCGGCCGGCTCAATGGCTGGGGTGACTTCTGGGATTACGAGGGCGGCGTCCTGGCCGGCGACGGCAGCCATCAACTGGACCTGGCCCGGATGGCCCTGGGCGACCCGCCACACCCGCGGACTGTCACCTGCACGGGCGGCCGACTCGCCTTTGCCGACCAGCGCGAGACGCCGGACGTGCAGGTCATCAGCTATGATTTTGGCGACTACATCATGACCTGCGAGAATGGCACTTTCACGCCGTACCTGAAGAAATTCCCCAACCAAGTGCGTTACGGCACCCAGTGGCCGAACTGGGCCCAAAGCTGCTGCCGCATCGAAATCTATGGCACCAGGCAGATGATGTATCTGGGGCGGCACGGCTGCGGCTGGCAAGTGCTGGAGTCCGACGGCAAAGTGACGGCGCAGGACAAAGGCTATTTCCCGGACAAGTGGCACCAGCCGAATTTCATCGCTTGCATGCGCAGCCGCCAGCGGCCCAATGCCGATATTGAGCAGAGTCATTTGAGCGCCTGCCTGGTGCACCTGGCCAACGTCGCCTACCGCTCCGGCGCCCGGAGCCTGCCGTTTGATGCCCAGTCCGAGTCCTTCACCGGCTCCGAGCGGGCCAACCAGTTTCTGAGGCCGGCGTACCGCAAGGATTATCGGGTGCCGGAGGTGGTATAAGCTAATCCGCCCGCTCAGCAAGGGGCCGGGTTCGACGTTGGAAGTTCGACGTTGACTGTTTGACGTTCATCTTTTCCGCCTCCGCCGAAAGTGGGATGCACCCAGACCTGCCGGCGCCCCCAGGGCCGCCTTGCTCCTTCGGAAGCCATCTGCTACAAGCCCAGGGTATGACAGGTTTCCGCTTTCTCCTGGCCGCCCTTGCGCTCGGCGCCTGGGTTTGCGCCGGCGCTGCCGCCCAGGGCGGCGACGCCGCCGAGCTTGCACGCGCCTTCCGGCAGCCGCCCGACTCCGCCAGGCCGTGGGCTTACTGGTGGTGGCTGGACAGCGCCGCCAGCCGGGAAGGCATCACCGCTGACTTCCAGGCCATGAAGCAGCAGGGCATTGCCGGCGTGCTCCTGTTCGACGCGGGTGAGGGCGGTACTAATGCGCCCAAGGGCCCCCGGTTTATGAGCGAGGGATGGCGCGAGTTGTTCCGCCACGCCCTGCGCGAAGCCGACCGCCTCGGCCTCGAGGTCGGGGTGAACCTGTGCAGCGGCTGGAACGCGGGCGGCACCTGGGTGACGCCCGAACTCGCCGCCAAAAAGCTCGTCTGGTCTCAGACGCTGGTCGATGGACCCGGCGAGCAATCGCTGAGCCTGCCCCTGCCGCCAGCCACGGCTAACTTCTACCGCGACATCGCCGTGCTAGCACTGCCGTTGCGCGGCGCGCCGACCAACCAGATCGCCAACCTCGAGTTGAAGGCGGGTCGCCAGTACGCCCAGGGGCCGTCGTGCAACCAACTGGCCGATACCCTGGCGGCGGACGAGCTTCCAGGCCTGCTGCCCGAGGCCGCCTGCCGGCTCGACGACGTCCAGGTGCTTACCGAGCGGCTCGGCCCGGAGGGCCGCCTGCAATGGCAGGCGCCCGCCGGACGCTGGCTTATCCTGCGCTTCGGCTGCACCCTGCTGGGCTCCCGCACCAAATGCGCCAGCCCCGGCGCCGAGGGTTACGAAATTGATTTCTTCAGCCGCGAGGCCTTCGACCACCACTTTGCCCATACCGCCAAACCGCTCCTGGCAGATGCCAAACGCCTCGGCGCCAGGTCCCTGAAGTATTTCCACGTCGACAGCTACGAAGCGGGCAATCCCAGTTGGTCAGACCGGTTTGCCGACGAGTTCCGGGCGCGGCGCGGTTACGATTTGCTCGAATGGATGCCGGTGCTGGCGGGCCGCCTCGTCGAGAGCCCCGAGGCCTCCCACCGGTTTCTTTGGGACATTCGCCGCACCATCGCGGACCTCTACGCCGCAAACTACTACGGGCGCCTGGCCGAGCTGTCGCATCAGGCCGGCCTCCGCATCCATCCCGAATCGTCCGGCCCGTTTTGGCATCACATCGACGCCCTCCAGTGCGCCGGGGTAAACGACATCCCGATGACCGAGTTCTGGAAGCGCAAGGACGAAGACAAGGAGTGGGTTTGGCAGCTCACTGGCCAGGAGGCCTTTTGCGACCTGGTCAAACAGGCGGCTTCGGCCGCGCACACCTATGGCCGGCCCTTGTGCCAGGCGGAGGCCTTCACCAGCATGGGGCCCAACTGGGAGGAGGACCCTTTCACCCTGAAACCTATCGGCGACCGCGCCTTTTGCGCCGGCCTCACCCGCAACGTCCTCTGTTTCTTTGTGCATCAGCCTGACACGCAGGCCTTCCCTGGCTACCAATGGGAGGCGGCCGGCACCCATTTCGACTCCCATATCACCTGGTGGAACCTGAGCCAGGCCTGGCTCACTTACCTCGCCCGCTGCCAGCTCCTGCTCCGCCAGGGCCGCTCCGTCGCCGACTTCTGTTTCTTCTACGGCGAGGATGTCCCGAATTTCGTCCCCGCCCGCTCGCATACCAGCCCGCCGTTGCCCGCGGGGTTCGATTGCGACACGATCAACGCCGAGGTGCTGCTCAATCGGCTTTCCGTCAAGCACGGGCGGCTCCGGCTGCCCGACGGCCTGAGCTACCGTTACCTGGTCCTCCCTCACCGCAAGCTGGTCGCGCTGTCGCCCCCGGTCTTGCGCGCCATCAGGGCACTGGCCCGGCAAGGGGCTACCGTGCTCGGTCCGCCGCCCCAGCGAGCGCCTGGCTTGTCCCATTGGCCGCAGTGCGACGAAGAGGTCCGCGCCCTGGCGCGCGAATTATGGGGCCAGCATCCCGGCCAGGCCGGGGAAAGAAAACTGGGCCGCGGGCGGATCCTCTGGGGCCGAGCGCCCGCGGCCATAGCTCAAGCCGATGGTCTGGCGCCCGACGTGGAGTTTCGCGAGCTGAGGCCCGGGAACATCGCGCCCCGCTTCGATGGCCTGACCGTCCCGCTGGATTGGATTCACCGCCGCGACGGCAGGACGGACATCTATTTCCTGGCCAATCTCACCGAGCATCCGGCCTCCGTCCGCGTCGCCTTCCGCACGGCGGGCCGCCCGCCTGAACTGTGGGACGCCGTAACCGGCGGGATTCGCCCTCTGCCCGACTTCGCCGTCGAGGACCGCCGCACGCTGGTGCCCCTCCAATTCGAGCCCAGGCAGAGCTGGTTCGTCGTGTTTCGGCGCGGCGCCAGCCCAAGCGCGCGTCCGGCAACGGCGAAGAACTTTCCTGAAACCCGGACCGTGGCCGAGCTTAGCGGCCCCTGGGAGGTGTCATTTGCTCCGGCCTGGGGCGGCCCGGCCAAGGTGACCTTCGAGACGCTCCAGGACTGGACCAAGCGGCCTGAGAAAGACATTCGCTACTACTCGGGCACGGCGACTTACCGGAAAACCTTTGATTTGCCCCCGGGCGCCCTTCGCCGCCGGCCCTCGGTTATCTTCCTCGACCTGGGCAGCGTCAGAAACCTCGCCCGGGTGCGCCTCAATGGAAAGGACCTCGGGGTCGTCTGGACCGCCCCCTGGCGCCTGGACATCACCGAGGCCGCCAGGGCCGCCGCCAATGAACTGGCCATCGAGGTCGTGAACCTGTGGCCCAACCGCCTGATCGGCGATGCCAAGCTGCCGCCCGACCAGCGGCGCACCAAAACCAACGTGCGCAAGTTCGACCAGCCCGGCCTGCCCCTCCTGGAATCCGGCCTGCTGGGCCCGGTGACCCTTAGGATTTCAAGCCAATAAGACCCCACCTCCGGAGGGCAGCAACGACTATTCTCACGCGCGGCTGGGCAGGTGGACAGACGCCTTGGCGCTCGACAAAGCCCTACGGACTCGCCACTGTCCACGCGTTTATTTTTGCAGTTGATATGGTCAAGGCTGTGGTTTTTGACTTGGGCAAAGTGCTTGTGGATTTCGATTACAGGATCGCGGCGCGCAGAATCGCGCCGCGCAGCCGGATGTCCCCCGAGCAACTCATGCTGTTCCTGGGCCGCTCGCCCGGGCTCCTGGATTACGAGAAGGGACGCCTGACCCGCCAGCAGTTCTTCGATGAAATCCGCGCCGCCACAGGCTTCGCCGGTGACCTCGCCGAGTTCGCCGTTGCGTTCGCCGACATCTTCGTGGAAATTGAGCCGATGGTTCAACTCCACGCGGCCTTGCGGCAACGGGGCTTTGCCACCTATGTCTTCTCGAACACCAACGACCTGGCGTTCGACCATATCCGGCGCACCTTTCCCTTCTTCAGCAATTTTGACGGTTATATCCTCTCTTACGAGCACGGCGTGCTGAAGCCCGACGCCGCCCTTTACGAAGTGCTCGAACGCCAATCCGGCTGCCGCGGGGCGGAAATCCTTTACCTGGACGACCGGCCCGAGAACACCGCCGCCGGCGCGGCCCGCGGCTGGCAGGTCATCCTCCATGAATCACCCGAAAAATCCCGCGCCGCCATCCGCAAGCTGGGTCTGCTGCCATGAATCGTAATCAGGCCGCGAAAACCGGTAGAAGCGCAGGAATGGTCCTGTCCGCCGGCTTTACGCTGGTCGAACTGCTCGTGGTCCTGGCCGTGCTGGCCATCCTGGCGGCTTTGCTCCTGCCGGCCCTGACCCGCTCCCAGAGCAGAGCCCAAGCCATGACCTGCCTCAACAACCTCAAACAACTCTCCCTGGCCTGGCTCTTGTATGCCGAAGAAAACTCGGACCTGCTCGTCAACAACCACGGCGTGCCCGAGACCCTGTCCCGCCGCCAGTCCTGGGCCAACAATGTCGAGGACTGGCAGGCCAGCGACGACAACACCAACCTCGTCTATCTCACGGACTCCAAACTGGGGCCTTACGCCAGCCACGCCGCCAGGATCTACAAGTGCCCGGCAGACCGCTTCCCCGCCCCCAATGGCGAACGCATCCGCAGCATGTCCATGAATGCCCTCGTGGGCAACCCCGGCGAATTGACCAATCGCTTCAATCCGCTCTATGTCCAGTTCTACAAGACCGCGGAACTCCGCTATCCCGCGGGCATTTTCGTCTTTCTCGAGGAGCACGCCGACACCATCAACGATGGCTTCTTCATGAACGTGCTCGAAGATAACGCCTGGGGCAACCTGCCCGCCTCCTACCACAACGGCGCGGCCAATTTCGCCTTCGCCGATGGCCACATCGAGTCCCGCCGCTGGCTGGTCCCCTCCACCATCCGCCCCGTCCAAAAGACCCGCCTCGGCATCTTGCCGGCCAACCCGGCCACCGATTTCCAGTGGCTCAAGGCCAGGACCAGCTACAAGAAGAACTGACACCGCCTTTTACTCCCTCGCCAATCTGGAGCGCTCTGTCCCTCGCCAGTGAGCGTCAGGGCGGTAATTGAGGGCGGCCCTTTCAAGGTAATTGATGGAATTGCACCGAAGGCAGGAAAGTGGGCGGAGGGCGGGTTGGGTTGCTCGCGAATGCCCCTTGGCCTCGACGGTTTGGGAGCGGCTATTGCAGGGAGCAGCCCTCGGCGGAACCAGGGAAGCCCCTGGCTGCGCCGAGGAGAGCGACAAAGCGTTGTGCTGAGCTGTGCCATTCCTTTTAAGCCGCGGCCCGGCCAGCTTTTTGGCAAAAATGGCCAATGTGGCCAATGCAGCCAATGTGGCCAATGCAGTCGTCCGCTGGGTTGCGGTCCCCCTGCGGCGGGACGCCGCCGTGCTTCTCTGGCCTGCTTTATTTGCTGCCAATTCTCTTGCTTTGAACGCATCGGGAAAAGGGGGTCTGGATAGCATAGCCGATAGCCGATAGCCGATAGCCGATGCTTTGAACGCATCGGGAAAAGGGGGTCTGGGGAGCAACGGCAAGGCCAGAAAACGCTTTCCAGATGATTGAGGGACCACAGCGGCCGTCCCTCACGGACCGTGAGGAAAATCGCCCCGCTTTCCCTCAACCACGCTGGCGGCGCTCAGAATCCCGAGCGCTCAGTCCCTCGCCAATCCGGAGCGCGGACATCTCTGTTTGCCTTGGGACTGCGGCAAGAGAGGACCATGAGGCTGTCTCCCGAAATCCAGTTCATGACATTGTCAGACATGTTTTCAGTCTGCTCTTGACAAAAGTCAGAATCTGTGGTTCCCTTGAAGCAGAATTGGTATGGCAGGCGATGGTGACATGTTCGCGCAACGCACCGCTTGGGGATATAGCCGGCTTTGCGCTGCGGCTTCTAACGGCGCTCCGACCGAAAGGTTGGGGCAGATTGAGGTTCAATGCGTCCGCAACATGCTAGTGCTTGATTGCGGAAATAAGCGATGTACTGTCCGTGTTATTGGATGGGCGGCGTTTCCGGCCCGACGGGCCGGTAGAGCCCAGCCCAGGGCTGAGGCCGTCAGGCCGAGGCCCTGGGAAGCCGTTTACAAAACCAAGCGCGCCCTGAAGGGGCGCCAAAGCCACAAAGCCATGCCACAATCGCTGGCAAGGAGGCTATGGCGCATTCTCCGCAGGCCAGATGGGGGTTGTGACGAGCTTCGCCGGTACATTCGGGATCAGCGTGAGCACCATAGGCAGGTTTCTTACCAGGACGAATTCCGGGCGTTTTTGCGCCGTTATGAAATCCAGTACGACGGGCGATATGTGTGGGATGGAGGTCTGTAGCGCCCTTTCAGGGCGCGGGGCGGGCGGTGGGAATGAGGCCCCAGGGCATCGGCCTGCCGGCCTCAGCCCTGGGCTGGGTTCTGGCGGCCCGTTGGGCCGCGACGCAGACCGCGAACGGCGACGCATTCCATCGCTTATCATTGCAGTCTGACACTAGGGAAAGAGGTTCGCCAGTCACTCTTACAGCTTTTAAGGGGCCATGCAGCGGAGTGGAGGGCGTTCAGTGGTCGCGCCGCCCTTGGCCGGCACCTAAGGGCAGCTTAACAAAATACTTGATCATCAAATGTCTGAAAACGTTTTGGAAAAACTTGACCCCAAGATTGTTGGCGAGCGCCTGAGGGATGCTCGCCGGGCTTGTGGTTTTACGCAGGAAGAGGTTGCAGATCGACTCGGGTACGGACGAACCACCGTGGTCGCAATTGAGAAAGGGGAGCGCCGAGTAACGCCCGAGGGGCTTTTGGCATTCGCCAGTTGCTACGGCCGAAGCGTGTCCGGGCTTGTCAAACAGAGCCCCTTTACAGAGGCCTTGGCGCCCCAATTCCGTGCTGCTCTGCCAAATAGCCGACTGGAGACGCCTTTTCCTGAGGATCAGCTCTTGCGCGTTTCGCACGAGCTGGAATCCCGGGCCGAGGATTATCTTGATTTGGAGCGGATTTGCTCGGTGGCACTGCCACGCGATTATCCGCAGCAATATCCGCTGGCGCCGTCGCACATCAGTGCGGAGCAACTGGCTGAAGACGTGGCACAGGAAGAACGAAACCGGCTGGGACTCGGTGACGCGCCTATCAGTGATCTGCGCGCCTTGCTCGAAGAAGCTGCAGGGTTGCGCATTTTCTTTTACGACATGCCGTCTTCGGTGGCAGGCATTTTCGGATACAACGATCGGTTGGGCGGCTGCATCGGCATAAATCTTAAACAGCCTTGGCACCGGGGTAACTGGTCCCTGGCGCACGAGTATGGGCATTTCCTCACTGCCCGATATTCTGCGGATGTAGATGTTCTTAGGGGACGATGGGGGAAATACCGATCGGAAAGGTTCGCGGACAGGTTCGCCGCAAATTTCCTTATGCCGCGGAGCGGGTTAAATCGCCGGCTTTCGGAAGCCGAAAAGGCGCGCAAAAACCGCATCACCATCGCCGATTTGGTTACCCTCGCGGACTACTTTGGAGTTTCGCTTCAAGCGATGTGCCTGAGGGTCGAGAGCTTGAAACGCATCCGGACTGGCAGTTGGGATCGGCTGAAGAGCGGCGGCTTCAAGCCGGACAAGGCGCGCGAGACCTTGGGCCTGCTGCGTCCCGAGCGAAAGCATGCGGCATGGCCGGTTCGTTACCTGCTCCTGGCGAAGGCTGCGTTTGAGAAAGGTGAATTGTCGGAATCTCAGCTCGCAAAGAAACTGCACACGGATATCCTGAGCGCTCGTGAAATGATGGAAGAATTGGACAGCGTGGTTGTGGCCGGCGAAGGGGAGGGGTTCGAAGTCATACGAGTGGATTTAGCCTCTCCAGTACCAGCCGCATGAGGTCACGACAAGATGCCTCCAATTCTCATACAAGATGCGTGTGTTCTTCTGAACGTGTTGGCAAGCGGGCGGTTTGCCGATATTGCGGGTGGTTGCGGTTTCCGGTTTGCTGTGGTTTCCGAAGTCTCGCGCGAAGCGCTCTACGTGCGCCATGCTCTCACTGGCGAGCGCGAACGTATCGACTTGCAGCTTTTTGTGGCGCGCGGCGTTCTGGAGGTCTTGACCATCAAAGGTGAGGCTGAACAACTTCGATTCATCGAGTTGGCGGTCGATCTTGAGGATGGGGAGGCCGCATCTATCGCCATCGCCGAAGCCAGAAGTTTTGCTCTGGCAACCGACGACAAGAAGGCCCGGGGTCTCCTTCAACGCAAAAGCGTGAAAGTCGATTTGTGGTCAACGTTCGAGTTGCTGCGACGCTGGCAAGCTAAGGCAGGAATTTCGGATGCTGAATTGGGCAGCGTTCTGCTGAATATCGCGAATTGCGCCACATTCCGTCCGAGGCGAGGTCAATCTGAATTTGAGTGGTGGTCGAAAATCGTCAACTTGAAACCGGGTTCAACGTGAATACGACCCCGGCTTTTCATGGAACGAACTCCGGAATTCCGTTAGAACAGCCACAGTTGAAAGGCAAATGTAGAAAAGTATAGACGCGACCCCTGGCCTTACCTGGCCTTATACGCTGGCCTTATGACCTGGCCTTACCTGGCCTTATTATAGACGCGACCCCTGGCCTTACATGCCGTGGCCTTACACGGCCTTACCTGGCCTTACGCGTAAACTGCTTTCTTTAGCGGGCAAGAGGTTCACTGGTCAAAGTCAGCAGAATAGATCACGGTCTTTGCCTTACGGAATGGTGAGCGAACATAGTCGGTCGCCCATTTCCCATCTCCGCCCAGATGCCACTGGCCCTCTAATTCCGCGCCCGCCTTCTTGACAAGAATTTTCGTCCCTTCGGTCGCAAACCAATTCTGGAGGACACGATCTCCGCCCGACGGACGATAGGTGAGCGCCATTCGAAAAAGCCGTCGCTTGAAGCCGACGTCCGTCGCCCCTGCGGGAATCTTGAAGTGAAACTCCGAGCACTTCTTGCCGAAAGCGCTGAACCGCTCGCAGACGATCTCATCCAACTGCCTATCCTTGACCACTTTCGTCGCTTTGAATGAACCCCAGATACCCACAGCGCCCTGGTCCTCAAATTCACCGGGGCTTACGTTTAGATTGGCAGTCTCTGGGCCTCGCGGGGTCTGACATCCGGCGAGTAGCCCAAAAGCGACTGAACAAACGCTGGCGAGGGTCATGCTTTTGAATGATGGCTTCATAATCTTCTCCTGTTGGCAGTCGAGGTTGACCTGATCTCAAAAGTTGCGGCGGGCCGTTCTCCGCAAAAGTGGGGTGCTCCCCGTTGCTCGGACAGAAGTCTGGTTCCGATAACCTATCGACAGATGTAAGTAATGTTCGTTTGAGAAAGGAAAACGACGGGCCAAAAAGAGGCGCGTTTTCTCGTCGGTTTCCCCGCTCGTGCTCTTCATCAATTGCAGTATAGCATCGCCGGCGTCCGGTACGCAAGGCTTTGATGCGACCGTTGCTCGTTGTAAAATGCCAGGTAGCGCATCAGCCCCTGGGGCGCCTGCCCCACGCCGGCGCAAGAAATGCCCCAGCCCAGCGCAACACTGCGTCCGCCACATTGGCGGGATTGGCCACATTGGCTGGATCGGCCACATGCCGCAGCCTGGCGCAGCACTGCATTGGCTACATTGGCTGCATTGGCCACATTGGCCATTTTTGCCAAAAAACTGGCCGGGCCGCCGTTTAAAAGGTAAACCCGGGGGTCGGGGCTATACTTTTCTACGTTTGCTTTTGAATTGTGGGTATTTGCTGACGCAGTTCCGGAGTTCGTTCCATTGGCCGGCCGAAGCGGGTCCTGTCCTCACGGCGCCCGGGTTTGCCCGGCCGGTCTCAGGTCGGCGACGCATTCCACATGTGCGGTTTGGGGGAACATGTCGAGGGGGATGACTTGTGCCACACTGAAGGCATTGTCGACGCACAGGAGTTTGAGGTCGCGGGCCATGGTTGGGGGGTGGCAGGAGATGTAGAGGATTTGGGCGGGATGCACGCGGCGCAGCAACTGCAAGGTCTCGGGCTGGCAGCCTTTGCGCGGCGGGTCCAGGAGCACCGCCGTCGTCGCCGGCGGGAAGCGGGCCAGCAGCCCCGGCAGCAGTTCCGCCGCCGGCCCGGCCAGGAAGTGGCCGTTGGCGCGGCCGCGCGCGCTGGCGTTGCGGCGGGCGGCCTGGATGGCCAACCGGTCCAGCTCTACGCCCACAAACGACTCGACCAGGTCCCCCAGTTCCAGGCTGAAAAAACCGACCCCGCAATAGACATCCGCCAGGTGGCGGGCGCCGCCCTGGCGCAGGCGCTCGCGGACCACTTCCACCAGCCTGGGCAGCAGGAAGAAATTGTTTTGGAAAAACGAGTCGGGCGGGACTTCCCAGCCCTCGGGCTGAAGGCGCAGCACGACCTTGAGGCCGCCCTTGGGCGGCGGGTGCGCCCGGACGTAGCGAATCTGCTCGTTGAGGGCGGGTTCGGCGAGCCGGCATTCTTCGATGTCCACCACCAGGCGGTTGTCGGCGCGGATGAAACCGAGGTTGAGGGCCTGCTTAAACTTGTCCCACTGGCTGCGGATCATGATGCGGTTGCGGTAGCCGTAAGGCTGCGGGCAGGCGATGACCGGGGCGACCAGTTCCGGCGGCAGGCCGCCGATGCGGGCGAAGAGGTCGCCGATCTGCTTGTGCTTGAGGCGGAGCTGGGCCGGGTAATCCAGGTGCTGATACTGGCAGCCGCCGCATTGGCCGAAATACCGGCACAAGGGCGTGACCCGCTCGGGCGAAGGCTCCAGCACCCGGCGCAGTTGGCCGCGAGCGAAGCGCTTCTTGAGCTCCGTGACCTCGGCCTCCACCACCTCGCCCACGGCCACGAACGGCACAAAGACGACAAAGTCGTCCGTGCGCGCCACGCCTTCGCCCCCGAAAGCGAGGTCGCTAATCGTCAAAGTCAATTTGTCGCCGAGGGCCAGCGCCACAGCAGGACGGTAGTGGCTCCGGCAGGCGCGCAAAAGCTATTATTGGGGGACCACGGGAACAAGGGAATAACACGGCGGCGGCAGTTCCTGGCGGCCAGGGGCAGTGCTTGGCAGCGTTCCTCGGGTCGAGACCTTGTCCCAGTGAATAATTGACAGAGCTGTGTCGCCCACGGAGTGAGGCCTGCCAGCGGGCGCATCTCACCTCTGTGGCTGCCCCGCAACCTCGCCGATTGGAGCGCGGACATTCTTGTCCGCCGCTGGGCTTTGGTCAACACCCAGGCGGACAAGAATCCCCATGCCGACGCGTGGGCACCACTCGGGATGAAAATTCCGCTGGTTGAGCGTGGGCTAGAAACACCGAACAACCCGCCCTTTGGGCATCGGCCATTTTGGGGGCGATGTCCGCGGTCCGACAGAGGTGAGATGTGGCCCGTTCCAGCGGCGTCAACATGACACTCTCGACAGCGCCCCTCTATTTGGCAACCGGCAATTGCGCCCCAGATTTCCCTTTACCGCGCCCCTGCTTACTCCACAATCCGGCGCATGAAACCTGACGCACTGTTTGATCTTTCCGGTGAGGTGGCGGTCGTCATCGGCGCTACGGGCGCGTTGGGCGGGGCGATCGCCGAAGGCCTGGGCGAGGCCGGCGCGAAGGTAGCGGTGCTGGGCCGCAATGCCGCGCGTGGCCAGGCCCGCGTCAACAGCATCCAAGCCAAAGGCGGGCAGGCGGCATTTTTCGCGGTCGACGCCCTTCGAAAGGAGACCTTGAGCGCCGCGCATCAGGCGATTGAGCAATCGCTCGGCGCGCCGACTGTCCTTGTCAACGCCGCCGGCGGCAACGACCCGAAGGTGACGGTTGCACCCGGGCGGGCCTTTGAACAAATCGCCCTGGCCGACTGGCAGGCGAACCTGGAGTTGAACCTGGTGGGGGGCCTGCTCCTGCCGTGCCAGGAATTCGGCCCGGCGATGGCCGCGCGCGGCCGCGGCAGCATCATCAACATTGCCAGCGTCTCGGCTCACCTCCCGCTTTCGCGCGTGGTCGCCTACTCCGCCTCGAAAGCGGCCGTGCTCAACCTCAGCCTCTTCCTGGCTCGGGAATGGGCGCCCAAAGGCGTGCGCGTCAACTCGATTACCCCCGGCTTTTTCCCCGCCGAGCAGAATCGCAAGCTCCTGTTCAACGACGATGCCTCCCCCACCGCCCGCACCAGGGCGATCTGGGGCCATACGCCCATGGGCCGTTTCGGCGAGCCCCGGGAGTTGGTCGGCGCCGCTCTCTTCCTCGCCAGCCACAAAGCCAGCAGCTTTGTCACCGGCGCCGACATCCGCGTGGACGGCGGCTTCCTGGCGCAGACGATATAGCGCAGGGGAGTTGCACAGGGCGGCGAGAAACCGCCGCCGGGCGCACGAACCGTTGGAACTTTGAAACTGGAATTGGCCCGGGATTTCGCCTTCCGGAGCCTGAATTGGTTATATGATGACGCCGATGTTTAACAAACTGCTCTTCCCCGTCGCCGGCAGCGCACTGCTGCTGGGAGCTTCGCCGGCCCACGCGGCCACCGCCCTGGGCGAAACCGTGGCCCGCGCCGAGGCTGGGGTGCTCCAGGCGGACGGCGCGGCGGCTTCAGTGCGCAGCGAACTGGCGCGGCTCGAGTCGCTCGCCCGTTTCCGGGCCGCCTTCGAGCCCGTCCGCCGCCAGGTGGCAGCCGGCCCGGCGGCGCGCACGGACCTGGCGGTCGGGTTTGCGAGTTCGATGGAAAAAGTCCTGCCGCGCGCCGCGCCCGTTTCGGCAACGGTAACCAACCGCCTGGAAGTGGGCCTGGCGCGCAATGAGAAGGAGAGTTTCCAGGTGCTGGTCCTGCCGGGCGAAGGCGACTTGAAACGGGTGCAGGTGCGCGTCGACAGCTTGCGCTCGGCCGCCGGCCCGGAGTTTTCCTCAACGAATATCAACGCCGTGCCGGTCGGCTACGTGCAGACCAAAGCGACCCCGTCTTACGGCTCGAGCTGCGTGGGCTGGTGGCCCGACCCGATCCTCGATTTCCTCGATGCGGCCGACATTGCCAAAGGTGACTTGCAGTCGTTCTGGGTCCGCCTGCGGGCGCCGCGGCGCCAGCCGTCCGGGCTCTATGAAGGCAAGCTGAACCTGCTGGTGGACGGCACGGTAGTTTTCTCGTTCGACCTGGCGGTGACGGTCTTTGCCTTCACGCTGCCTGACCGCTCGCCCCTGCCGCTGGCCATCACCTTTTCCCCCGGAGATCATCCTATGCCGGAGACGCAGCGGGAGCAGGAGGCCTGGCGCCGCTCGCCCGATTATCCCGTCAACGCCTGGCGGAAGCACAAGCTGCAATGGGCCGATTTCCTGGCCGATTACTACATTACTTACGACAGCCTCTATCATCACTCCATTCCCGACTACGAAATCCTCACGCACCTGCGGGACCAGAACCGATTGGACATGTTCAACCTCGGTTATTATGACCAGGCCGCCACCAACGCGACGGAAGTGGAGGCTTGGAAGTCAAAGAACCTGCCGCGGTTCCGCGAGGCCTACACCAAGGCCAGGGACCTCGGCCTGCTGAAACACGCCTACATCTACGGCTGCGACGAGGCGTCGGCGGAGCTCTTCCCGCAAGTGCAAAACGCCGCCCGGCTCCTTAAAGCCGAGTTCCCTGGCGTGCCCATCATGACGACCACTTATGACCAGAGTTACGGGATGCAGTCCGTCATCACGGCCATGGACGCCTTCTGTCCCTTGACGCCGAGCTTCGACCCGGACAAGGCCGCCCGGGCGCGCGCCGCCGGCAAGCAGGTTTGGTGGTATATCTGCTGTGGCCCCCACCATCCGCACGCCAACATGTTCATCGAATACCCCGCCATCGAGGCCCGGCTCCTGATGGGCGCCATGACCGCCAAGTACCGCCCGGATGGCTTCCTTTACTACGAAATCAGCATTTGGAACTCCCAGAAGCCCATTACCGCCGGCCCGTTTACCGACTGGGACCCGCGCAGTTGGACGACCTATCACGGCGACGGCTCCTGGACCTGCGTCGGCCCGGACGGCACCCCGCTGCCCACCATCCGGCTCGAAAACTTCCGCGACGGCCTCGAGGACTATGCCTACGTGCGCCTGCTCGATGCCTGCGTCGCCGGCGTGGAGGCGTCTCCCGCGTCGCGCGCGGAGAAGCCCGACTGGCTCAAGCAGGCCAAGGCCCTGCTCGCAGTGCCCCCCGACGTGCTCAAGAGCAAAACCGAATTCACTCACGACCCCGCCGCCCTCTACCGCTGGCGCAACAGCCTGGCCGAAGCCATTATGAGCGCCCCCGAGGCCGGCAGGCGTCAATAGTTCCAATCCCCCTGGAGTGAAAAAGCTTTGAAGTGGGAGGCTCCGCGCCGGGCCGGCGCTCAGCGGCGCGCCCCCTGCGCTCTCCACCCCAGTTGCAAGGCGCGGCTTATTCCAACGCGAATTGGAATTAGAGTTCCTCCGTCGGCCTAAAGGGCAGGCCGCGCCGGCCATGAAAGAATTGGCGCAGGCGGCGGTCGCTGGGGCCGGTGTCGCGGCGGGTCATTCCCGGCGCCACCTGTTGGCTGGTTTCCCGCCGGGCGCGCCGTCCCCGCAGCCACTCTTCCCAGGTCACCGGCCTATCCAGCGGAATCGAGGGGGTTTTTGATCTTGAGCTCATCGGCCACTTCCCGGACCAGGCTCTCGCACTCAGGAACAATACCATACTCCGGCACGCCGGCAAGCCGTTTGACCTCTGCCCAATCCATCTGCACCTCGCCCCGGAGCCCGACGGCAGCCAGCGTGCGCGCGCAATCCCGCGCCGCCAAATTGGGCCCTGGATAAACCGAGACGAGGATGCGTTCCACAAGCAACTCCTCCGGTTGGACGATTTGCACGACGCCGTAGGGGCCTTCGAGCCGGCGCAAAGGCGTGCGGGCCAGGCCCTCGAGCGGTCCCAGCAAGTCAACGAACAGGCCCGCGACCTGCCAACTGCGGGGCCCGCCCTGGGCCGCCAACTGGCTCATGATTCCCTGGCGCTCTCGCAGCGAGAGTGCCGCCGGCCTCAAGAGGCAGAAATCCACGTCGCCCGACGTGTAAGCGCCATCGGTCAGCAACTCGATGGCCGACCCGCCGACGACCACCAACTCGATGCCGCGCTCACGAAACACCGCGGAGCAAAGCGAGGCGAGTTTGGCCGCTTTGCGGGTCGGGTCGGTGTCGGCGGCAATGTCTGCCAGGGCAGCCCTGACGGTTTCGGCCTTCATGGGCGCAGCTTAGGCACGCAGCAGTCCAGAATCAAACGCTGATTCCCTCACTCGGTTCCCGTAAGATATGGCAAAACAGGGCATCGCGGAGCTTGGGTTCGAACCAGGTGCTTTTCGGGGGCATGAGGCCGCCGGCATCGGCGATGGTCATGAGGTCTTCGATGCTGGTTGGGAACAGAGAGAAGGCGCAGGCGTATTCGCCGCGGCGGACCAATCTCTCCAACTCCTCAGGGCCGCGGCTGCCGCCGACGAAGTTGAGGCGCTGGCTGGTTCGCGGGTCGGCGATGCCGAAAATGGGGTCGAGCACGTGTTTCTGCAGGAGCGTCACATCGAGGTTTTCAATCGGGTCGGTCGTGGCGGCAAAGCGGGGGCGGAAGTTCAGCCCGTGCCATTGGCCCTGGAGCCAGAGGGCAAGCTGGCGCCTGCGCGTGGGGACGGCGGGGCCGCCCGGCCAGACGACGAAGACGCCGTCCAACTTCTCCAGCAGTTGCCTGGGCGAGAGGCCGTTCAAGTCCTTGACCACGCGGTTGTAGGGGAGAATCTGCGCTTGATCGTGCGGGAAGATGACGCTGAGGAAAAAGGCGCTTTCAGCCGCGGCCAGCGGCGTGGCGCGCTGCCCCTGGCGGCCTTGCTCGACCCGCGCGGCGGCGGCGCAGCGGTGGTGGCCGTCGGCGATGTAAAGGCGGGGGATTCGGGCAAACGCGGCCTCGAGGGCACGGAGGCGCGGGGCATCCGCAATCGCCCAGGCGCTGTGGCGCACGCCATCGACGGCGGTGAAATCGACCTCCGGCGGCTCGGCGGTCTTGGTCGTCACCAGTTCATCGATGGCCCGGCTGGCGCGATAAACCAGGAACACCGGCCCGGTCTGCGCTTGGAGCGTTTCGATATGGCGGAGGCGGTCGTCTTCTTTGTCAGGCCGGGTCAGTTCGTGCCTCCGGATGATGCCCGTCAGATATTCCTGGCAACTGGCGGCGGCCACCAGGCCCACCTGGCTGTGCTGCCCCATGACCTGGCGGTACAAATAGAAACAGGGTTCCGCATCCTGGCGAAGCGCGCCTCGGGCCAGCAGCCGCTGAAAATTCTCTCTGCCCTTGGCATAGACTTCCGGCGCGTAGAGGTCGGTCCCGGGCGGCAGATCGATTTCCGGCTTGCTGACGTGCAGAAAGCTTAACGGATTGCCGGCGGCAATCTGGCGCGCCTCCTCCGACGACATGACGTCGTAGGGCAATTCGCAAATGCGCGCTGCCAATTCCGGTTTCGGCCGCAAGGCGGCAAAGGGCTTGATCGTAGCCATGGATTCGAGCGGCCAAGATAGCATTGCCAACTGCCAACTGCCAATTGCCAATTGGCAATCCCACGGCGCGTCGCGCCGGTGTGAGCCCAGCATCGGAGCGGTTTGACGCGGGGTCCGGCAGCGGGTATGCTAAGTGGGCCGTTGACAAAGTGCTTGTCAGGAGGCGGGCAGGTGCTACCGTTTCCTCTCTTTGATTTTAGAACAGGATTGATATGGCTAGAATCTGCGAATTGACTGGCAAACGCCCGATGAAGGGCAGCATTATCTGGCGGAGTGGCAAGGCCAAGAAGGCCGGCGGTATCGGCACGCACATTACCGCCATTACCAAGCGCCGTTTTCTGCCCAACCTTCAGCGGGTCAAGGCGGTGGTGGACGGCCAGGTGCGCTACGTGCGCGTTGCCACCAGCGCCATCAAGAAGGGCTTGATTGTCAAAGCCCCCAAGCGGACGTGGAAGAAGCCAGAGGCGGCGGCCAAGACCTAGCACGCTGAAGCCTCGAAGCGGCGGCGAGGGCGGCCGGGGCTTCCGCAGCAGAAGAGAATTGGGATTGGAGGATGGCGTTGGCCAAACGCGCAGATTCTCGCCTCTACTAACCGGGGCGCCGGACCTGCGGAAGACGCAGAAACTCCCCTCCACCAGATCGCGCTTGGCAGCCGGCGCCGCTTTTGGTTAAGTCAGCGCGCCGCATGACACGACTGCGCCACATCCTGGGGCTGGGTTTCTGGTTGGTCGCGCTGCCCTGCGCCTTGGGTGCGCCGCCGCCGCAGGAGTGGATCATCGAACCGCTGACCGGGGAGGGGTATGCCTGGTTCGAATTCGCTCATGAGAAGTTCCTGGCTGGCGGCACCAACGGGGTCATCGTGCGCTACGGCGGCGCCGTGCTCACAGCCGACTCGGTCACGGTGGACGAAAACTCGGGCGAAGTGGCCGCCGACGGCCGGGTGCGCATCCTGCGCGACGACCAAATCTGGGCCAGCGAGCACGTCCGCTACAACTTCCTGACCCGCCGGATCGAGGCCGAACAGTTCCGCACCGGCAAGCCGCCCGTGTTTGCCGCCGGCCAGGACCTGCACGTCGAAGTCACCAACAAGGTCTATGCCGCCACCAACGCCCTGATCACTACCGACGATGTCCGGCAACCGGGCGTCATCATCCGCGCCAAGTACCTCGAGATCATTCCCGGCCAGCGCATTCGGGCGCGCCACGCGACGCTCTACCTGGCCGGCGTGCCCGTGTTCTACTTTCCCTATTACTCGCGCAACTTGGGGGAGCATCCCAACAACTTCGATTTGATTCCCGGCTACCGCAGCAGCTTTGGGCCCTACCTGCTGGGCAGCTACACCTGGTTTCTCAGCCCGGAACTCGATGGCCGCCTGCACCTCGATTACCGCGTCCGCCGCGGCCTGGGGACCGGGCCGGACTTCAATTACCATCTCGGCCGCTGGGGCGACGGCTCACTGCGGTATTATTACCTGCACGACCTCAATCCGCAGGCGGACGTGGCCGGGGCCTCGATTCCCGACAACCGCCAGCGGGTCGATTTCTCCTACCAGGCCATGCCGGCCACCAACCTGGCCGTGAAATCCCGCGTGCGCTACCAGGGCGACACCAACCTCGTCCGCGAGTTCTTCGAAGGCGACTACCGCCAGAACCCGCAGCCCAACACCTTTGTGGAAGTCAATAAATTCTGGCAGAACTTCAGCCTCGATGCTTACCTGCAGCCGCGCCTCAATGCCTTCCTCGAGACGGTCGAGCGCCTGCCGGACGTCCGGCTCACGGGCTATCGCCAGCAGTTGGGCGGCTCGCCGCTCTACTATGAAAGCGAAAGCTCGCTTGGCTATTATCGCCATCTGTTCGCCGAAACCAACTCGCTGCCCACCGGCATCGATTACGCCGCCGGGCGGGGCGACACCTATCACCAGGTGCTGATGCCGGAGACCTTTTTCGGCTGGCTCAACCTGACCCCGCGCGTGGGGGGCCGGTTTACCTATTACAGCGAGGCCTCCGGCCCCGGGGCCCGCTGGGACGAAGAAACGCGCGGGGTGTTCAACACCGGGGCCGAGGTCTCGTTCAAGGCCGCGCGGGTCTGGCCCGGCCTCCGCAGCGACTTCCTGGACCTGGCGGGCTTGCGCCACATCCTTGAGCCCTCCGTCAACTATGTCTTCGTCCCCAGGCCCAACGTGTTGCCCCACCAGTTGCCCCAGTTCGATTCCGAGCTGCCCAGCCTGGAACTGCTGCCGCTCGACTTCCCGGAATTCAACGCCCTCGACCAGATTGACAGCCGCAATGTCCTGCGCCTGGGCCTGGGCAACAAACTCCAAACCAAGCGCAACGGCGCCATCGTGGACTTCCTCAAGTGGCAAGTCTATACCGACTGGCGCCTGCAACAGTCCCAGGACCAGACCAACCTGAGCCGCTTCTCCGATGTCTATTCGGACCTGGCACTCAAGCCCCGCTCCTGGCTGACGCTCGAATCCAAGACCCGCTATGATGTCCAGGACGGCGTCTGGCGGCTGGCGCTCCACACCCTGACCCTCCAGCCCAACAACGTCTGGTCCTGGAGCCTCGGACACTTCTATCTGCACAGCGATGACTTGAGTTCCCGGACCGGCCTGGGCGTGGGCAACAATCTCTTCATCAACACCATCTTTTTCCGGCTCAACGAAGACTGGGGCTTGCGCGCCTCCCATTATTACGAAGCGCGCACCAGCACCTTGCAGGAACAAGCCTACACCGTTTACCGCGACTTCCGCAGTTGGACGGCCGCCCTCACCTTCCGCCTGCGGGACAATCCCCTCGGCCCGCAGGACCTCACCGTCGCCTTCACCTTCTCCCTCAAGGCCTTCCCGCGCTACGGCCCGGGCGGCGATACCCGCCTCCCTTACTCCTTGTGGGGCGGCTAGGCCGGGCGAAATCTGGTGGACAGTCGCATCGGCTTTGGTAATGTTTTTTTTCCGTTGGCAGTTGACCGAAGATAAGATTATGCGAACTCTCTTGCTTGGCCTCGACAGCGGCACTCAATCCACCAAGGCCCTCGTGGTGGACGCGCGCGACGGCAAAGTCCTCGCGGCGGCGGCCCAGGAGTACGACTTGATTGCGCATCTGCCGCCCGGGGCCAAGGAACAGCATCCCCACACCTGGCGTGACGCGGCCGCCAGCGTGATTCGCCGGGCGTTGCGCCAGGCCAAAGCGGTGGCCTCGGAGGTCAAGGCCATCGGTGTCAGCGGCCAACAACACGGCTTCGTTCCCCTCGACCAGGCGGGCGAGGTCATCCGCCCGGCCAAATTGTGGTGCGACACCGCCACCGCCCCCGAGTGCGAGGAGATCATGGCGCGCCTCGGCGGCTGGAAAGCCACCCTCAAGGCCCTGGGCAATGCCGTCCTGCCCGGCTTCACCGCCTCGAAAATCCTCTGGCTCAAAAACCACGAACCGGAGAATTATCGCCGCCTGGCCACCGTGCTTCTGCCCCACGATTACCTCAATTTCTGGCTCACCGGACAAAAAACGATGGAGTACGGCGACGCCAGCGGCACGGCGCTGCTCGACGTGCGCAAGCGGGCCTGGTCGGACGCCGTCATCGCCGCCATCGATCCCGACCTGGCCGGCAAACTGCCGGCGTTGGCGGGCAGCGACCAGCCCGCCGGCACCCTGCAGACCAGCACCGCCAAGTTGCTCGACCTCAACCCCGGCATCCTCGTCAGCGCCGGCGGCGGCGACAACATGATGGGCGCCATCGGCACCGGCAACACCCGCCCCGGCGTCATCACCGCCAGCTTCGGCACCAGCGGCACCATTTACGCCTGCGCCCAAAAGCCCGTCGTCGATCCCAAAGGCGAAATCGCCGCCTTCTGCGACTCGACCAATCGCTGGCTGCCGTTGCTTTGCACCATGAACGTGACCGTCGCCACCGAGATGGTCCGCGAAGATTTCGGCTGGTCTCGCGAGAAATACGCCGCCGAATCGGCCCGCGTGTTCCCCGGTTCGGAGGGCCTCTTGCTGCTCCCCTACTTTGAAGGCGAGCGCACCCCGAACGTGCCCGACGGCACCGGCGTCTGGTTCGGCGTGAACAAAAGGACCTTCGAGGCCGGCCATTTCGCCCGCGCCGCCATGGAAGGGGTCACCCTGGGCATGAACTATGGCCTGCGCCGCCTGGTCCAACTGGGCGTCCAGCCGACCCAGATCCGCGCCACCGGCGGCGGCGCCAGGTCCAAGCTCTGGCGCCAGATCATGGCCGACATCTTCGACGCCCAGGTGGTGACCTTGAAGGTCGGCGAGGGCGCGGCCTACGGCGCGGCCCTCCAGGCCCTCTGGTGCTGGCGCTTGCAGGGGGGTGAAAACCTCGCCATCAGCGCTATCACCGACCGGTTCGTCGAAGTCAATCCCGCCGAAACTGCCCAGCCAGACCCGAAAAATGCCCAGGTCTACCGCGAGTTGCAGGAGGTTCAAAACCAAATGTCCGGGGCGCTCCTCAAAGTCTTCAAGCTGCACCGGCAATTCGTCCTGCGCTGCTAGGCCTGAGGCGGACGTTTGTTCGTGGGCCGTTTCCTAAATGCGCTCCCATAGGCGGGCGCATCCTGAAACTGCCCCCGAGCGCGGGGGGGAAGCCCTCCCCTCTTTACCCCTCCCATGCGCTCGGAGCGCATGGGAGGGGGGTGATCGGTTTTTCCACTTTACCCAGGGCGGTCCCGACGTGTCGGGACTCGGAGCGGGACGGGCCTTGCCCTAGGCTGGTATGTTTCGGCCCCTACAGGGCGGAAGAATGCCGCGCTACGCGCGGGCAGAGTGGAATTGGTGGCAGTGTCGGGATGCGCCCCCATGTAACCACGTGGCTTTCCAGCTCTTGCCCTGTCTCGACTTTCGCCTGATCTTTGCTACGTTTCCTGGCGTGAGCTTTGCCACTGAATTTGACGCACTGCCCCTGGGCGCTTTGGTGCAGCGCTCCTTGGGCGCACCGACAGCGGCGGTGCGCGAAAGCCTGGGAAAGTCAAAGCTTTCCCTGCAAGACTTTGCCCATCTGCTTTCACCGGCGGCGGGGGAGTTGCTCGAAGTGCTGGGCCGGCGCTCGCAGCAACTGACCCGGCAGCGGTTCGGGAAGGTCATTCGGCTCTTTGCGCCGCTGTATCTGTCCAACGAGTGCCTCAACAACTGTAAGTACTGCGGTTTCTCGCGCGCCAACCCGATTGTGCGGGTGACGCTCTCGGTGGAGGAAGCGCGGCGGGAGGCAGGGGCGCTGCTGGAGCAGGGCTTCCGCAACATCCTGCTGGTGGCGGGCGAGCATCCCAAGTGCGTCTCGACCACCTATCTGCGCGAATGCGTGGCCGCCCTGCACGCGGCCGTCCCCAGCCTGTCCCTCGAGGTGGGAGCGCTGGCGACCGAGCAGTACCGGCCGCTGGTCGCAGCGGGCGCAGACGGGTTGGTGGTCTACCAGGAGACCTATGACCGGGCTGTGTATGCGGACCTGCACACGTCCGGCCCGAAACGGAATTTCGATTGGCGGCTGGAAACGCCGGAGCGGGCCTACGCCGCGGGCTTCCGGCGGCTGGGCATCAGCCCGCTCTACGGCCTGGCGGATTGGCGTTACGAGGCGCTCAGCGTGGCGGCCCACGCCGATTACTTGCTGCGCCACTGCTGGAAGGCCTTCCTGACCATTTCCCTCACGCGGCTGCGGCCCGCCGCCGGCGAGTTTGCGCCCCGGACGCCTCTGGCCGACCGGGACCTCGTCCAACTGCTCTGCGCGTTGCGGCTCATGTTCCCCGATGCCGGCCTGGTGCTGTCCACCCGCGAATCGCCCAAAATGCGCAACGGCCTGATCCCGCTCGGCGTCACGTTGATGAGCGCCGGCAGCCACACTGAACCGGGCGGTTACACCGGCGCCGGCCGGCAACACCTGCGCCAGCGGGCGCGCGGACCCCTCATGCCGGCCGTCGCCGGTTCCAGCGAGTGGGCGCCCGCTCCTCCGGCCAATGCCACGGAGCAATTCAGCATTGCCGACCCTCGCTCGCCACACGAAGTGGCCGACCTGATTCGCGGGCTCGGGTACGAACCGGTGTGGAAAGATTGGGATAGGGCGCTCACGGAATGAATAGTCCAAAGTCCAAGCGCCAGACTCGACTCAAGCGGCTTGACCCGCGCACGATTTCAGTGCGCCCATGAATCGTGTTTTGTGAACCCTGCTTTCGTCATCGCCAACGGTCAACGGGTGGAGACCAAGCTCCCTTGCTCGCTCGCGGAGTTGCTGCTCGCGCAAAAACTGCTCCCGCGCAGTGTGGTCGTGGAACACAACGGCGAGGCGGTGGCGCCTTCGGAATTCGCCACCCGCCAGGTCCAGCCCGGCGATCGGCTCGAAATCGTCAGGATTGTGGCTGGCGGCTGAAGCCTGGCCTGCCGGGAGCCGGGCCGGCGGGAGGCTCGGCCGCCCGGTCCCCGAATCCGCCACTGAGAGCGCCGGTTACTTCTTGGCCGGGGCGGCCGCCTTGGCCGGCGGGGCGCCCGTCAGAGTCGGGGCGGCCGGTTTCAGGCCATACTTGGTTAGGACCGGAACAAAGTCCGGATGGCTGTTGCCGTATTCGGTCAGCTTGCGAATGAATTCGTCGATGGCCGGCCCGTTGGCCTTCTGGTATTGCTGATATTGGGTCACCATGACCCCGACCTGCGGGCGGCGGTTGTCCAGGGCCCGGCGCAAGGACCTGGCTTGCCACAGCAGGAAACCGCTCAGCGTGCCGCTCACCAGGATGAGCAGCGCCAGAAGCAAAACCATCAGGGCTCGCAACGAATCATACTGCGCCTGCAACTCGTCGAGTTCGCGCTGGGCAGGGGCGCTATTTTCCAGGTTGTCCATAATGCCTATTTGTTAGTGATCGCGCCGGCGGGGGCAGCCTCTTCGACGCCGATTGACTTCAGGATCGGGTTAATCGCCGGATGGGCCTTGGAGTATTCGCGCGTATCGTTGACCAACATTTGGACGGCCGTCCGCCGATAATTGATGGCCTCCACCTGGCCCTCGAGCGCTTGGAGTTTGTGGGTGTACCGAACACACAGCGTGAACGATACGACCGACCAGACCGCGCTGATCGCCAGCACGGCCAGCAGAATGGTTATCAAAGGACTGTTTTTCATACCACTTCAATGATTGTACTAATTCCCGAAGGCAGTTGTCCAACTTGTTTTTTTGCCACAATCTTGCTTGATTTTGCCGGGCAAAACCCTCAACCTGCGCCTCCTTGGAAGGCCGAGCCCGGGGTGCATCTCCCGGTTGTCGGTGGCTTGGGGCCTCTGGCCCCCGAGCGGCCCACGGGCCAGGACGCCCGGGCCACTGACCCCAACCACGCCGAGATGCCCCCCGACCCCGGCCCGCGATGTAACAGAGTTGATTTTTTGCCCCCGGGCATGGCAAGAAGCCTGAAGATATTCGACCAGTGGCCCAGTGGCTAAGGAAGAACCAATTGAATTGACCGGCGCCGTAACCCAGGTATTGCCGGGCACCATGTTCCGCGTGGCTTTGCCCAACGGCCACGAGGTGCTGGCCCATATCTCCGGCAAGATGCGCAAGAACTTCATCCGCATCAGCGTCGGCGACAGAGTCAACGTCCAAATGTCACCTTATGATTTGGGCAAGGCCCGGATTACCTTCCGGCATAGTTGAGCGCCTTAAAGGGCCGCCGCGTTGAATCGTCAGGACCACGCCATGCAAATCCATTTCTTTGCCCAAGCCTTGCGGACCAGGAAACCGGACGCGAAGGCGCTCATCCCCCAATGCCACCAGCTCGTCGAGCTCTAAACCGAGGTCGCCATGAAAGAGTTTCTTGATTCTGCCCGCAGCGTGGTGAAGGACCGTTATGCCTTTCTGACGCCCAGCGGCTTCGTGCCCAGTTCGTTGCCCGGCTGGGAAAAGGCGCTCTGCCAGGTCCTGATCTCCCCCGCGCTGGGGGCGCGGTTCTCCCAATTGCTCATCACCCTGCAAAGCGACAGCCTCTGCCAGGGCAACACCGGCAGAAACCAGTACTGTCTCTACGTGCTTGAAGGCAGCGCCAGCATCCTGTCCGATAATCGCCGGCACCGGCTGGAGCCCGGCAGTTGCGCCTATGTCCCTCCGGGCAAAGATGTTCAACTCCTGAGCGGCGCCCCGACCGCGCGCATCCTCATCTTTCAAAAGGAATATCACCCGCTGCCGGGCACGGCCAACCCTCTGGCCTTTGTCACCCACGAACGCGAGATCAAAGCCCAGCCGTTCCCGGGCCGCCAGGCCGCGCGGGTGCAAGTCCTCCTGCCGGCCGAACCCGCCTTTGACATGGCGGTCAATCTCCTCACCTTCCAACCCGGCGCTGGCCTGCCCGCCGTGGCGGCCCACGTGATGGAACACGGATTTATGATGCTGCGCGGCCAGGGGATTTTTCGTTTGAACGCCGATTGGCACCCGGCGCAGGCCGGCGACGTGATTTGGACCGCTGCCTATTGTCCCCAGTGGTTTGCCGCTCTGGGCAACACCCCCGCCAGTTATATCTGTTACCAGGACGTTAACCGCGATCCGATGTGATGCCGCACCCAATGAAGCAGCGGCGACTTAGTGGGCCATTTCACAAATCCGATGACGTATTCGGCGGTTCTTTTTCGCGCAGACGGCGTTGCTCGCACCTCACAGATCGCTGCGGATATGCTCGGTGCTCGCGCCTTGTCTGCACGAAAAATCCCTCGGCGCCTACGTCACCGTATTTATGAAACGGCCCACTTACTCCGCTGCTCGTTCCCCGCCCTGGCCGCCCGCCAGTTCCGCTCGCTTATCGATGAATTGGGCCATAATGCTCACGGCGATTTCCGGCACGCTTTGGCAGCGGATTCTCACCCCCACCGGGCAGGCGACCCGTCCCAGCTCCTCCGCCGTGGCCAGCTTCTCCTGGACCAAATGCTCGAAAATCGTGCGCGCCTTGCGCGCGCTGCCGATCATGCCCAGAAACCGGAACGGCTGGTGAATCCAATTCGCCAGCACGAGGGCATCGTGGCGATGACCGCGCGTGACGATGAGGCCAAAACTGGGGACGGGCGGCAGCGGCACGGCCAGGAGCTTCTCCCAGACCTCGGCGTGCAAGGCGACCTCGGGCGGAAAGTACTGCCGATTGGCCAGCGCGGGCCGGTCGTCGAAAACCGTCACGCTGAAGTCCAACCCCAACGCCAGCGGCGCCACCGCCTGGGCGATGTGCCCGGCGCCGGCGATCCACAACGCGCAGGCCGGGGTGACCGTCTCCTGGTAGAGCCACTCAGGGGCAGCCAGCGAATTCACTTCTTTCCCACCGCCGCCTGCCCCCGCGAACCTGCCTGGCGTCCCTTGCCTCTGCCTCTGCCCCACGCTGGCGCCCCAGGCCGGGCTGGGCTGGGCAGGGGAGCCTCCCGGCTCGACTCCACCCACAGGTCCGGCAACAGCGGCCAACGAGAAGTCCGCTCTGACGCCCCACACCACGGGCGCCTGGCGCTCCGCCAGTTCCCTCCAGAACTGCTCTCCGGCCTTCTGGGCATTGGGCAGGATCAGCCCGTTGACTTTTCCCCCGCACAGCAGGCCGTCATCCCACCCAAAATCATGGTCCAGCACCAGCTCGAACGTCGCCCCCTGGCCGCTCCGCAGGGCTTCGAGGGCCCGCCGCTGGATTTCCGCCTCCAGACACCCTCCGCCCAGCGTGCCCCGGATTCGCCCGTCGGCGTGAAACAGCGCCTTGGCCCCGGCCTTTTGCGGGCTCGAACCTGCAACGCCGGTGATGAGGCCCAGGGCCACCGGTTCTCCGCTCCGCGCCGCCTCAGCCAGCCCCTGGAATACCACGTTTCTCATCGTCACTTCTATGGCTCGGTCTGGGCGGCAATCTGCCAGTTCCACCCAGGGAACGCAACCTGCGAAGCGTTTGGAGCCGTCCGCCGGCGCAAAACAGCATGGGCGCGCCGGCCAGCCCGGCGCCTCCCACGGACCTGGAAAAGGCCGCCGCCGGCCGTGCGCCGCCACGCGCTCAAACCGGCGCAAAGAATTTCTAAAGATTTTGCTTGTCCTTTCTGTGATTTTTGTGGAATTTAGGCCCACCTATGAAAAGGATCATTGCTCTTATGGCACTATTGGGTTTTGTTGTGTGCGCGGTCCTGACCGGGTGCGGCAACGAGCCGAGCACCCCGCCAAGTACTGGGACGAATGCCCCAGCTACTAGCACCAACAAGTAGGACATCTTCTCCAGTTGCCTGGGGGAATGTCTCAATCACGCCGGGCATGTCTTGTGCTCGGCTCTTTTTTTGGCAAGGCCTCCGTCACGGAGTGCGCCCGTCCCCGCGCCCAGCGGCCTCCCAAGCCTCAGGCGGTCGGAAAACTCGCACACGCTCAGGCGGGCGGACCTTGCTGCGCCCCAGAGCGGGCCCACCGCGGCACGGTGTCCGCCGTGCCCGCACCCTCATTTTTGCGCTTTTTTTGCTTGCATATTGGCGTATTTGGGGGTAAGCGAGGTAATCAGAATAGTTGTGCTAGCTGGAGAACCTGGATAATGGTTTTAGTGCTGCATGAATAAGCTTCAACCGACGAGGGTGTCTTGAGTCGCCCTTTTCCTTCACGTTCTTCTTCTTCGGGTCCATTCGTCAGGGTAAACGGGAAGATCCGTGCCCGCGAAGTCCGGGTGGTTGGTGACGACAGCCGGCAGCTTGGAGTCATGGGTCTGGGCGAGGCCTTGAGTCTCGCCCGCGCCAAGGGGGTGGACCTCGTGGAAGTGGCCCCGAACGCCGCGCCGCCCGTCTGCCGGTTGGTCGACTACGGCAAATTCCGCTACGAACTGGCCAAGCGGGAGAAGGAATCCAAGAAACACCAGCACGCCACCAGGGTCAAAGAGGTGCAGTTGAGTGCGAAGATCGACCCGCATGACCTGGCTGTGAAAATCGAGCACGCGGTCGATTTCCTGTGCGAGGACATGAAGATCAAGGTGACCCTCAGATTCCGCGGCCGCGAAATGGCGCACACCGAGTACGGCTTCCAGGTGGTCCAAAAGTTCCTGCTCCAGATTGCTCCTTACGGGCATCCCGATTTTGAGCCCAAGCTCATCGGCAGAGGCATTAACGTCATGCTCAGTCCTCTGCCCCGGAACAAGCGGGCCAGGAACCCGCGCCTGGCCCAAGGCGCCGGCGGGCAGCCCGCCGCCGCCCCTCCGGACCGCGACCAGCAGGCGAACCCTCCCCTGCAGGTCGCCAACGCCCCTCTGCCCCAGTCCCCGGCGCCCAAGCCGGACGGCTTTCTCAACAACCCCTTCGCCCAGCTCGAGGTCAAGTAAGCTTTGCGCGGCGCGGGAAATTCATGAGGAAACGCCTTGGGCGCCCGCACCAGGGATGCTCGCAAAAGGAGAGGACTCTCCCGGGAAGTAATTCAACGCGGCATCCCCCTGATTCCCAGCCAGCGCCGGTCATGGCGTGCGGCGACCTGGCGCCGCTCTTCGATGACGCTCGCCCCGACCCGTCGGGATGCGCCCGATAAAGCCAGAGCCGGCCGCATTGAAAAGCGCCGTTATGGCGGCGCACTCGATACCTGCTCTGCCTTCCAATCGCGCACCAACTCGGGCAGTTTGCAGCTTTCGCACAGCGCGTTCGAGTGCTCGCAAAAGTCGCGCACCATCTGCATCAGACCCTGCTGGGCGGCGGCGCCGGGCAAGGCGCGGGGCGGGGCCCCGCCCAGCAGCCGCTCTCGGGCCAGCCGCAGGACGGCGTTGTCTTCTGCGGCCGGCCAGGCGAAGAAGCGATGCTCGAGGGCGCGTTGCGCGGCCAGGTTCTTCCCTTCGACCGCCCGGACCCAAAGCCAGGGCAGGACCACATTGACGGCCAAATCGGTGGCCCGGGTCAGGCCCAGCAGCGGCTGCGCTTGCTTGAGCCTGGCCGACCGCAAGGTGCAGTGCCACGACCAGAATTCATCCGGCTCGACTTGCATGGTCTGGAGCAACGAACCGGCCAAGGCGCGGTTGGGCCAATCGCGGGCGCACCACCGCTCCAGCCTGGCGGGCAGCTCGCCGGCGGCGGACCAGTGGGCAGCCAGGGCCAGCCGGCGTTGCGGGTGGTTGGCGGGGCGCTGGCCATGGAGCCGCCAGAGCGCCCGCGGCAAGAGGCAATCGCAAAACTCATCGCGCTCGCGCCACCACTGGTCCCAGACCCGGCGCAGGTAATGGTCCACGCCGGATTCCGAGCGGGTCAGTTCCAGCGGGAGCAGGCCGCTGATGCCGAAGAGGCGGGCTTGCAGGGCGAGCGGTTGGGCGGCCCGGAGTGACCAGCGCGGGCGCAATTCGGCCAGCCGTTGCATGGGCCAGATGTTGTGCTTGTAACCCAGGGCGCGAAACAGCCCCTCCCACAACGATTGTTCCCAACCCGCCTGCCGGGCGCGCGCCTGGAATTGAGCGGCCTTGCTCTGCAGGCGCACCTGGGCGGCCTCGTGCAGGAGCCCGAGCAATTGCGCCGGGGCCAATCCGCCGAGCGGCGCGCAGCATTGTCCACGAAGCTGCTCCGGCCAGGCCTGGGCCGCCTCGCCGCCCAGCCACAGGCTCAGTTCGCCCAGCGGCGCATCCAGGACCCCCCGGAGCAGCAGGACGGGCGGGGCGCCCGGCCGAGGGCCTTGGCACTCCCAAACCACGTGCAGAATGACGTGCTGGAAGGCCGGATTCCGATCATGGCCGTGCGCCCGCCAACCGCTGGCGCGCAAGTCCACTTCCACGTCCCCGCAGCGCGGGGGCGAGTCGCCGACCTGGAGGCTGGCGCCCCGAAAGTCCGGCCCGCCCTCAAGACTTTGAAAACCAGGATGAAGCACGCGGAGAGTTTGACCGTCCAAGGTCCTGAGTTGATCGCGGAGCAGGCGCTGGTGCTGCCAGACCGCCTGGAGCAGGCGCTCGGGCGGCGAGTCCCGCTCTTCGTGCAGCAGCGGGATGACCCCGCTGCGCACGCGCCATTGCGCATAGAAGCTGGCCAGGACCGGAGACACCGCCCCAAGCTTTTGCGCCGTCACCTCGAGAAAGTCAAGTTTGAACGAATTGCGGGCCGACTTGCCTGTCGATATGATTGTGAAATTTGTCCCAGCACTGGTTTGTCTGGGGTTGGTCTTCCCGGCCGCGCGCCTGCGCGCCGCCGTGGCCGACCTCCGGCGCGACGCGACGGTGGAGGCCATCGAGAAAGTCATGCCCAGCGTGGTCAACATTGCCACCGAAACGGTGATTGAGTATCACGAGTGGTATGACGAGTTGCTGCGCCAGTTTTACGGCTGGCAGCGCACCCCGGTACGACGGGAGAAATCCATGAGCCTGGGCTCCGGCGTCATCATTGATGAAGACGGTTACCTGCTGACCAATTACCATGTCGTCAGCCGCGCCAGCCGCGTCCAGGTCAAGCTTTGGGATGGGCGGGAGTACAACGCCGACCCGCTTATTGCCACCGCGGGCAGCGACGTGGCGCTGTTGAAAATCAGGGCCAAACCCGGGGAGAAATTCAAGGCGATCCGCTTTGCCCCGGACGACGACTTGCTGCTGGGCGAGACGGTCTTGGCCCTGGGCAACCCCTTCGGCCTGGGCGGCTCGGTGACCAAGGGCATCCTCAGTTCCAAGAACCGCCGGCCGGCGGCCGGGGACGGGCCGCTGCAGGTGGAAGACTGGCTGGAAACCGACGCCGCGATCAATCCCGGCAACAGCGGGGGGCCGCTGGTGAACCTGCGCGGGGAGCTGCTTGGCTTGAACGTGGCCGTGACCCGCGAGCAGCAGGGCATGGGCCTGGGGTTCTCCATCCCAGTCAAGCAGGTCTCGGCCGCGCTCTCGCATTTCTTCAGCCCCGAGTGGACCGACTCGCTGTGGTTCGGGGCGCAGATCAAGGCAAGTCCGGGGCCGCTGGTGGTCGCGTCGGTGCAGGCCAATAGTCCGGCCGCGCGGGCGGGGTTGCGCCCTGGCGACCAACTTCTCCAAGTCAACGGCCAGACGCCCGCCGGACTGATCGCCTGCAATGGCTTGCTGAGCCAGGCGGCCAACCACCAAGCCAGATTGCTCGTGAACCGCGGCAACGAGCGCCTCGCGCTCACCGTGCGCTTGATCTCTTTTGAGGAACTGATTCGCCAGAAACTGGGGTTGAAGTTGCTCGAGTTGACCGGGCAAACCGCCGAACGGCTGGGCATCCAGGCCGGCGAGCGCCTGTTCATCGAGGAGGTCGAGAAGGACGGCCCGGCTGATCGGGCCAAGCTGCAAAAGGGGTTCTTGCTCGCCGGACTCGACGGTCAAAACACGGGCGAAGTCCGCGCCGTGGCCGAGCTCCTGTTTGGCAAGAAGAAGGGCGAGCCGGTGCAACTCCTGGTGATCGTGCCCCGCCAACTCGGCAGCAGATATGTCGAATTCCGCCAGGCAACCATGGAGGTCGTAGTGAGATAGGGAGTCCGAAGTCCCTCAATTTTTCCTAAGCATGAAAATTAGAGTTTGGCTTGGCAGCCGCACCCCGGGGCGCTATCAAGCTGCGTCCCCCCGGGCCGGGCCCTTCACTTTTGGTTGGCCCAAAGCCGCGGGGATTGGCTAGACTGGGTTTCGCATTGCATTCATGAGCGCTGGTTTGATGATCGAAGTTGCCAACCTGACGAAGCGCTACGCCGGGCATACGGCGGTATCGAATATCTCGTTCACGGTCGGGCACGGCGAAATTGTCGGTCTGCTGGGGCCCAACGGGGCGGGCAAGAGCACGACCATGCGCATCCTGGCGTGCTACCTGCCGGCCACCGCCGGCACCGTGCGGGTGGCGGGACTCGACGTGTTCCAGCACTCGGACGAAGTGCGGCGGCGCATCGGCTACATGCCGGAAAACAACCCCTTGCATCACGACCTCCGCGTGCGGGAGTACCTGAAGTTCCGCGCCCGGCTCAAGGGACTGAACTGGAAACGCTCCCGCCAGCGCGTGGACACGGTGATGGAGCAGTGCGGCCTCACCGAAGTCAGCCGGCGCATCGTGGGCCAGCTTTCCAAAGGTTACCGTCAACGCGTCGGCCTGGCCGATGCCCTGGTGCATGAGCCGGAAATGCTCATCCTGGACGAACCGACCCTCGGGCTGGACCCGAACCAGATTCGTTCCGTGCGGCAGTTGATCAAGGGCCTGGCCGGCGCCCACACGGTCCTCGTCTCGACGCACATCCTGCCGGAGGCCGAAATGACCTGCCATCGCATGGTGATCATGTATCAAGGGAAGATCCTGGCCGCCGGCACGCCGGAGAATTTGGAGCGCCTGATGAGCTACAACAGCCAGGTGATCGCCGAGATTGCCGCCCCCGCAGCCGAGTTGCGCGCCTGCTGGGCGCAAATGCCCGAGGTCGACCAGTTCGACGTCTCGCCCTGCGAGGGCGAATATTTCCGCTGCGCCCTGACCCCCCGCGACGGCCTGGACTTGCGGGCGCGCGTCTTTGCCCTGGCGCGGGAGCGCGGGTGGCCCCTGCGCGAGTTGACGCGCAGCCGGCATTCGCTGGAGGACATTTACGTGCAAGTGACCCGGCCGGATGAGGAAGAGGAAGCCTGATGCAGGCCTATTGGACACTCACGCGCCGGGAACTGGGCGGCTATTTCCTCTCCCTCACCGGCTACGTCATCATTGCCGCCGCCCTGTTCCTGATGGGCTACAGCTTCGTCGTCATACTCGAGAAACTCCAGCAGGAGCCGACCCCCATGCCGGTCACCGAGCTGTTTTACAATACGGAGTACTTTTGGCGAATCCTGCTGCCCACGACGCCTTTGATCACCATGCGCCTGTTTGCCCTGGAGAAGTCCTCCGGCACCTTCGAAACGCTCATGACCACGCCCGTTCGCGACTTGGAAGTGGTGCTGGCGAAGTTCACCGCGGCGCTGGTCTTTTACGCGGTGATGTGGCTGCCGCTCCTGGGCTGCGTGCTGGTGGTGCGGCATTATACCAGCGCCGCCTCGGCCTTGGATGCCGGGGCGCTGGGCAGCACCTTCCTGGGCATCCTGCTCCTCGGCGCCATGTTTGTCGCCCTGGGCTGCTTCGCCTCGGCCCTCACGCGCAACCAGGCGGTGGCGGCCATGCTCAGCCTGGTCTTCGGGGTGAGCCTGTTCCTGCTCGCCTTTTTGGCCGACCGCTTTGCCGATACGGCCCATTGGCAGGCGCAGGTCCTGGCGTGCTTCACGCTCTTCGAGCAAATGCACGACTTCGCGCGCGGGGTGGTCGACACCCGGGCGGTGGTGCTTTACCTGAGCCTGACGCTGTTCTTCCTCTTTCTGACCTTGCGCGTGGTCGAGAGCCGCCGCTGGAAATAGACCATGGCCCCCCAGCCTGATTCCCAACCCAGTTTCTCGCCCCGCCAGCGGTGGAGCATTGTCCTGAACGTCTGCCTGACGACGCTGGTCCTGCTGCTGGTGGTGGTCATGCTCAATTATCTGGGCCGCGATTACTTCCTCCGCCTCTATTGGAGCACCCAGACCAAGACCGAGCTGAGCCCGCAGACGGTCCATTTCCTGCGCTCGCTCACCAACCAGGTGAAAGTGACCTTGTTTTACGACAAGGAGGACCCGCTCTACCACACGATCGCCGACTTGCTCAACGAATATCAAAACCTGGCCAAGCCCAGGCTGACCGTCCAGGCGGTGGATTACCTGCGCGACCCGGGCACGGCCCAAAAAGTCCGCGCCGATTACCAGCTTGGCGCCGCCGCCAAGAATCTCATCATCTTCGATTGCGAAGGCAAGGGCCGCAAGCAGTTTGATGGCAATGAACTGACCAAGGGCGTCGCCGAGTTGGTGCGCGGGGAAAAAGAGCTCGAGCTCTGGCGCAAGCCCACCGAGTTCCTGGGCGAAAGGGCCTTCACTTCCGCCCTGATCGCCATCACCAGTCCCAGGCCCAATGCTTATTTCCTGGAGGACCACCGCGGCGAGCACGGGCTGGACCGGGGCGACGACTTCGGCTATCGCACCTTCAAGACCGTCCTGGCGCAGAACAACATCCACGCCCAGACCGTTTCCTTGCTCGGCACCAACCTGGTGCCGGCGGACTGTCATCTGCTGGTGGTGGCCGGCGCCCAGGCCCCTTTCTCGCCACTGGAACTGGAAAAGATTGATCAGTACCTCACCCAGGGCGGCCGCCTGCTGGCCCTCTTTAATGCCTCCTCGGTCGACAAGCGCAGCCGGCTGGTGCCCTACAACGGCCTCGAGGCCGTCCTGGCCAAGCGGGGCATCGAGGTCGGCAACACCATCATTCTCGACCCCCAAAAAAGCCCCAGTCGCGAAGGCTTTGACATGATTATCTATGACTTCAGCCCCAGGCACCCCGTCGTCAATCCCTTGCTCGCCTCTCAAATAGGCCTTTATATGCTCCAGCCGCGCGAAGTCGGCAGCCTCAGGCCGCGCGCCCAAACGGCTGACGCCCCGCGCGTGGAGGAACTGGCTTACTCGAGCCCCCAATCCTTCACCACCGCTGCGCCCACCCGCCGACAGCCCTACCCGGTGATGGTGGCGCTGGAGAATACCATTCGCGGCGTTACCACCGAACGCGGCTCCACCCGGATGCTGGTCGTGGGCGATTCGCTCTTCCTGGCCAATGGCTACATCGAAAACGCGGAAAACCGCGCCTTCGCCGCTTACGCGGCCAATTGGCTGCTCGACCGCATGCAACTGCTCCAGGCCATCGGACCCCGCCCGGTCACGCATTACCAGGTGTTGATGACCAAAGTGCAGATGCAGACCACCCAAGTGCTCCTGCTGGCTGGCCTGCCAGGGGCCGTCCTGTTCCTGGGCGGCCTGGTCTGGCTCCGCCGCCGGCGCTAAACAAACCCGAACCTCAAAAGCAGACACTAAGATTGGCAGTTGGCAGTCGGAAATTGGCAATCCTGTGCCGCCTCCCGCACCCCTATGAACCCCAAGAACACCTGGTTTTGGCTGGCCATCGCGGCCGTGCTCTTCCTGGCGATCTTGCTGCACCATCGATTTGCCCGCCCTCCCGGCACCGGCCCCGTCAAGGTCCTGCCCGGCCTCAACGCGGCGGCCGTCACCAGCGTTCAGGTCCAGCCCCAGGGCCAGTTGCTCATCCGCGCCGAACGGACCAACCATACCTGGCGCTTAACCCAACCGGTCCCCTATCCGGCGCAAGCGGCCAGCATCCAGAGCCTGCTCGCCGCCCTGGAGCGGTTGACGCCGGCGGCCTTCATCACGGCGCACGAACGCCAGAACCGGCCCAAGGTGGATGAAGCCGAGGGCTTGCTCTCGCCCCAGGCCGCCATTGCCATTGGCCAAGGCGATTACAGCGTCCAATTGGATGTCGGCGCCAGGACGGCCCCCGGTGACCAGGTCTATCTGCAAGTGGTCGGCGTGGCCGGCGTCTATGTGGTGGACGCGGATTTGCTCAAGGAGATTCCTCGCACCAAGGACGATTGGCGGGACACCGCGCTCCTTGGTTTCGATGGATTGGTGTTCGATCGCCTGGCGGTGACCAACGCCGGCAAGGCGCTCGAGTTGCAGTACGAGGCCGGCAATCATCTCTGGCGCATTGTTAACCCCGCCATCGGGGCGCGCGCCGACGCCGGCCGCATCAGTGATTTGTTGCAGCAGTTGCAAAACCTGCGCGTCACCCAGTTCGTTTCCGATGAGCCGAAGGCGGACCTCGAGGCCTTCGGCCTCGAACCCCCCGAACTCGAACTCGCCCTCGCCCGCGGCACCAACACGGTCGCCTTGCTCCAGTTCGGCAAGAGCCCCACCAACGACCCCGCCCTGGTCTATGCCCGCCTCTTGGGGAGAAACACCGTCGTCACCGTTTCCACCAACGCGCTCGGCGGCTGGCGCGACCCCTTCAACGCCTTCCGCCCCCCCAACGTGATCGATTTGCCCGAGTCGGTCGCCGCCATCGAGGTCCATGGGCCAGACAGCTTTTCGCTCCAACTGCAAGCAACCAATGGCTGGCGCCTCCTCCCGCTCAATCTGCCCGCCGATGCCGGCGCCGTCAAAGACCTGCTGGCAAGCCTGGGCCATTTGTCGATCCTCGAACCCTTCGATCTCGTCACGGCCCCGCAGTTGGCGCGCTACGGCCTGGCCGCCCCGGCGCGCAAGTACATTCTCAAAACCGGCCCCGCCTCGCCGGGCGCTACCAACCCCGCCCTCGCCGAGGTGGATATTGGCGCCACCAACCAGAACAAAGTCTTCGTGCGGCGCGCGGATGAAACTTCCGTCTATGCCGTCAACCTGGCCGACCTCGAGCGTCTGCCCGCCGCCGGCTTCCAGATGCGCGCGCGCCAAATCTGGAATTTTTCGGACGACGACATCGCCCGCGTCATCATTCGCCAGCCAGGCAAGGTGCGCCAATTGATTCATACCGATAAAGGGCGGCAGGCCTGGTCCCTCGCGCCCGGCTCGGATGGGGCCATCGAACCGATGGCCGTGGGGGAAACGGTGCGCCAGTTGGCCCAACTGACGGCCACCAACTGGGTCGCTCACGGCCTCCCAAGCCCCGCCCGTTGCGGGTTTGCCGAAAATGGCCGCCAGATCACCCTCGAATTGAAGAATGACGGCAAGCTCACTGTGGAACTGGGCGGACCGACCCCGGCCGGGTCCTTGTACGGAGCGGTCCCACTCGAGGGCGAGCCCTGGGTTTTTGAGTTCCCCATCTGGCTCGCCCAGTGGATCACGAGCTTCCTGCTCCCATCACCACCTTGAATCCGAGCAGCCGATTCTGGCCGAGATGCCGCATTTATTTTCGCCGGTTCCGCATCGCGCTCTGGCTGGTGCTGCTGGCGCTGTTGGGCGCGCTGGTTTATCTGAATCAAGTCGGACTGCCTGCTTTTGTCAAGCAACCGCTCCTGGACAAGCTCAGGGCGCGAGGCCTCGAACTGGAATTCTCGCGCCTGCGGCTTTCCTGGTATCGGGGCATTATCGCCGAGAATGTGCGCTTCGGGCGGGCCGACCACCCGCTGGGCCCGCGCGTCACCTTTGCCCAGGTCCAGGTCCAGCTCAATTACCGCGCGCTGGCGCGCCGGCAATTCCAAGTCGATGCCCTGGCCTTGCGCCACGGCCGCCTGGTTTGGCCCGTGGCCCAAACCAACCAGGCCCCCCGCCAATTGGCGGTCGAGCACATCCAAACCGACCTCCGCTTCCTGCCCAATGATGAGTGGGCCCTGGACAACTTCCGGGCCGGCTTTGTCGGCGCCCGCATCCAGTTGTCCGGAACGCTCACCCACGCCTCGGCCGCGCGCGATTGGAAATTCTTCCAGCCCCAACCCCAGGCCCGGGCCGCGGGACGCTGGCAGGCCCGGCTCCAGCGACTGGCCGACGCGCTGGAGCGCATTGACTTTGCCGCGCCGCCCGACCTGAGGCTGGACCTGCACGGCGATGCCCGCGATTTCCAGAGTTTCAGCGTTCGTCTCTCCGCCACCGCCCCGGCAGCCCAAACGCCCTGGGGCACGCTCGCGCAAGGGCGCTTCTCCGCGCGGCTTCTCCCCGCCGCCAATAACGAACTGTCGCGCGCCGAATTGGGCCTGCGCGCCGCCAATGCCCAAACGCCCTGGGCCAACATCACCAACTTCCTCCTCCTTCTCCATCTCACCTCAGCCGAGGGCCAGACCAACCAGTTCAACGGGGACCTGACCTTGAAGGCCAGCGACGCCCAGACACGCTGGGCCACGGCCACCAATGTGGAGCTTAAGGCGAACTTTGTTTCCGTAAAAGACGAAACGAACCTGGTCAGCAGCGACTTGGTCCTGCTGGTGGAGCGGGCCACGTCCAAGTGGGGCAGCGGCGCCAACGCCCGGCTTGCCGCCCAATGCCTCCTCGCCCTGACCAATCCCGTCCCGCTCTCCGGCCAAGCCCGCCTCGAATGCGGACCGCTCGAGACCCAATGGGGCCGCGCCCGCCAGGTCCAACTCCTCGCCCGCCTCTTCATGAACCGGCATGTAGTGGAGCAGCCGTCTGGCCTGCCCCGAGCGCCTCTCGCCCTCGATACCAACGCCGGCCAGACGCCTGCCCCACTGCCGCTGCCGGCCAAGGAAGGCGGCGCAACCGCTCCCACATCGCCACTCTCCGACCACGCGGACTGGGCTTGGTGGGCCAGGCTCGAGCCCTACGCCCTGGATTGGGAGTGTCAGTTGGCGGAGCTGGAGGCGCGCCAGGTGGCCGGCAAAGAGATGACCTGCCGCGGCGCCTGGCGCGCGCCCAGCCTGACGCTCACCAACCTCCACGCGACCTTCGACCACGGGCAGATCGACCTCCGCGCGGCTCTCAACGTCGCCACCCGGCTGCTCGAGGCCGCGGTGACTTCGGATGCGGACCCGCGCCAACTCGCGCCGCTCCTGCCCGACAGCGCCCGGCGCTGGCTGGCGCAATTCACCTGGGAGCAGCCGCCCCGCCTCTCCGCCCACGCGGGCCTGGTGTTGCCGGCCTGGACCAATCCCGCGCCTGATTGGCGCCAGCAACTGCAGCCCACCCTCCGGCTCGAGGGCGAATTCAATGCGCCCCAGGGAGGCGCCTGCCGGGCCGTGCCGGTCAGCACCGCCCAATCCCATTTCAGCTACTCCAACCTCTGCTGGCGCCTGTCCGACTTGCTGCTCACCCGGCCGGAAGGACAGCTCCGGGCAACCTGCCAGCTTGACGAGCGCACGCGGCAATTCTACTGGCATCTCGCCAGCAGCGTCGACCTCGGCGTCGCCCGGCCGCTGCTTGGCCCCGACGAGCAGCGCGGCCTGGATGACTTCTCCTTTACCCAGCCACCCGTGATTGAGGCCGAGGTCTGGGGCCAACTCCAGGGCCGGCCGGAGCTCGGCATCCGCGGACGCGTCGCATTGACCAATTTTACTTTTCGCGGCGAATCTGCCAGCGGCTTCCAGACAGGCCTCCACTACACCAACCTGGTCTTGCAGCTCCTGGCCCCGCGTCTCCAGCGCGGCCGCCAGCAACTCAACGCCGACGGCCTCACGGCCGATTTCCAGGCCCGGAAAGTCTATTTGACCAACGGTTTCAGCACCACGGACCCGATGGTCGTCGCCCGCGCCATTGGCCCGCCAACCGCCCGCTCCCTCGAGCCCTTTCGTTTCCTCCAGCCCCCCACCGTCCACGCCCATGGCGTCATCCCCATGGAAGGTGAGGCCGACGCCGACCTGTTTTTCCAAGTCGAGGGGGGGCCCTTTCGCTGGTTGAACTTCCGCCTGCCCCAGGTCGCGGGCGACATTCATTGGGCGGGCCCGCGCCTGACCCTGAGCGGCGTGCGGATGGATTTCTATGGCGGCCAGGCCTCCGGCTCGGCGAGCTTTTATTTCGATCCGCATCATCCAGGCACCGATTACCAGTTCACCCTGACCACCGCGAACACGCTCCTGCAGTCGCTCATGGCCGATTTAGCCACCCGCACCAATCACCTCGAAGGCCGCCTGTCCGGCAGCCTGGTCCTCACCAAAGCCAACTCCGAGGATGGGCGCCAAACCGAGGGCTACGGCGCCCTCGAACTGCGAGACGGTTTGATCTGGGACATCCCCCTCTTCGGCATCCTGTCCCCGGCCCTGGACGCCCTGGCGCCGGGGCTGGGCAGCAGCCGCGCCAACGCCGCCGCCTGCAGCTTCCTCATCACCAACGGCGTCATCCGCTCCGATGACCTCGAAATCCGTTCCCCCGCCATGCGCCTCCAGTACCGCGGCACGGCCGACCTCCAAGGCCAGCTCAATGTCCGCGTCGAGGCCATGCTGCTGCGCGATATGCCCTTGTTCGGTCCGCTCGTCAGCACCGTCTTCTGGCCCGTAACCAAGCTCTTCGAGTACAAAGTCACCGGTTCCCTCAACCAGCCCAAGCCTGAGCCGCTCTATCTGCTCCCGCGAATCGTGCTCATGCCCCTCCACCCCTTGCGCACCCTCAAGGCCCTCCGGCCTGAGGAACCCACTCTCACCCGCACCAACGCCCCGCCCCCCGCCAGACCCTGAGCCGAACCGCTAGCGAGGCTGCGCCTCAGACCACCTCTGGAATCCCGATTCGGAATCGGGATTCGGAATCGGGATTACCCCGAAAATAGCCGCGTAACCGGCTGCAAATGAACAAAAGCGTCATTTTCATGCGAAGTGGTATCCCTGTAATGGATGGGGGATTCATTGAGCATTGGCTATTGAGTCCCGATTCAGAATCGGGATTGGTCATTGAGTCCGTAGCGGGCACGCAAGTCTTGGGCTTGGCCTTCGGCGTGGAAACCGATTTTAAGTGACCTACAGGCGCCCGAGAGCGGCATTCTGCAAAAACACCTCTTCGGGGGTCAACAATTCCTTCAGTTATGCAAGCGGAAGAACTGCATCCGCTGCGACGTGCTGTCGCAGGCGTAAGGGCTGGTGGCGCCAACCACATCGGTCCAGGGACCCTTGACGCTCGGCGCCGACTGCAAGGTGAAGCTCCCGGCCCAGGTGAGCACCACGCCCTGGCCGGCGCGCGCGATCACCAGGCTCGGCGGCGGCGCCACCGACGCAGCCAAGCGGAAAAACTGCATCCGCTGCGACGTGCTGTCGAAGGCGTAAGGGCTGACGGCGCCAACCAAATCGTTCCAGGGACCCTTGACGCTCGGCGCCGACTGCAAGGTGAAGCTCCCGGCCCAGGTGAGCACCACGCCGTGGCCGCCGCGCGCGATGGCCAGGCTCGGCGCCGTCGCCGCCGCCAACAACGCAAAACTGATGTCGTCAAAGTATCCGACCGCATTTGCCTGGCCGCTGTTGATTTCGATGACATTAAACCCGCTGCTGTTGATGGAATCACCCCAATAAACCGGGGTGGCCAGGTCATCGATGTAGAAATAGACGTTGACCGTTCCGTCCGGCAGCAGCGGGCCGAGGATGATGCGGGCATGGTGCCAGCCCACGCTGCGCTCCCTGGAAGTGTTAATCCACCCATCGGCATATCCCAGAGCGGCGCCCACGATCCGCGCCTGGTACCTCGAGCTGTCGTAGGCCCCGCGCTCCGGCATGTCCACCGAAGCCCCGAGCGAGAGCCTTTGGTATCGCGGCCCCACCACCAGCCCGGCGTTGAGGTCGCCGTTGTCTTCGCGGGTGGAAGATTCGGGATAATCTGTGTTGGTCGGCGCGGTATCGTAATTGCACAGGGCGACGTAATCCTGGAAGTCGGCGGGGTCGCCGGCGGGGTTGGGGGTATTGCCGACCGGATCGTAAAACCACCAGTCGAGCAGGCAGTTGCTCTTGAAGGCCTGGCCGCCCCCCAGCCGATACGCGAGGTTGTACCAATTCTGATCCATTTCCGCCGGCGCCCCGCCACCCAGCATCTGCGTCCCGCTGTGCGGCGTAACGCCGCTTTCGGCGGTCTTGACCTGACCGTTGGGCGGCCTCGGGCCGAACCAGGGATTACCCGAGCCGTTGGGGGCGTAGTTAGGGCCGTTTCCGGCAACCCAATACATGGGGTTCTTGTCCAGCGCGCCCAGGGCGTAGCTCTCAAAGTCATCTGCGAACATGGTGACATAGCGGCCGGGAACGAAGGGCGGCCCGGCCACCAGGAAGCTGTACTGCCAGGCGAATGACTGCGGCGCGGGCGAGGCGTTGTCCGCAAACGCCAGGCTGACCCAGTGCGTGGTCGAGAAAGCGAAACCGGCCGGCGGGACAAAATGGAGCCGCGTCTCGCCACTCCCGTTGGTGGTGATGCTCGGAGAAATGCTCACGCCGTCCAGGGTCAGGGCGATGGACTTGGTGTCCACCTTTGTAAGGCTGTCGGTCAGGACGATGTCAAGGGCGCTGTTGGTTTGGACGTTGCGTCCACGCGGGGCAAACGACTGGACGTAAGGGGCTGCATTGGTGGAGGTGACGATGCTCAGGTTGTCGAACGAGTAATCATCGTTGGGTGCTCCCGTGAGCGCCCCAAAGCCGAACAGGCTCCCGGCTGCCGGCACATAACTGTAGGCGTTCAGGTCCAGGTTCGAATAGATATAGACGCCGTCATAAATCACATCCAGCGTGTTATTGGGATTGAGTTGGATGACCGCGTCCACAAAAGTGCCCGCCCGCAGGAACTCGCACGGGGTCGTGACCCGCTCGACGCCGCCGACTTTCACGTCAATTGAGGGGGCGGTATCGGGTGCCGCATTGATGAAGGTGTCAAACTCAACGGTCAGTCCGCTGCCCGCGCCTTCGGCGGGGATCGTGTCCAACGGCAGGTCGGGGGCGAAGTTGAAGCTGAATCCGTCCGCGCTGTCTCCCGTCAGTACCATCACCTTGAAGGCCGCCGTAAAGCTAACCACCGGACTGCCCGCGTCCAGGTCGTTGGTGAGGATGAACGCCCCGCTCTGGCCAGCCAGGACCGCGGTCATTCGCAAACAACCGCTGTTCGTGTACCCGCCCCCGGTACCGTCGTCGGGCGACACCGTGGCAATGCCGAACACTGCGCTCCCGGGCGGCAGGCCCGAATTGAAGTCGCTGACAAAGCTGCCTGCATACGCGCAAACCGGGGCGCCCAGCAGCGCCAGCGCCGCGGCGGCCAGCGATGATTTCAAGGGATCGATTGTCCTCATATCCAATGCTCAGTTTCTTACGGCTGTCGAATGAGCTCTGTGACCGGCCAATGACAGCGACCACCGCGAGTATAACCGGCGGTCAGAGTGCCGCAATCCGCAAATCATCCCCGGCCAGGGCTTCTTAGCACTTTTATGTGCCTTTTTTCCGCAGCGCCATGGCCAGATTGTCCGCCAGACCAAAGGCGCCCAGCGTTTGCTCCGTGAGCCGGTAGAGGGCCTTCACGGGTTTGAGCCAGGGCTTCTGCTTATAGGCGGTGGTGCGTTTGAGCAGCGCCGCCCGTTCCTGGTTGGAGACCTCCTCTCCCCTGCCCCGCCAGTCCTGCCACAGCACCAGGGGATTAAAGTGAGTGCAGCGGCTTTCGACCACCGAAAACCGCTCGGCAACCAACTGCCTCAGAGTGGCCTTCGTGAAATAATTCAGGTGTTGCGGATAGACGTAGCGATAGCGCGCGCCGAGCGAGCGCATCGCCAGCGATTTCAGGTTCGGCACCAGCACGAAGCAAAGTCCGCCGGGCTTGAGCGCCGACCAGGCCCGCTCCAGGAATGGCCGCGGTTCGGCCAGATGCTCCAGCACCGCCCAGAAGGTAACCGCCTCGAACTGCCTGGCCCCGAAATCGCAGGTCAGGAAATCACCCCGGGCGACGGGAACCCCGTGCGACTCCGCGTAAGCCAGCGGCGCGCCGCTCACATCGGTCCCCAGGATTTCGTAATCGCCCGGAAACCGCCTCTGCAATTGGAACAGGAACGCCCCTGACGAGCAGCCCACGTCCAGCACCCTCCCGCTCCGGCAATGCTTGCGGAACAGGCGCAACTCCCGCTCGAAACGCGCCGCCGCGTAATCGCTCTCCAGCTTGGCCGGACAAAGATAATACTCCGCGCCGGCCTGGTCGTAATACCGGCCCGAGGCGAACTCCGCCGGCACGGGATTGGCATAGACCATGGCGCACCGCCCGCAACGCACCAACCGCAGGCTGCCCTTGACCAGGTGCGCCCTGGCCTCGGCGCCCCCGCACACCGGGCAGTTCCTGGGTATTGGGGCTGCGCTCATGGTTCCACTATCCGCCAGGGGCGACCAACGTGTTGGTCCTTGATTGCGGAAATAAGCGATGTACTGTCCCTGTTATTGGGTGGGCCGCGTTTCCGGCCCCAAGGGCCGGTAGAGCCCAGCCCAGGGCTGAGGCCGCCAGGCCGATGCCCTGGGAAGCCGTTTACAAAGCCAAGTGCGCCCTGAAGGGGCGCCAAAACCTGCGTCCTGGCGGCCTGTTGGGCCGCGACGCGGACCGCCAACGGCGACGCATTCCATCGCTTATCATTGCAGTCTGACATTAGTTTCACTTCCCCCTCGGCTCTTCGATGAAAAACCGGGGAGCAAAAAAAGCATTTGTCTTGTCGCCGCCAGAGTTATAGAAGGAGGCGAGTCGGCAAGCAAAGCAATCCTTTTCCCGTCCGCCATGAAGTTCCTGGCGCGCATCAAGGCCTGGTGGAGCACGACCGGCGAACCCGCGCACCTGCGCTACGGCCAACTGGGCGAACGCGCCGCAAAAAAGCACCTCCAACGCCGCGGCCTGAAGTTCCTCACCGCCAACTTCCGCTCGCCGCGCGGCGAAATCGACCTGGTTTTCCGCGAGCGCGACTGCCTGGTCTTTGTCGAGGTCAAGGCGCGTTCCTCGGAAGAGTGGGGCCGTCCCGCCTCCGCGGTGGACGCGGAGCGGCGCCGCCGGCTTTCCCGGGCCGCCCTGGATTATTTGCGTCTGCTCAACAACCCGGCGGTGAAAATCCGGTTCGACATTGTGGAAGTGCTCTTGCAGGACGGCGCCGTGCGCGAGATCCGCCACCTCCCCAACACCTTCGCCCTGGCGCACCCATACCGATACGGATAAGGAGTTCAGGCTTGGCTTCAGTTGACATGGTCCAGGAAGTCCTTCTCTGGCACATCGGCGTCTCGAAGCGCCCCCCGGAGCGTATGCCGATCCACCTCGTCGTGGTAGGGAAAGACGATCCGCCGCCCATCGGCGTGCTCCATTTTCACATGGCTGCCCTTGCGGTGTATTTCCCGAAAGCCCATGCGCTGGAGCGCGGCGTGAACCCGCCTGCCTGACAAGACAGGCAGTTTCATGAAAGCTCCACCACCTCGGCTTTTTCGTCCTTGGGCAGTTGGTCGGGCCGGGGCTCCAGGTAGAGTTCGACCGCTTCCCGGATGTTCCTCAACGCCTCCGCGCGAGTCTTCCCCTGGGACCAGCAACTCTTCAGGGCCGGGCAATGGGCCACTATATAGCCGTCTTCGCCGCGCTCGAGAATCACTTTGATTATCATGCTCGCAGCTTATCGCTCCGGCTGCCAGAGTCAATGCGCCGGTTTACTCGGCATAGGCTTGGGCCCGAAGGCAGGCCTCCTTCACCTTGCCATTTCGTCTTTCCAATCTCCTTGGCACAACTGCGGCATCCTGGCGTCCCTTTGCAAGGCGGTCAACCTTGTAAACCCTGTTCACCTCTCCTCGGGCGCATCCCGACACTGCCACCAATTCCACCTCACCCGCGCGGAGCGCGGCATTCTTTCGCCCTGTAGGGGCCGAAACATGCCAGCCCAGAGCAAGGCCCGTCCCGCTCCCAGCGGGACCCCGGCGCGCCGGGGCCCTGGGTAAAGTGGAAAAACGGATCACTCCCCTCCCATGCGCTCCGAGCGCATGGGAGGGGGGAAGGGGGGAGGGCCACCGCCCGCGCTATGGTGGCGGTGTCAAGATGCGTCCCTGCGTCACGCGACCGGCACACGCCAGCGTCCCGGCTTTCCAATGGAGTTCTATGACTTCAGTGAGGCTGCGCCTCGGCTGAGGTCGTTGCTTCAGGCGCCGCCCAAAACGGCTCATCGCCTGGCCCGCCGCCGGGTCACCCATGCCTCCTGACAGTTTCCCCGGTCCATTTATGCTGCACCGCCCTCGCTTGCGGCCCAGCCACAGCGCAGCGTCCCTCCCGAATAGCCCCAGAAACCGCGCCCGGCGCCGTCCCGCCGGCAAAGGGCTTCTCGTTCGTTGCCGCCACCAACGGCACGGCAGCGGCCACCGCGTCGCTCACTGCGCGGCCCGTTGGCCCCGCGCCGGGACTCAACCGCCGGCAGACCACAAGATCGAGCCCCAATTGTCACATGTCGAAATGCCACCCCGCTGCCACCTCTGGGCGGTCCGACGCTTGTAAAAAGGTTTAGATACGACCCCATTGTCTTATTCCGATACGGCCCCACTGTCTTATTCGACTGTCTTATTGCCACTGTCTTACCCACTGTCTTAACTCGACCCCACTGTCTTAACTGTCTTACCACTGTCTTACCGTGTCTTACCGCGGGCGGTTGACCCGCGCAGGGCTTGACTACCTGACCCTGCTCGGCCGGCCGGCCGTAAAAGTCCGCTTCGACATCGTGGAAGTGCTTCTGGCCGATGGCGCCGTGGGGAAGAAATACGCCACTTGCCCAACGCTTTCCCCATGGAACGGCCTTATCGATATGGTTGAGCTCGGCCAGTTCTCGAGTCAGGCTGACGTTCAAACCGCCTGATCATGCGGGTGTTTTCATTTTGGCGATGTGGGCGGCTGATTCGCAGCGGCTTTCTGGCTTGCAATCATTTGCGCGCCGAGCTTGACGAGGACCATTTTTTGCAGGTCGTCGGAAGGGCGCGAGGAATCCGGACCGCGGCTCATGCCGATGATGTTTCGCGTGATCTGGACGGGCGTAAGGATGAGTCCCCACGGGAATCCCCACCAGCCGAAGAAGAACGAGAAGGCGACGCCGCCAAGCTGCCGTTTGGTGGCGCAGGAGCGGCAACTGACCTGCGCCCTAGTCGTCCATCGGGTGAGGATGAGGGCGGACCAGACTTTATAAACTTTGTGGACATCAATCGGACCAAGCTGGTGGCATCTAGGGCAATTGCCGCGCCAGACTTCCTCGACCTCGCGTTCGAGCATGTCGGTCGGGACGTTTTTGGTGACGCTCAGGATGTAGGCGTTCTGGTGACATTTATTGTTGCAGAAGCGCTGGTCGCCCGCACGCACACCGCCGATGAGGATCGTTGAGCCGCAGTAGCCGCACTTGGTCATGGTATAGCCTTTCTATGTCAGTTTGGCTAATGCTAACTGCCGCCCCGGCTGTGTCCAGTTCAAACTGACGCGAATTTGCTTCTTGAGGCGCCACCGGTTTATTGGATACCCGCGGGCAAGGGCGAATTGCAAGTGCTTGGGTGTCAGCTACATAAAAGTTATGAGAAATGGTACAAACTGCCTGGTCTTTGCCGAGGTCAAGACCCGTTCTTCTGAAGACTGGGGGCGGCCGGCCCAGGCCGCGGACAGCGAACGCCGCCGCCGGCTTTCCTGAGCGCCGCCAGCGTAGTTGGGGGAAAGCGAGGCAATTCCCCTCACGGTCCGTGAGGGACGGCCGCCGTGGTCCCTCAATTGTCTGGAAAGCGTCTTCCGGCCTCGCCGTTGCTGCCCAGACCCCCTTTTCCCGAAGCGTTTAAAGCAAGAGAATCAGTAGCAAATAAAGCAGGCCAGAGAACCACGGCGGCGTCCCGCCCCGGCGGCACCGCAACCGAGCGGAACTCTGCATTGGCCACATTGGCTGCATTGGCCACATTGGCCATTTTTGCCAAAAAACTGGCCCGGCCGCGGCTTAAAACGAATGGCACAGCTCGGCACAACGCCCGGTTCCAACGCGAATTGGAATAAGGCCCAAGGGCCAAATCGGCCGCTCGAAGCTGCACCCCGGTCCTGGTCCAAAAACTCCTTGGACACGCGGAAGAAAAAGGCCGCCGGCGCCTGGCTCTGCGCCCGGCGGCCAGCGCCCCTCACCGGAGGCGGTAGGTAATCCGGCCTTTGGTCAGGTCGTAGGGCGACATTTCCAGCCGCACACGGTCGCCCACGGTCAGCCGGACAAAGTGCTTGCGCATCCTGCCGGAGAGATGCGCCAGTATTTCATGCTGGTTGTCCAGTCTCACCCGGAACATGGTGCCCGGCAGTACAGTCGAAATCGTACCCTCAAGTTCGATAGGCTGTTCGCTGCTCATGTAAGCTTCCAATCGCTGACTGCTCCCGGGCGCATTTCCGGCTTTGACAGGGCCACTGCGTCGAGTCCGCCGCCGATTCACCAGGCCTTGGAAAACCGGCCATCATATAAGTGCAAGCAACCTGCCACGTTTCGGCCGTAATGCAAGCGCGCGTTTACAGGGCCAGCCAAGGCTTTCCATCAACCGCGGGGTAGTGGGGCAGGCGTCCCGCCTGCCGGCGCGGGCGTCTCGCCCGCGTTGGTTTCAAGGGCGAGAGGCCCTCATCGCAGGCGGGACGCCTGCCCCACTGCCGCAGCCGCCCGGTTCATGGCCCCTATGCGCGTCCGGTTTCGGAGGTGGGAGCTGCCCAGACACGCTCCCCACCGCTGCTCAACAGGCCCGGCTAGCGTGTGGCGGCGGGCTGGGCGCTGTCCGTCTGCTTGCCGCCGTTGTCTTTTGCGGACGGCTCTGGGCCCTGGGCAGGCTGCTTGATGGGCCAGCGGTCGGAATCGGTTCGCGCGGTCTTGAGATGGTCTTCGATCTTTGCGACCACCTCGGGGTTCTGGTCGGCGACGTTATGTTTCTCACCGAGGTCGCTCTTAAGGTTGTAGAGCTCGAGCGGCCGGCCGGCCTGGGGGCGGACGGCTTTCCAGTCGCCCATGCGCGCGGCCTGCTGGAAGCCGCGTTCGTGGAACTCCCAGTAGAAGAACTCGTGCCGGTTGGTTTGGGGCTGGTCGAGCAGCGTCGGCAGCAGCGAGAGGCCGTCGATTTCCCCGGGCACTTGTGCGCCGGCAATTTCAGCGGCGGTCGGCAGAAAGTCCCAAAAGGCCCAGGGCTCATCGTTGACCCGGCCGGCCTTAATCTTGCCCGGCCAGCGCACGATCATGGGCACGCGAATCCCGCCTTCGTAGAGGTCCCGCTTGAGGCCGCGCAACGGACCGGCGCTCCCCAGGAACTTCGGGTCCACCCCGCCTTCCTGGTGCGGGCCGTTGTCGCTGGAGAAGAAGATAATGGTGTCGTTGTCCAGCTTGAGCTCCCGGAGCCGGTCCAGGAGCCGGCCAATGTCCCCATCCAGCCGCGTGATCATGGCCGCCTTGTTCTTCTCGGTCTGCGGCCACGGTTGGTCCGTGTAAGGGGCGTCGCTCGGCACTTGCATGCCGTTGCCGGACCGGCGGCCCTCCTCGTTGTTGGCGTGGGGAATGGTGTAAGCCAGGTAGAGGAAGAAAGGCCGGAATTGATTGAACCGGTCGGGCCGGTGGATGCGCACAAAATTGGTCGCGGCGGTCGTGAACAAATCCTGAACGTAGAGCTGCTTCTTGCCGTCGAGGTTCTCATAGAGGGTTTCCTCTTTGTCCCACCCGGTGGTCGGGTCGTAGCGCCAAAGGTGATCGGTGTAGTAATCGTGCGCGTGGGTCTGGTCCAGGAACCCGACAAACTCATCGAACCCCTTTTTCTGAGGCACGCCCTCGGTGTTTTCGTTGCCCAACCCCCATTTGCCCACCAACCCGGTGTGATACCCCGCCCGCTGGAGGACTTCGGCCACCGTCACGTCCTCGGGCCGGAGCGCCAGGGCCGCGTTGCCGCGCACATAAGCATGACCGGTGTGCAGGCCGGTCATCAGGGCGCAACGCGAAGGCGCGCAGACCGTGCTGCCGGCATAGAAACTGGTAAAGCGCACGCCTTCCGCGGCCAGCCGGTCAAGGCTAGGCGTCTTGACCCGGGTTTGGCCGTAGCAGCCCAGGTCCCCATAGCCGAGGTCATCGGCCAGGATGAAGATGATGCTCGGTTTGCGCGACGCGGCCATCGCGGAGCCTATGGCATTCGACCGTGCGCGGGCAGTGGGAGTGCCGGCTTCCAGCCGGCTTTGGACGCCGGCGGCCGAACCCGTGGCATTAGACTGTGCGCAGGCAGTGCCGGCCACCGCCGCCGCCAGCCAAACGAGCACGGCCAGGTTTAGCGCGGCGGGGGGAGGCTCTCGTTGTTTCTGTGACAAAGGACCTTTCCCCTGGTTTTGGTCGCGCCTCCGCCGCGCTAAGAACCGAATCCTATTCATGACAAACCCCGATTCTGGCCAAACCGCCGCGCCACGTCCAACCAATAAATTCCTATTGCATTTGCACCCAGTCAGGGCAATCTCAAGTGAAGATGGCTCCCGAACAGGAACCGACAACCAGGATGGAACAGACTGAGCAGCCGAAGTCTCCGCCCCCTGCGCGAGGCGGTCGGCGCTCTGGCCGTGGGTGGCGGGGACGCGGCCGGCAGCGGCAGCCGGCGGCGGAACAGCCCCCGGCAGCCCCCGGCCAAACCGAACAGCCGCCACCAGCGCCAGCCGCCGCGCCCGGAGAGTCGCCCCCGCCGCCCGCACAACTGCCGCTCAGCCAAGGCGCCCCTGGACCGCTAGCCGCAGCCCAACCCGAACTACCACCGGCCCTTGAGCCGGAGGCGCCGCCGGAGCCGCCGCCGCCCGCCCAGCCCGAGGCAGCCGCCCAGCCTAAGCCTGCGCCGGCGGCTCAGCCCGAAGCACCGCCCAAACCGATTTACCGGCTTGCCCCCCTCGAGCGCCGACCCCATCCCCCGCCTCCGCCCCGGCAGCCGCGCCCGCCCTCGCCCGCCGCCATCAAAGGCGCCATTGAAGAGGTCAACGGCATCCTCGAGACCCTGCGCCATACGCTCGACCACATGGAGGAAGTCTTGGAGACGCTCGAACTCGCCGAGCGGCAAAAGGATGCCGATGAACACGAGGTCGAGTCCCTGCGCCGCGCCCTGCGCCAATTGCACCGCCCGCACGACCCCGGACCTCGGCACTGATTCCAATTCGCGTTCAAGATGGCACTAATTCGCTTGTCCTTTGGGCCTTAGTGCCATCTTGAACGCGAATTGGAATTAGGAAAAATTCTTGCGTCGGCGCCGTTCGTCGATTAGTTTTCGCGGCGCTCTTGATTTGGGCGGCGTTTCCCGTGCCGGCTCGCTCCCGCCACTCAGCCCAGGCGTGCCTGGGCTGGGCTGAATCGCGCCCCGGCGGTTGCGTGTCCGGCCTGGCCGCCCGGCGGGCAGGGCAGTCGCGAAAGCTTCCGGGCTTGGTCCTGGGTCCGAATCCGGGAAACGGCAAGCAACGTCGGTTGCGGGTTGGTAGCTCAGTCGGTAGAGCAGCGGCCTTTTAAGCCGTTGGTCCTGGGTTCGAGTCCCAGCCAACCCACCACCGGAGAAACCAGGCGGTTGGCTCGGCGGCGCGGCTTCGAATCCCAATGCGGCCAGCACGCGGGCCTCTTTCGTAGCGGCAGCCATCCCTGGCTGCCAGTGGAAGCGCCATCCTGCTGCTGGCAACTGTGTGGCACCGGCGCCAGCCACGGAAGCGACGGCACTGGCCATTTGCCATCGCTGCCCGTCGTGGCGACCTGTTTCTGGCCCAGGAACAGAATCGCATATCTTGTCTTCAACATGGCGCCTTCCTCAGCGGGGAGATGAGCTTCATTTCCAGTCCTTCGTTTCCATCCAGGGGGTCGAAGGCGCTCCGGCAGCCGACGCTTTGGGTTTATCGGCGAAGGGCGGTTGCTGGCCGGAATGCACCTCGAACAGACGTTGGTGCGTCGCTGTGGCGGCTTTCACGAGTTCGGGATAGGGGCGGTCCGTCACATCCACGAAACCAATGTTGTAGTTCTCGCCGTCGCCGCGACCGAGCACCGGTTCGTCGCGCCACGTAAACCAGTGCGCGCCGACGAAACCAGGCAACGCCGCCGCCTGCTCGACGTAATAACGATAGCCTTTCCCACGCTCAACCTGGTCACGTGTCTGCACCAGGCCCGCGCCCAAACCATCCGCCGGCACGCCGAAGTGGAATTCGCCGATCAGCACCGGACGGCCCGTGACGCGACAGGTGCGCTCGATCTGCCGGGTCGGTTCGTATTCATAGACGTTGATGCTGCACACGTCGAAGACACGCGCGAGGCGCAATACCTCCTCCGATGGACTGCCCCCGAACCGGATGCCGAGGTTCAGGTGGTTGGTGTCGTGCTTGTGTATCGCTGCGCCGACGAGTTCGAGTTGTCTCGCGAACGCGGCCAGGACGAACTCTTTCCGGCGCTTTGGCGTGTCTCCGGCGGCGAGAAATTCCTTGGCCTTGCTTTGGGTGGCGGTGGCAGGCCCGGCGAGGATCATGCCGACCACTTCGCTCTCCCGGCTTTCCCACGGCGGTTCGTTGCCAATGAAGTAACCGAGCAACAGCGGATCGTTTTGGCGCGACGCGCATTGACTGGCGGCGGCTTCGTCCAACCCCCGCGCGAACTCGTCCGAGTAAACGTCCGGCAATCCGAGAAACGTGTTCGACCCTCGCGGGGCGCGGACATAGGCGACGTAAGGCTTGTTCATCCCCTGGGAACCGGTATTGAATCCCCAGGCCTCGAGGCGCCGCGCCGTCCGGCTGGCTTCAAGATTCGGTTCCTGGTTGGTGATTCCGCCCCGGCGACCGCCACCGCCGCGACCGCCCAGGCCGTTCGAGCTTTGGGAAATGAACAAGTGCCCGTGCGGATCCACAAACCACCATTTGCCGTCAACCTGTTCGGTCCGGAAAAAGCCGGTCGCTTTTGCCTGCGTGTTCTTGTAGCCGCCGTAATCGCAATGGTTGAAATCCCCGGGCTTGAGCGTCTTCTCCTCTTCCGCGAGCTCCCGTTCAAGCTGCTCGCGGCTCTTGATCTTACGGGGCCAGTCCGCGTGCGCCCATTGCCCGAATTCGTCGAGCACTGGTTTCTTCTCCAGGAAATCGGAGCCAGGGTCTTCCTTCGCCAGTTGCAGGGAGCGAATCTCCAGCGTCGGCTTGCCGATCGGATAACTCATGACGAAGCCCAGCGACTCGACGGCCGTGAGGTCGCCAAATGGCCCCCAGACCGACATCCAGAACGAGTCCGTGCGCCGGTTATTCGTGGACGCGAGGTCGAAGCCGGACTTGTCCTTGCCTTTGAAATAGCGAAGCGGCACGGACGCCCGCAGCCACACGCCCTGGCCAAAGGGCTGGAGCATAATGCGCCGCGGACCGTGGGCCGTGTGGAGCCACAACGAAAACCGCTGCGGCGTGGACGCGCGGATTTCCAGCACGAGATAGTTGTAGGACGACCAATCGGCGGGCCAGTCGGGATTGAGCTCCTTCAAACTCCAGGTATGCTCCGACTTAGCGCCGTCGAAGACGACCCGCCGCGGTTCGGCATTTCCAGGGGCAGCGGCGAACCCTGCCACCAGAAAAAGAAACGCCGCTATCGGCGCAAGCAGGCGCAGGCGAATCCAATCAGTTGAACGTCGATTGTCTTTTTTCATGTGTTTTCATCACTTCTGCTGCGGGCTGAACGGATCGATCCGTTCGTCGTATTTGCCGCCTTGGGCCAGCACCGGGTAAACTGCGGAGGGGAAGCAAAGGCTCTGATAGATGGTAAACTCGCTCCACTGGATGGACCCCAGATTGTCGATATACTTGCGTTCGCGGGCAAGTCCGGTGACGGCGGGAACCGACACGCCTCTGCCCGTTCCGCCTGGACCGAAGACCAGAATCCCGGGGCGCGGGCCCCATCCCTGCCGCTTGGTATAGGCCGATTCGCGGTCGTGGGGATTGTGCACGCGGTTGAATCCGATCCCGGTCATGTAGCACTTGCCGATGGGGTTCAGGCCTTGGGCGTAGTCCATCAACTGACTGGCGGCGTCGATGTATTTCTGTTCCTTGGTCAGGGACCACTGGAGCAGGCAGGGATAGGCATATTGGCCCTGGGCCGTGTTGCTGCCCCACCAGCGGAGATTCGCCGGGGTGCCCACCGGGTAGGCATTGCCGGCCAGGTAGTCGATTTCCTTGTCGGCGGCGGCTTTGATGGCGGCCTTGAACCGATCCACGACAGCCGGGTCGGTGGGCCGATCCTTCGCGACGATGTATGAATAGAAGTAGGAAGCGAGCCAGCCATTGCCGGCAAACGACTCCGGCGCGCCGTTGTAGTTGTTGGCATACCCACTGGCATTGGGCGACAGCTCCTTGACCATCTGGTGGGCGGCCTCATCCCCGGTGAGCAGGTACTTCTGCACGGCGTAGTAGAGCTTATGCGTCGGGCGGACCGCGTCGCCTGCGGCCGCAAACGCCATTTCCGCGTGCTTCTGCAGCTCTTGCGAGCGGGCCGCATGGTACGGCTTGATCAAGCGGGCCATGTGCATGAACATCCCCGACGCGAAGCTGGCCGAGCGTGGATCCACCACTTCGGTGCCGAAACGTGTGCGGTCGTTCGCGTAGGTCGTGAAGGGCGAATAACCCCGCGTTTCGGTGCCCCAGTGGATCGCGCCGTTAGTCTCCTGCATGTATTCCCAGAACATTGTGCCCCACATGGCTTCGTCGATGATGTCGGGAATCCCGTTCCCTTTGCCCAGGATATGGTAATTCTCGTCGAACTTGTCGGGGATATTGAACTGATCGTCCGTGAAGAATTGGGGGAACGCCTCGTAGGTCGTCATCAGCGTGACCGGCACGTCCATGTGGTAGGTGCGGCGGTCCGCATCACCGGCGTCGTGATAACCGCCGTAGGCGGTGAAGGTGGGTTCATTCCCAGTGACGACCAGACGGGCTTCGCCGATGGGGCCATTGACCTGCCAGATCGTGGTGTGGCACGGGTCCGGCTTGATGTTCCAGGCGTACGGCTCCACGATCGGGCAGCCGCAGCGCTGGTGGTAGAGCGACCGGAACGACACATAGCCAAGCCGGCGCGAGAAATCGCCGCCGACGCCGAAGGGATACGAACAACCGTAGCCCTGGACGGCGATCTTATAGGGGCCGCCTTCGGGGACAGCCGACAGATCGATCCGATAGACGAAATCGCCCGACGATGCGTCCTCTCCGATCGACTGCAATGTGCCTTGGGCGATGATGGCACCGTTGGCGATCTTGAAGACCGTATAAGTGGGCAGGTCCCCGCTGATCTGCCTGGTCCCGCCGTCGCCCAGCCAGATGGCGAAATTGGCGTAGCGCACCTTCGACAGGGCGCTGTACCCATTCTGATTCGACTTGATGGACTCACAGAATGTGGTCCGATCGTCAAAGACGAAAGTCATCTCGCCGTGGGGCGTCTGGAGCGTGTAGGTCGTTCCGTTGACCAGCGTGGGCGCCTGGAGGTAGATGTGGTGATCACAGGCGTCGGCCTCGGTGACGAATTTGTTGATGGCCGTCACGGGCTGGCCGTTGAGCTTCCAGGACGCCAGTTCGGCCGTGTTCACCTCATTGACGTTGATCACCGTGCTCTTGAAATAGGCGACCAGGACGTCCTTGGACGCGGTGCGGACTTCCTTGAGGGTAAGTTCCGCGTTCGCTGCCAGTGAGGACCACAGGCAGATGCCAACGATCAGCAGACGTTTCATGGGACTAATAGGGGATTGGTTTTTGACGCGCCGCTCGTTTATTGACGTTGCACGGGTGAGGGAGAATTGGTTTTCGCTCGCACTCACTCTGGCCGCAGGCGGCCAGCCGGGGAGGAGGGTGTCAAGCGGCAAATCCTGCCGTGCAGAAACGAACGATGCGAATGGAGAGCGGTTGAACATAACGAGGGAGAGTTCTTGGGCAATGACTGTGATTGAACCGGATGACGCAGGCCCTCCGCAGCCAGCGCCAGAGGAACCGAAGGGTGGATTGCATACTCTGCGACTACTCCGCAGCAAAGACGCGGAATGAGTGAGTTGGAACCGCCACCTCGAATGAGGTGCCGCCGCCGCCAAATCCGCCGCGACCGCCCCGGCCACCGCGGCCCTCGGACCCCGCGAGGGTCTGGCCGGTCAACAGGTCATGCAGACGGGTGGCGCGGACGATCGAGACGCGCGTGCGCACAGGCTGCGGCTGGAAGTTCTGCACGATAAACGTGCGGTTGTCGTAGGGAAAGAGGCTGACGTGATCCGGGGCGTCGAGGCTGACGAACACGTCCCGGCCCAAAAGCGCGCGGATCTGATTGAGGACGCTCTGGGGCAGGCGGTAGAGATCGGCGAAATCATCGGGAATGGCCAACACACAGAACGTGCC
>JBEKRX010000020.1:0-81333 GCA_049518415.1 Verrucomicrobiota bacterium
ATAGAGGGGGTGGAGGAAACGTTCGGCATGGCCTGGCGGTTGTTTGCCACGATGCTCGAAAGAGCAGAAACAACGGAAGCCGTCGGCCTAAACTGGGCGCGCCTCCACTCCACTCGACCCCTGAAGCGACAGGTCGGCATCTCATTGCCCGCGTCCCTGCCAACTCGCTTGCGGCGGCGCTGAGCAGGTCGCACTCACGGTTGGTGCCGGAGGGCGTTCGACATGGCCGGGAGCAGGGCCGTTTCCAGGCGCGGGCCCAGGGTCGAGTCATGGCCGCCCGCGTGGACGGCCAGGACATGCGGCAAGCCCCGGGCACGCATCAGCCCGGATACGTAATTGGCGCCGCGACGGAGCCAGGGATACTCGTCGTCGCGGCCATACTCAATGGTAATCGCTTTGAGGGAACGGCCGCGGGCCAGGAATTGGGCCAGCTTGTCGTCCCAGCCGCCAAAGCCATTCTCATAGCGGCGGAGCAGCTCGGCCTGGGAACCCGCCGGCAGGCCGGGAAGCGGGAAGGCGATGTGCGGATAAGGCAGGGCCAGGTCGGGCGCCATGGCGGCGGCGTAAGAGACAAGCAGCCCCTCCCAAAAGACCTCCCGCGAGGGGCTGTTGAGCCGGCTCTGAATGAAATCCCGGAAGCGCTTGCGCCGGGAAGCCTCCGTCAGGCCCTGCCACTTCTCAAGATTGGCCTGCCAATGACGCATCTGCTGGTCGCTCAGCAGGCCGATCTCTTTCAGCCCGTTCTGGTCAAAAAGCGCAGGACTCATGGCATAGACGCAACTGAACCTGTCCGGATGCTTGAGCGCCAGTTCCAAGGCCCCGGTTCCGCCCATGCCGTGCCCGGCCAGGCCGCGGGCGGCCGCCAAGGGAATGGTCCTGAAATGCCCGTCCACATAGTCCACCACGTCCTTGACGATGTAATCCTCCCAATGGCCGGTGAGGGGTGAATTTCGGTAGCAGCTTCCGCCCAGGAAATGGAGGGTGTTCGGGACAATGATGATCATTTCCCGCGCCGCGCCGCGCTTGATTTGCCGGTCCATGGCCTCCCGCAGGTGAAATCCCTGGTAAGCCCCCCCGGTATAACGCCACAAGGGGTTGTCAAAATTCGGCAGGAAGTAAAGCACCGGGAACCGCCGGGCGCGGTCCTGGTAAGACGGGGGCAGATAGACCGCGAGTTGCTGCCAGGCGGAGACGCCCAGCCGGTTGCCGGCCAGCGACGGGGCCTCGAACTGGCGGGACTCGAGCTTCCCTTGGCGGGACGTGCAGGAGCATAATAGAAACAGGACCGCTATATTCCAATAGCCGATAGCCGATAGCCGATAGCCGATGGCGTGCACGAGCATAATAGAAACAGGACCGCTATATTCCAATAGCCGATAGCCGATAGCCGATAGCCGATAGCGTGCACGAGCATAATAGAAACAGGACCGCTATATTCCAATAGCCGATAGCCGATAGCCGATAGCCGATAGCCGATAGCCGATAGCCGATGGCATGCAGGAGCATAATGGAAACAGGACCGCTATATTGGCAGGGAACCACTGGCGCGTAAGAGCTTTGGGGGCGAAGGCAGCCATTTCATCCCGAAGGGCAGCCGCAGGAGGTTCCATGGCCGGATGGCCAGGGCATAAAGGCCCCAGGTGATCAGGAACGTGCCGCCAAGGACGAGCGGGAATTTCAAGGCGATGCTCCAGTTGGCATAAACCAGGTGATAGCCCAGGATGATGATCACGGTCTGGTGGAGGATGTAGAAAGGATAGACCGCCTCGTTGGCGTACCGCAGGAAGGGATGATTGAAACTCAAATAGCGTCTTCCGTAGCCCAGCGCTGCCAGCAGCCACATCCAGATATGGAAGTTGTCCAGGCCGCGGTAGCCCGCGAGCGCCGCCGGTGAAAGATGCCGGTTGGAAACCCAGGGCGCATAGACCAGTCCGAGCGTCAGCAGGCCCGCCAGCAGGAACTTGCGGCGCTGGGCCGCGATGGCCTCATAAACGCCCGTGCCCGAGGCCAGCACGAAGCCCGCCACAAAAAAGGTCAGCTTGTGCGAGAAGTTGCCCCAGTCCGGGAAGAGATTGTTCCCATCCTGCGGCCAGAAGGGCCGCAAGATCGCATCTGACAGAGCCGAGGGAACCCAGAGCAGGAAGAGCACCCACGGGCGCGCCAGGCACGTGAGAATCCTAGCCAAGCAGCGGCGGCCCCGGCGGGAGCGCAGCCCGACGCACAACGGCAGGGTGATCATCGAATAGGTCCAGATATAAGGCACGTACCAAAGATGATGCCAGGACAGGTTCCCCCGGGGGTAGGAACCGGAGGTGAAGACGGTGCCATAAAAGTCCCAAAACGAATCGTATTGTTGCCGGTGATAAAGCCGCTCGCAATAGACCTGGGGTGGGATGATGACCAGCATCCCGAAAAGCAGCGGCAGGAGCAGACGCTTGTGGCGCTCGAGGAAATAGCGCCAGGTGGAGTAGCGTTCCATGGCAAACCACACCGCCGAACCGGAAATGAAAAACAGCAGCGGCATGCGCCATTGATGCACAAAGCCCATGACCTGATCAAAGGCGGCGCTGGTTTGGAGATTCTTCACATGCCAGTCCCAGGTGCTGAACAACATGCCGCTGTGGAACAGCATGAGCAGTGCGAAAGCGATCACGCGCAGCCAATCCAAGTCATACCGCCGATTCATAACCGGGGTTCAGGTTGGGACATGAAGAATGGTCAGCGCGGCGGAACGGAGAGGGAACGCGGGGGCGCGGCGTGGGGGCTCCTTTGGTTGCGGCGGCGCCGAGTTGCGAGAAGGGCGGGTCAGGTCCTGCGGCTAGACCTCAATTCCGTAGGCTTTGATCTTGTTATAGAGCGTTTGGCGGCCGATGCCGAGGCGCTTGGCGGTTTCGAGCTTGTTGCCCCCAGTGGCCTTGAGCATCTGGACAATCGCGTTCCGCTCGACACCTTCGAGCAGGGTAAAACTGGTGTCGCCGGTGTCCCCGGCGGCGGACCTGGTTTGCGAAATGGAGAGGTCGCTGGCATCGATTTCCGCGCCCTCGCAGAGCAGGACCGCCCGCTGGACTTCATTCTGCAACTGGCGGACGTTGCCCGGCCAATCGAAGGCGGTCAACCGCTCGATGGCCGCCGGCCTGAAGCCGGTGAGGGTGCGGTTGGCCTGGGCGGCGAAGCGTTTGAGGAAGGCGTTGGCCAGGGGCAGGATGTCCTCCCGGCGCTCGCGCAAGGGGGGCAGGTGGACGGAGATGGCGCTGATGCGATAAAACAAGTCCTCGCGCAGCTTGCCGTCCTGGATGGCCTCCTGGGGTGTGCGATTGGTGGAGGCGATGATGCGGCAGTTGGTCTTGTAGCTGGTCTTGCCGCCGACCGGCCGGACCTCCTGATCCTGGAGGACGCGCAGGAGCTTGCTCTGGGTGTCCACCGGCATCTCGGAGATTTCGTCCAAAAGCAGCGTGCCGCCTTCGGCCTGGCGGAAAAGGCCTTCGCGGTCGGCGTGGGCGCCGGTAAAGGCGCCGCGGACGGAGCCGAACAACTCGCTTTCGATGAGTTCGCGGGGCAGGGCGGCGCAGTTGACCTTGATGATTTGGCCTTTGCTGCGGGCACTGAGGGCATGGAGGAGGTCGGCGATGACTTCCTTGCCCGTGCCGCTTTCGCCGGTGATGAGCACGGTCACGTCGCTGGCGGCGATGCGTTCGGTGGTGCGGACCACGTCGCGCATGGCGGCGCTCTGGAAGATGGGCGAAGGGGTGCCGCTCATGGTTTCGAGGGCGCGGCGCAGGGTGCTGGCCTCTTCGTTCTGGCGCCGGTGCTCAATGGCGTTTTGCACATCGGCCAGGAGCTTCTCGCCGTCGAACTGCACGTTCTTGCGGAGGAAATTGAAGGCACCGCGCTTGATGGCTTCGACCGCCCAGGAGATGGCCTCGTCTTCAGTGGGGGCGCCGGTCAGGACAATCACTTGGGTATCGGGCCAGTGTTTTTTGAGTTGCGGCAGCAGGTCCAGGCCGTCGGCATCCGGCAGCTTGACGTCCAGCAGCACCAGGTCGGGCTGCCCCTGGGCGAGGGCCTTTTGGAGGGCGGCGCCGTTTTCGGCGGTGGCGACCTGGTAATGCTCCGCCAGGAGCGTCGTCAAGGTGTTGCGCCAGTCTTGCTCGTCGTCAACTATCAGGACGTTGCCCTTCATAAGAACTTGTCACGGCTCGGAACACAGGCGCGGGTGAACGCGCCGAACAGCGCCTGCGGCTCGGGATAGCGGTCCGCCAGGCGTTCCGGGTGAAACTGCACGCTCAACAGGAACGGCAGCCAATGCGCGGCGCCCGGCTTCAATTCCAACCCCTCGATCACCGGGTCCGCGCTCACCGCGGCCACTCTCAAGGGCCCGGCGACGCGCCCGACCGCCTGGTGATGGGTGCTATTGACGCCCAGTTCCACCGTCCCGACTATCTTGGCCAGTAAAGAACCCGGTGTCAATCGCACTTCACTGAACTCTTGGCCTTGCGGGTCCACGTTCGGCGCGATCAATATGAGCGGCGGTCTGCGCATACCCCATGGACTGTAGGCAACGACAGGGCGTGTGTCAGGGAAAAACTGATTGGGATTAAAAGCGCGGAAGCGTGGAAGCGTTAAAACCGTTGAAGCGTGGAAGGGTTAACAGGGTTAATAAGTTAAAAAAGCTAAATGGGTTGAAACCGCCAGCCTTCCTCAGCCCAGGCGCAGCGCCTTCCCGCTTCAACGGTTTAGGGCTTTAACGTCCGAAAGGCTAATCGGGCCATGTCCGCCTCCGGGAACCGTTGCTGGATGGTTCTTTTAACGCGCGTCGCCTCTTCGGGCGGGAGGCGGCGGCGGTTGATGCGGCGCTGGACGGCGTCGAGGAGTTCCAGCCAATCCTCCAAGGGCGGGTGGGCCAGGGCCTGCCACTGGTCGTAGCGGCGCTGGCGGACAAAAAAACGCCATTCCTGCCCCACGTGCCGGGCATAGACCTGGAGGCGGAGGCCCTCGCCGGTCATTCGTTTCCAACTGATCTCCGCTTTGGCCGCCATGGCTTTAGAGTGCGCTGCCAAGGCCTTCGGACCAATTCCAATTCACGTTCAAGATGGCACTAATTCGCTTGTCCTTTGGGCCTCTGGCTTCGTTGCTCGCTCGTTGCAGATCGCTGCGGATATGCGCCTCGCTCGCGCCTCGCCAGAGGCCCAAAGTCCTGCGCGCCTTAGTGCCATCTTGAACGCTCGTTGGAATAAGCGATTCACGGCAAATCCACGCTCGCCACCGCCAGGGCGGCGATGCCTTCGTCCCGGCCAATAAAGCCCAAATGCTCGTTGGTGGTGGCCTTGATTGCGACCTGGCGGGAGTTGAGCCGGAGGGCGGCGGCGATGTTGGCTTTCATTTGCTGGATATGGGGCAGGAGCTTGGGCTGCTGCGCAATGAGGGTGGCGTCAACATTGACAATTGTGCCCTGGCGCGATTCCGCCAGCCGGGCGGCCTCGTTCAGGAAGAGCCGGCTGGGGGCGCCGCGCCAGCGCGGGTCGGTGTTCGGGAAAAAGTGGCCGATATCCGCCTCCCCCAGCGCCCCGAGAATGGCATCGCAAATGGCGTGCATCAACACGTCCGCATCGGAGTGTCCATCCAGTCCCTTGGGGTGCGGGATTTCCACGCCGCCAAGGATGAGCTTTCGGCCCTGGACGAGGGCGTGGACGTCGTAACCAACGCCAACATGAACCATGAGGGCACTATAGGGCACAGGGCGGCGGGGCGGCAACCGAAAGGTTAAACGAGTTAAACAGGTTAAGAAAGTGCGAGGCGCCGACTCAAAACTTCAACTGATTTCTGGATTCGACGCGGGGAGCGATTTGGGGTATGTAGTGCGCCCATGCGAACTGCGAATCAATACCTGAGGAGAAGGCCGCGCGAATTGCGGTTAGCCGGCCTTGGCCGGCTTGGCTGGTGGGCGCTGGCCGTGGCGCTGGCCGGCGCCGGCTGCGCCCACTCGCGCAACAAGGATCGGATTGGACTGATTCCGCCGCCAGCGCCGGCTTTTCTCAACGGCCCGATGGCCGTGCTGCTGACCAACGCCTCCGGGTTCTCCTGCCACGTGGTGATGAGCGTCGGCTCGCCCGCCAATCCTGGGGAAAGAGTTGCCGGGGAACTGCTGGGCCGAGGGACCCAATTGCTGTTTGTGCCTGATGCCAACTCCCTGGCCGGCAAGCGCTTCGCGAAGCGGGGCTTCAGTTTCATCTGGGACGCGGCAGGGCAGCGGGGGTACTTGCTGAGCGAGGCGCTGCAAGGCTACGCGCCGATTTCCTCACCTGTGCAGGCCACCAATGTAGTGGTCCGCGCCTCCCGGCCCGCGCCGGAAAGGGCCGGTGGCCACCCCTGCCAGCAAACCGAGGTCGAGGTGGCTTCGAACAATGGCACGAGGGCGCTGTTCCGGGTCTGGCGCGCCGCCGATTTGAAAGGGTTCCCCATCTGCATTGTCACTGCGGCGCCCGGGCGGCCGCTGGCGGTCAATGCCTCAAAGCTCAGGCTGGAGGCGCCCTCCAGCCGGCTGTTCCTGCCGCCCGACGGTTTCACCCGCTATGACAGTGCCGAAACGATGATGGCGGAGATGGCGATGCGGCAGGAGAATCTCAGGCGCAAACCCACTGAGGAGCCTCTCGAATTCCAACGGGTGCCCCGCCTGGAGGCCAGGTGACTGCCGCCGGCAATGTTTCTTGGCGCGGCGGAGCGGCAACCGAAACAGAAAGCTGACGGAAAAATTGGAGACAAGAAGATTGGAGACCAGAAGGAGCCGTCCCTGCCAGGCGGCTCACCCCAGCGGCCAGTTTGGGAGAACCTCCGCCGCGGGCGAAGTCTCCCCGGCCTGGCGCATCAGCTTTCGCTCCGCCACCACGCCGATCATGGCGGCGTTGTCGGTGCAGAGACTGGCCTGGGCCAGCCGCAGCTTGAGCCCCTGGCGGGCGCAAGCGGCCGCCAGGGCGTGCCGGAGGGCGCGATTGCAGGTGACGCCACCGGAAGCGGTGAGACAGCCAACGCGCAACCGGCGGGCGGCGCGCACGGTCTTGGTCACGAGCACCTCCACGATCGCCGCTTGAACGCTGGCGCATAAGTCGGCCAGGCGTTGCAGGTCATCGCAGAGGCCCGGATGGTCCCGCAGGAAATAGCGCACCGCGGTCTTCAGTCCGCTGAAGCTGAAGTCGTCGTGCGGCTCGTTGAGCATGGGCCTGGGAAAGCCCCAGGCCCCGGGGTCCCCCTGCTCGGCCAAGCGGTCGATTTCCGGGCCGGCCGGGTACGGCAGGCCCAGGAGCTTGCCCACCTTGTCGAAACACTCGCCCGCCGCATCGTCCACGGTCGAGCCGAGCAGCCGGTGCTCTAATTCCCTTTCGACATGCACCAGCATCGTATGGCCGCCGCTGACGATGAGCGAGACATTCGGCTGGAATTCCGAAAAATCCGCGGCGGGCGGAGCACCCTCAATCCAGGGCGAATAAAGGTGGGCTTCGTGGTGGTGAATGCCGAAGAAAGGCCGCCGCAAAACAAACGCCACCGCCTGGGCGGCCTTAAATCCCACCAGCAGCGCACTGGGCAAACCCGGGCCCTGCGTGGCGGCCACCGCCTCGATTTGGGCGACGCTCACGTTGGCCTGGCGCAAGGCGGCACGCGCTACCGGCAGCAGGTTGCGGAGATGTTCGCGCGCCGCCAGTTCCGGCACCACGCCCCCGTATTGGGCGTGCACTCGGACCTGGGATGACACTACGTTGGCCAGGACCCGCCCGTGATGGACCAGGGCCGCGCACGTCTCGTCGCACGAAGTTTCAAAAGCCAGCAGCATTTAACTTCCTTGACCCGCTTAACGGGTGAGCGTGTCACTTGCGGGTCTGGGCGACCCGCTGTTCGGGGAGGGGCGAGCGGAGGGAGTAGAGGGTGATGCCTTTCAGGAGGTCCAGGGCGCGGTCGAGTTGGGGGTCGCGGGTCTCCAATACCCGCTGGCGGTCTTTGTCGTCGAGGCTTTGGACCCCGCCGGGGGTGTGCTGGATTTGGATGGCGCGGTCCTCCTCGAGGCTTAAGGGGACGGAGATGTCCGGGGTGATGCCCTCCTCATGAATGACTTTATGGCTGGGGGTATAGTATTTGGCGGTGGTCAGGCGCAGGGCCGAGCCGTCCTGGAGCGGGAGGATGCTCTGGACGGAGCCTTTGCCAAAGGTCTTTTCGCCCAGAATGACCGCCCGATGCAAATCCTGGAGGCAGGCGGCGACGATTTCCGAGGCGCTGGCGCTGCCGAGGTTGACCAACACCACCATGGGCAGGCCGTTGAGTTCGTCGTGGCCATTGGCGTGACGCCGGGAGTCCTGATTGGGGTTGCGGCCCTCGGTCGTAACGACCAACTGGCCTTTGGGCAGGAATTTCGAGCAGACATCAACCGCTTGATCGAGCAAGCCGCCCGGGTTCCAGCGCAAATCCAGGACCAAGCCCTGCAGGCCCTGCTTTTTCAGCCGCCGCAGCGCCGTTTCCAGGTCGTCGCTCGTTTTTTCGCCGAATTGGACCAGCCGGACATAGCCGAGCTTGTTTTCGCCCAGCTTGAATTCCTTGCGCCCATTGAGGTCGGTGACCATATCCACGTTGATCAGGGCGCGGGTCAGCTTGTATTCCCGGGACTGGTTGGAGGCGGGGCGGAAGATGGTGAGCCGGACCTCGGTGCCGGGTTCGCCGCGCAAGCTCCGGATGGCATCATCACTCGTCATTTTCTCGGTGCTCTTGCCGTCGATTTTCACGATCCGGTCGCCCGAGAGGATGCCAGCCCGGAAGGCGGGGGTGTTGGTCATGGGGACAACGACGGTCAGGACATTGTCCTTCATTGAAATACTGATGCCCAGGCCGCCGAAGGCCCCCTGGGTGTCGTTCTGCAGCTCCCGGTATTTCTCGGCGTCCAGGAACTCGCTGTGCGGGTCCAGCGTGCTGAGCATGCCTTTGAGGGCGCCATAGACCAGTTCCTGGTAGGTCAGCTTCTGGCCGTCCACGTAGTCCTTGCGGACGCGCTCCATGACGTAGGAGAAAAGCTCGAGGCTCGGGTAGGCGGAATCCTTCTCGGCCGCCTTGAGGTAGAAGCGCGCGCCGATCAGGAAATTCACGCACAGCACCAGGGCCACCGCCCCGTAAATCACACGTCGTTTCATATTCACTGTCACTTTCGTTCTGGCAGACAACCTAACCGGGCGCCGGCGACTTTGCAAGAAGGCGCCGCGCCCGCGTCGTGGCGCCCGCTTGCAGCTTGCGTCAGTCGCGGCCAGCCTCCAGTTTGCTGGTTCGCCCCTGCCGCCCTGGGTTTGCCCATATTCATTTCACCCGCTCAAACACCACCCGCCCATCGACGATCGTCAGCACCACATGCGCCTGGTCTATATCCGCCGGCTCGATTTGGTAAATATCGCGGTCCAGCATGACGAGGTCGGCCAGTTTGCCGGGGGTGAGGGTCCCCTTGACTTGCTCGGCGAATTCGGCGTAGGCGGAGCCGACGGTGAAGGCGCGGACGGCCTCAGCGACGGTGAGCTTCTGCTCTGGCAGCCAGCCGTTGGGGTGTTTGCCATCGAGCGTCTGGCGGGTAACGGCCGCCTTGATGCCTGCCAGCGGATTGAGCGGGGCGACCGTCCAGTCCGAACCGAAGGCCAGGACGGCCCCGGCGGCGAGCAGGGAGCGGAAGGCATAGCTGCCTTTGGCACGCTCCGGGCCGATGCGTTTTTCGCACCAGCGCCCGTCGTCGGCCACGTGGTAGGGCTGCATGGAGGCAATGACTTGCTGGGCGCCGAAGCGGGGGATTTCGGCGGGCCGCAAGTGCTGGGCGTGCTCGATGCGGAAGCGGCGGTCGCGGGGGCCGTATTGCTCGGCTACGGCCTGGTAGAGGTCGAGGATGCGCCGGTTGGCTTCGTCGCCGATGGCATGGATCATGACCTGGAGGCCGGCTTGGTCGGCGCCTGCCACTCGTTTGCGCATGGCGCCCTCGGGCAGCATCTGGTCGGAGAGCAGCCCGCGCGTCTCCGGCGCGTCCTCATAGGGCTGGAAGAACAGCGCCGTGGACGAGCCCAGGCTGCCGTCGGCGAAGCCTTTGAGGCCGCCAATCCGCAGCATGTCGCCGCCGAAAGGGGCGCGGACGCCCGCCTTGGCCAGCACTTCCCAGGAGAGGATCGAGCGGATGGCGTAAATGCGCGTCTTGAGTTCGCCGCGCTCCAGCATGTATTGGTAGAGGCCCACGTCCTCGCCGGCCGACATATCGGTGAGGCTGGTCACGCCGACTTCCGCGGCGTGGTCCGTGGCCGCGCGGGCGGCGACATGCTTCTCTTGGAAGCTCTTTGCCGGCACCGCGCGCTCGACCAAATCCTGGGCGGCGTCTTTCAGGATGCCGGTCGGTTCCCCGGTCCTGGGGTCGCGCACGATGACACCGCCTGACGGGTCCCTGGTTTTGCTGCTGATGCCCGCCAGTTTGAGGGCCAGGCTGTTGGCCAGGGCCATGTGGCCGTCGAGCCGATTGACGAAGACCGGGTGGTCGGGCGTGGCAGCATCGATCATTTCTTTGGTCGGCAGCGGGGCGCCGGGCCACTTCTCGTGGTCCCAGTCTCCGCCCAGAATCCAGCGGCCTTGGGGGAGTCGCTGCGCGTAGTCAGCCAGGCGGCGGGCCATTTCCGCGGGCGACCTGGCCTCGCGCAAATCCACGTTTGCCAGCGAGAATCCGCCCGTGAGGAAGTGCACGTGGGCGTCGTTGAAACCGGGCAGCACCAACTTGCCGGCGGCATCGAGCACACGGGTGCGAGGTCCGGCCAGCGCCCGAACCTCCGGCGTGGCGCCAAGGGCGACAATGCGGTTGCCGGCAAGCGCCACCGCGCCGACGGTCGGCCGCGCTGCGTCCATCGTGTGGACGGAGGCGTTGAGGATGATCAGGTCGGGGGCAAAAGACAGGTTACTGGTTTGAGCGGCGGCTGTGAGCATAGCGGCGGAGGTCGTGAAAACAATAGCCAGCGGTTTCATGTCGTCACGAATCATGCCGCTACTTTAGCGAGTCTCGGTGGTTTGGCAACGGCCGGCTGGCAAAGCGACTTGGGTGAGTCGGCAGCTTTGGCTGCCCGGAGCTTGATACGACGGGCGGCTTGAGCCAGGCTGCGCGCATGAAAGAACTCTCCTTCCGGGTCGAGCAGGACGGGAACTGGCTGGTCGCCACCTGCCATGACCCCGAGATGGCAACGCAGGCCGAGTCCCTGGGTGAACTTGTCCCCATGATCCGCGACCTGGTAAGCTGCCGTTTCGAGCCGGGCGATGAGCGCCTGCGCTGGCCCATTCGTCTTCACTTTTGAAGATTGCAGACTGCAAATTGTGAATCGGGTCCGCGTATGGCGCCGCATGAGTTATCGAACCGGCTCGGAGGGTCGCCCGGGCCGGGAATGACGGAGACCTGATGGGGCTGCGAATCAAAGGCGCAACACTATGGTTTGACCCTTTCCTACGACGTTTTAACATCGGTTGGCTAAAAGAATATTTTGGGGCACAATTTCCGGTTGCAGTTGACCAGGGACACCTTACGATGCCCTTTGGTGTCACCAACCATTTCGGATATGAAACGGGCCATTCAGCTTGTTGCAGGAGCAGTATTGTTCTGTCGTGGTGTCCTTGCGGCGGAGATTACCAACGCGACCGGCGTCAGCTTCACCTTCCTCGATCCACCGATTGTGCCAGCGCCCGACCTGCCTAGAGATGCTCGCCGTGCGGGTGTTACGCCAGAACCGGCCGGCACAAACGGACCACCTTGTAACATACAGTTCGGCATTGTCCGCGACACAAAAGACCACGGCGCATTGTCGAATATCGTTAGCGGCCACATAGCCAGCATCGCCTTGACGTGGGCGGACACGAATCTCTTCAGAACACACAGCGACACGGAGGGCACTTTGCGTCGCTTGCTGAGTGCTCCATCCGGTTCGATTTACACGGGTTCATATTGTCAGACTTACACTCACGTCTTTTGGGATCAAGTTTTGGGATTGCCAAGTATCGCGGCGCGTGTCGAGCATACGGATGGGAAGCCAGGACAGTTGCTTTTGTTTGGTACGGGAGACTGTTTCTTCGCGTATCAAGATCGACATGGTAAGTGGTGGCTGGGTCACTGGCGGGAAGGAGTTCAGAAGCGATGACCACGGCGCCTGACTTCTCACCGCAGCCAACGCCGGTTGGCCGTTTCAGTTCCCATGTCCCCTTGGTTGCGGCTCCGCGGCGCTGCGTTCAGCGCACCAGGAAATGGTCTCCCGTTGTTCCGTGCCCGGGGGGCGCGGTCTCTTTCAGCAGCCAGACTTCTGAGACCTGGCAGCCACGCCCGTTGCCGCCCAGGCCGGGTTCGCCGAACCAACTGAGCGTCAGCTTCCCCTCCCGGGTCGCAGCGTGGGGCAGGGCAAATTCCAGCGGCTTGAAAGGGCGGGGCTTGGCGAGGTAGGGGTGGACCTCGAGCGAGTCGTTGGCGACCAGGCGGAGCTTTCGTCTGGGACTGTCTCCGCCATAAAGGACGCGGACTTTGTAGCGCGCTCCGGGGTCGAGGCCGGCATAGGCCATGCGGAGCGGGGTGTCGTAGAGCGTTTCTGCATGGTCCATCCAGGAGAGCCGCCGCGCCGTCCCGGCATCTTCGTCCGGGCTATCGACCACGAGGTCTTCCTCGAAGTCGACGCGGCAGGACTGGTAGCAGCCCGGGTCGGCCGTGAAACCGAGGCCGCGCTGCAAATGGGGCTGGCAGGCCGCGTTCCCCAGGTCGTCGTAGAATCCGCCCGGCCCCGGATTGGTCCATTGGAGGATTTCCGCCAGCGCCTTGAGCCGCTCCGGCTCGGACGCCAGGTTGCGGATGCGGGCGAACCGTTCCTCAAGCCAAAGGCGGTTGTTGAGGGGAAAATCCAGGGTGTCCAGGCTCGCCCCGCGGTCCACGGCGATCGCCTTGTATTTGTCCACGCTCAACTGCATGCCGATGCTCTGGAACAGGGCCTCGGCCAACTGCCAGATGCGCAGGCGCCAGTCCGCGTTGACCCGTTGCCGCAACGCCCGGCCCAGTATCCCTTGGGCGTCGGCAATGGCGCCGGCCACACCGATGACCGGGGCGGTCCGCAGGCAGGCCATCGCCTGCGCCTCCAAATCCGTCTCGTAAATCAGGCGGTGGCGAATGTAAGCGTCGTAATAACCGCGAAAGAGCGCCTGTTGGAAGCGCCAGTTTTTCAGGTCGGCCGGCGAGGCTGCTCTTTCGAGGGCCTGTAGTTGCGCCAGGGTGCCATCGACGGCCCCGTTGGCGAGCAGAGGGCCCTGCCAGCTTCTCTCCAGGGCCAGCAAGGCCTGGGCGAAATTGTCGGTGTAGCGTTCCCCAAGGAAGTAGCGGCTATATTGCCGGAGGATGTCCAGCACGCTGGCCTCCGGGTCCCAGCCCAGCGCGCTCCAGATCACTTTATTGACGTCGTCATTGCATCCCTCCGAATAGGTCAGGAACCCGATGGTTTGGGGCTGGGTGTGGCGGAAGATGGCCGCCTCGCCCTCGGGGCGGGGATTGATGCACTCCCGCCCCTCGGTCACCGCGTAAGCCACGTCCCAATCCGGCACCGGGTACTGGCATTGGCGGGAGTGAGTGATATCCGGGTAGTGGCGAATGGGGTATTGCGCCGGCACCAGTTCACGCAACCGGGCCAGGCTGACGCGGACCTGGGGTCCGAAGACCACGCCGCTCAACCAGCCCGGCTGCTCGCGTTGGAGGATGTCCAGGAATTCCTTGAGCCACTGCTGGTTGAAGCCTTGCGGGGAGACCCACATCTGCGCCTTTGGATGGTAACGGCGCAGGTTCTGCGTCTGCTTCTCCAACAGGGCCATCAGGTGCTTCGGCCGGGTGTGGCCAGGGTCCCCGCCGGGCACGAACACCGCGTCCAGACGGCTCAACTGCGCGAAGACTCCGCCCCACTCGCGCAGCGCCGATTCCACGGTCTTGGCATCGGCATAGTCCTGGTCCAGCGCCGGATACCAGACCCAGACGTCCAGGCCATAGAGCGCCGCCAGCCGGGACATGCCCGCCATCATCTCCAGCGGCGGCCGGGGAAAATGCGGACTCTGGGCGTCATCATCCGAGCGGGGCGGTATCAATTCGACCGCGTTGCAGCCAAAGACCGCCAGGTCGCGGAAGTACTGCTCCCAGGTGGGCAAGTCCCAAGCGTCATAGGAATTGCACTTCGGGCGGTAGCCAAGCTGGTGCCCGCGGAGCCGGTACTTGGGCGCCGTGGCGATGTCCAAATCATCCTGCACTCCGGCCCGGCCCCGCGCCATCTGCAGTTCGCGCAGCAGCCGGCCGACCCCGAAGAGCACGCCCCGCGCGTCATTGCCTAAAATAAAAACCCCGGGGCTCGTCTGCCCCTTCCTTACGCACAGCCGGTAACCCTCCGCGCCCTCAGGCCCAGGCAGCGACTGCAAGGCCTCCGCGTAACCTCCGGCGAACGAACGAACCCCGGACTTAAGGCCGACGCCCACCACCGGGACCGCCGCCGCCGGCCAGTTGGTCGTTTCCGGCCAGCGGATGCCCGTGCGCTTTTCCACCTCCTCGACGAGCATCACCACCGCTTGCCTCTCAGCCCCGGAAAGCTCGGGCCCAGACACCACGACCGCATCCTTGAGCTCCAGCGCCTGGCTCGGCATCGGCCCCCCAAGCATCCAGAACAGCGCCGCCAAGCACCAACCCAGCAGCGCAGCCCTTCGCGGGCCGCCGGCGGCAAGCCAGGCACCGCAAGGGCAAGTTCCCTTGGCGCGGCGCAGCCGCAACCAAGGTCCAGGGAGAATTGCCTCCTCAGGAAAGCAACGGGAGCCTTCCCCCGCCGCGCCAAATAGTGATGCGGTGGGATGCTTCGCCCGCAGTCCAAACGCGCTCAAAATCCTGCTCAACCGGACCCCTTGGCCGCGTGCCTCTGACTTCCAGCTTTTCATTCTCCTGGCGACTTTAAGTCCTGCCTGCCGAATGGCAAGCGGGGAATCAGGGCGGGGCATCCGGAGGGCGCGTCTTGCTGCTGCCCCCGCGTATTGCCTCAAGCCTCCCAGCACTGTTTCGAAAGTGCTTTCCACGCGGGCGGTTCCGGCTTTATGTTTATTCCAACGCGAATTGGAATTAGTTCGGAGTCCGGCGGTTCAGGGCAGGAAGGTTCGCGCGACCCTAAGACACACTCCGGCTCCGATGGAATTGTCTGCCAGCGGATTATGGAATCATTGCCAACAGTGTTATTGAGGCCCGGTGAGGCCGACCGCATCGTGGCGGGCCACCCCTGGGTTTATCACGGGGCCGTCCTCCGGTTGACCCAACCGGCGGCCGACGGCGGCGTGGTCCAGGTCAAAGACCATCGCCAGCGGTTCCTCGGGGTGGGATTTTACAACTCGAAATCCAAAATCAATGTCCGCATGATTTCCCCCGAGCGCGTGGAGGTCAACCAGCGGTTTTTCGAAGAACGGATTCGGGCGGCGCTGGCGGTCCGGCAGAAGCACTTGCCAGGGGCGACTTCCTTCCGGGTCGTGAACGCCGAGAGCGATTTCCTCAGCGGCTTGGTGATAGACAAATACCAGGACGTGCTGGTCGTGCAGACCTCTGCGCTCGGCCTCGAGCAGCGCAAGCCGATGATTGTGGCCGCTTTGCAGGGCCTGTTTTCCCCGCGCGCCATTGTCGAGCGCAACGAAGTCTCCACGCGCAAATTCGAGGGGCTGCCCGACGCAAACGGAATCCTGGCCGGCCAGCTTGCAGGCCCGGTCTCCGTCCAGCTCAATGGCCTGCAATTTGAAGTGGATGTCCTGGGCGGCCAGAAGACTGGCCTCTACCTGGACCAGCAGGTCAATTACCGCCGGGTGGCCGAACTGGCCCACGGCGGGCAGGTGCTGGATTGCTTCTGCTTTCTCGGCGGGTTCGGGCTCCACGCCGCCCGCGCCGGCGCCGCCCACGTTCACCTGCTGGACCAAAGCGCCGAGGCCATCGCCGCCGCCGGGCGCAATGCCGCCGCCAATGGCCTGGCCGGCCAGTGCTCCTTTGAAGCCGTGAACGTGTTTGACTGGCTCAAGGCCCAAACCGTGACGCCGCCGCACGAAAGGATCATTCCCCGCTGGGATTTGATTGTGCTGGACCCGCCCTCCTTCACGCGAAATCGCGCCTCGGTGCCCGATGCCCTGCGCGGCTATAAGGAAATCCATCTCCGGGCCCTGAAGCTGCTCAGGCCGGGCGGCACCCTGGCGACCTTCTGCTGCTCGCACCACGTGAACGCCGCCCTGTTCCAGGACACCCTGCTCGCGGCCGCTTTCGACGCCCGCCGTGTGCTGCGCCGCGTGGCCACCTTCTCCCAAGCCCCCGACCACCCCGTCATTCCGATGATTCCGGAGACCGAGTACTTGAAGGGGTTTGCCTTCGAGGTGGTCAGATGAGGCAAGGGGCAGCGCGTGTGCAAAAACAAGCGCCGGCCCTCAGGCGTATTTCAAACAAAAACCCCTGGCCCCAACCCGCGTTGTGACGCAGGACGGCGCGAAGCGTTTAGAGCGTCCCGACTCGGCGGGACTCCCGCTGACTATGCGCCGGGCGGTTCGAGAGCGCCGGCAAGCCCTCATCCTTAACCAGAGAATAATCCGCTAGACATCCGCGCCAAGCTGGTGCAGACGCTGGAAGAGTGGAACGTGGAACTGGCGCTGCTCATCTCGCACGACAAGTGCGGTGCGTATGAGATGCGCGCCGGCATCTACCGGCGCGTTTGCTCCAGTCGGCTGGTGATGAGCGAGACTTCGTTTGAAGCAATCCGGTTCCGCCACGCGGGCTTGGTGGCGGACGAGGTGGTGACAGCGAGCTTTTGGCTTCTGGACTTCGTGCCGCGGGTGGGCGAACTGGCCAACCGGTTCCACTCGCTAATCCACCAAGGCGCGTTGGATTTCCTCGAGGGTCTGGCCTTTGGTTTCGGGCAGCCGCAGCCAGATGAACAAAAACCCGAGAAAACAGATGCCGGCATACACCCAAAAACACTTCGCCAAGCCCAGGCTCTGATACATCTTCGGAAAAGTCTGAGAAAGCAGGAAATTGCCCAGCCATAACGCCACCACTGAGACCGACATGGCTGCGCCGCGAATGCGGTTGGGAAAGATCTCGGAGAGGATGACCCAGGTAATCGGCGCCAGCGAGTAGCAATAACAGGCAATGGCCGCCACCACGAGAGCGACCGGCACGGGGCCCTTCAGCCCGTGATAATAAGCCAGGCCGGTGAACAAGTAAATGACCGTCAGGCCAATCGCTCCGCTCAACATCAAGATGCGACGGCCCCAGCGGTCCACGGTGCCAATCGCGACGAAGGTCATGAGCACGGCCACGATGCCGGTAATAACGATGTTGAAAAGGATGCCCGACACGGCGTAGCCCGCATCGGCGAAGATGCGCGAACCGTACTGGAAGATCACGTTGATACCGCACCATTGCTGGAAGACGGCGAGCACCACACCGACGAGCAGGATTTTGAGCATCTTGGGATCGAGCAGTTCGCGCAAGTCAACTTTGTCAATCTCGTTGACCAGCGTGGCTTCGATGTCCTTCACGGAGAATTCGGCGTAGTCAGCACCGCCGATCTTGCCCAAGACCGCCCTGGCCCGATCCGAGCGGCCCTTCTTAGCGAGCCAACGGGGGCTTTCCGGCGCGTAGAACATGGAAATAAAGAAGACCGCCGCCGGCGCAGCGGTCACCCCGAACATCCAACGCCACGCGGTTTGGACATTCCACGAATCGAAAGGGATTTGGTCCACGGTCGTTCCCGGGGGCGTTGGCCGAGCGATGAGCCAATTCACGAATTGCGCCGCCACGACCCCGATGGCGATGGTGAGTTGGTTAACGGAAACCAATCGGCCACGCATGGGGGCGGGCGCAATCTCGGCGATGTAGAGGGGTGAGAGGTTTGAGGCGATGCCAATCGCCAGGCCGCCGAGCAGCCGGTTGGCGACAAACAGTGGGAACGTGGGCGCCAGGCCGGTGCCGATTGACGTGCCGACGAACAAGAAACCGGAAAACAGCAGGAGCGGTTTGCGCCCGAATTTGTCGCTCAACGCCCCGGCAAAGAACGCGCCAGCCAGGGCGCCCACCAGCGCGCTGCTCATCGCCCAGCCGACCTGCAACGCCGAGGTGAGGTTGAAGTACTTTTCGTAAAACAACTCAGCGCCGCCAATCACCACCCAGTCATATCCGAACATCAAACCGCCCAGGGCGGCAATGAGGGAGATGCTGAAGATGTAAGTGCGGTTGAAAGGCCAGTCCCTGTTTTCCAAGGCCGGGTTCCGTGTGAGGGTGGCTGTCATATTGTGTTAGTTAGGTTCTGGGTTCCGGATTATGGAATCCTTGGGCCGATGCGTCCGCCCGGGCCGACTTGGATGGGGAGAATGCCGGGCCGCCGTCTTTCCAATTGACGCAGTAAGGAATCCAGAACGGTGATGGGCATCCGGGGCGTCCGGCGTTTGGGGGAGCAAGCCCGCGCCGGCGGCGGCTTGGACGAGATAGACCTCAGGCTGCGTTTGCGTGGCGGCGAAGTAGGCGTGCCGCACGGACGCGGCGAAAGCATCCACGCTGGCTTCCTCGACGAAGGCGACCAGGCAGCCGCCGAACCCGGCGCCGGCCTGTCGGGCGCCAATGACTCCAGGAGCGGCGAGCATCGCCTCGGTCATGGTGTGCATGGCGGGCGCGCCGATTTCGTAGAGGTCGCACGCGCCGCGGAAGGAGGCGGCGGTGAGCTGCCGGATGGCCTGGCGGTCGAAAGCTTTCAATGCCGCGCCTAGTTTCAGGACCCGGTCGTTCTCTTCGACGATGAATCGGCAACGCTTCGCGACCTCGGATGGCAATTCGCGTTCGCGGGCATTGAACTGTTCCAGCGAGATTTCCCGCAGCGCCTGGACCCCGAGTCTTCGTGCCCCCTCCTCGCACTGCGCGCGCCGCTGGCCGTATTCCGAGCCAGCCAGTTCACGCTTTGACTTCGTGTCGCCAATCACGACCTTGATTCCGTCGGCTAGTTTCACGGGGCGACTGGAAAGGTCGCGACAGTCAAGCAGCAGGGCGCAGCCTTCCTGGCCCGCGCACGAGGTGTATTGGTCGAGGATGCCACAGTTCACGCCGACGAACTGGTTCTCCGCCCGTTGGCAGAGCAAGGCTTTGTTCACCGGGTCGAGTTTCCAGCCGCCCAACGCCTCGAACACGGTAGCGGTGACGCACTCCAGCGCAGCCGAGGAACTCAAGCCGCTGCTCATCGGCACGGTGCTATGGATGACACCGTCGAAGCCGTTGAGCTTCAAGCCCTCGGTCTGCAAAACCTGCGCCACGCCGCGCACGTAGTTGCTCCAGCGCGCCTGCGGATCGGAGACGACACGGTCGAGGCCAAAGCTGGCTTCCGCTTCCAGGTTCAGGGAATAGAGGCACACCGTGCGGTCCTCGCGCGGACGGGCCGCAATCCAGGTGTCGCAGCCGATGGGCAGGGTGAGGACGTAGCCGAGGTTGTAGTCGGTGTGGCTGCCCATCAAATCCACCCGGCCTGGCGCGCGGCACCAGAGCGAGGGCGCGCGGTCATAGCGGCGGCGGAACTCGGCTTCCACCAGAGCCCGGCGCTCGGTCCGACTGACAACATCACGGCAGGCGGGACCTGGCGGACACGGTGCAGTTGCTGTTTCGGTACGCATGGTTTTGTGTTCAAAGATTTTAGCTTCGCGAGAAAGGCTCAATCATCGGCGTCGGCGGCTTTCCACTGGTTTTAATGCTTGGTTGCGCTCGCGGCAACCACCTGGCGGATGGCGGCAAGGGCAGCTTGGTTATGATGGATTCCTTCCCAGTTGAAGCTGGAAAGGAAACGGCAACGGGGATCGGCGAGGGTGTTTTCCACGGCGGCATTGGCGTTCTTCACCAGCTTCCAAGCGCGCACCCAGTCCACGAGCATGGTGTTGCGTGCCGGGTCATTGAGCGACTCGATGGTGGGCAGGCCCTCCCAGGTGAAGACTTCGGTGTCGAAGAACAGGTACTGCGGTTCCTTGAAGGGGCCGCCCGTGGTGAGTTCCGCCACCTTCTGGCCGTCGTGGTACATCCACACCGTGCTCGGGTCCTTCCACCACACGCCATAGACGTGGAAAGTGTCAGCGGAACCGGTGGGCATCTGCCAGGACTTCGGCGTGGCTTTGTCCTTTCTCCAGCCGTCGGTGAAGAAATGGGTGTTCATCAGCATCAGCCGGTCCTTTGCGGGGTTCTTGCGCGAGACCCCGAGCTGTTCCACCACGTCGATCTCGCTGTACTTGCCCTGGAACCAGAACGACGAGGTCATGCAGAGCTTCGACGCCTTCAGGCGGGCCGCGTAATAACCGTACGAGGCTTTCGGGCCGCGGGACGAGATGCAGGCGGCCTGCAGCCACACGTCCTTTTCCGGGTTCTTGATGCCCTCGAGGGTGGTGACCCTGGTGGTGTTGCGCAGGCGGAGCATACCGTCCTTCACCGACACGTTGGCGGGATCGTGGGCGCTCGGCTCCCGGCCGTTCCAGTAGGCGTGCTTGGGCAGCCACTTCTGCTCGTCCAGAGCGCCGCCGTCAAACTCGTCGCTCAGTTCCGGGATGGCCTGCCAGGTGAAGCCGGCTGGAGCGGGCGGCGGAGAGCCGGCCGCCGCGGTGGCAGAAGCGTCCACCACCGCCGCCCCGGTCCTGGTCGCAGACGCCATTGGCCCGGAGGTGGCCCCATCGCCCATGAGGAGGAGCCGGGGGGCCGCATGGCTGGTCGTAACCTCCGGGCCCGGCACCTGAGCGAGGAGAGCCGGCACCGCTGTTGCCTGCCAGGCGGCCCACCAGACTGCTATGATGACGGTTTTCACTATTTGATGATGTCCAAGTTGACCTTCGAAGGAAGCTGTTTCTATTCATTCCGGTTTCGCTCGCATAGCAGGAATTTGCTTTCTGACGTTCCGCCCGGCACTTTGTACGCTGCGCGGGCAATCGGCTGGGCGACCCAGGATTCGGTGATTCCGGACTCGACGCGCATGGGCGAAATCCGCAGTTTACGTCTGCCGATGCGCATCATCCAGTTCGGCATGAAGCTGCATTTCTAAGGGGCGTCACTCCCCAGGGCCGGCCGCTCGGGCCGGTCCTGGACTTTTCACAGCTTCACGAACGTCTTGGTGCGGTACATCCAGTACAGCACCAGCCAGACGGCGGCGAAGGCGGCGGAGGCCTCGACGAAACCGTCCCAGGGCCGAATGCGCGGAAGCAGGCTGCCGACGAAGATGTTTCCAATTTGCTGGAAACTGAAGAGCATGGTGGCGACGTAAACGGCAATCGAGTTCATCCCGATCACGGTAAAGAAGAACGCCCACCGGCGACACCCTTTCACGTCGATGATCCAATAGAACAGTGCCAGCATCAGCAAGCCGAAGCCCCCGCTCACCAGCACGAACGAACTCGTCCACAGCAGCTTGATGATCGGGAACACCAGGCTCCACAGCAGGCCCAGCGCGAGGCACGCAGCTCCGGCGCCGGTGAGCGCCAGCACTTTGGTCTTTTCGGCGGAAGGCGACATCAGCAGACGCCCGGCCAGCACTCCCAGCAGCACCGAGGAGGCAAAGCCCGGGTAACTCAGGAACCACGTATTCTCGCCGTAGTGAAACCGGCCCAGGACCACGCGGTCCACCCAGGTGGCCACGTTGCCGTCCGGAGTCAGGACGCCCGCGCCGATGGCCGGCACGGGGACCAGCTCGAGCACCGCCCAATACACCAGCAGAAAGACGGCGATGACGGCGCCCTGCCTCTTCGGCCGCAGTTCGATGGCGACGGCGAACGCAATGAGGTAACCGGCGGCGATGCCGTGCAGCACGCTGTAAGAGGGACGCAGTTTGGCGAGGTCCCACTCCAGGAGCCGTCCCTGGAGCACCATCCCGAGGACAAAGAGGATGACCGCCCGGCGCACCGCATGGAGGTAGAGGCTGCGTTTCGCCGCTCCCGCCGCTTTGCGTTTCGCGATCGACAGCGGGATCGAGACGCCCACGATGAACATGAACAGCGGCCAGATCAGGTCCCAGAAGTGCAGCCCCTCCCAGCGCACGTGGTCGAACTGGGGTCTCAAGGCCTCCAGAGGGCCGCCCAGCGCCTTGGCCAGTCCGGTGAAGAGGGCGCCTCCCCCGACGATCCAGAACATGTCGAAACCGCGCAAGGCATCGAGGGACATCAGTCGCCCGGGCCGGGCAGCAGGCAACGATTTCGACTCAGCACGTTCGGTTGCAGTCGCGGGGGTCATGGGGCGATGGTACTTCAACTGATAGATGGCCTGAATGCAGGCGGACGCGCAACCAAGTTGCTACGTCCACCAGCCAATGAGTATTCACAAACCAAGTTTTAATTCTCAGGCGTCCGGAGAGCAAGTCGCAAGCAAAACTCACGTGGCGTGGCCAATGACCGGACCGATGCGTTGGAGCTGGGCACCCGGCTGGACCGGTACTTGTCGGGCAACCCGGAAGCCACCGTGGGTCCGACGCCTGCACTAGGCTGCGCGCGGGGCGGTCTGTGCTGGAGCGGATCGCGGAATCCACCAAGGCCGCGAAGGATTTCGCTTTCGAAAGCACCCTGTCAGGCCGGACGTATCTCGGAGTGTTGCGGCGCGTCAAAGCAGGCGGATTCCAGCTCGAGCTGTTCTATCTCTGGAGCCCCGGCCCCGAACTTGCTTTGCTCCGCATCCGTGACCGCGTCGAAGCCGGTGGACACAACGTCCCGGAGCGCGATGTCCGCCGCCGGTTCGGGCGCGCATGAGGGTTGGGGACGCACGGGGAGGGGACGGCGGCGAACCTCTCCGACCTCGGATGAGCTGCGCCTGCAGGCCGCGGAAGCCGCGGCGCAATTTGACCCAGCGAGCAACGATGCTGACTTTGCTGAAATTCAGGCTTTTCTCAAGCAGGGAACCAGGAAATGAACTTCCGTTTTTGATTGTTTCCCCTCTTTAAGAGGTGAGAATCGCAGACATGAAAGCAACAGTGTTGGCTGCTGGTCTTCTGTTCGGGCTCAATGTGGTGAAGGATTCGCCATTCGTTCAGAGCGCCGCTGCTTCGGAGGCTCCAGCGGCGGTCGCTGGCGACGAAGCACGCTACTGGTTTCGATTCCAGCCGGTGCGCGATGAATTCCAGGCGACCATCCTGGATTGCAGCCGATGGGTGGAAGCGCCGACCGGCAAACATGGCTTCGTCACTGCCGAAGGCGAACGGTTCGTGTTTGAGGACGGCACGCCGGTGCGGTTCTGGGGCGCTCAAATGGGCATGTGGGGCAAAGAACAAACCGATTACGCGGTTCGCCGCATGCGGCGGCAAGGCATCAACATTACCCGCCTGCACGGGCTGAATAACCTCGGCAGCGACGCCAGGTCATTCGAACGGTTGGATTACCTCATCTCCAAACTCGGCGAAAATGGGATTTATATTATCCTCGACCTGCACTATCCATTAACCCACCGCTTTAAAGCCAGCGATAATATCCCGGGCCTGCCCGAAGGCGGCACGGCGCCTTACACCCAGTTCTTCAACGAGCGGGTCGCCGAGCTCATGCATGAGCGCATGACCAACATCTTCACCCACCTTAACCCCTACACGCACAAGCGCTATTGCGAGGACCCCACGCTTGCCCTGGTGGAGATCCTCAATGAGGATTCGCTCTTCTGGGGCAGCATCGAACCTCCCTTCCGCAGCGAACTCGAGGATAAGTTCGCCGCCTGGCTGCGGAAAAAATACGGCGATGACTCGGGGCTGAGAAAGGCTTGGGCAGCGGAGGGACAGCCGCCGCTGGCCGAGGGCGAAGGGCTTGGGCCAGGCCAACGCATCGGCCTCTTGCGGAATACCGATTTCAACGAGAAATACTTCCGTGGGCATCCGGAGCGAAAAGTCCGGGGCCAGGACCAGATGCGATTTTTCCTCGAACTGGAGGAGCATTACTGGAGTGGGTGTCGCGCCGTGATGCGCCAGGCCGGGGTCAAGGCGCCAATCGATGCGTCTAATTGGCAGGGTCACGGGTTCGCGACGCGCGCGCACATGCTCGGCCAGGCGAGACTGGATTACGTGGATCGCCACGGCTACTGGGATCACCCCCAGGGCGAAGGCAACTTGAAGTGGCGCATTGCCACGGCGCAGTTCCATAACCTGCCGATGGTCAAAGCAGTCCGTGCCGATCAGGACACGCTCATTTATCTTGGGGTGGGCAACCTGGTGACCGAGAAGGCCTGGGAACAGGTGCTCGGCCTGCCGATGACGATCAGCGAGTGGAACACCTGCCTGCCCAATGAGTACTCGCTCGAAGGCACCGGCCTCATGGCCGCCTACGGGTTGCTCCAGGGTTGGGATGCTTCACTCCAATTCGGCTACTTCAGTCCGGACTGGCCAAAGGCGCTCAGCGGCGGTTCGTTTGACCTGCTTGGCAACCCGCCCCAAATCCTTCAATTCCCGGCGGCCAGCGTCATGTGGCTTCGGCAGGATGTAAAGGAAGCGGAGGTGGTCGCCGAGTCGCTCTATGACCCGGAAAGCGTCTTCAGCCTGACGGAGGATCGCAAGCCCGTTCCCATTGCCGCCGCCCTGGTGGGCAAGGTAGGCTATCGCTTTGTGGAAAAGAGCCGCCCGCCGGCAGTGAAGGACATCAGCCCGTATTGGGATGCCAAGAACCTGGTTGCGCGCTCGCTCACAGGGGAATTGACCTGGGATGCGAACAAGGGATTCGTCAGGATCGACACGCCACGCACCCAAGCGGTCATTGGATTCCTTTCCGTTGAACCGCACCGGCTCAACTCAACGAGCATCAAAAGCCCGACCCGCTTTGGCGCCGTCTATGTCACCGCGATGGACGGCTATGCTCCCATTCGTACAGCCCGGCATTTGCTGATCACCGCCGTCGGGCCAGCCCGCAATACCGGCATGGAATATGAAAGCACCGCGCAGCCGTCCCGGCTCGGCGGTCCTCTATGGCACCTGAAGGCCGAAGGCACTTCTCCGGCGCTATTGGAAGCCGTCACCGGGGAGATTCAAATCCAGTGCGAGCGCCCGAAAGACTTCAAAGCCTGGACGCTGGACGCAGTCGGCAAGCGGCTTCGAGAAATTCCGCTCCAGGCGCGGGACAACGCGATTCAGCTCAAGCTTAGCGCCGGATACGAAACCGTTTACTACGAACTGTCAGTGCCGTGAACACGAACCCGAGGATCAAACAAGTATGAGAGCAGCGATCTCAGCAATTGCACTTCTAATCTGCCACGTGGCGGCGCTTGCCCAGCAACCCGCCCCCTCGAATGAAAAAACGACTATCTAAAGACCCCCGGAGAAGGAAATTCCTGAAGGACCTTGCGGCAGGAGCTCTCGTCTTTGCTCTGCCCCCTGGGACGGCGTTATCCGAAACACGCATTCCGCCAAAGAAACCCAGAGTGGGAATTCAGTTGTGGACGCTGCGGCAGGAAATCGAGACAGACCCCAGGGGCACACTGAAGAGGATTGCCGAGCTCGGGTTTGCGGGGGTGGAGACGGCATTTTTCTCCGGGGAGTTCAGCCTCAAAAAGGCTCCGCAACTGCTCAAAGAATTCGGACTTCCGGTCTGCTCGGCACATTGCGAGCTCCCGGCGGGAGCGCAGAAGAAAGCGTTTCTGGAAATGGCGGCTGCTTTCGGCTGTGACAGGATGGTATGGCACGGCTGGCCCATGGATCCAAGATACCAGACCCTCGCCGGAACCAGGAAGCTGGCCGAGATCTATAATGAAGCGAATCACTTTGCCAAGTCCCACGGCTTGAAGTTCGGGCTCCATAACCACTGGTGGGAATTTGAAAAACAGAAAGACGGTCATTATCCCTACCAGGTCTTGCTGGAAAGCTTGGACCAGGACGTCTTTTTTGAACTGGATACTTATTGGGCGAAGGCAGCGGGGCAGGATCCGGTGCAAATCGTCGGCCAACTAGCCAAGCGCGTTCCCCTGATGCATATCAAAGATGGTTCCGGCGATAAGGAGAGTCCGATGGTAGCTATCGGCACGGGCGTACAGAATGTCAAAGGCATCGTCAGCGCGTCGCAGAACCATGTCGAGTGGTTGATCGTGGAGTTTGACACGTGCGCCACCGACATTTTCGTTGCGCTCAAGGAAAGCTATAGATACCTGACCCAAAATGGACTCGGTGAGGGAAGAGTCTAGGGGACGCCGCAGCCCATTAGGTCCTTCCTGCCTCGGATGCAGATACGCCCCGGCTGAAAGGCGGGCGAGGTCACCCAATTATTGGGCTGACAAATAGAGGTCACCTACTTAGGATGCGGTCGTGAAGCTCGAATCCATCGAAAAAACCGGTATGAACCACACCACTCGTCGTGAATTCCTCAAGACTTCCAGCAAGGTCATGGTCGGTGCCGCCTTGGCGTCAGCCGCTGCCCGGCCGGGCTACACGGCGGAAGACAATAGTATCCGGGTGGCCCTGGTCGGCTGCGGGGGACGGGGCACCGGGGCGGCCGCCAATGCACTCGCCACCAAGAGCAAAGGCCCCATCAAATTGGTGGCCATGGCGGACGTTTTCGAGGAGCGCCTGAGCCGGAGCTACGAAGCCCTCAAGAGCGCTGCCACTCGGGTCGAGGGCTCGGCCGATACCTGGCTGATGGGCTTCGAGGCGGCCCAGGTGGAGGTGCCGCCCGAGCGGCGATTCCTTGGTTTTGACGCTTACCAGAAAGCGATGGACTGCCTGAAGGCCGGGGATGTCGTCGTCCTCACCGCGCCCGTGGCGTTTCGCTGGGTCCACTTCACCTACGCCATTGCCAAGGGTCTGAACGTGTTTATGGAGAAGCCGATTTCGCTGGACGGGCCGACGACCCGGAGAATGCTCCAACTGGCTGAGGACGCTGCGAAGAAGAACCTGAAGGTCGGTGTGGGCCTGATGTGCCGCCATTGCAAAGCGCGCTGGGAACTTTATGACCGCATCAAACAAGGCCAGATCGGCGAGCTCACGACTCTAAGAAGCTACCGGCTGGTTGGCCCGGTGGGGTTCACCGGCCCCAAGCCGAAACAGATGAGCGAGCTGCTCTACCAAATTCAGAAATATCTCGGCTTCATGTGGGCCAGTGGCGGTGTCTTCCATGATTTTGTCGCGCACAACGTGGACGAGTGTTGCTGGATGAAAGATGCCTGGCCCGTCCGCGCCGACGGCATGGGGTCGCGCTGCTATCGCGGCGACGCGGTGGATCAAAATTTCGATCACTACTCGGTCGAGTACACCTTTGCTGAGGGCGCCAAGCTCTTCCTCAGCTCCCGGTACATGTCCGGCTGTCGTGAAGAATTCGCCAGCTACGTCCACGGCACCAAAGGCTCGGCGGTGATTTCGACCTTCATGCACACCCCCGCCAAGTGCCGCATTTTCAAAGGGCAAACGGTGACCCGGGCGGACATGACGTGGGCTTTCCCACAGCCGGAGCCGAATCCCTATGAGCTTGAGTGGGACGACCTGGTCGAGGCCATTCGCCAGGACAAACCCTACAACGAAGTGAAACGCGGCGCCGAAGCCGCCCTGGTTGTAGCCATGGGCCGCAAAGCCGTCCATACCGGCCAGGCCGTCACGTTTGAAGAGATGCTCAATGATGGCCACGAGTTTGCGCCCGAGGTGGACAAGTTCACAATGAATTCGCCAGCCCCGGTGCAATTGGGGCCCGACGGCCTTTATCCGGCGCCGCAACCGGGTCGGCTAAAGGGCCGCGAATATTCTCAATAACCCTTGCCGACGCGAACGCGAGAGCAGCCGGGCTGCTCCCACGTCTCCGGAGATCGTCTCGGCAGCCGCATTCCAGCGGATTCCACGTCCCGTCAGATAGGCGATGTTCGCCAGGTGACAGCAGACTGTGGCTTTATGACTGTCCTCCAGGTCCAGGGGCGGTTGCTTTCCGGCCTTGACGCAATCGAGGAAGCGCCTCTGCCAGGGGCCGTCTTGTTCACAGGGGAAGAGTCTAGGGGACGCCGAAGCAGATTAGGTCCTGCTTGCCTCGGATGTAGATACGCCCCGGCTGAAAGGCGGGCGAGGCCACACACTCCTGGCCGACTTCCGCGCGCCCCAGGAGCTCGAGGCGCTCCCCTGTGCCCAGAATGAACATCGTTCCAGAATCGCTCAGGAGATAAAGGCGATCGCCCGCAATGGTCGGAGAGGCCTGGAAGTGCGAGCCCGTATCTTGTTCCCACAATTTCACGCCGTCTTTCATCCGATAGCACAAAACGCGGCCGTCGGAGTTGACCAGGAAGACCCGCTGCTCGGTGGCCACGGGGCTGCAGATGGCGGGCACATCATCTTCAACGGCCCACACTGCATGTGACTTCGTCACATCGCCGCGTCCATCCGCCCGCAAGGCGACGAACTTCCCGTCCACAGCCCCCGCCAGCACCAGTCCGGCGGCGTGGATCGGCGAAGGGACCACTTCGCCGCCCAGGAATTCGGCTCGCCAGAGCTCCGTTCCCGAGTCCGGAGCGTACGAAATCACCCAGGAGCCGCCACAGGTGATGAGTTGGTCCCGCCCCGCCAAGCGCGCGACATAGGGCGTGCTCCAGGAGGCAGGCACCGGTCGCCGGCTCTCCCAAACCGTTTGCCCGCTCTCGATGTCCACGGCAATGAGCTTGGATGAATTGGCGTCTGGTTCACCCTGGTCGAGCTGGATCACCAGCAGGTTGCGCCAGCAGTCGAGCGAGGCGGCGTGCCCATAAGGGTTTTTCGGCAGGCCAAAGCTTCGGCTCCAGACTGGTTCACCGTCCAGGGTCAGGCAGGCCAGGTCGCCCGTGCCAAAGATGGCGCAAACGTGCTGGCCATCGACCACGGGTGTAGCGCCGGCCAGCATGAGTTTTGTCAGCTCTTCCAACCGGGGCCTCGGACCTCCGGGAGCGGGCAGGATTTCCCTTCGCCATTGGAGTCTGCCCGTCTCGGTGTCATAGCAGTAAACCTCACGTTTCTGCGGTGTGGCGCCTGTGAGAAAGAGCCGTTTGCCCCACAGCACCGGGGAACTGGGCGCCGTCACGGGGACTTCAGTTTTCCAGATGATCCCTCTGCCGCTGCTCACATCCCAGGACAAGGGAAGGTTGGTTGCCGCGGCTCTCCCCAGCCCGCCTGGACCTCGGAAACGCGGCCACTCGAGGGTCGCAAATGTCTTGGAGTTGGTCCGGTCTGGATTCCACGTGGGCGCGCCTGTCTCCGCTTCCGAAACGGCGGCCTTTGGAGCCGACAGGTTCACAGGCACAGCTTTGGAAGTTATGGCGGAGGAAGATTGGCTTGATGGGGCCTCGCGCGCGAGTTTTTCGGCCGGAACTGAGCCCGGGGGCGCGGTGATCTGCACAGACACTACATTTCCGGCCTTGTTGCGGCAGAACAAGCGTCCGTTGGAAAGCGCTGGAACAGACCAGGTGGGCCCCGGCAGAATCTGGGCCCGCAGCAGTTCGTGCCAGCCATCGGGCGAAGCCTGCCCCACCATCAACTCACCCGTCTCCCGCAGGACCAGGAGTTTGCCATCACAAGTAAGCACGTTGCCCCAACCGACTCTTTCCCTGGTCCATTTGACTTCGCCGGTTCGCAAGTCGAGGCACTTGAGCAGGGATTTTTTCGAGTCGGTGCCCTGGTAATCGGTCCCAGTGTTATCCACGCCATAGATGTGCCCCTGCCAGATTACCGCATTGCAGTGGAGAGTCTGGTATTTCCTGCCTCGGTCCTCCCACAGTACCTGGGGGTTGAAGTCGCGCACCTCGAAAACGCCGCAACCTCGCGGCAGCGACGCGTTGGCCATGAAGACGACATTGCTCCAGACTACCGGGCCCACCCAGCAATAGCCCCAGGTGTGATGACGCCAAAGTTGCCGCCCGGATATGGCTTCGGCCCCCATAATAGAGCCGCCGCCGGAGAAGACCACCCAGTCCAGGCCTTCGACGGTCGTGAGGACTGGCGAGCCGCAGGTCACCTCGCCTCCGGCGAGTTTCCAAACAGCATTGCCATTAGTCTTATTGAGCGCCATGTACGATGCTCCGGAAGCATTTACCTCCAGGATGAGCAGGTCGCGATAGACCACCGGCGAACAGCAATACCCATAAACCGGAAGCCGGCCCTGAAAGTCCTTGCCCAAATGCCGCGACCAGATCACCGTTCCCGTGGTTGCATCCAGGCAAAACAATTGGCCTTCTACGCCCAGAGTGTACACGCGCCCTCCCTCGACCGTCGGCGTCGAACGCGGACCGTCGAACAGCACATCCTGGGAAACGCAGCTCGCGCCATCATAGGCGTATCTCCACAGTTCTTTCCCCGCGCCGGCATCGAAGCAAAACACCGTGTCCGTTCCCCGGTTGGGGCCCGATTTTTGGTGGCCCAGGGTGTAGGCCTTGCCGTTAGCGATTGCCAACGATGAGCAGCCCACACCCACCGACGAGGTCCACATGGGAACAGGCTCACGCAACCAAACCACGTTCGTTTCCCTTGAGATTCCATTCCGGCCCGGGCCGAGCCATTGCGGCCAATCGTCGGCGTGGGCGAGCACGCAGTTCGTCAGACAAAAGGCGAAGTAAAGCAAGGCACTCTTCATCAGCGCTCCCATTGAACCGCCATGAAACCGTGGGGCCGGGGGAACAGTTCCATACCGCTCCGCACCGGATGAAACGGGCCTCGCGGCCGCTCCAGCAGGTCCGTCGGCATCGCCCGGCGCGCCTCGGGTATCACGAGCCGCATTGGCGCTGAGAGGCCGGCCGTCTCCCACACCCGCACCAGCAGTCCCGTGCTTCGCGGATCATCGACGGGTTTCAAGCAGGTCACTACCGCGCGCTCTGGATTGATGTAAAGCAGAGGACGGTTCAGCCAGCGTCCGGGCAAACGGCCCTTGGCATAAACCACCGGCGCTTGAACTGACCGGCTCCAAGCCATCGCGGCGGCGTTGTCGTAGCCGGAGGCGTGCGCGCGCAGGCGGTAGCGAAAACGGAAGTGCCTCACCCCAGCCTGGTCCTGGGTGACCTCCTTCCAGTTCTGATCGTTGCCCAAGGGTTCGAAGGCGGGAGCACCCTGGTCGAATCGCAGCATGAAGGCATCAATCGGTGAAAGGGTTACACCGGCGCGTGTATGGGCGGGCGAAACGTCCAGAAATCCCTGCACGGCGAACCGCCGAGGATCGGCGCCCGGCAATAAATCGCCCTCGGGTTGAGGTGCCGGACAAATGACCGCACCCGTCGTCTCGAGATGGCAGTCCCTGGGCGCGCCGCCGAGCGGGAAAAAGTGGAGCAGGCGCTGCTCATTGGTGCTCGGGGGCTTCTCAAGCTGCACGTCGATATCGACCCGGTCGAGTTCGGCATAAAGGATGATGTCGTTGGTGACACGAATGGGCCCCAGGTCGCCGCTGATCCGCAGACTCGCAAAGACGGGCCCGGAAGCGGCTACGGCGATCGCAGTCCTTTCGAACCTGTGTTCCGTGCCGTCGAAGAACACCGCCTGGCCAAGGATGCGCTTTCCAGCCGGATGGACCAACTCCTGGCCTGTGCCCTTGTGAACGAGGCTGGCAATGCCCGAGCCATCTCCGGCCACGCCGAGCTTATAAAAGGAGCCCTCAATCTCTGCGGCGCTCGCTTTGAAGGGAACAGATTTCGGCACTGGTGCTTTGGGAGTGAAAACGAACTCGCGGAAGCCGAACGGAGGGATCCCCTTTGCCACAAAGGTCACCCGGCGTCCGTTTTCGCCTTCATCAAACTGGGCCGGGATGACCTGGCCCGAACCCGCAATGCCCCGCACCCGCGGCGGCGCGCCGCACACAACGAGCACATCGTTGGTAAAGCTCAAGGGGTTGAACACGGTGATGAAACGCTCATCCTCTCGGAGCCCCAGGCCCTTCCAGGCCTGCTGTGTAAGACCTCGACTGATGGCGCCCAGCCCCTCGGCCCAACGTTGCCGCAGCTCGGCATTGTGTCGCTTGTTCTTCAGGTCGGTGCCGTTCCACGCATGGTCCGAGAGCATGGCCCAAAACCATTCGGCCTGCTCGCGATTGGCCCGGGTGGCAGCCGTTAGCCCGCGATGCTCCAGGACTGCCAGGGCCACGAGTGACTCCGCCGCGACATAGCAGCGTTCCTGTGCCCGCAGCTCCGCCACGGTCCTGGCGAGACTCACCGGCCACAGCTCCCAGGAATGGCCAAAACACCCACGCAGAACCGGCAGGAACGGGGAACTCGCTTCGACTGCGTCCACCTCGGCACAGAACTGGGCCAAGGTGCCGTTGACCAACCGCACGGGATTGGTTCCGGCGGCATTGTATTGCCGCAGGGCCTCCGAGAAGCCGCGAGTTTGTTTCCAGCTTTCCGGTGAAATGTCGGAATGCGTGCCGCTGGCCAGGATAGTGGGAACCGGGTAAGCCGCGCCGAGCTGCCGGTAATGCGGCCACCATTCGTTGATGATCCTGGCGGGTTCTCGGAGCAGAAGCGCCCCCTGCGCATAGTTCGCCCGCGAACTGGCCCAGGCATCCATAATCACCCGCACCTCGTTGCCATCCGGACCTGCCCATCGAAAGAGGGGTGGATTCCTCAGTGCCTTGAACGCGCAATCGTAATCGAGAAACGGATTGGAGACCCAGCGCACTCCGCAGCCGGCGAGCAATGAGGCCATGCCCCAGGGCAGCGAAGGCAGCTCAATGTGCTCCGCCACCTCCAGGCGGATGTTCCACTCGCGCTCCAGCCGGCGAGCGGGGTACAACGTGCGGAGCGCGCCTTCCACGCTCTGGAAGCCCCACAGGGAATTGCAGAGGAACGGACTGACACAGACCCGCCCTTCCCGGATGCGGCGTGCCAGCTCCTCCTTGCGGGCCGGGTAACGGGCCACGAAGTCCAGTGCCTCCTGTGTGGTGGCCAGGTTGAAATGGTCCCGGCTCTCCGGCGGGCCGTTGTCGGTGCGCTGCATCTCGTCCAAATGCGAACGCACCAGGTCGGCGAAGGCCTGGCGGGTTTGCTCTTCGGTCCAGCCCCACGTCACGTCGGGACAGGTGTCGTTGGCAACCAGGACCCGCTCGCCCGTTCGGGGCGGCGTCGCATCCGTTGCTTGAGACAGACCGGCCACCAACTCCAGGCTGAGGAAACCAGCCAGCAGGTGAGCTACGGTGCGGCCCGTGCCAGTGCGACAGCAGATCCGGCGAATGCCCCGGGATTTCATCAGAGTTGTATCGCGGCGATTCTTGCACAAGTCCGCGAGCGCGTGAAGCGCCTTCTTGCTTCGAAATGGCTCGCCCTCCGACCTGAGCGACTGGGGCGGCGGCCGTGTGCACGCGTGCAGGCCGCCGCCCGGCCGAAGCTGCAGCGGAGGACTCGGCCGCGCCAAAGCCAATCGCGCTTGACTGGCCGGGACCGCAGTTCGATCCACGGCGTCCCGAAGGGTTTGCCAATTTCATTGCCAAACACCGTCAGTGGATGTTACGCCTAATGGAACGGCAATTCGGCCGACGCCCTTCGCTCTCGAGCCCGCGGATGGCTGAAGGAATGCAATGACGGCGGCGTCTATTGAAAGATGAACCGCAAATGAAACGCATCACTCTGGTCTCAGCTTTTTTCCTCGCCGTTGCGTGGGCGCTGCCCGGGGCCGAAGAAATCCCGGCGGAGCGCGCCCGGCAAATCTACGACGCGGCCCCGGCCAAACCCCGCGTGGCACCCCAAAAGCCCCGGCGTGTGCTCATCTGGAACACGCCGGCGCACCTGATGGAGAAGGATCCCCACAAGGGGTACTGCATCCCCTACGGCGCCGCCGCGCTGGAGGCCATCGGCAGGAAGACCGGCGCATTCGAACCGGTCGTCAGCGGCGACCTTGCGCTATATTTGCCCGAGAACATCCGCCAGTTTGACGCCATCGTGATGAACAACAGCTCCGGTCCGTGGATCACGCCCACGGACGCAGACATGGTGAGGGACGCCTTTAAGAAGCGCGGTGCGGACAAGGCCTCGGTCGAGCAGGTGGTGCGCAAAAGCCTGCTGGACTACGTCACCAATGGCGGCGGCGTGGTGTCGCTGCATTTCGCTATCGCTGCCAACGCGCACTGGCCGGAGTTTAAGGAGTTGCTCGGCGGCAAGTTCATCGGGCATCCCTGGAATGAGGAAATCGGCGTCACCGTCGAGGAAGCAACTCATCCGCTGGTGGCGGCCTTTGGCGGAAAAGACTTCCGCATCGCCGACGAGATCTACGAATACGGTGAGCCTTACGACCGGGGCAAATTGCGCGTTCTCCTGTCCCTCGATCCCGCGAGGTCCAACATGGGGGTGAAGTGGATCAACCGGAAGGACAACGATTTCGCATTGGCGTGGGTGAAAACCTGCGGCAAGGGCCGGGTCTTCAACACCTCGTTCGGGCACCGCACGGAGCTCTTCTGGGACCCGCGCGTGCTCCAGTTCTACGCGGACGCGATCCAATTTGCGACCGGCGACCTCGCAGCGCCGGCGGCCCCGCGCGCCGACCGTCCCGTGCGCCAGAGCTTACCGGCCAAACCACCGGGGAGATCCGCATGACGGAGAACAATTTCCTGGTGTGGAAGGACGAGGGATGTCTATCTGCGCAGGCTATGAGCCGGCCCGGAACAAACCGATGCCAGAGACGACTCAAGTCGTTTCAACGGAAACGGTTCTCAGGAACGTCCTAATTTTATGAAAGCCCAAGCAAGCCCAATGACTCGCCGCCGGTTCCTTTGCCGCACAGCTCTTGGCGGAGGCAGCCTCCTCCTCAAGTCCGCGCGCTCGGCCTGGAGCGCCCAAGCCAACGAGAAACTCAACGTGGCTTTGGTCGGGGTTGGCGGACGGGGTGATTGGTTCGTGGAAACTATTCCGAAGCTGGAGAATGTTGTGGCGCTGTGTGACGTCAACGAGCAAAAACTGACCGGGGTCTTCAAGCGCTGGGAAGACATGACGAAACGGTTCGCCGGATCGCCGAATGATTGGGAGCGCCGGGCAGCCGAGGCTTACAGCCGCACAGTTGAAAAGAAGCCAAAGACCTTTCGCGATTTCCGGAAGATGCTTGAGGTGATGGGCACGGCGATTGACGCGGTGGTCGTGGCCACTCCCGACCACACCCACGCGGTGGCTTCGGCAGCGGCCATGCATGCGGGCAAACACGTGTTCTGCGAAAAGCCGCTGACGCGCACGCTGCACGAGTCGCGCGCGCTGCGGGAGTTGGCCCGCAAACAGAAGGTGGCCACCGCCATGGGCAACCAGGGGACCTACAGCGGCCCGTTTCGCCGCGCGCTCGAACTGATGCGCAACGGCACGATCGGGGAGGTCAAGGAGGTCCATGTCTGGAACAGCGGCGGCGGAGCCGACCGAAAGGAGCCGCCGAAAGGCGAACAGCCGGTGCCCGAATACCTCGACTGGGATCTCTGGCTCGGTCCCGCCGCGTTCCGCTCCTACCACCATGAGTGGCTGAACCGGCATCTGTGGCGCGAATTTGGCACGTGCCAGCTTGGCAACTGGGGGTCGCATAGCGCCAACCTCGGCTTCATGGCGCTGAAGCTCCACGACCTCTGGCTCAACGAGAAACCGGCGTCGCCGCGGCCGCTCATCCGCGTTGAGGCGCAAACCTCGGGCGTGAACCGGCTGTCCTTCCCACGCTGGGAACGCATCGAATGGAAAGTGCCGGCGCGCGCGGAATTCCCGCCCATTACGATCACCTGGTACAACGGAGACGCGCCCGGCGTCAGGGAAGTTCGGGCCCGTCTCAGTTCGGATCCTGACGACAAGGCGCGGAGTGACTGGGACTTCGCCGGCACTTTCATCGTCGGCACCAAGGGCAGCATCCACACCACGGGCCACAACATGTGGTTCCGCCTGGTGCCCGAAGACCAGTTCCAGGATGTGCAAAGGAACCGGCCCGAGACGGTCGAGTCTTCGCGCGACCCGGAGCAGGATTGGTTCGCCGCCTGCCGCGGCGGGAAGCCGGCCTGGTCGAACTTCGACTATGCGGATGCGCTGAATGAATTTCTGATGCTCGGCAACGTGGCCACGCAAATCGAAAGCACGCTGGAATTCGATCCCGTGGCGATGAAGATCGTGAACCACCCTGCCGCCGACGCATTGCTGCGCTGCGAGTATCGGCAGGGATGGACGCTGTGATTAATCCTGACGAACCGTTTGCTCCACATGAAAACCAGTCGAAGAGAGTTCCTCCGTCGTGCCACCGCAGGTTGCACCTCCGCGCTCGCGCTCCGCGAGCATTTCCTCCACGCAGCAGACCCGGCTTCTTCAGTCGAGGTTTTGCCGAGTCGATTCACGGTTCGCGCTTACGACATCAAAGGGGAGCCGCTGCCAGAAACAGCCTTGCAGGGCTTGTTCCTGTTTGAGTCCGATGGGGACCGCAATCCGCTCCCGCATCCGAAACGCGAGGTCACGAGCGGTTGCGTGAGCGTAGAGGCGCCCGGGGCGCCTTTCGGCTGCTCGCTCGTGACGAACGTGGACGGCTTCGGCACCGTGAGGTTGTACGCGGACGCGGAGGGCCGGGGATACCGCGCGGGGCAGGAGGTTGTCCTGAACCGCGAGTTGGCGTCGTCCCGCCTGGCCGCGGTGGACAAGGCCAGGCAGCAGGCTCGCACGGAAGGCGCCGTCCTGCCGCAACCAGTGATCGACCGCATGGAGAAAGCCCGGTCGCTGCTGCGCCAGGCGGATGCGATAGCGACAGAGCCGAAACGCGCAGCGCCTTTGGCGATGGCGTCACTGCGCGAACTGCTCTGGGCGGGGGAGGAGGTCGTTCTGGCGCGGGCACGGCAGGCGATTGCCCGGGGCGGCGCGCGCAAGGGCTTTCTCTTTGGCTGCAATTTTTTCGGATACCCGCAGCAAGGGGAGACCTATGCGGAGCAGTTTGCGGCGCTCTTCAATTTCGCCACGCTCCCGCTGTATTGGCGCGGATTTGAGCCTGAGGAAGGCAAACCGCGCTTTGGCCCGGTGGACACGCGGCTGGCCCGCCTGGAGAAAGCCGGCATCGCGGCCAAGGGCCATCCGCTGTGTTGGTTTCACGAGGCGGGCTGTCCCAGGTGGATGCAAGGCCGCTCGTTCGACCAATGGCGCGAAGGACACCGGCGGCGCATCACCGAGATTGTGAACCGCTACCGGGGCCGCATCCGGGTCTATGATGTGATCAACGAGGCCCACGATTGGGGCAATGAGCCGCAGTTCTCCCAGGACCAGTTGCTGGAGCTGACGCGCGCGGCGGCCGACGCCACGCGCGCGGCGGATGCGAAGGCGGTGCGGGTGGTGAACAACTGCTGCCTGTTCGGCGAATACGTCGCGGAAGGACGCACCTACAAGGGCAAACAACCGCGCGTCCTGCGCACGCCGCTCCAGTATCTGCGGGCGGTCCTGAAGGCCGGCGTGGACTTCGACGCCGTCGGCCTGCAGGTGTATTATCCCGAACACGACTTGTTCGAGATTGCGCGCCTGCTCGACCGCTTTGCGGCGCTGGGTAAGCCGCTGCACATCACGGAACTGGGCGTGTCTTCGAGGGCCGACCGCGACGAGCAGGCTCTCGGCAAGGAACCCAGCAAGGCGTACTGGCACGCGCCCTGGAGCGAAGGCATCCAGGCCGACTGGATCGAGCAGTTCTACACACTCTGCTATGGCCATCCGGCGGTGGAAGCGGTGACCTGGTGGGACTTCTCGGACGCAGGCGGACATTTCTGGCCGCATGGCGGCTTCGTGCGCGCCGACGGCCAGCCGAAAGAAAGCTACCACCGCCTGCAGCGGCTTATTCGAGACTGGACTGGGGCGTGACGAAATTGGAGCCGAGCCCGAGGAGATTTGACCCTTGGCCTCAGCGGGAAGGCGACTGATAGTCCAATCAGACGCGGCGCCGCGAGGAGGAAAGGTCGGTCCCGGAAAACAGACAAACGAAGAATGAACCGAAAGTTGCTCAGAATTCCGGGACTTCTTTTGCTCTTATTTTGTTTTGTGGAGGCAACCCGCACTACAGCCCGGACCACTCCGGCCTTCCCGCTGAAGCTGAGCGCGGACCAGCGGTATCTGGTTGACCAGCACGAAGAGCCGTTCCTGGTCGTCGGGGATTCGCCGTGGTCGTTGATCGTCGAGCCGACGCCGGCGCAGGTGGACCTCTACCTGGACGACCGGGTGGCCAAGGGCTTCAATGTGCTGCTGGTGAACTTGCTCGAGCACAAGTTCTCCACGCAACCCCCGAAGCTGCGCGACGGCACGCCACCCTTCACCCTCGCCGGTGATTTCGGCACGCCCAACGAACCCTATTTCCGCTACGCCGAGGAAATCGCCCGCAAAGCCGCGCGGCGCGGGATGGCGCTGCTATTGTGCCCGGCCTACCTGGGCTACGGCGGCGGGGACGAAGGCTTCTTCCAGGAGATGTTGCGCTGCGGCCCGGACAAAGTGCGCGCCTACGGGCGAGGCGTCGGCAAACGCTTTGGCCAGCACCCGAACCTAATCTGGAACGTGGGCGGAGATTTCACTCCGCCGCTCGACCAGCGTTGGACCGTGGAGCAAATCGCCGCCGGCATTCGGGACGAAGACACCGTCCACTTGATGACGGTTCACTGCGGGCCCGGGGACGCGCCAGGCACGCCCTACGGCGGCCGTCCGTGGTTCCAACTCAACAACGTCTATCACTACCGCGTGGACCTCTACGCGGCCTGTCTCGAGCAGGATGCGCGCGTGCCTCGAATGCCTTACTTCCTGATTGAAACCGCCTACGAAGGCGAACACAACGCCACCCCGGATCGCATCCGCCGCCAGGCTTACTGGCCCTTGCTCAGCGGCGCGTTCGGCATCCTCTACGGGAACTCCCCGGTCTGGCATTTTGGCAGCCGCGGCGTTTACGACCGGGGCGGCGACTGGGTGGCAGCCCTGAACTCGCGCGGGGCGAAGGATATGGCGCAGCTCGCCGCAGTGTTTCGCGATCGGCCATGGTGGCAGCTTCGACCGGACCGCGACCACCAGGTCGTCACTGCGGGTTACGGCAGCTTCGGCAAGCTGGATTACGCGGCCACCGCGCGCACCAGCGACGGCACGCTGGCGCTCAGCTATCTTCCCGCCACCGGCACAGCCAGCCGGGAACTGACTGTGGACCTGAGCCAGTTGGCTGGGCCAGTGACCGGACATTGGTTCAATCCCACGGACGGCCGTCTCACGCCTGTTGCGGGCAGTCCCTTCGCGAACTCCGGCCCGCGGCAGATCAAGTCCCCCGGCGACAATGGCACCGGCGCCAACGACTGGTTGCTGATCCTGGAGGCCACCGCCAGCCGCCAACGGCGCTGACATAATCGGTTTGATCTTGGGGGTCTGCTCGCCCATATCACCAAATAGCTATGAAGAGAATACCGAAAACAGCCCTGGAAGCTCTATGGCTGGTCGCGTTGATCTCCTTGGGCGCGTCCGCATGGCTGGCTGTGGCGACGGCTGTGGCAGCCGTGCCGGCTCCACTCACGCTCTACCTCGCCACGAACGGCAACGACAGTTGGTCGGGACGCCTGGCCACGCCCAATCAGGCGCGCACTGACGGGCCGTTGTCCTCCCTGGCAGGAGCGCGCGACCGGCTCCGGGGGCAAAGGGCGGAAGGCAGAAATCAGCCGGCGCAGGTACTGGTGCGCGGCGGCAGGTATTGCCTGCCCGCGCCCTTCGTGCTCGAACCGCAGGATTCCGGGACGGCCGAGGCGCCGGTGGTCTATGCGGCTTTTCAAAAGGAGAAGCCTGTGTTCAGCGGCGGACGGGTCATCACGGGCTTTCGCCAGACTGGAAGCCTCTGGGAAACAACCATCCCCGAAGTGGCAGCCGGGCAGTGGTACTTCCGCCAGTTGTTCGTCAACGGGCAGCGGCGCCAGCGAGCGCGTTCGCCAAACTCCGGTTATTACCGCATCGCGAAGCTGATCCCCGGCCCACCGATCCCAAACGCCAAACCCGTCGCGCGCGACAAGTTCGGGTTTGCGCCCGGCGATGTTCAGCCCTGGGCACGGCTTGAGGACGTGAACCTGGTGCTGATGCACTCCTGGGAGAACTCAATCCACCCGCTCAAATCGGTGGATACGGTTTCCAACATGGTCGAGTTCGCGGCGCCGATGAAGGAGTGGTGGGGCCTCGGATACTGGGAGGACCACCAGCGGTATTACGTCGAAAACGCCCGCGAACTGCTCGACTCTCCCGGGGAGTGGTATCTCAACCGCGAGACGGGCGTGCTGACGTATTGGCCCGTGCCGGACGAGCGAATGAACGAAACGAAAATCACGGCCCCGATCCTGACCGAGTTCGTGCGCTTGGCCGGGGCTCCGGAGCAAGGCGAGTTCGTGCGGCACGTGACCCTGCGGGGGTTGACGTTTCACCATGCGGACTGGGTGCTTGATGCAAAAGGCAACAGCAGCACGCAGGCGGCGGTGGAAGTGCCCGCGACCATCACGGCAGATGGGGCATTGAACTGTGCGATCGAGGCCTGTGAAGTGGCCCACGTCGGCACCTACGGGGTCTGGTTCCGGCGCGGCTGCAAGGATTGCCGCTTACAACGCAATCGCCTGTTCGACCTCGGGGCGGGGGGCATCCGGGTAGGCGAGGACCGCATGGCCAAGGCGGACGTGGCGGAGACGAGCCGGACGCTCGTGGACAACAATCACATTTTCAACGGCGGGCGGATTTATCCGGGCTGTGTCGGAATCTGGGTCGCCCAAAGCAGCGGGAACCGCATTTCGCACAACGACATTCACGACCTTTACTACACCGGGATCAGCATCGGCTGGAACTGGGGCCTGGAGCCAAATCGCACCAGCAACAATGTGATCGAGTTCAATCACGTCCACGACCTCGGCCACGGCGTTCTGAGCGACGCGGGCCTGATCTATTGTCTCGGGGTATCGCCCGGCAGTGTCATCCGGAACAACGTCTTTCACGACCTATGGCCCTACTCGGCGCCGGCGCTGGGCTGGGGCATCTACCTCGACGCCCAGTGCGGGAATTACCTCGTCGAAAGCAACCTCGTCTATAACACTCTGAGCGGCGGCCTGATGTTCAACAACGGCGGTCACGAGCACGTTATTCGCAATAACATCTTCGCTCTCTCCGCAAACCAGGCGCTCTGGCCGTATTCCGAAAAGCGCCCGAGCACTTTCCGGCGGAACATCGTTTACCTCACGCAGGGCCAACTCATGGTCCCTGACTACGGCGAAAGCTCGCTCAATGAACGCCTCGCCGCCAAAGAATCGCCGGGAGACTGGGACGAAAACCTTTACTGGCATACCGCCGGGCCGGACGCCCTCCGGTTCTTTCGCCGGACCTTCGGGGAATGGCAGGCCGTCGGCCTGGACCAACACTCGCGGATTGCGGACCCGCAGTTCGTGGACGCGGCCGGGCACGATTTCCGGCTGAAGCGCAGTTCGCCGGCCTTCGGCCTCGGGTTCCGGGAGTTCGCGATCAGCAAGGCCGGCCTGTATGGCGATGCAGCCTGGGTTAAGGAGGCCAGCCACGCGCGCTGCGCCAGGATCGCTTTGCCCCCACCACCCTCACCGCCCAAGCCGCTCGAGGTGGATGATGGATTCGAGACGACGCCGATCGGCTCACCCCCTGAAAAGGCGAAGGTTAGCGGGGAGGAGAAAGGGGCTTCGATCCGAGTCAGCGGGGAGCGCGCTGCCACCGGCCAGCGCAGTTTGAAAGTGACTGATTCCGCCGCGCTCCGGCCGGCGTGGCAACCGCATTTCTACTACGAGCCGCACATTCTCTCGGGCACGGTGCGCCAGGGTTTCGATGTGTGGTTTGAAACGAACGCGCAGTTCATCACGGAATGGCGCGACAGCAGCGCTTACCCGCAAAACATCGGGCCGAGCGTGCGCTTCGACGGAAACGGGAATGTCAGCGCCGGCGATAAGCTCCTGGCCACAGTCCGGAGCCGGCACTGGGTTCACGTGGAAATCGAGGCGCCTCTGGGCAAGAACGCGGCGCGCGTGTTCCGCTTGACCCTGACTCCCGAAGGGGAAGAGCCCAAGGTCTTCTCGGAACTCCCCATGAGTGGCAGGCAATTCAGCGAACTGCACTGGCTCGGCTTCAGCAGCACCGCCACGGCCGACACCGCGTTCTATCTCGACAACCTGCGCCTCCAGCGGCTGGGGGAATGAGCCTGGCGGGTCCCGGCAGGAAAAAATGGGAAAGGGCGGCTGCACTTGTGCGGGCAGTCGGGCTTTGGCCGTCGGGCAATTTGGTCTGGCGGCGACGGCGAATCTGCGCCAGTCTAAGGGTCATGATAAGCTACGCATCCTTCGAGCCGGTGTTGCGTGATCGTCTCATCCTTTCGACCTGGTTGATCAGTCTCGTCCTGCTCCGTCCCCTGGCGAGTGGGGGCGCCACGGCCGATTCCTGGCCATTCCACTCGCTTGTGGGGATGGAAGTTGGGCCTACGGGGGCGCAATTCGGTTATAGCGACACCAACGATACGCGCTACTGCTCGAGGTTGGCCGGCACGGACATCGTGCGGCACTGTGCGCAAGCCGGTTGCGAGTACGTCGTTATCTGGGCGCGGGACGGTGATTACGCCTACTACAATTCCAGGCTGCTCCTGAAGGCGCCCGGCCTGGGCGCGCGCGATCCGCTGCGCGAGGCGGTGGCAGAGGGGCGCAAACACAAGTTGCCAATCATTGCCTATTGCGTGGTGCAACAAGCGGGCCATTACCTGGCCGCCCACCCGGAATGGCAGATGCGCGACCACCAGGGAAACCCCATCGGCCGTTTTTGCTACAATTCGGCCTATCTTGAGGCCATGAAGCGAATCCTGGCAGAGCAACTGGCCTATGGCATCCAAGGCTTTCATATTGATATGTTGGACCAGGGTTTCGGACCTCCCTACGGCTGCTGGTGCGATTCCTGCCGCAAACAATTCCAGTCTGAACACCAATGTCCTATGCCCAAGGGAATTACTTGGGATGAGGACTGGGACCGCATGCTCGAGTTTCGTTACCACAGCAGCGAGCGTTTTGAAAGAGCTCTCTACACCCACATCAAGTCGCTCAACCCGAACGTGACCGTTGATTTCAACTATCACGGCAATCCACCATTCTCCTGGGAGGTAGGGCAACGTCCGGTGCAGCATGCGGGGAACGGCGATTTCGTGACCGGCGAAACGGGGATCTGGGGCTTCAGCGCCCTGACCGTGGGGTTGAACGCCGAGTTTTATCGCGCCGCCACGCCTGGGAACCCATTCCAAATCGCCATCTCGCGCGATGCACGGTGTTATCACAACCAGACCGTCCGGCCACTGGCCGACTTGCGCTGGGAACTGTTTACACTCCTGTCTCACGGCGGGTTTGTGACCGTCGTGGACAAGCTCGGTTTCGATGGCTGGCCGGACCCTGTCTGTTATGAGCGCCTGGGGCAGGTGTTCCGGGAAGTTCAGGCCAAGCGCACTCATTTCCATGGCCAACCGGTCGCACAGGTTGGGCTGTTCTTCAGCAGCCGAACGCGAGACTGGTATGGCCGGGGAAAACCGGCGGATTACTTCCTGAGCTTCCAGGGCGCACACCAGGCGATGGTGTACGAACACATCCCCTGGGGTATCGTGCTCGACGAGAATTTCACCTTGCCGATCTTGAAACGATTCCCCGTCATCATGCTGCCGAATGCCGCGATTCTCTCGGACGAAGAAGTCGATCTGTTCCGTCAATATGTTGTGGGCGGCGGAAAACTGATTGTCACCGGTCAGAGCGGCTGCTGGAATCGTCTCGGCCAACCGCGTGAGCAATCCTCGCTCGAATCGCTCACCGGCGCGCGATTCGTCCATAAATTGGACTCCCTGGACAACTGGTTCAGGTTCCCGCCCGCCCTTGACTCGAAACTGCCGGCGCGGTTTGCTCCGGGTGGACGGCTGGATTGGCCATTCCTGGTCAAGGGCCCGGCCATCGTGTGCGAGCCCACCACGGCAACCGCGGTCGGGGAATTGATGAAGCCCTATCGCACGGTCCGCCAGCAGCAAGGCCAGGAGGGCACCGATTGGCCGATGAGCCCCGAGACGAACGTGGGCCCAGCCGTGCTCCTCAACTCCCTCGGCAACGGCACCGTGCTCACCTTTACCGGCTCGCCTGATTTTGCCACCGCCAGCGAACATCACATCCCGGAGGCCCGCGCTCTGCTCCGAACCGCCGTTGAATTCCTGGAGCCCAAACCCCGGGTTCGCATCGCGGCGCCGGCGAATGTCGAAGCGGTGGTAGTGGATGATCCCGCCGCCGCCACGTTGCGCGTCCATCTTGTAGCTTACAATTCCCCTCCGCAAACCACCCCGGCCAGTTCTCGCCCCTTTGTGCTTCCCGCTTTAATTGAGGAGGCTCCGACCTACCGCGCGACGGTTGAACTGGATCACCCAATCAAGCGCGCCGCGGCCTGGAACAAAACCACCGTCCTGAACCGGCACGGCCCGGCCATTACTGCGACCGTCAACGACATCCACGAAATCCTCACTTTTCGCTATTAAGCAACCGCCTCGCCTCCACCTGTACTGAGGTGCTGCGCCAGAGCCCTGGACGCGGCGCAGCGGTGCAGCGGTGCAGCGGGTAATTGACATCAGGCTTGCCAGAAGGAGCAGGCCGTAATCAGCGGAGGGGTCAGGCTCTGATGAGTCAGGCGATCGCTTTGCTGAGGAACCGCTCGCGTGAGTGCTCACCGCGCGATCTTCCGGAGCAGTTCCACAGCTCTCCCGCTCCGGCCCAGCAAATAAGTCAGCGAACTGGAGAGCTTTGCCGGCGGCCCAGCGACTTTCCGCCCCATCGCCTCCATCCAGGTGAAGTCCTTGCCCGAAGGCAGCGACAAGTCCGGGGCACGCTCGTCCTCCGACTGCCAAAGGACCAGCACCGCCTGCCTGCCCGTTTCGAAGCCGGCGACATGGCCGGCTTTCCCGATTGCCTTCGCGCCGACGCACTCGGGCGAGGGCCCGAGGACCTGCGTCAGCACCGCCGGCGGCCAGGCTGGATCCATGTAGAAAATATTGCGCGCAGGCTTCGGCTGGTTGTCCGCCCACGCTGTTCCCGGCGCACGGAGCGCCGGGAGAACCACCAAAGCGACGAGGCGAATAAGGGACAGCATGGAAAACACTGGTTAGGACTGCGGCTATGGCGCGAGATCCACATGACTCACTGGGTGCCAGCCTTCGGCATCCCGCGCGGCAATCCCAAGCCGTACCGCGGGGGTCTTGCTTCCGGGGTCCACCACACCTACGGCCAGTCCGTAGCGGCCGGGCGGGATTGCGGCCGGCAGCCGCAGCAACGATTCGGTCTTCAGCGTGCCGGGCAGCCAGCCCCGGATGGAGGTATCGGTGACTGAAACGATAGGCTTGGCCTCTGGCTCCTTTTCGCTCTTGAGTTGCACGGCCACGCGGTAATCCCCGTAGGGCGGCGCGACGCCAACGTTCTCCCAGACAAGGCTTACCCTCAGATCGCCGCCGGGATGCGCGGTGGCAGGGTGGTCCACGCTGCGGACGACTAACCGATAGCCAAGCCGCCGGAGAAATCGCTCCACCTCACCGCGAGTGCCCTCCGGCACTGGAGCGGACTTGTTGTTCATGTAACTGGCATGGCACCGCAGGGCGTAGTCGAAGATGTAAGGAATATCCCAGCCGGCCTCTTTCCACTTGCGCATGTCCCAGCAGCTTTCAAAAGCCACCGGCGCGGTTTTCCAGGCGTCCATGGCCCCCGCATTGGTCAACTGCTGCAGGTAGAAGTTGTCCATGTGGTTCCAGGTTTTGGAGAAGCCGCCCAAGTCGCCCAGGCAATCGGCACGCCAACCGTAGCCTGCCTGGGCGGCGCGGGCCATACCCTCCCCGCTGCCGATCTGGATGACCTTGCTCGTTCGGGGAAAAGCATTGAGCCAGGCCTCGATGATTGCCAGGCGCGATTCCAACGGCGGCATCGGGACGGGTTTGCCGGTATCGACCTGGGTCGTGCCGCTCATGTGCCATTCACCCCAGAGGCCCACCGAACCGATGTCCACCAGGTCCAGGTCGGGATGCCCATCGTAGCGCTCACCCAGTTTGCGGATTAAACGAAAGTGCGCCTCTCGAAAACGCCCGTCGGTAAAATCCGGCACCCAATGTTCGCCGCCCTCGAATTTGAACTCGACGCCCCGGCATCCTTGGTCCTTGAGCCAGGCCGGCACGTCCATGTACTCGCGCGAGCCGGTGCACATGATGCGGAAGGCCAGCCTCTGGCCGGCACGCCGCGCGTGCGCCAGCAGGTCATCGAATTTCGCGAAATCGATCTGGCCGGCCTGGGGTTCGACTTCGCGCCAGTAGAAACGGAAATACGCGCTGGCGCTGGGCAGCCCTTGCAGATTCCTGTCCTGGTCGGCGAATTGGTGGAACGTCTGCCAGCCCATGCCCGGATTGGCGAACAGTTCGTCGCTCTCGCGGGGTTCGACGCGCATCTTCGGTGCCGCCAGTTGAGCCCCCGACGGTGAGAGCCGGCCCAGCATGCAGAAAACAATGACGGCGAAAGCGACGGTACTAAACGAGGCTCGTTTCATAAATGAAGTGGGCTTGTAACCGCCGCGAGGCGCCTGTAGCGCTCGCGGTCGCTACCACCGTCTTCAACCACCATCGCCGGCTGTATCGCTTTGTCATGCTCTATTCCAGTTATGGTGCCTTACTGCTTCCAAGCCGCGACTATGCAGGTGGCAGAATCGCGAAACAAACGAAAACTGAAAGACGAAATCGCGCGTTGGAATGGTCGCAAACTGACCGTCAACCTTTGAGCTGTTCATCACGCTTTGCTCGGTAGTAATCTCGCCCAAACGATGAAACGGCGGCGGCGGCAGGCGTCGAATCTTTCTGCAGGGTTCCAGAGTTAGGGCTGAGCCCGGAATTCCACCACCGCGCCGCGTCCACCGCCCGCCATGACGCGATAAATGCGGAGGTCCGTGACGTTGGCTGGAACGGAAGCATCCGGCAACCAGACACGCGCTCCTCGCAACGGAGCCAGGTGATGCAGGAGCGTGGCGTCGTCCACGGTGCCGCGATTGTCCAGCGGGCCGGCGCCGGCGGCAGACTTGGCCGGGTCGGGATGATCGCCCATGTTGGCCATAAATTCATAGCCTTTGGGCGCGGCCTCTTTCCTGGCGGTGTTCACATTGCACCCGACGAGGCCGCCGCGCGCTGGCGGTCGGGCGAGGTTGCGCCACACGTCGTCGGCGGTGGTCTTCTGCTCAATCCAGAACTGGTTGTTCAGCGCCAGCACGCTTGCGCCGCTGCCGTCTCCGCGCAGTTCAAAGCGGCAGCTCGCCTTCGTCTCCACCGGCAGCAGGATGCAGGTGGCGAGGGTGAACAGGCCGCGGAAGTTGTCGGCGGCAACGGTGGGCGAGCTAGGTGAGGTGGCGTAGGAAAAGCGTGTGGCGTCGATGCTCAACGTGCCGCGGTCGGCCAGGTGCAGGCCGTTCAGTGAATCGCTGCTGCGCTCGTGATAAACGCTGCGCACCACAAGCCGCCCGCCGTGGCGCACATCATACTGGCCCGCCGCCGAGCCGGTGGCGCCGGTGAAGATGCTCACCTGGTTCGTGGCGCGCTCCGCGTTGGGGCCGCCCAGCACTTCCACCCAGCGTCCGCCATTGCCGCTGCCTTGGAGTGAGCGGAGGAGCACGTCGGTCTGCTCGAGTCCGCTGATGCGGAGCGCAGCGGCGTTGGGGCTGCCTTGGGCGCCCGGTCCGTTGACGTTGAGTTGGTCGGCGAAGATGCGTCCGTGCGGCTGGTCACAGTCCTCCACGAGCAACGCTCGGGCTTGCCCGGCGTGGACGTAGAAATCGCGCAGGGTCGCGTGGCTGGGACTCGCGACGCGGAGAACGAGGCCGTCCTCTGGCCCGGTCCAGTTGAGGCGCGTGCCGGTTTCGCCGGCGCTGTCGCCGACGAGTTGGAGGTCGCAGCCAGCCGGGATGACGAGCGTCTTCGCGATCTGGTAGCTGCCCATCGGCAGGTGGACCACCGGACGCTGGCCCGCGAGTTTCGCCGCTTCGTCGATGGTCCGCTGGAGGGTGTCGGCATCGGCGCCGATGGGGACTTCTAAGGCCTTCGATTCGCGGTGCGGCGGCGTGGGCGGCAGCGTCGGGAGCGTCCCGGGAATCTCGTTGGCCGGCACCACCTGCTCCGCAAGCCGACGGAACCGGCCGCGTTCTTCGACGGCGTTTATCTTCGAGTAGAGGTTGCCGACGAGCGTCTGGTCGGCCCAAGTCATGCGCACACCGCGCGCCGTGCCCGTCAGGCGAAATCGGTTGTCCACGACCAGATACGGTCCGGCGTTGTCCAGGAGGACGGCCCAATCACCCGTCGGGTCGAGCACGCGATTGCCGGTCAGGCTCACGGGCGAACCCCACGAGTGGCCGGTGGAGAAATCAAAGAAACACCGCGAGCCGACGCTGGTGTTGTTGACCGCCGAGAACGCCATGAGGTTGATGCTGCTCAGGTCGGCAATACGCGAGCGCAGGAAGAGCGACTCCCAGACGTGCCAGTTGCCCATGACGTTGTGGACGCCGCGCCCGCAATCCTCGAAGCGGCCGTGCCAGACCCAAATGTCCATCGAGTTCCAGTTCACCGTCTGGATGCCCGTCCCGCAGCGGAGGAACTGGCAGCGGAGCACGGCGTTCTCCGCCTGGCCGGCCGTCTTGGGGCCGCCGAAGACGAGGCCGTTGGTGGCGTCGCGGAAGATGAGGTCGCTGGTTTCGTTGTAAGTCGAGAAGGCTGGACCGTAGAACAAGGCCGTGCCGGCGCGGCCCGCTCCGTCGAAGGTGAGCCGCGAAATCTTGGAATACCACGCATCCCACTGGAACATCGTGCCGCCGTTCGTGCCGGCCCAGCGCAGAACCGTGTGCGCCGGGTCCTCACCGACGACCGCGACGCCCTGGCCATCCGTGTGCGCCTTGCGAACCGTTTTCAGCGTCCCGGTGATGCGATACGTGCCGGCAGGGAGGTAAAGCACGCAGGAGTTCGTGTGTTTTGTCAGTTCATCGAGCGCGCGCTGGAGCGCCGTGGTGTCATCGGCCTGGCCGTCGCCGCGCGCGTCGTAATCGCGCTGCGCATTGCGCCAGCTCGGGAACGGCCCCACAAATTCCTCGTCGCCCAAGGCGGAAGCAGGCCTAGAAAACCAACCCAGGAAGAGGACGCACATCGCCAGCGCAGCCGTGGCCGGCAAGGAAGGGCGGTGGTGCAAAGTTCTCATGGTTTCACTCCTTGGCCCAGGTCAGCCACGATTGAGGTGCTTTGGTATTCCAGGCCTCCGTGGAGAAGGGCCGACTCCACTTCACCGAGCCGTCGGCGTAGAGAATGTTCACGCCCCGGCGATGACCGCAGTGGCCGTTGTTCACCATCCAATCGTGCGCGCCGACGAAATCCATCAGCAGCCATGTGTTCGCGGGCTCTTTGATGTCCGCGAGCCTCTTGCCGCTGAGCTTCTGGTTCCAGGCGTAGTTCAGGCCGAAGCGCTGCAGGTCCGGGCTGCACGTGGGGCAAGTGAACCGCGTCGTCTCCTTGTCTCCCAGGAGCACGCGCAGGCTGTCGGCGCTGGTTAGCGGGAGACGCGGATAGAACGCGGCCTTCGGCAGGCCATCGTGCTTGCCGTCGTATTGCTTCAGCAGTGCGAAAAGCCGCTTCAGGTTCGACTGGCACTCGGACTGGCGGGCTTCGCTCTGGACTTCGTTGGCGAAGCAATACGCTGGTTGCGAAACCATCACCTTCAGCGCGAGCACATCGTGGAACAGCGGCGGAAGGAGTTCGGCAGGATCCGCCGTCCAAGGCTTGGGTTGCCACTCGGCCAGATCGCGCTCGCTGCGGCGGTTGGCCAGAGCAGCATCGGCCGGATCTTTCGGCCGGCGGTCGCTGCGCTGGTTGCCTTCCAGAACGGTGCCTGCGCCTCGATCCTGGACAGGTTCGTCCACGTGGTCAAACTCGTTTCGCAAGAGGAAGGTTTTCCGCGCGGTATCGGCGACCCGGATGCCGGTGTAAGTCGAGGCGAGGAAGTTCTCCGAGACGATCGTGTGCGACGTGCCGGCTCGTCCGCGCCCGCCGCCGACGTTGATGCCGGCTTCAGCCTGGGGCCGGACGAAGTCGAAGCCCGTTCGGTAACTGTGCGGCGAGCGGAGGCGATTGCGCACCACGTAATTGCCGAAGTTGGGATAGCCGACATGCGCGTTGTTCGCATGAGCGCCGGGCGTGCCGAGCCAGAGCGCCGTGCCGTCCATCCAGCAATTCACGAACGTGTTGTACCACGCGGGAAAGAATTTGCTCAGCCCCCTGCCGATGCCTTTCTCGTCCACCGCGCTGGCGTCTTCGCCCCAGAGGTCCGTGCCTTTGGCATGGTCGTCGCGGTGCATCTCGACCTGGTTGGCGATGCAATCGAGCCAGAGCGACATGCGGCAGGGCGTGTTGTTGAGGTTAGCGAAAAAGGCGTTCTCCACAAATTGCGGCGCCACGAGGTATTCGCTGGAGGCGTCGGGGGCGACGTTCCACGGCTGGTCCACGGTCAGCGTGGTGGCGGAGTTCTCCGCGACCCGGCGATACTGGCCGAAGCCGCGCCCGGAAATGATGAGCACGGTGGCCTCGCGATGGAACCCGGGCTTCCAGTTCTGCTTCGTGTCGGTGAGTGTCGCGGCCGAACCGCCCGTGGCGGTGCTCACCGTCTTGCTCGCTTCAACCCCGCCGTGGACAAGATATATTTCCTCCGCGTTCTCCCACGTGCCGCGCGAGGCCTGGTGAACTTCATTGAACCGGATGTAATTGTGCCGGCCCATCCCCAGCACGATGCGCCCGGGCGTGTCGGTCAGGATGTTCGCGTCAATCAAGGTCTGACTGAAGGAGCCGTTGAGGGTCACGACATCGTTGACCGCGCCGCCGTGAAAGGTGTTGCTGATGATTTCCGCGCGCACCGCTGGGCCGACTCCGCCGATGCCCCAAGCGGCTGAACCGTAAATGTCGTTGTTGAGGAGCTTCACCCGCCGCGCGCCCGGCCCGGCATGAAAGGCGGCCAAGTAAAGCGGCCGCCGCGAGGAAGCATCTTCTTCCAGCGCGCGCAAGCGGCAGTCCACCACCGTGACATTGCTCACCTCGCCGCCGACCGGAAACGAAAGCTCGTTCGGCACGGCTTCGACCTGTCCGTAACCGCCGTCGCCCCCAGCCAGGTGGCGCCTTGCACCGTGAGCGACTCCAGGCCGGTGTCGTTATGCAGCCGAATGACGGCGGTGGGCGGCGGCAAGCTTTGAAACCAGGCCGCACGCGCTGCCTTCCGAGCATCACCGAATCCCTGGAGAATGCAGTTGTCGCGACTCGCGCCCCGCAGGCGAACACCCGAGGGCACTGCGAGCGTGCTGTCCGTGAGATGCGTGCCCGGTGGAAAGAACACGATGCCGCCGCCCGCCTTCTGCGCCGCTGCAATCGCGGCTTCCATGGCGTTGCGGTCGTTGGCGAGGCCGTCGCCTTTTGCGCCGAACTTGCGCACGTCGAACAATTTCCCAGCCGGCTTCGGCACGACGATTTCCAAGTCGCCCGCCTTTTGCCAACCCCACGCGCCGCCATTCGAGTCGTGGCAAAACAGTTCGTACTTGCCGGTGGACGCATCGGCCGGCACCTGGAAGTAAACCAGGCGCCGGTCCGCCGTGCGGAGCGCGCGAGCCTCCACGATGGTCCGCGGGAACAGGGTGATCGAGGCGCTCTTCAAGACCCAGTCAGAGCGCGGCAAGCCGAACCCGAAGACATGGACCAACGCGCCCGGCTCGGCCTGCTCTTCACTCACCCAAAGCGGCTTGGCGACGTGGAACAGGTACGGCTTGGAGAAACCTTCAGCGGTCTTCACCCAGACCACCGAACCTTGCAGCGGTGCGACGATGATTTGCCGCTCGACGTCCAGGGGGCCGACGCGCTGCGCGCCTTCGGGCGGTTGTGCGGGAAGCTCCGGCGTGGGTTTCCCGAGCTGCTCCACAGCGTCACGGAGCGAATCGCTGAGCCGCGGCTGCCAGGTCCACACTTCAGTTTTCGCCGGGTCAAAGTTTTCACCCGTGAGGATGTGCGGACTGGCGTTGGGATACCCGGTCGGGAAATCGGGAAAGACATAGGAAATCTCCGGTTTTGCCCCTCGGGCATCGAAATTCAGAAGCCCAACCCACGCCAGCGCCAGCGCCAGGTTCAGTTTTGCGTTCATGCAGGCGGAAGCCTATCGAATATCCTCCTTGCTGTGAAACTCCATCGAGAGTTTTTCATCACCGGAAATGGCGCTCGCGAGTGTTAGCCAAGGGTCAAATCTTCTCGGGTCGGCTCCAGTTCTGTCACGCCCCAGTCCAGTCTCGAATAAGCCGCTGCAGGCGGTGGTAGCTTTCCTTCGGCTGGCCGTCGGCGCGCACGAAGCCGCCATGCGGCCAGAAATGTCCGCCTGCGTCCGAGAAGTCCCACCAGACGGCCGATGAACCGGATGAATTCTGTCTTCATGAAAATCTGCCAGAACCGTGGCAGACCAGCCGAAAAATTCAATCCTGCTCTGCGACCGGCGGCATTGGCCTTTAAAATCGCAACCAGACGCGGCGAGTCGCTCCAGGCCATTCCTCAGAACCTCGGGTTGCTCCACCCGCTGAAGACCTTCCTTTCTGAGCGAGAGCAACTACTCCGTTAGTTTCAAAATATAGGTTTCGCCGGCTGGAACAGCGAAACTCGGCGGCAACTCGCTTTCCAAGGTCAGGTTTCGTATGCCGCTAAACTTGAGGTTTGCCGCCAGCTTGACCTGCAGCTCGCGCTGGCGATCCAGGTTGTTGACAAAGGCCAGCCAACCGTCGCTGGTCTTGATCGCCCGGTACTCCAGGCCGCTGACATGATGGCCGTCCGGGGTCAGAAAGCGGATTGGGCTCTGCGCGCCACAGCCAGCCAGCACAGCGTCCATCAACTCGACCATGCTGTCGGACACCAGCGGGATAGCCAGATAGTAAATGCCGCCCTTTTCCATCGGCACCTGGACGAGCGCCGGCTGATGGTCAGGGAACGTGGCCAGCACCCGGTTGCCGCCGCCGACCTTCAGGACGTGTCGCACCCCGGCGCCCTGCAACTCCATTTCCCGGCCAAAGACACTTCTTCCGGCGGTCTTGATTTTGGCCTTGGGCACCTCGGTGACGACGCTGTCCACGATCAGCCCCATCAGAAACGGGGCCTCGGTTTCCTCGCCGCCGGCGTCGCGCTGGAGGCCGGTCCTGGCCTGGCCCGCGACGATGCTCGGGGCTTTCATGCCGGTCACTTGAATGTTCAACGGCGCGAGGTAATCCTGTTTGCGGTTGTACTGGTCGAAGAACCAGCTATTGGGCACCAGCACCACCTGGCCGCCGCTCCTGGCAAAGTCCATTACCTTCTGCACGACCTCGGCCTGTTCATAAGTGGCGGCCGGGATGACCAGTACCCGGTATTGCGTCAGTTTGCCTTGGAGCACCTGCCTGGTGGTGACGAAATCAACCGGCCCGCCGATCTCCAGCAGCGCATCGTAGGTCCGTTCCAACTCCAACAAGTAAGGAGTCTTGTCGCCGCCCGCCGGCGGGACCTGCAGCAGGGAAGCCCTCGAGTATAACAGGGCCACGGGTGCCTTGATGTCCTGCTGGAAGGCGAGGATTTCCTGGCGCAGGCGGCGCAGGTCCAAGCCGGTGCGCAGAAACCGCTCCGCTTCCGGAACGGTGCAGTACGGGGGCCGGCTGCCGCGGCCGTAGAGCAAGGCCCCGCCATCGCCCGGCTTATCGGCCCAAGCCCAGTACAGCGAAAGGGCAGACAGCCCGTGCAGGAAACTAGCCATCGTGTTGCGGTACTCGCTCCCTTCGACCTCGACGATGGCCTTGCGGTTGTCGCTGAGCGAGCGCAGGAAATCGACGTACTTGGTCGAGGCCGGCGATTCGTTAATGCAGAAGTCGTTGACCTCGTGGGCCAGGGCTTCCACATCGCTGCCGCTCTCGCCCCACTCCTTGCTGAAGTTGTAGTGCGGAGCGCAGGTGGCCATGGGGATGTCGGGATCGATTTGGCGTTGTTGCGCCTTGGCCCATTTCATGAACTGGGTGAAGCGCCAAAGATTGAAATCGAGCCACTCATAACGCTTCGCATCATTGGGCTCCCGTTGGCGAAAATCCAGCAGTTGGACCTCCGCGAAATCCTTGTGGCGGGTGTCCCAGGCCTGGTTGAGTTTCTCGATGGCGCCGAACTTCTCCTTGAGCCAGGCGCGGAACATGTCGCGGGTCAGATCGCAGTAGCAGATGTAGAAATACTCGTAATCCAACAGGCTGATCAGGCGGGTCTGGCTCTGCCTTTGGGCGGGCAGCACCTTCCGGTAAGCCTCCACGCAGGCCTGGCGGGTGTGGGGGCTTTCCAGGCAAATCACGCAGTTGGCGCCGCTCACGCCGCCGGACCACTTGTCGGCGATGATATGTCCGCACCAGCCTCCGTCCCAGACGCGGTGGGTGTCGGGATACTGATTGAAGGCCTCCCAGATAGGCATCTCCTGGTAATTGAAACGGTCGGCGCCCGGGGCCATACAGGTATAGACCCAAGTGGTGTGCGGGCTGAAGAACGGCTCGGCTTCCCGGCTGGGGCCGCTGTGGACGCTATAAATGAAGGTGGGAACATCGCCTTCGCAGAAGTTGCGGCCCTTGAGCTTCATCCGGGTGAAATCAGGCTTGGGCGGCACCTGTCGAGGCTGGCGCTGGCCCGCCAGCACCTGGCCGATCTCCTGGATGATCTCCTGGCCGCGCTGTGCCACATACCTGAGGGTCTCGGGCCGTTCCTCGGGAAAGTTCTTCCAACGCTCATTCAGGCCAACTCGCATTGGAATAGCCGCCGCCTGCCAGTAGAGCACGTCGATGCCCTTTGCTTTGGCCTCGCCGATGAGCTCGGTCACTTTGGCAAATGTCTCATTGGCCTGGGAAAACCCCACCACCCCCGAAACGGACTCGCCGCAAACCCCGCACTTGGCGGCCTTGGGATCGACCTTCAGACCGCAGAAAGCACACTTGAGCCCACCCTCACCGGCGAAACCGTGGAAGGTCTCCTCCACCGGGCCCAGAACCAGGCCGTTTTTGAGGCCAGTGCCTTCGACCTTTTCAAGCCGGAGCTCGTCCAGCCAGATTTTCCCCGAGCCGAACAGATAGATATAGAGCAAGTTGCTGTCGCAGGCTTCGTCAAAATGTTGGGTGAGCTCGAACTTCCGCCAGCCGTAGGTCCCCGTCGGCAGATCGGTCATCATTTCCTTGCCTTTTGGCTCGAAGGATACCACCAGCCCGCGATCATATTGGCCGGGCTGGAGGCCGATCCCGCGGACGTAGCCCGAGAATCTGTACCAGCCGGCCTCGGTCTTGACCGTCTGGCTGAGACCGAGTTTGCAGGGGCCATAGCTGAGCATCCCCGCGCTGGCCTGGCCTTCGTGCTTAATGTCAGTGTCGGCGACGCGTCTGCAGTTGCCTTCCCACTTCCAGCCTGACCAAACTTTAAAGGGGTTCCCCTGCTCGTCGGGTTGGTCGAGGTACTGTTCAAAACCGCCGTCTTTTAAGATGTTCTCGGCAGCCTCGGCAGCGTAATGACTAGCCAGCAGGGCCAGCGGCACGAATATCAGAAGGGATTTCAGCTTCGCTTTCACAGATTCAAAGTAACATCATCCTTCGAGGAAAACGCCTGCCCGCGGCAGGGCGTCACGCAGGTCCCGGCGGCGGGCCCGGAGCGTAGTTTCGGGGGTTTTAGTCATCTGCTGGCGCGGCGTCCGGCGGTTGACCTCGCGGCGGTTTGTCATTTTCATCTGATTTTTCTTGAACCCCATCATCGCTGCTCTTCCGCATACTGAGGCTGGCCGGGCTGCTCACCCACCTGTGCCGATAATTGCGGCCAGAATTCCCCTGGCTTGGGCTTCCGTTGGTCCCTCCGCTGCCCCTGGCCGTAAAACTGGAGAATCCGAAATCAGAATTGGAGCCGATGCCCTGACCGCCATCGCAAGCAAGATACTCCCCAATTCCAGGATTGCCCGTCTTATGCGTATTATCCGTGGCGCGGGCCTGCTCAACCCCGTTGATATACACCGTGATAAGATTGCCGACGATGGACGCTTTAAGGATGTCCCCATTCTTCAGGCAATAGTTGGTACCACGCTTATCCGCCAGATAGGTAAACTTTCCAAGCGGGCCGTCCCATCGGACAATTTGTACATAAGACGAACCGCTGTTGAGGCACCTGGCAAAGCATTCATACCCGGTTGTGCGATGGGGTGAGCTGGTCCAGCGCAGAAGTATCTCGAGTTCCTGAATGCAAGATGAGTTAGGCTTTGCGATATACGCCTGTCCCCAGGCTTCCTGGTCCGGCGGAAATCCGGAGAGATGAGCGTATGAATCATTGAACTTATATATATCCGTATTCGTCCCGGTTTGGGTGCCGAAGGCTAGGCCGTCTTTTTTCCTGATCTTAGTCCAATCAACACCGTTATTAGTCCACTTTCCATCTTCAGAGAGCGGGTCTTCGACCCCCTCAAAACGGGTCGTGTATGTTTGGGAAAATCCGATCGTGGATAAACCGGCTGAAGCAAGCAGCATCATTAATAGAAAACGGTTCATCGTGAGGCCTCCCAAATGGGTCTGGGCAGCGAAAACTCCATAATCCTTCGAAAACGTTGATTCTTCAATATGCTCGGCTAAAGTTGGCCCGGAACCTCGAGAAATCAAGGCTTTTGAAGGATTGCGAGGTTTTCGCTACCACAGGGTCATTGAAGACTTACGGCTACGTGCCCAAACTCCGCGCATTACTCGGCCGGCAGGATATCGAGTTCGGCGACGCTGGTCCAGGGGCGGTTGCGGATTTCGCTGAGCGCAACGAACTTGAGGAAGCGGGCGGTGACGGGTTCGTTCAGCCGGATGGCCTGCGGTTCAACGCCGCCGCGCAGGCGGCCTTTGGCGGCCGGGGCGCTGCCCCAGTCCTGGCCATCGGCGCTGAGGTAGAGCTCGTAGTCGCGGACGCGTCCGTTTTCGGACCCGGCCCGGGCGGTGTAAAGGACGCCGCCGAGTTTGGTCGGCCTGGCCAGGTCGATGACCAGCCAGTGGGGCGGCCCGGCCTCGTCCGAACTCCAGCGCGAGTGCCAGAACGTCTCCGGGTCGCCGTCGATGGCGTGGGCGGGGTCGCCTTCGCCCGGCTCGAAACTGCTGGCCGCGACGATCTTCCACTGGCCTTGATGGCCGGCCTGGGCGAGTTGCAGCTCGCCGGCGAAGGGGAGGGCGCCCGGCAACTCGGCGCGGATATAAAGCGCGCCGCTTTCGCCCAATTCCATCGGGCCTTCGTAAGCCGCGCGAGGCGCGCCGTTCAAGGAACAGGAAATCCTCGCGTCCGCCGTCGTGCTGGCGAGCACGATGCGCCCCTGCTGGTCGCGAGCAACCAGGACGGGCTTCACACGCGGCGGCGGCGCCTGCCGGGCCAGCGAGCCGAAGGCCGTTGCTTTCGTGCCGGCTGTCAACGGACGCAGGACGCACGAGAACACCAACGGCTCGGTGTGCGGGACATATTGCGGCAAGGGCTGCGGGCCGCAGCCCGCCGAGCCGACGCCCAACGTGCGGGGGCTCAGGCACAGGACGGTGGCGCTGGATTCGGGCAACTCATGAGGATGCTTGACGGCCGCCAATTCTTCATCGCTGCACGGGAGCGCGGACATGGCCATGACACCGTCGTCCGCCGAGGCGAGCAGGCCGACGCCGCTGGCGGCCCGGAGCGCCACCCAGCGCACGTCCTCGTGGTTGCCGCACTCCATGGTGGCGACATAGGGCGTCATCAACTCGCGCGTCGTCGCGGTCCAGCGGGCGATGTCCGAGCCGCGTTTGCGGTCCGGGTAATTCTCCAGCGGGCCGCGTCCGAAATAGGTCGCCGTCTCGAGCGCCTTGTCCAGGAAAAGGCGCAGGCCCAGGCGCGGCAGGACGACGCGCTGAGTGCCCGGCGCGACCGAAAGGTCCACCGCCACCCGGCCGTCATCGAAGATGGTGTAGGTCATCGTCTGGCTGAACGCAAAACCGCCTTTGCCTTGCGACCGGCCCGAGAGGCGCACTTGCACGGCCTTGGCTTCGCGCACAACCCGCTGGAGACGGTCACGTTGCTCCATAAGGACCTGCGTCGGCCCCGAGGTAACGCTCAACGACAAGTTGGTGACTTCGATGGATGCGGGTTTGAAACTCAACTGGTCCAGGCCCCGGCTCTTCCAGGCGGCGGCGGCCCACAGGTCGTCGTTCAGGTGCGGCGCGCGCCAGGCGTAGAGTTGCGGGCCCCCGCCCGCCTTGAGCAGCGGGACACCGTCCACGGTCCAGTCGGTGAGCAAGCCCGTGGTCTTGTCGAACGTCAGGGCGAATCCAGTCGCGACCCTCTTCACGTTTCCCTTCAGGTCCACCGGGAAGGCCCCTGGTTTTCCCGCCACTTTAATGCGGGCCGCGTCCTGCTCGAGAGAGAGCGTGCCCGCGTCCGAGGCGTCTGCTCCGCGGTCCGTGACCTCGGCGCTCGGCGGCAGCTTGAACTGCTCGGCCGCCACCTCGTGGCCGCGCCTGGCCCAGCGTTCGTCCTGGTCCAGCAGGAAGGACACTCGCAGGAAGCACTCCGCCCCCGGCGCGAGCCGGGCCTGAGCCAAAGGCACGGTGATGGTGGCCGCCTGGCCCGGCGCCAGGTCGAGGCTCGGCAGGGAGCCGGTCAAGTCGCCCCCGTCCTCCCGGGTGAGCGACCAGGCCAGCCGGAACTGCTTGAGGTTGGTGAAGGCGTATTTGTTCTTGATCCGGATCTTGCCGGCAGCGAGGTCTTCGGCCTCGAAGCCGATCCATTGGTAGGCCTTCTTGGCTTCCGGGTATTTGGGCGTGGGCGTGCGGTCCGCGAAGACGACGCCCTTGAGGATGAAGACGCTGTCGTTGGGCTGGTCGCCGAAGTCGCCGCCGTAGGCAAGAAACGGATGACTCGGGTCGCGGCGGTTCCAGATGGCCTGGTCCTGCCATTCCCAGATGGCGCCGCCCATCAGGTTTTCGTAACGGTCGAAGAGGTCGTTGTATTCGCCAATGGCGCCCATGGAGTTGCTCATGGCGTGGGCGTATTCGCAGCAGTAGAGCGGCTTCTTGCGCGGGGACTTGCCGATGCTCTCGAGCCATTGGTGGCCCGGGTACATCACGCTGTCGATGTCGCAGGGGTTGCCGTCCCCGAGCTCGAACCGTTCGTAATGGGTGGGACGCGAGGGGTCCAGGGCCTTGATGGCGCGGAGGGCGGCGCGGAAGTTCGGCCCTGGGCCGGCCTCGTTGCCGAGGGACCAGATGATGACCGAGGGGTGGTTCTTGTGGGTCTCGACATTGGCCACGTTGCGCGCCACGTGCGCCTTTTCCCACTCGGGTTGGTTCGAGAGCGACTCCCGGCCATAGCCGTAGCCGTGCGACTCGATATTGGCCTCCGCCACGAGGTAAATGCCATATTCATCGCACAGCTCATACCAGCGGGGGTCATCCGGGTAATGGCAGGTGCGGACATGGTTGGCGTTCATCTGCTTGAGCAATTCGAGGTCGCGCCTCATGCGTTCCTCGCTGACATAGTGGCCGGTGTCGGGCCAGTTCTCGTGCCGGTTGGCGCCTTTGAGCTTCACGGGCACACCATTGATGGTGAAGACCTGGCCTTTGATCTCGATCTTGCGGAAGCCGACACGAGCGGAGAGGAGTTCCGATGGCGCGGTCGAGGCCGCGCCCTCGTCGATCAGCGTGATGACGGCCGTGGAGAGGTTGGGCGTTTCGGCGGTCCACTTGGCCGGGGCCTCGACATTTGCCTTCATCGTAACCGTTTGCTCCGCTCCCGCCTGGAGCGGCGGAATGATGACTGACGAGGCGGGGGCGAGGGTGACCTTCCTGCCCGTGGGGTCATAGAGCTCGAGGGATACTCGCTGCTCCTTTTGGGGCTTCTCACTGTAGTTCCTGACCTTGGCGACGACCTGGAGCGTGGCATCTTTATATTGCGCATCCAGGTCCGTCTTGACGAAGAAGTCGCGGATATGCGCCTCGGGCGCGCTCCAGAGGGTAACATTGCGGAAGATGCCGCTGAGACGCCACATGTCCTGGCATTCGAGGTAACTCCCCGCGCTGTAGCGATAGACCTCGGCGGCCAGCACGTTCGGCTGCCCGAGTCTCACGTATTTCGTGACGTCGAACTCCGCCGGGGTGCGGCTGTCGGTGCTGAAACCGACCTTTTGTCCGTTGATCCAGAGGAAAAAGGCGGAATCCACGCCGTCGAAGGTGAGGAACACCCGGCGCCCGGCCCAGGCGGCGGGCACGTCGAAATGGCGCCGGTAAGAGCCGACGGGATTGCGGTCGCGGTAGGCGGGCCAGTCCTGGGGCGGTTCGCCCATCACGCGCGGCCAGTCGCGTTTGAAGGTGTAGCGAATATTCGAGTAGATCGGCGTGTCGTAGCCTTGGAGTTGCCAATTCGAGGGCACGGGGATTTCTTTCCAGCCGCTCACGTCGAATTCGGGCTGGTAGAAATCCACCGGCCGGTCGGATGGGTTGCCGACCCAGTTGAATTTCCACAGGCCGTTGAGGTCGCGGGCGAACGGCGACTCGCGGCGCCGGCCGGCGAGCGCCTGATCGCTCGTGGCGTAGGGCATCAAGGTGGCGTGCGGCGGCTCTTTGTTAAGACCGAGCACCTGCTCGTTCTCAATCTCGGGCGGCAGGGGGGGAGCATCGGCGGCCAGGGCCAGGCCGGGCACGGCCAACACCACCAGCACGGCCAGCGAAAACAACCGTTCAAACCGCGGCTGGCAAAGCGCATTCATGAACGCGAAATAAGGGAAAGGCGGGGCCGCGCCAAGCAGAAAACGCGGCGGGCGGGGGACCGCAAGGTGGCAGCGGCCTCCGGCCGCTGCTCATTCAAAGGTTCTTCAACCAGGAAGCGACAGTTCATGAACCTGTAGTTGCAGATTGGGAGCACTGCCGCTTGGTGGCCGACCTTTTCGGAGCGGTGGACCAAACCATGCGGAGCCAGGGAAGCAGTCAGACAATTCTCCCTCCAGCAGGATAGCCTTCTGCCAAGCTCTTCAGCAGGAACGACTGTCTTCCTCTCCCTGGATGGGTTTACGCACCGTACACCGTCATCTTCATAAACCCTTGATCTTCCAACATCACGGAGTGGAGGCGAGGGTCGGAATCGAACCGACGCATAAGGCTTTTGCAGAGCCCTGCCTTACCACTTGGCTACCCCGCCATGAGCTTCGTTGGGGAAATTAAATCACTTTGGGCCGCGCGCAAGTCTTTAATTCTGCGCGGAAATGCCGGGAGCGACCGCGAACGGTGGCGTTCATCAGGCAATCCTGACCTTCATTTTCCGGATTTTGTCCTTGATGCCGCGGTAGAGCGGATGCTGGCGGAGTTGGCGCAGGTCCGGGTCCCTGGCCAGCCATTTAAAGTCGCGGTAGCCCAGGGCCAGGGCTTTTTCCAAAGCCGCGGCGGCCAAATCGAACTCGTGGTTGAGCGAATAACTGCAGGCGAGATTGTAAAAGACGAGCGGATTGCCCGGCTCGAGCCGGGACAATTGTTGGTCGACCTTCAAGCTGTGTTGGAAGTTGCCCCGCTGGGTATAGGAGTCCCCTAGAATCTGCAGCGCTTCGATGTATTGGGGATCGCGGCGAACCAGCCCCGCCAGGAAGGAGATTTTGATGTCCAAGTCGCGCACCGCTTGGCGGGTCAGTTTCTTACTTTTGGCACTGCTTTTGTCCGGCATACAACGCGGTAGATTCTTTCGCAGCGCGGTGGACAAGTCAAGCCGGAGGGCAGAGCCAATCACCGGTCTCAACCGGCGCCCAAACTTGCCGTCCGCCGCAATAAATCCAGGGCCTGTTGTGCGGTCACCTCTTTGAAGGTCTCCCGGTCGTAGGGATTGAAATGGCGCTCGACCAGTGTTGGGAACGGGCCGGCCAGACTGACGAAGACCGTGCCGACGGGTTTGGCCGCCGTGCCCCCGGCGGGACCGGCGATGCCCGTGACCGACAGGGCATAATCCGCCCCGGTTTCCCGCCGGGCGCCTTCGGCCATCTCCCGCCCGACCGGCTCGCTCACTGCGCCGTGCTGGGCGATGGTCTCCGGCCGCACACCCAGGAACTTCCGCTTGGCGTCATTGCTGTAAGTGACCAGCGCCGCCAGCAGCACCGCCGAGGCGCCGGGCACATTGGTCACCCGGTGAGCAATGCAGCCGCCGGTGCAGGACTCCGCCAGGGCGAGCGTCTGGTTCCGCGCCGTCAGCAAACGAACCAGCACGGCCTCCAACTCCTCTTCTCCCACCGCATAGAGGCGCGGACCGAGGAGGTTGGCAACAATCCGCCCGGCTTCGTCCACCCGCTCCTGGGCGCCCGCCCCCCTGGCAGCCAGCCGCACATCCACTTGCCCGGGCCGCGCGCAATACCCAAGCTCAAGGCCCGCCTGGACCAGTGCCTGCAACGGACCGCCGATGGTCTCCTCGACCACCGACTCCCCAAGGCCGGTCGTCCTGAGGGTGCGGCTAACAAACTGGTCCGCCGGCGGCAACACCCGCGCCAGGAACGGCGCCACTGAATCGCTAAACAGGGGCCGCAATTCCCGGGGCGGGCCGGGCAGCAGGATGAGCCAACTGGACCTGCCCCCGCTGCGAAAGGGACTGGGGGCGACCTCCAGGGCCAGGCCCGGCGCCGTGCCGTGCAGATTCGGCAAAACCACCGCCCCGTCGGGCACCATCGCCTGCGCCCGCGTCCGCTCCGGCATGGCGCGGTGGCGGGCCTCAAAGAACTCCTTGAGGCGGGCGCGCAGGGCGGGGTCTTCGCGCAATGGCCGCCCGAGCATCCGGGCAAGGCATTCCCGCGTCAGGTCGTCCGAGGTCGGGCCCAGGCCGCCGGTCGTGATGACCAGGTCGGCGCGAGCCAGCGCCTCGCGCGCGGCCTGCTGGATGGCCGGTCCGCTATCCGGCACCGCCACCTGGCGGCTGACGGAGTATCCCAAATCAGTCAGGCGACGGCAGAGCCACTGCTGGTGCGTATTGAGCACCCGGCCCAGCAGCAGTTCGCTGCCGGTGTTGATCAATTCCACGTTCATGCTGCACAAGCTTAGAGTCCAAAGTCCAAACGCCAAAGTCCAAAGTCCAAACGCTGCGCGCGGCCTGGAAGCCAGGAGCGGACGGGCGTTGGCACGGCCAGCCGCTCAAACCGGCAGGACGATGGTCACGGTGGTGCCCTGGCCGGGAGGGGACTTGATTTTGACCTTGCCGTGATGCGTCTCGACGACCCGGCCGACGATGGCCAGCCCCAGGCCCGTGCCCTTGGCTTTGGTCGTGCCCAGGACCGAGGTGAAGGCGCGGCGGCGCTGTTCCTGGCTCATGCCCGGCCCGGTGTCTTTGAACTGCACCGCCACGTGGGTCGGGTGCCCGGCCCCGGGCGGGGCCGAGAGGGAACGGGAGGTGATGGTGAGCGTACCGCCGGCGGGCATGGCCTCGGCGGCGTTGAGGATGAGGTTGAGAAAGGCCTGTTCGAGTTGGGGGGCGTCGCCCATCACGCTGGGCAGGGTGGGCTGGAGCTGGCGTTGGAGTTGGACTTTCTGGTGGCTGAGCCTGTGGCGGACGAGCAGGCCCAGTTCATCGATCAACTCGTTCAGGTTCACCGGGGCCAACTGGGGCTCGGTCGTGCGGGCGAAATCGAGGATCTGCTCGACGATGCGGTTGAGGTGTTCGATCTTTTCACCGATGATGCGGGCGTCCTGGGCGCGGGGGTCGCCGGCGGAGAACTTCAGGTCCAGCGAATGGTAGAGCATCTTCATCACGGTGAGCGGGTTGCGGATTTCGTGGGCCACCTCGGCGGCCAGCAGGCCCAGTGCGGACAGCTTTTCGTTCTGGCGCAACTGCTCTTCGACGTCCACCACCCGCTCGTAAAGCCGGGCCTTTTCAATGGCGATGGCGGACAGCTCGGCCAGGGCGGAGAGGATGCGGATCTCCTCGTTGGAAAAGCTGTAGGGTCGGCCCGTATAGACGCTGAGGGTGCCGATGGCCTGGCCGGCGAAGAGGAGCGGCACGCTGAGCAGGGCCACCAACCCCTCGAGCCGCGCCACCTCGACGCGCTGGTAGCGGCTGGAGACCTGCACGTTTTCGATTTGCATCGGTTTTTTTCGGCGGACGACGATGCCCAGGAGGCTCTCATCGGCGGCCAGGCGGGGTTGGTGGAGGTAGGCCTGCCCCGCCCCGTAGCTGGCCCGCAGCTCGAGCCACTGGCGGCTCTGGTCCAGGAGCATCAGGGCGCACATCTTGGCCTGCATCAGCAGGCAGGCCTCCTGGGTGATGACCTTGAGGGCGTCATCGAGATGGAGGGTGGAATTGATGGTCTGGCTGACGGTGAGGAGCGATTCGAAGAGGCCCACCTTGAGGCGGAGTTGCTCGTAAAGCCAGGTGTGGTGAATGACGCGGGCGGCCTGCGCGGCGAGGGCCTCGAGCAGTTCCTGGTCATCCGCGCTGAAGGCCGCCGGCGCGTCCGCGTCCACGTTCAGCACCCCGCGCACCTGCCCGTTGACCTCCAGCGGCACGGCCAGTTCGGAACGGACCTCCGGCCGCACCATGATGTAGCGCGCGTCCTGGGAGACGTCTCCCACCCGCGCCGGTTTGCCCGTGCGGGCCACCCACCCGGTCAGGCCCTCGCCCACCCGCAGCTTCAACTGGGCGGCGGCGGCCGGCAACCCGTGCGAGGCGTGAATCTCCAGCAGGCCGTTGGTGGGATTGATGAGCACCATCGAGCCGCTGGCCGCCCGCATGAGCCGCACCGCTTCTTTCAGAATCAATTGCAGCGCCTCCTGGGGATCGAGCGTCGAATGAATCACGTTCCCCACCTGGTAGAGCAGACTCAACCGCTCCCAGCGCGCCCTCAACTCGGCCAACTCATCACTCATTTCTTGTAGTTGACAGTTGGCAGTTGACAGCCAACGAACCCGGGGCGCCTGGACATCGCTTACCGATGCTGTAACTCATTTAACTCATTATTCCAATTCGCGTTCAAGATGGCACTAATTCGCTTGTCCTTTGGGCCTCTGGCTTCGTTGCTCGCTCGTTGCAGATCGCTGCGGATATGCGCCTCGCTCGCGCCTCGCCAGCGGCCCAAAGTCCTGCGCGCCTTAGTGCCATCTTGAACGCTCGTTGGAATTAAAGCCATGTCACGATGTAACCATGTGATCCTTGTAACTCAACCCCTATCGCACGCGGGCCGTGAGGGCCAGCCCGGCGAGGCCGAACGCGAGGTTGGGGAGCCAGCCAGCCAGCCAGGGCAGCAGATAGCCGCCGGCGCCGAGCGCCAGGGTGAGTTGCTGCAGGACGAAATAAGCAAAACAGATGACGATGCTGCCGGCCACGCCCACGAAGACATTGCGCCGGGCGGAAGCGGCGCCGAAAGGAATCGCGATGAGTACCACCACCAGGCACGTCCACGGGGCGGCCAGGCGCCCGTGCAACTTGGTGTAAAGCCAGGAGCGGAGGAAGGGCGGCGGGTTGGGGTGCAGGCGGAGGTAATTGAGGATTTCGGCAATCGACATGTCCGATTTCTTGGTCTTGGCGCCGCCGGGCAGGGAGAGGCTGCTGCTGATCTTGATTTCGCTCTTGATCTGTTCGGGGGTCTCGGAGAAATCGGGCCTGGCCAGGACATTGGTCACGAGCACCGGCGCCGGGGGCAAGTCGGTGTGGGGGAGGGCTTCGGTTTCGACAACCTCATAGAAGGTCCAAACGCCCTGGAGCCGGACGGCACGCCGGGCATGGATCTGGAGGTAGGAGCCGTCCGGCTCGGGCCAGCCCACGACGGGGTTGAGCATCTCGCCGGTCAGGGTGTTATAGACGCCGATCATCCAGCTTCGCCCGGCCTGCTCGTTCATGAAGGGCAGGGGGCTGACCTCGCCGGGTTTGAGGGCGCCGGCGCCGGGCCCCAGGCGTCGTCCCAGGATGCGCCTGGCGGCGTCGGCGCTGTCCGGCACGCACAGCTCATTGAGCGCGAAGGCGATCAGGCTCATGACCAATCCTACCGCCAGGTAGGGCAGCGACAGCCGCCACAGGCTCACGCCGGCCACGCGGATGGCGGTGATTTCGTTGTGACGCGCGTGGTTGGTGAGCGTATAGAGCAGGGCCAGCAGGAGCGCCACGGGCAGGATGACCACGAGGATTTCAGGGGCCTGGACGAAGTAATACTCGGCAATGTCCTGGGCCAGCAGACCGTTCTTCTGGAAGTCGTTCAGGTTGGCGAACAGGTCGAAGGCAATCCAGAAGATCAAAAAACCGCTGAGGCAGTAGCCGAGCGGGACCAGCAGTTCGCGCAAAAGATAACGGTCCAGCAGCCGCATTCAACGCCAAGCTTACCAGGGGCGAGCCTCAAGGCAAGCGGCGCAATTCTCCGGCCGGGACGCGTTCCAGCGCGTCCCTGCCAACTGGGCGCCGACACTCAGCGCGCCGAGGCCTGCCAGACTCCCGCCGGCTTGTCACGCGCCCAGTTTTGGCTTTCCAGTTGCTTGCCTTTTATTGCTTGCAAGTGCTCCGGGCAATTTGATAAGGCTGGAGGCATGGCACCGGAGTTGCGCTTCTGCCGCCCTGGTCCAACTGCTGGCCGGCGCCGGCCTTCGGATGGGGCGAGCCGCGAGAAGCATTACAACCTTTTTTGCGGGTATGCCTGGGTCGAATCCTGAATTCAGACCGTTTCGCGCGAAGCCCACCCGCCCGCGCCGGGTGCGCGGGCGGGCGTTCACGCTCATCGAGCTGCTGGTCGTCATCGCCATTATCGCCATCCTGGCGGCCTTGCTGCTGCCCGCGCTGGCCGCGGCCAAGGAGAAGGGCAAACGTGCCCAATGCCTCAGCAACCTGCGTCAGTTGGCGGTCGGGGTAAACGGCTATGCGGTGGACAACCAGGACAAAGTGCTTCATGCCCGGGACATCCCCGGCAGCGAGAACTTGTTTGTCCAGGTCTGCCTCAATCCGCCCGAGCAGGCCGCCGCGGCGAGCGCCGGGTTGCTGGTCCAATCCAACGTTTCGTCCATCTGGACCTGCCCGAACCGCCCCGGGTTTCCGCTTTACGAACCGTCTTACCCCCAGTGGGACATCGGCTATCAGTACTTTGGCGGCATCACCAACTGGCACAACCCCGCCGGCGACTTCGCCCCGTACAGTCCGCTCAAGCTGACGCAGGCCAAGCCCACTTGGGCCCTGGCGGCCGACAGCGTCTGCAAGATCGATGGCGCCTGGGGCCTGCCGCCGGGCACCGCCCGGGACGACATTATCTATTCCAATACGCCCCAGCACCAAGGCGGGCGCTCCAAAGTCCCGCAAGGCGGCAACGAAGCCTTCGTCGACGGTTCGGCGCGGTGGGTCCGATTCCAGCAGATGCTTTACCTCACCACGTGGACCACAGACGGGACTCGCATCTATTATTTCTATCAGGACGATCTGCCGCCGGCCATCCGGAACGTCATTGGGCAACTCCGGGCAAAACCCTGATAGCCTGATAACCGCTCCAACGCTCTGGCGCTTGGACGCTTCGACGGTTCAACGCTTCAACGACTGCCTCCCCGCTTCCAGCGCGGCGGTGATACATTCCGCATCGTACACGCACCCCGCCCAGGTTCCGCCGCTGGCCGATTGCAGGGCGGCCCAGAGCCGGGTGTCCTCCGGCAGGGCGGGATGGGGCGCAAGGTCTTTTCGGGAGGGACGGCCTGCCAGGACCCGCGCGCCTTGCTCCGGACTGAACCGGCGCGCGCCCTCGCCCACCAGGTCAATGCTCCCGTCGACCCGGCGGGGGTCAATCCAGATTTGGATGACATCGCCGTCCAGGACCTTGCCGAGCGGGCCGCCGGCCAGTCCTTCGGGCCCGATGTGGCCGATGCACGCCCCGGTAGAGACGCCGGAGAAACGGGCGTCGGTCAGCAAAGCCACCCGGTTGCCGCCAGGCAGTTGCTTGAGGGCGCCGGTGACCTGGTAGGTTTCCGCCATCCCGGTCCCCAGCGGTCCGAGGCCGGTCAGCACCAGCACGTCCGCCGGCTGGATGCGGCCTTGTTTGATGGCGGCCATGGCCTGGTTCTCGTTCACAAAAACCCGCGCCGGACCGGTCTTGCGGTACACCCCGTCGGCATCGAGCAGGCCGGGATCAAGGGCGGCGCTCTTGACGACCGAACCCTCGGGCGCCAGGTTGCCGCGCGGGAAGACCAGCGTGCCGGCCAGGCCCCGGTCGCGGGCCCGCTCCGGAGGCAGGATGACGTCGTCCGGCTCCACGCCGTCGTGGCGGAGCAACCATTGGCGGAAACGACGGCGCCGGGCGGAGGTCTCCCACGCATCGAGGTTCTCACCCAGGGTCCGGCCGGTGACGGTGAGCACGTCGGTCTCCAGCAACCCCAGCCGGCGGAGATGGAGCATGACCTCCGGCACACCGCCGGCCAGGAACACGCGCACCGTTGGATGCGGCTGGGGACCGTTGGGCAGTACGCTGACCAGGCGGGGGACGCGGCGATTGATCGAAATCCAGTCCTCCACCGTGGGCCGTTTCAGGCCCGCGGCATGGGCGATGGCCGGCACGTGCAGGAGCAGGTTCGTCGAGCCGCCAAAGGCAGCGTGCAGCGCCATGGCGTTGCGAATGCTGGCGGAGCTGAGAATATCGCGCACGGGCACTTTGCGCGCCGCCAGGCGATGCAGGGCGCGGGCGGAGCGCCGGGCCAGGTCGAGCCACACCAGTTGGCCGGAAGGGGCCAGGGCCGAATGAGGCAGGGAGAGTCCCAGGGCCTCGCTGACCACCTGGGCGGTGGCGGCCGTGCCCAGGAATTGGCAGCCGCCCCCGGGCGAGGCGCAGGCGCGGCAGCCCAATTCGGCCGCCTCGGCCAGCGTGACCAATCCCTGCGCAAAGCGCGTTCCCAGCGTCTGCACCGTGCCGGCATCTTCCCCTTTGGACGGGGGCAACGTGACGCCGCCGGGAACTACCAGCCCGGGCAGGTCGCGCAGCCCGGCCACGGCCATGAGCATCGCCGGCAAGCCCTTGTCGCAAGTCGCCACGCCCAGCACGCCGGCCCGCAACGGGAGGGAACGGGCCAGCCGCCGCAACAGCATGGCCGCATCGTTCCGATACGGCAGGCTGTCGAACATGCCCGCCGTGCCCTGGGTGCGACCGTCGCAGGGGTCCGAGCAAAAGCCGGCCACGGGGATGGCCTGGAGCCGGCGGAATTCCTGGGCGGCGGCTTGCACGAGCAGGCCCAGCTCCCAGTGACCGGTGTGATAGCCCAGGGCAATCGGTTGGCCCTTGGGCGCGCGCAGCCCGCCCTGGGTGCTGAGGATCAGGAATTGCGGCCGCCCCGCCTCGGCCGGATTCCAGCCCATGCCCGCATTCTGGACCAGGCCGAAGATGTCGCCGCTGGGGCTGTGCCGGAGCAGGTCCTCGGTCAAAGGCAGGCTCCCGGCCGGGCCGGGGGCATGGGTCTGGACCTCGAAAATCTCCGGTGCCGGGGAATCGAAAAGCTCGTCGGCGGAACTCATTATGCCATTGAAGCAGTACGAGGCGGAGAGACAAGGAAAAGCCCCTTCCATTCTGATTCCGACGCGAATTGGAATCAGACGCATTTTGGGGACGGAATTTTGGACGAAAAATGCCAATGCAGCCAATCCAGCCAATGCAGCCAATGGAGGAATTGGCGGAATTGGCTTTTGGCGGAGAAGCATTTCACTTTTTTGGTGGCCTTTCTGGCTCTTTATCTTAATCCTTGCTCCTGATCTTACATTAGATTAAGAGATTAGGAATAGGATTAGGATTAAGATTAGGATTAAGATTAGGATCAGGATTAAGATTAGGAGGGACCACTCAAAAAAGTGAAATGCTCCCGCCGGAGACGGGAGATGAGGCGCGGGTGACGCTGGCAGGCGGCGAAGAAGTTGCCGGCCAGGAGCTGCAGCCAATTGGTATGGACGCGCGGCACTGCGCTTGGTAGAGAACTGCCGACGGCTGCAGTTATGAGAGAACAACGCTGGCTGCGGATCATTCCGGTGGCGCTGATCATGTACACGATTTCGTACGTGGATCGCACCAACGTTTCGCTGGCGCTGGACCCCACCATCTCGACCATGATGAAAGACCTGCTCATGGACGACCGGATGAAGGGGCAGGCGGCGGGGATTTTTTTCCTGGGCTACGTGCTGCTGCAAATTCCGGGGGGGCATTGGGCCTCGCGCTGGAGCGCGCGCAAGGTGATCAGCCTGTTCCTGGTTTTCTGGGGCCTGTGCGCGGCGGGCTGCGGCCTGTCCCGGACGTTCCGGCAGTTCGAGGTGATGCGGTTTCTGCTGGGGGTGGCGGAGAGCGGGGTGTTTCCGGCCACTTTGGTGCTGCTGGCCAACTGGTTTCCGCGCCAGGAACGCGCGCGGGCCAATGCCTATTGGAACCTCTGCCAACCGCTGGCGGTGGCGGGTTCGGCGCCGCTGACCAGTTGGCTGCTGCGAGACTTTGGCTGGCACAAGATGCTCATTTTGGAGGGAGCGTTGCCCTTTCTCTGGCTGCCGCTGTGGTGGTTCTGCATCCGGGACCGGCCGCGCGAGGCGGGGTGGATTTCCGCCGGGGAGCGCGACTACCTCGAGCGCACCCTGGAGCAGGAAGCGGCGGAATTGGAGCCGCCCAAGAAGCGCCCTTTGATGGCAGGGCTTTGCAACCCGTCGGTTTTGGTCATGGTCACGCTTTATTTCCTGCATAACTGCGCGGCTTACGGTTGCATGACTTTCTTTACCACCACTCTGAAGGGGCGTGGCTTCAGCGCGCCGCAATACGGCCTCCTGTTTGCCGTGCCGTATGCCGTGACCGCGGTGATTATGGTGCTCAACTCCTGGCATTCGGACAAAGCGCGCGAGCGCCGGGGGCACGTCGCCGCGGTGTACGTCCTGAGCGGGAGCAGCCTCATCCTGAGCGTGCTGGTGCGGGAGGACTTCTGGCTTTCCTATGCCTTGCTATGCCTGGCCATTCCGGGGCCGTTTGCCGCCTTGGCGCCTTTCTGGGCCATCCCGGGCGAAACCCTGCCGCGGAGCGTGATGGCACTGGTCTTCGGCCTGGTCAATGCCTTCGGCAACCTGGGCGGCTACGGCGGGAACTATATCGTAGGCTGGCTGACGAAGAAGTATCAAAGCACGGCCATTGCCTTCACGGTGCTGGGCGCCGGCATGCTGGTCTGCGCCGCACTGGCCTTCCTGCTGCCCAAGGCCCCGCGCTCCAAGCGGTTGGACGGCGGGGGCTAGCATTGGCAATTGGCAATTGGCAATTGGCAATGTGATTTCGGGTTTATTCCAACGCGAATTAGAATTAACAAAGTCATGAACGTCTGCCGATTTCAGGACCAGGATGGCGCCGTGCGCATAGGATTGATGAACGACGACTCGACGCTGTTGGATTTGACGCCGGCGGGCATCACCGGACTGCATGCCCTGCTGGAAAGCGATGACCCCTGCGGGCAACTAAACCAAATCGCCTCGCCGGGCCTGCCGCGCCTGGCGTTGTCCCAAGTGCGGCTGTGCGCCCCGGTCGAGCGGCAGGAGGTCTGGGCGGCCGGCGTCACTTACCTGCGCAGCAAGCGGGCGCGCATGGAGGAATCCGGCTTCAGCGCCACGGCCTATGACCGGGTCTATGCCGCCGAGCGGCCGGAGCTGTTTTTCAAGGCGCTGGCGGAAAAGGTGGTTACCACCGGCGAAGCCGTCGGCATTCGCCGGGACGCCCGCTGGAGCGTGCCGGAGCCGGAATTGGCGCTAGTGCTCAATTCGCGCGGGCGCATCGTCGGCCACACGATCGGCAACGACATGAGTTCGCGCGACCTGGAGGGGGAAAACCTCTTGTATCTGCCCCAAGCCAAGGTCTATGAGCGTTCCTGCGCGCTGGGTCCGTGGCTCAACCTGGGCGCGGCTGAATCCGCCGCGCGAGCCTGGACCATCCGGCTGGCCATCCGTCGCCAGGGCCAATGCGTGTTCACCGGCCAAACCTCCGTCGGCCAAATCAAGCGCGGCTTCGAGGAACTGGCCGGGTTCCTGTTTCGCTGCCAGAGGTTCCCGCACGGCGCCCTGCTGCTGACCGGCACGGGCATCGTGCCGCCCGAGGGCTTCACCCTGCAGGCGCAGGATGTGGTTGAGATTGAGATTTCGGGCATTGGCCGGCTCCAGAATCCGGTGGTGGTCGTCTGATTTGGTGCGCTCGCGCCGCGTAACCGGTTGGAGCGTTTTGCCCGGATGCCCGGGCTGGCGTTGGGCGTCTGGACGACCAGATGAAAATGGTTGCGCATCAGGCCATACGCATGCACCTGGTCCCGACGCAAATCGGGACTGGCGGGCCTCGGCCAGTGTCAAATGTTGAGATGCGACCCTTCTGCCTTTTGCCCAAAGCCGAAAGCCCGACCGCCCAGTCACCGGCCTAGGAAACTGCCCGAATTCAGACCGTTGGTCTGGCTCGTTGTCGGCGCGTGTTCTGAGTCCACTGTATCGGCAGCCCAGAGCCTAGCGCCAGCGGTGGCCGGCGTGCAAGTCTGTCAACCTTGTTGCCGGTGCCGTGCCGCGCATCCGAACACTACCCGGAAGGCGGGCGGAGGCCCTGGGCGGTGGAGCGTGGAGGCTGGAAGCGCAGCCTGAGACTTGCCCTTGCCATCTCCCGTGCCGGCGTGGCGGGATGGGGCTTGCCCTCGGCTGGTATGAACGATGCCTTTGGGGTCGCGCCTGAGGCCCTGCTGCGAACCGCCTGAAACCTGGTCACGCAAAGGGCACAAAGGGTTTAGCACGGCCGAGGCGGGACCGAGAAAGCAACCGCAGAATACGCGGAATACGCGGAAAGGCAGGGCGCGTTCAAGAATCTGCGTAACTATTCAGGCAGCCGCGGACGTTGGTCGGCGCACTATTGGTCTTCGCGAGGATCAGAGCCGACTGACGTCGGCTGCTACAAGTCGCATGGCGCGGGTGCCCGAGCACAGGCACCGTATCAGAGCCGACTGACGTCGGCTGCTACATGTCGTATGGAGCGGGTGCCCAGCGGCATGGAGCCCTCCAGTGCCTTCGCAGGTGAGTAGTTACGAATCTGCAGACAGGCGGGTTAGAATCGGTAGGTCAGGGCGAACATGTGGAGGTTCATGCCGGGATTGTGGTTGCCGAGGCCGGCATTGGACATGTGCTGGAAGCGGTAGCCGAGGCGCCAGTGAGGGGCGAAGTCCCAATAGAGTCCAATATGGCTGGTAAACTGCAGCGGTTCGCTGAAGTCCTTCGACACGAAATCGGAATGGGAAAGGATGGTGACGCTCCCCCCTCCCTCCACCGCTATGGGCAACCGCTCGTGGCCCAGGACCAGCAGCGGCCCAAGGTTCGCCACCGCGGCGCTACCATGATCGTTGCCGAGCCAGCCGGCTGAGAGGTCCAAACGGGTTTGCAGGTCCAACTTCGCCCCGAGGTCCCAATGCCACGGCAGGTTCCAATCCGCAAAGGCCTCGGCCTGCTGGAAGGCGCTGCTCGAGCGGTTGGCGCCAATGCCCAAGCGCGCGCCGGCAGACTCAAAGCTGAAACCCTGCGCCCGTCCGCTGGCGGTTGATGCCAGCAGGACGCCAACCATGGCCCATTTTAGAAGGCCGCCCCCAGCAGAGGCAGACTGTGAAGTGTCCATGTGCCTTGACATTGGCACAGATGGACGGCGGAGGCAAGCCGGGAGTGAGCGGGCTCGGGGGGAAGAAGCGGAGGTCAAGCCCGGGTGAGGCAGGTCTTTTGAGTACGACGAACGATATGTGTGGGATTGAGGTCTGTGGCGCCCTTTCAGGGCGCGGGGCGGGCGGTGGGAATGAGGCCCCAGGGCATCGGCCCCGCCATGGCGGGGCCGATGCCCTGGGCTGGGTTCTCCCGACGCGTCGGGATTGGGCCGCGACGCGGACCGCGAACGGCGACGCATTCCATTGCTTGTCATTGCAGTCTGGCACTAGCGCCGGAGGAATTTGGCGACGGCCTCGGTGCGGGTGCGCACCTGGAGTTTTTCGTAAATGCGGCGGATGTAGGTATGGACAGTTTCGTAGCTGATGCCGAGTTTTTCGGCGATTTCCTTGTAGAGGAAGCCCTGGCTGAGGCAGTCAAGGACTTCCTGTTCGCGCTCGGAAAGGTTTGCGGTCGGCGGCGAGGCGGGACTGGTTCTTTGGAAGGACTGGGTGACCTTGCGGGCGATGTGGGTGGTCATGGGGGAGCCGCCGCGGTGGACCTCGCGCAGGGCCTCGAGCAGTTCGGCGCTCTTGGTGCGCTTGAGCAGGTAGCCGGCGGCCCCCGCGGCGAGCGCATTGAAGATGTTGTCGGTATCTTCATAGACCGTGAGCATAACCACCTGCGTGTCGGGCAGGAGTTGCTTCAACTGGCGGACGCATTCCACGCCGTTCATACCCGGGAGGTTGATGTCCATCAGGACCACCGCGGGGCGGTCGTTGGGCAGGCCGCCGAGGGCCGCCTCGGCCGTGCCGTAGTGGCTGACGCAACGGAACCCCTCGGCCCGACCGACGACCCGTGCCAGGGTGCCCCGCAGTTGCTCGTTGTCTTCGACGATGGAAACGGTAATGGACATGCTCTGCGCCGGACTCGGGTGTGTTCGGTCCGCGAATCCGAAGGAGTCTTATCCCGCTTTGGCGTGGGCGTCAAACAGGGTTTTTTTGGAGTGCGGCGGCGGGCGCATCCTGACACTGCCCCCGGGGCGGGCGGAAGCCCTCCCCCCTTCCCCCCTCCCATCCCGCCAAGGCGGGACGGGAGGGGGGTGATCCGTTTTTCCGCTTTACCCAGGGCGGCGGCCCGTCCCGCTCAAAGCGGGACGGGCCTTGCCCTGGGCTACTGTCTTGCCGCCCCTCCGGGGCGGAAGAATGCCGCGCTGCGCGCGAGTGGAGTGGAATTTGGCGGCAGTGTCAGGATGCGCCCGCCGCAAGGTGAAGCCGAGGGTCAATGAGACTGCGCCAAACTGACTTTCGCCCAAATCACCCGCAAGGCGCTGGCAAAATCCTGGGGCCGCTCGGTCATCCAGCGGCTGACTTCCGCCGGGGCATACCAGCCGCCGCGCTCGATTTCCTCGGGGTTCAGTCGGAACGGTCCTTCGGCCTGGCACCGGTAGGTCCACACGTGTTCCTGGTCGGTTTCCGGCGAAGCCGCGAGCTTGAAGAGCCGCTCCGGGAGCGCCTCCACCGCCAGGCCGAGTTCCTCGCGCAACTCCCGCACGGCGCAGGCCTCATAATCCTCCCCCGCGTCCACGTGGCCCGAGGCGGAGGAATCCCACAAGCCGGGCTGGCGGTCTTTGTTGGGCGAGCGTTTTTGGAGAAACACCTCGCCGCGCGAGTTGAAGACGAGCACGTGCGCGGCCCGGTGCTTAAGCCCCAACTGGTGCACTTGGCTGCGCGGGCGCCGCGCCACGACCTCGTCGTGCTCGTTAACCACGTCCAATATCTCTTCACCCATAGGCTCATTCCAAGGACAACAACTGCGTGAGTCGAACAAATTGCTGGAGCGTGGCCGTCTCGGCGCGGGCCTGGGCCGGGAGCGGCCACGGGTAGAGGCGCGCAAAGGCCCGCTCCACCTTCTCCGGCGGCCAGTCGGCTTGCAAGAGCTTGCGCATCATCTTGCGCCGCTGCGAGAAGCTGCGTTTGACAATTCTGGCAAAGACCTCTGCCTGGCCCGGGGCGAGCAGCGGCTGCCGGCGGCGCGCCAGGCTCACGCAGGCTGAATCCACTGCCGGCTCCGGGAAAAAGCAACCGGCCGGGATTTTGAACCACTCGCGCGGTTCGTAGTCCAGTTGCACGAGCAGGGTCAGCACCCCGTAGTCCTGGTCGCCGGCCTGCGCCAGGAGCCGCTTCGCCACCGCGAGCTGCAGCGTCACCACCATCCGCCGCGGACCGCTCCGGGCCTGCGCCAGCTCGACCAGGAGCGGCGACGCCACCGAGTAGGGCAGATTAGCGACGAGTTTCCAATCGCCCCAGTCGCGCGCCTCCCGCCGCAGAAATTCCAGCGCGTCGTCGTGGAGCAGGCGGAAGCCCGGCCTGCCGCCAGCATCCAGGCGCAAACGCTCTCTGAGCACCTCCACCAGCCGGGCATCCTTCTCGATCGCCAGCACCTCCCCAGCCCGCTCGACCAGCAGTTCTGTCAGCGGTCCCAGCCCCGGCCCGATTTCCAGCACCCGGTCCGATTTGCTCAGTTCCGCCGCTGCGACAATCCGCCGGAGTTGGTTGGCGTCATGCAGAAAACTCTGGCCGAGCGACTTGGTCAGTTGAATGCCGCGGGCGGTCAGAATTTGCTTCATGTCAGATAGCTTCATCACCCCAGGCAAGAGTTATTCCAACGCGAATTGGAATTAGATGGTTGCAAGGCCGCTATGCAGCGCCCGCACGGCGGCGGCGAGGTGCCTTGCTGAGATCGTGAGCGGCGGCGTGAAACTGAGCACGTTCGAGTGCTCGCCTTCCGGCAGCAGGATGAAGCCCCGGTGGAGCATGGTCTTGATCAGGCCCAGCGCCGCGGCTGTGGCCGGCGAGCCGTTTGGGGCACGTAATTCCAGGCCCGCCAGCAGACCGGCGCCGCGGGCGGACAACTCCAGGCCGGAGGCGGGAGGGGCGAGTTTCGCGAGGAGCCCCAGCAGGAACTCCCCCAGCCTCGCGCTCCGTTGCACGAGGCTGCGCGCTTCGATTTCCTCGACTTGGGCCAGGGCCATGGCGCAGCCGACTGGATGGCCCAGGAAGGTGCTGGTGTGGATGGCCTCGCCGGTCGAGGCCGGCCAGGCCGCATCCATGAGCCGGGTCCGCCCGACGCAGGCCGAAAGCGGGAACCCGCCCGTCAGGGCTTTGCCCAGGCAAATCACGTCCGGCACAGTCGCGCTATGTTCGCAGGCGAACCATTTTCCCGTGCGGCCAAAACCGGTGCAAATCTCATCCAGGAGCAGCAGCGCCTGGTGCTCGTCACAAAGCCGGCGCAGCAGCGGCAGGAATTCCGGCGGGGGAATATTGACCCCACCCCGCACTTGAATCGGCTCGACCAGCACCGCGCCGATAGGCTCCCGGCGCACTAACCCCTCCAGCGCCTCGCCCACGGCCGCCAATTCCTCCCGCCGGACGGGAAAGGGCACGAACCGCCCAAACCCGCCAAGCTGGCTGCGAAAAGGCGAGCGGAAATGCTCGAGCTGGGTGACATTGAGCGCGCCATAGCCAAGCCCGTGATACGCGCCGACGAAGGCGATGACACCCGGTTTGCCAGTCGCCAGCATCGCCGTCTTGAGCGCCGCCTCAACCGCCTCGAAGCCGGAGTTGCAGAAAATTGTCTTCCCTCCCGCCAGGCCCCCTTTCGCCTGCCCGCCCCCCAGCCGCCCGTCTTCAATGCCGGACTCAAACCGCTTTTCAGGTGCCTGGCCAGGAGCGTGGCGAGGGGCGAGGGCCGAGGGCCGAGGGACCGAACTGGACGCGCGGGTGAAATCCCAGGCAGGACTTTGGACTTCGGGCCCTTGCCAGCGCTCAAACGTCAAGCGGCTCAACGCCCGCGCCAATTCCGCCTTGAGCGCATGCGGATGCACGTCGCCCATGGCATGGAGCAGCTTGGCCATTTGCCTTTGCCCGGCCCGGACCACCCGCGGATTGGCATGGCCCGCCGCCGCCACGCCGAAGGCGGCCGTGAGGTCCAAATATTTCCTTCCCTCCGCATCCCAGACGTGCACGCCCCGGGCGCGTTCCCAGACGATGGGCCACGAGCCGTCCGGTTCGATGAACGTCACGTTGCGCGATTCGTAATCGCGCAACAGGGCGAGGGTTTGTGCGGCGTTCATTATATTCCAATTCCCCAACCTTAGGGCTCGTGCAAAAATAAGCTCCGAAGGCCAGGCGTAGTTCCAACATTATTCTCTGGCACCCCTCCGGGGTGCGACCGCCGGAGGGCGCCCTGCCCGGTGGTCGTTCCCCCTTTACCCTGAACGACCACCGGCTACTTTCTACCAACCCTCCGGGTTGGAGAAAATCGGAATTTGTTTTTGCACGGGCGCTTAGCAACCCCGATAACCTTTGTAACTCCTGTAGCTCACACGCCGCGCCGTTCGGGCGGCCAGATAATCTTGTGCAACTGGACCTGGAGGCGCACCGGCAGGGCGTCGGCGATGATTCGCTCGGCGAGTTCCCGGCGGGAGAGGGGCGTTTGGCCCGGAGGGACTGGTTTGAGCGATGGATGCTGCTGCTCGGGGGCGAGCGGGTGGACCCAGGAAAAGAGCAGGGGGCAAACGCCGGCCAGTCGGCGCTCCGCGATCTGCTCTCTGGCCCACTCGTAGTCCTCGCGCGTGCCGATGACGAATTTGAGCTCGTCGGCGCATTTAAGCTGCGCCAGGTTCTCCCAGCGATTGCGCCCCGCCTCGCCGCTGCTGGGACACTTCAAATCCATGATGCGCCGCACCCTGGGGTCAACCGGCGAGATATCCAGCGCGCCGCTGGTCTCGAGCAGCACGGTCAACCCCTCGTCGCACAAGGCCCGCAGCAGCGCGAGCGAGCTCCGCTGCTGGAGCGGCTCGCCCCCGGTCAGCTCGACCAGCGGCAAACGCCCTTGCCAATTCCCACCTTCCAATCCCCAATTCTCCCTCCGCCCGCCCTTTTTCTCCTCCCCTCCGCTCGCCATAGGCGAATTGGCAATTGGCAATTGGCAATTGGCAATCCCACTCCGAACTCCGCGCGGAGTGAAATCCCGGCCCGTCGGGACACGCCGCCTTTCCTCGAACCGTTCTGCCAGCCGAAGCACCTCGGCGCGAACATCGGCCAGGGATCGCTTCTGCCCTTGGGCAAAGGCATAGGCCGTGTCGCAATACGAGCACCGCAGGTTGCACCCGGTCAGCCGGACAAAAACGCACGGCAGCCCCGCCAGGGTGCTTTCCCCTTGCAGGCTCAGATAGATTTCATTAACGACCAATGTGTCCGACATCCGTTAGTAATGTAACGGGTTAATCGCAAATAGGGAAGGGGTGTTGGCCGGTTACATGGTCGGATGGTTAAAATCGAATCAGTTGCCAAGCGCCCCGCACTTCGCCAAAGTAGAGGAAATGAGCAAGCAGTTCTACGTCACCACGGCGATTGATTACGTTAACGGGCTGCCGCACCTGGGCCACGCTTACGAAAAGGTGATTGCCGACGTGATCGCCCGGTCCCGGCGGAGCTTGGGGCAGGAGGCCTATTTCCTGACCGGGCTGGATGAGCACGGGCAAAAGGTGCAGCAGGCGGCGCTGGCCGAGGGCAAAACCCCCAGCGGCTACTGCGACGAGTTGGCCGCCATCTGGCAGAACTTTGCTGCGAAACTGGAGTTGACCAACAACGATTTCATCCGCACCACCCAGCCCCGCCATAAGCAGGTCGTGCAGGCCATCCTCGCCCGGCTCCAGGCCGAGGGCCATTTTTACAAGCAAATCTATGAAGGCTTCTACTCGACCCGGGAAGAGACTTTCCTGACCGAAAGAGACCGCCGGCCGGACGGCGCCTTCGACCCGGCTTGGGGCGAAGTCATCCGGCTCAAGGAAGAGAATTATTACTTCCGGCTCCGGGACCACCAGGCGTGGCTCATCGAGCATCTCGAGCGGAACCCGTCGTTTGTCGCTCCCGATTACCGGCGCAACGAGGTGCTCGGTTTCCTCAAGAACAATCTGCTGGAGGACTTGTGCATCAGCCGCCCGGCCGCGCGCTTGAACTGGGGCATCCCCCTGCCCTTCGATGCGAATTATGTCACCTACGTCTGGTTCGACGCGCTGTGCAATTACATCAGCGTGCCCGCCGCCGCGGGCGACCCCGGCGTGCCCGAATTCCTGCGCCCTCAACCGGCGGCGTCTGAGCGCAGCCAAGTCCCGGCGGGCCAGGAGACCCCCGGCCCTGAACCCTCGCTCTGGCCCGCCGACCTCCATTTGATCGGCAAGGACATCGTCAAATTCCACTGCGTGTATTGGCCGATCATGCTCAAGGCGATGGGCGCCGCTTTGCCCCGGCAGATTCTCGTCCACGGCTGGTGGCAGAAGGACGGCCAGCGGATGAGCAAATCCACCGGCAACGTGGTGGACCCGGTGGCCGTGATCGATGACTGGGGCCTGGATGCCTTCCGCTTTTACGTGCTCCGCGAGCTGGACATCGGCCCGGACGGGAACTGGACCGATGCGGGTTTCAAGGCGCGCTACGCGGCCGAGCTGGCCAATGGTCTGGGCAACCTGGTCAACCGCTCCCTCGCGATGCTCGAGCGTTACCGCCACCGCGCCGTGCCGCCGGTCTCCCACGAACTGGCCCCGGAAGCCGGCCAGGTGGTCGCCCAAACCCGCGCCTTGCTCGAGCATAACCAGCTCCAGGCCGCGCTCCTGTCCATCTGGTCGCTCGTCACCCGCGCCAACCAGTACGTGGACCACACCGCGCCGTTCAAACTGGCCAAGGAGCCGGCCCAAGCGCAGCGCCTCGACCAAATCCTGTATAACCTGGCGGAGGTCTGCCGCATCCTGGCCGTGCTCCTCTGGCCTTTCCTCCCAGGCACGGCCAGCAAGCTCTATGCGCAACTCGGTTTGCCGGGCGCGCCCGACCAGTTCGCCGCCGCCCGCTGGGGCGGGCTGGCGACCGGGCACGTCATCGGCTCGCCGGCGCCGCTCTTCCCACGGAAGGAGGCGTGAGTCGCGGAACGGGGCGGTCCAGGCTTATTCCAAGGCAAATTGTCTGACTCACTTAGCCCCTTGGCCGCGCAACTCTTCGAAGGTGATATCCACGATCAAATCCTCAGCTATTCGCTCGAGCTCCTGCCGGACCTCGGCCACGTTGCAGGCGGCGGGCAGGCTGAGCCTGGCGCGGGCCTTGAAGAGCGTTTCGCCCGACATGGCCGCGCTGGCGCACTCGGTGTGAAGCTCTTCCACGTTGACCCCGAAACTGGCCAGGGCATGCGAAAGCTGGCGGACAATGCCGGGCCGGTCCTGGCCGACAATTTCCAGCACGCTCAACCGGGCGCCCGGCCTGGCCGATGGCAGTTGGTCGGGATGTGCCACCACGGTCAACCCCTCCGACCCGAGGCCGCGCAAGGCCGCGCTGAGAGGCGCCATCTGCTCCTCCGGCACCTCCACCCGCAGGATGCCGGCGAACTGCCCGCCCAAACGCGACATCCGGCTTTCCAGCCAATTGCCGCCATGCCCCGCCACCAGGCTGGCGATCGAATCCACCAAGCCGGGGCGGTCCTGCCCAATCACGGTCATCACAAGGGCGCGTTGCATGTCTCATCTCCTACGCGGACTGTCCGTTTCTGGCAAGGGCATTGTGTCAGACCTGCAAGCCTTGGGGTCGAGTGGAGTGGAGGCGCGCCCAGTTTAGGCCGACGGCTTCCGTTGTTTCTGCTCTTTCGAGCATCGTGGCAAACAACCGCCAGGCCATGCCGAACGTTTCCTCCACCCCCTCTA